>NZ_LR215037.1:0-600000 GCF_900660665.1 Mycoplasmopsis maculosa
ATGAAAAATGATTTTGATGCTACTTTGCGTAAACTTCTTGATACATATTCAACTAAAATAGCTTCAAAAGAAAAAGCTCACTATATTTTAACTGTAAGTAGAGATCGTTTAGCTTCTCAATATAAATTAACATTTGAATCAGCTGTTCAACAAGGTTATATATTAACACTGCCTGTTGAAGAAGCAGAAGAAATAGTTGCAAACTTAAGAGATGAAATAGAAAAAATAGGAAGTGTTAATTTAGAAGCCTTAGAACAACTTGTTGAAGAAGAACAACGTTACAATGAATATGCAGTAGGAGAAAGAGAACTTTCTGAAGCTAAAGATAAATTAGTTAGTGCAATAGCTGATATGGATAAAATTATAACAACTCGTTTAAGTAATATTATTCATGATGTTAATGAAGAATTTAATAATGTATTTAGAACAATGTTTGGTGGTGGATCAGCTAGATTGTTTTTCACTGATCAAAATAATATTTTAGATTCAGGTGTTGATATAGAAGCCACTCCTCCTGGAAAGAATATTAAGAATTTAAGACTATTTTCTGGTGGCGAAAAATCATTAATTGCTATTTCATTGCTGTTTGCGATTCTTAAAGCTCGTCCTTTACCTTTATGTATTTTAGATGAAGTTGAAGCAGCACTTGATGAAGCAAATGTTGTTCGTTATGCTGAATATTTACAACAGTTAAAACCAAAAACACAATTTTTAGTTATTACACACCGTCATGGAACTATGTCTAGAGTAGATTCACTTTTCGGCGCTACAATGCAAAACAGAGGTGTTACTTCGTTCTTTAGTATTCAATTAGCTGAAGCTAAAAAAATTGTTGAAGATGTTCAGGTAGACTATATTACAGAAAATCAAAAAAATAAAGAAATAATTTCTGAATAATAATTTTATAAACAAAAAAACAATATATATTAAACTATATATTGTTTTTTTGTTTTGATTATCTTTCTACAAATTTTGTATTGAAAGTTCCAGATATTTTTTCTACTGATTTTACTGAAATTCAGGCTTTCGGATCAATTAAATTTATGTCACTAATTATACTTCTTGTTTCAAATAAAAGCATATTAGTTGTTACAATATAAGTGTTGTCCCCAGAGTAACCACTTTTTCCTTGAATAATTGTATAAGCATGTCAATATTTTATCTTTTTAAAGTATTTAATTATTTTTGAAGGATTTTTACATGAAATTTGAACTTCTACTTTTTTGTATTTTGGATAAATGATGCTTATTATTATGTTGTTAACAACAATATACATAAATGTAGATATTTCTCTTAATCCAACAATTGTAGGTTCTGTTATAATGCTTTTTTGGTTTTGAATTAAAGATATAAAATCACTTTGATTTAAATTTAATTTAACTTCCATCAACCCGTTTGTAGAATTGATGTTTGAAGAGTCAACGTATTTGCCTAATAATTCTAAATTTATAACTTCTTTGTGTTTTGCTGCAAAACCAAAAATAATTAAAAACATTGAAGTTGCACAAAAGTTTAATATAAACATAATCCCTGAAACTGATTTTTGTTTCTTGGTTGAAAAATAGTATGCTATTATGTCGGTTCCACCTGTAGAACCACCATTTTTTCAGGCAATTGATACTGCAACACCCGCACATAATGAACCTAATATACCGTTTACTAAAATTGGTCAAGAAGTAGCATTTTCGTAAATTATAGTTTCTTCTGAACCGATTAATTTAACCTGAATAAGCTTTTCTCATCCGGGGGCGACATTAATATGATGATGTATTCAATCGCTAACACCTGGCGTCAATGTAAATACCATATTTGTTAGTATTTGAGCAATCATAAAGTATAAAGTTAAAAGCACAAAACTTCTTTTTTCTTTTAATCCAAATGTTAAAAATAATGGTATATTAACCGCTAAAAACATTAACGCAAAATATTTATCTAATTGAACATTGTAGTTTTTAGAAATTAATATTGCAAGCATAGGTATTCCAGAAAGACCACTAGGAATAGTATCTGCTCTATTTAAAAAAGCTAAAACTCCAAAATTAAATATTATAGCAGCTATAAAAATAAAAAATAGTCTTTTTAAATATAATAATATTATTCTCTTTTTAACTATTTTATCTTTTTTATTTGATAAATCTGTCTCATAAGCATATCTACCCATTTTTAATTTATCTAATTCAACAATCTCCTCATCATCTGTTGAATTAACATTAGTTTCACAAGTATGCTCTTTATTTTTTTTCTCAGAGACATCCTTTTCTTTTATTTCTTGATCTTTTAAAATCATAAAATTATTATAAATAATTTTTATGTTTTTTTATTAAATTAATAGTAATTAATTTCTCCAATATTTGTAATAAGTCTTGCCCCAGACTTTATTAAAAATGTGTTTCCATCGTTATAAGAAAAACCTGGATAACAATATACTTCTTTTCCTAAAGAAGCAGCAATATTTGCTAAGTTTTGAATACCAGAATTTATTGAACTATTATAAATAACTATTGCATCAGCTAAACTAGAAGCTATAACATTTCTTTCTTTAAAAAAAGAAGCTTTAGGATGACAATTGGGCGGATATTGAGTGATTAATAAGTCTTTTTCATAGTTATATTCGTAATTTTGATATTTTATTCCACACGGAAGTAAATAAATTACATTTTTGTTCAATTCGTTATATTTTTTAATTATATACTGATCTAAATTTTTAAAATTATTTGTTATTAGTACTGCTTCTTTTGCAATTTTTACTATTGAAGAATTAATATTATTTTTTGTAACTAAATCTTCTTTTTCACCGGTTAATATAATTTTCTTTTTATTCAAAACATCAAGATTCCCTTTGTAGTAAATGACAAATGGTGGATATCTTAAATTTTTTAGTTCTTTTGGATATTTTTCGTCATAAATAGTTAAATATCTTATTCCATTTTCATTTAATTCTTTTTTAATATTTTCTACTTTTTCAATATCAACTTTTTCACTATCTTTTATAGCTTTATATATATTATAGTTGTTGCCTTTATATAAATGTGAAAAAAATAACAGAATATCATTCATTTTAAATTCCTTTCATAATAATCAATAACTAATTAATAAAATAAGGCTTCTTTTGCTAAAAAAACTTTTTTATAGACTTTTAAGGAAATTTTCCAACTTATTTTTGTGTTAATATTTCCCTATTATAATTTTTTTATAGTGTATTTCACGTTAAAGTACAATAAAAACTATTTTAGAATTAAAAATAGGCAATATATGCCAAATTTGGGAGATAAAATGAATAATATACCATCAAAAATGAAGGCTTTTGTAGTTACAGAACCTAAAAAATGAAGTGTTAAGGAAGTTGAAGTTCCAAAACCTAAATATAAAGAAATTTTAATTCAAATGGAAACTTCAGGAATATGTCATACAGATTTACATGCTGCTAATTTTGACTGATTAGTTCAACCTAAATATCCATTAATTCCTGGTCATGAAGGAATTGGTAAAGTTGTAGCTTTAGGTGAGGGTTGTACACGTTTAAAAGTCGGTGATAGAGTTTGCTTAGCATGACTTCATGATGCTTGTGGATCATGTGAATTTTGCTTAACAGGTAGAGAAACACTTTGTGCAAATCAAAACATGTCAGCATATACAAAAGATGGATCTTTTGCTGAATATGCAATAGGACATGAAGACTTTGTAGGACTTGTTCCTGAAAAATTAAATATTATTGAAGGCGCGCCAATTGTTTGTGCAGGTGTTACTACATATAAAGCGATAAAACAAACAAAAGTAAAAGCAGGTAACTGAATTGCTGTTATAGGTGTTGGAGGATTAGGTCAATTAGCTATTCAATATGCAACTGCTATGGGATATCGTGCAATTGGTATTGATTTAAGTGATGAAAAATGCGAATTAGCCAAAAAATCAGGCGCTGAATATGCATTTAATTCAAAAACAAATCCAAACTTTATTGAAGAAATAATTAAAGTAACAAATGGTGGAGTTCATGCGGTAGTTAATACATCTGTACACACTAGTGCTGCTGAGCAAGCTATGAATATGCTACGTAGAGGTGGGCGTCAAGTATTAGTAGGTTTACCATCAAAAGATGCTTTAGGAAAAGACGATTTTAAAGTTTCAATTTTCTGAACTGTTTTATTTGAAAGAGAAATAGCAGGTTCTATTGTTGGAACAAGACAAGATTTAGCAGAAGCGTTAGAATACGCAGCTGAAGGAAAAGTAAAATCTGAAATTACAAAAGTTGTTTCATTGAACGAAGTAAGTGAAATTTTTGAAAAATTACAAAAAGGTGATTTTATAGGCCGTGCTGTTATAGATTTTAGTAAAAAATAGTTTAACTTTTAATAAAGTGAGCCAAATTAAGATTTTAATTTGGCTTTTTTTATTTTAAAATTTTATTAAAATAAATTTACAAGGAAAAAGATGTCAAAAATAAGAGTTGAAAAATATATTTCAGATATTTTAGAATATTCAAGAAGCGATATAAAAAAATTAATATCAAAGAAAAGATTAAAGGTTAATGAAAAAATTGTTGAAAAAGGCTATAAAATAGATCCTTATTTAGATAAGGTTTATATCGATAATAAAGAAATCAAATACGAAAAATTTAGATATTACATGTTTAATAAACCTAGTGGTTTTGTTTGTGCTAACAAAGATGATAATGAAGCAGTTGTTTTTGATATTTTAAATTTAAATAAAGATAAATATTTTACTTTCGGTAGATTAGATAAAGATACAGAAGGATTGCTAATAATTAGTAACGATGGTCAAATGTCACATAAATTACTAAGTCCAAAAAATCATGTTCCTAAAAAATATTTCGTTAAAACTGATAAACCATTTCCTAATGAATTAATAAATTTTAAAGATTCTTTTATTTTTTCAGACGGCACAAAAATAGACAAATATAAATTTGAATTTATAGATAATAAATCATGTTATTTAACTATCTATGAAGGAAAATTTCATCAAATAAAAAAAATGATGGGTGTTTTTAACTTAGGAGTTATTTATTTAAAAAGGGTGATGTTTGGAAAGTTATCACTCGATCCTAATTTAAAGTTAGGTGAAATAAGACAACTTTCTGAGGAAGAAATAAAATTAATGCAAGAACAAAATTAAAAAATAGCTCGTGCTATTTTTTAATTAATTTATTATATAAAAAATTACATTTTTTAATTATTGATTTTTCATTTATATCTTTAAAATAGCCATTTTCATAAAGAATGTTTCCATTAACCATAGTTAAAATTACATCGTTTCCATTTGTAGAATAAACTAAGGAATTAATCAAATTAGAACTAGGAGTATGATTTATATTATTAATATTAATAATAATTAAATCAGCTAAGTAGTTTTCTTTTATTTTACCTAAATCATTTTCTCTATTCAACGCTTTAGCTGCATTAGTTGTAGCCATTTTTAGTACATCATAAGCTTTTAAATTTGTTGGATTATTAAATACTCCTTTTGAAATTAATGATGCTAAATGCATTTCTTTAAACATATCAAGAGTATTATTTGAAGCTGCTCCATCTGTTCCTAATGTAACATTTATACCTTCATTTAATAATTTTTGAACATTCATAATACCACTTGATATTTTTAAATTAGAACTAGGATTATGAACTAATGAAATATTATTTTTTTTAATTATTTTTATATCGTTTTTGTTTAAATGAACTGCGTGTGCTACTATTGTATTTACATTTTCAAATAATCTTGATTCATCTGAAAATTCAAAGGGTGTTTTATTTGTTAATTTTATACAATTATTAACTTCATTAAGTGATTCTGATAAGTGAATTGTCATCATTTTTGTGGTATCTTGTGCCATTTTATTTGAAATTTTAAGACTTTCCTTATCGTTTGTATATACAGAATGTGGCGCAATTATAGTTTTTATTAAGTTGTTATTTTTATTATTAAAATTTTTAAAAAAATCTATATTTTCTTTTATTCTATTTTCTATATTATTATTTACAAAACCTTTCCCAATATATGCCCTAATTTTTGCTTTTTTTACTGCCTTAGCTATTATTTCGCTTTTAAAATACATATCTAAAAATGTTGTTGTTCCACTTTTTAACATTTCTAAACATCCTAATAGTGTTCCAAAAAAAATATCTTCATCTTCCATTTTATCTTCTATAGGAAAAATTTTATTAAATAATCAATCTTCCAAATTTAAATCATCTGCATAATTTCTTAATAAAGTCATAGGTATGTGAGTATGCATGTTAATTAAACCAGGCATAACTAAGTTATTTTTTGCATCAACTACTTTATTATAAGTGCTTTCATCTTCTATAATACTAGGATATATTTTTTGTATTCTATTTTTTTTAATTAATATTGAATGATTTTCTAAAATAGTTTCATCATTGTTCATTGTTAATATTTTTGCATTTTTTATTAAAATCTTCATATTTTGTTACTAGCCTTTTTGTTATTGATTATACAATTATATTTATTTTTTTCATATTTTTGCCATGTTTTGATTTAAAAAAAGATTTTCTATAATTATTTTTTTTACTAAAACAGCTATAAAAAAGATTTTTATTTAAAAAAATAATATTTCTAATAATTAAAAAATAATTTTTTTTATTTATTAAAAAAATGTCTCATGTTAGAATTAAAAAAGTTTATTTATTTTTTAGAAAGGAAAAAAATGACCGGATTAAAAGTTTTATCAAATAGTTTTAATAAAATAATAGCATTAACAGAATTTGGCTCAAATTATGTTTTAGCTTTTTTCGTTTTGTTTTGCTTATACATTTTCAAAAGAGCAAAAGTGCAATCTAAATTGGTTAAATCTTTAGCTTTCACCCTCATCACATTTATGTCAATAATAATGTTTTGGGCTATATCTAAAGCAGTATCAAATGATATTCCAATTATGTATATTAATCCAATAACCGTTATTTTTGATTCTATAGTTGAAATCATAAATATTAAAAGTCCAAAAATTTCTTCATTCATAGGGCTTCCTTATGTATTAGGATTTCAATTTTTAGGATCACTTGCAGGTTTTATTACCTTTGTTTTAATATTTTATTTATTTAAAAAAGTGCCTTCAAATTATTTTGAAGAAAACGAAAAATATACATTAAAAGATATTTTATTTAGCAATCATAATGAAAAAACATTAGCTTTTTCATTAAAAGAAATAATGTTTATTTTAATTATGACAATAACTATTTCTTTAACAAGTAGAAATTCTATAACTTATGGTTTCAATCATTTTACATTAGTTTTGGCTAATATGATTTTATTATTTACAATTTTATTAATTTCTTCATATTTTAATTTTTTTACATTTCACATTTTTTTAGGAACAGGTTTTACTATTTTAAATCTAATCACAAGCAAAAATAAAAAAGAAAAAATTAAAATAATAACACACTATTTTATAGATTTTTCTGCAACAATTTTAATACCAGCAATAATAGCTTTATTAACCATTTTAATTATTAAAGGAGGAAAACAAAAATATGCGTATTAAAAAGAATATATTTAAAAAATTACTTATTTCAAGTTCAATATTATCATTACCAATTTTAACCTCTTGTTCATTTTTAAAAGATGAACAAGAAAAACAAAAAGATAAAAAAGAAGATAAACAACAAACAATACAATATAGTAATTATCTAAAAGAAATAATTGCTTTGAATGAAAATAAAATAGATGAACAACCTCTTGATTCGCTATATGAATTATCGAATCATCCTGAAATTTTAGAATGAAAAAATCCTGAAACAGATTTATCTAAAATCGAAATAAAAAATTTATATTTAAATAACTTTTTGGAAAATAATTTAATTATAAACAAAGAAAAATTGAATATTCTTTTAAAAGAATTAGGTTTTAAATTTATAGATAAAATAAAGACAGAAATTTTAATAAATGAAACAAATAGAGATTATTCAAATGTTGAATATTTATCAATTCCTATTTTATTTAAGCGTTATATTGATACAGTTAGTGGAATAAATGAATATCAAACAAGAAAGGTTTATTTTAAATTAAAAGGTCTAAGTATTAAAGAATTTGATTCATCAAATAAATTAAATGATTTTTATTCTAATTTTATTAATAGAAAAAACACTTTAAATTCATTTTTAGAAAATAAATTAGTAGAAAATTCTAATACTGTTAAAAATGATGAAATAAATATATCACATAAAAATGGATTAAAAATTGACTATTCATTAGTAAATTTATCTACTAAAAAATTAAATGAGATTTTAAAAATTAGGTTTAATAAATTAACAGATGATAAATATTATGATAATTTAGATGAAAATATTAAAAAAGAAATTATTGATTATAATGTAAAAGTTAAAAACAATAAGACTAAAGATAGTTCTTGAGATCCGGCTAAATTAAGAGAAAAAGACTTATATAATATAGAGATAAAAAGTTTTGAATTAGATAAAAACGATAACACTAAATACTTAATAAAGTTTAAATTTTCTTATGGCACATCAAGCAATTCAATAAAAAGTAATAAATTAAATTTAGAACAAAACATAAACAATGTGGGGGTTGATTTAATTTATAAAGGTTCTTTTATAGAAGAAGATATAAAGAATCAAGAAAAAGATTATCTAAAATACAATGCAAATCCTCAACTTAAATATGACTTAAGTTTATCAAATTATCCTTTTGATGAAGCAGTTCTTGATGATTTTGTTGTTTTATCTAAAAACATTAATATTTCATATGAAATTAAGTCTTTACAAAAATTAGAAAATAATGAAGGATTTATTTTTAGTTTAGTTTCAAAAAGCTCTATAGATAAATTTAATAATAAGAATATAGAATTAGAATATAAAATCAAAAAACATGCATATATTTTTGAAAAAGAATTACAAGATAGTAATAATAAATATAATATTTTATTAGGAGATATAGATTCAAATATCTTGACCAAAATTACTACAAATATATTTGAAAAGTCAAATAATTCTAAGATATTGCCTGGTGGTTATGGTGAATTAAGAGGGTTTTATAATGATCCAAATGCTGTAAAACAAATTCATTTAGGAGAAGATGTTTTAGTAAAATCAGATACTAAAATTTTTGCACCATTTAATGCTGAAATTGTATCATTTTTATCTCGTAAAAATGAACCACAATTTTCAGGCATAGGTGGACAATTAGTGTTAAGAGTTAAAAAAGAAGATTTAAAAGAAAATATAGAAAAAACTATATATGAAGAATTTTTTGAAGATAGTAATTATGTTTATATAGGAATAATACATTTAGATTTTGCAAAAACATTGCAAATTATTAATTTAATTGATTCAAATAGAGAAACTTATGAATCGGAAAAGACAATTAGTAAAAATATTACTATTAAAAACCCGTTAAAAGTTAACAAAGGAGATTTAATAGCTGTTGTTGGAAATCATGCAAACAATGGTGGATGGATGTCTCATGCACATATTTCTGTTTGAAAAGATAATTTATATAAAAAAGATGTAAACGGTTATTTATATAAATCAAAAGATATTGAAAAAAGATATAAAAATCAAAAATATAATAGTGATTTAATTGCAGTAGGTGTTCCAGGTGTTCGTTTAGGAGGAGAATTACCTTCAACATTAAAAGGTTTAAAAAGCAATAATATCTATAAAACAGATGCAAATGGAAATACTATTCCAGAATTAATAAAAGAAAATGCAGTTAGAAATACTTATTTAGATATAAAATTAGATGAGTTAGATGATAATTTAATAGATCCAAATTTAATTTTTAATTTTAGAGATTATAATACATATTCATATGATGTTCATGAGTTATTTCCTGAATTAAAAGAAAATAATTAAAATAATTTATAATTAAAACATTAATTATTAATTATTGGAGAAAAAAATGAGTGCACTTAATGATATTAAGAAAAAATTAAAAAGATACATGGAAATCGATGCTATATCGGGGTATGAAGAGCCAGTTGTTACTGAATTAAAAAATAATATAAACTCTACTAATTTCACTTTTTCAAGAGATGGATTCGGATCGTTAATTATCGAAAATAAAAACGAAGATAAAGAAGCGCCAAAAATAATGATTGCTGCTCATATGGATGAAATTGGCTATTTAGTAAGAACAATAGAGGAAAATGGGAATATTCTTGTTAGTCCAGTAGGAGGAATTTGACCTGCTGCTATTATTGGTACAAAAGCTAAACTAATAACAAATAAAGAACAAAAAGAGTTATATGGAATTTTTGGCCATACATCAATTCATATTTTAGAAGCTTCTAAGCGTGATAAAGTTCCAACAAATAAAGAGGTTTTTGTTGATTTTGGTTTTAATTCTAAACAAGAAGCTTTAGATTTTGGTGTGGATGTTGGAGATAGAATATACATTTCTGGTGAATATTTAGAACTTAAAAATAACTTAGTTGGTGGGAAGGCAATGGATAATAGAGCTGGTGTAACTGTAATAGATATGCTAGCTAATAAAATACAAAATTTACAGTTGCCAAATAAAACTTATATTGTAGGTTCAGTTCAAGAAGAAGTAGGTTCAAGAGGTGCAAAAACAAGTGTTTCAATTATTAACCCTGATGTTGCTTTTGCAATTGATACAGGTGCTTCGCATGATACATACGGTGCTATTAAAGGAGTTCCAACCTTGGGCAAAGGTGTTGCATTATTAATTCAAGATGGCGGAATAATTACTGATTATAAATTAGTTGATTATTTAGTTAATTTAGCAAAAAAACACAATATACCTGCTTATAAATATATTGCTGAAGGCGGCTCTACTGATGGAGCAGTATTACAATATGGTAAAGGTGGAGTTCCTACTATCACTCTTTCTATACCACAAAGATATTTACATTCACCAATAGGAGTTTGCTCACTTGTTGACATAGAAGCTGCTTTTAACTTAATTACAGAATTTGTTAAAGTATTTGATAAATTTGAACTAAAAAAATTGAAGAAATAAATCATAAATATAAAAAATATTCAGATTTTTAAACTGAATATTTTTTATATTTGGCCAAATTTTATTTATTTTTCACATCAATAATAATTGGCGCATGGTCGCTTAGCCCAATACGAATAATTCTATAATCGCTAGGGTGTTTATCTTTGTTATTTGTTGATTTTTTATAATCATGTATATATTTTTTTGTGGATATTTCTTTATCCAATAATCCGTTTGAAAAAGCTTTATCTATTTGGATTTTATAATCAAATTCAGGGTTTTCTTTTGCATCTATAAAATCAATATCAACTTCATTAAAAAGTCACTTGTCATAACTATTAACATATGGGCTTTTGCCTTTTTTAAAGTGTTGATCAGTCGTTAAAGAAGTTAAATATTTTTCGTTTGTGCTATCTTTTGCATCGTAATAATTTTTATACTTTAAATAATCGAATGCATAAGAACCAGAAGAATCTATATTAGTATCTCCTCCAAATATTATATTATTATCATTTTCGCCGGATAAATTATCATAATATTCAAAAACATTTTCCAAGTTTAGAACTTCTGCTAATTCTTGCGAACCAACGCTTTTTATTTCAAAACTTTTATTATTTCTTTTTAAAAAACCAGAAATATTTTTTTCTTTATTCTTAGCACCGGGCGAATCTAAATGTGAAAAAAATGTTGTAATATTTTTATTCCAAGAAATAATTTCAAATTTAGCTCCAAAAGGAGGTCTAACATATGTATTTCTTTTTAAATCTGTTAAACTTATTTCGTTTGTGTTTTTATTTACTGTAACGTCTGAAATGTTTTGGTTAAAACTTTCTCCTATTCTACCATTAGTAAATTCAACGGGTTTCACTTTTGTTGAATCATAAATTATAGCGATTAATTCTTTACTATTATTATGTATTTTACTTACCGCTTCATTTTCGCTTTGAATTATAAATTTGAAACGATTTGAATTATCATCATTATTTATTTGTTCAACTAATTTTGAAATTTTATCTCCATCATTAAAGTTAACCTCTGTAAGGCCGATTATAGAAGAGTTTGATTTTCTTATTATTTCGCTTAAAGCATAAAACTTAAAAGAATTTTTTATGTGTTTCTCCCCGCCAAAATTAAGAATATTTCAATGCATTATTCTAATACTTTTAGTTTCATCTAAAACATCTTTTTGATTTTTTGTGTAATCATCTTTACTTGATTCTTCTTTTTTTATAAATAATGAGCAACTTGAACTTAATAAATTTATAGATGCAATTATTGGTGCAAATGCTAATATTTTTCTTGCTTTCATATTTTCCTTTTTTAAAAAATTCTATTTTATAGTTAGTATGGCTTAATATTAATTGGAAAAATTTCCCTTTTGCTCATATCTCTGCTTAATTTAATAACAACTGCATTAAATTGTGATTCGTTGTTTGAAGTAATAAATTTTGAATTTTTTCCAAATCTCATATTTTCGTAAACTTCTTGGAAATTCGCTCCAATTGCAGAATCATAAGGACCATTCATACCTGCATCAGTAATATAACATAATCCTTTTTTCATAACGTGCGCATCATTTGTTTGCACATGTGTATGAGTTCCGCATAATGCATCTACTTTACCATCTAAATATAAGGCTAAAACATATTTTTCACTAGTTGTTTCTCCATGAAAATCAATAAAATGGTAGTCAGTTTTTTCTCTAAAATTAATTATGCTATCGATTGAATCAAAAAAGTTATCAGCATATTCTTGCTGCCAAGGTTTTAAAAGCTTATTAAAAGTAATTCCCATTAGTGAAGTTACTCTTATAGTAATACCATTACTACTCTTAAAAACAACAGAACCGTTACCGGGATAATCCTTATCAATATTTGCCGGTCTAATAATATCTTCATTATTAATTATTTTAAGAATATCACTTTTCGCTCATACATGATTACCTAAAGTAAATAAATCAATTCCTATTTCTTTTAATTTTAAATATTCACGTGTTGCAAAACCTTTTCTGCCTGACACATTTTCTCCTTGAGCTATTGTAAGATCAATATTATATTTAGCTTTAATATCTTCTAAATGTTTTTTAACTATTTTTATGCCAGGATCACCAAATATATCTCCAAGAAATAATATATTTAAGTCTTTATTATCATTCATTTTAACCTTCGTTCTACTTATATTATTAATTTTAACAAAAATAAATAATATTTTTAAAAAGGTTGATTAAAAAAATAGAGAATACTATAAAATAGCTCTCTACGTTTTTATTTAAATAACATTTTTTCTATTTCTTTCTTGAATTCTTCATTATTATAAATAAATTCTTTTAAGGATTTTTTTCCTTGAGCAATGTTTTGGTCATTATAATAATATCATGCACCTTTTTTTACGAAAATACCTTTTTCAGTGGCTAGTTCAATAATTTCATTTATAGAATCTATCCCTTTTGAAAAAATTATTTCAGTAGTTAAACTCTTATATGGTGCAGCTAACTTGTTTTTTACAACTTTAATTTTAACTTCGTTTCCTGTTATTTCTTTTCCATCAGTGATAGAAGTTGACTTTCTAACTTCTAATCTAATAGAAGAATAAAATTTAAGAGCTCTTCCACCAGTTGTAGTTTCAGGGTTTCCAAACATCACACCTATTTTTTCTCTAATTTGATTAACAAAAATTATTGTAGTTTTATTTTTATTTAAATTAGCTGTAATTTTTCTTAAAGCTTTTGACATAAGTCTTGCTTGCATACCTATTTGTTGATCATACATATCGCCGTTTAACTCAGCTTCTGGAACTAATGCTGCAACACTATCAACAATTATTAGATCAATTGCACCACTTTTAGTTAAAATATCAACAATTTCCATAGCTTGTTCACCACTATCTGGTTGACTTAGTATTAACTTATTTAAATCTACATTTAAATTTTTTGCATAAATAGGATCAATAGCATGCTCTGCATCAATAAAGGCAGCAACACCTCTATTTTTTTGAACTTCAGCTATTGCATGAAGACATAAAGTGGTTTTTCCGCTACTTTCAGGACCAAATATTTCGATTATTCTACCTTTTGGATAACCATTAATGCCCAAAGCATTATTAAGTAGATAACTCCCTGTTGAAAATGTCTCAATTTGTTCATCTATTTTATCTTGGTTAAAAATCATAATTGATTCAGCGCCAAATTTTTTTGTAATTTCATTTAAAGTCGCTTTAACAATTTTAATTTGTTCGTTTGAATTCTTATTTTCTAATTCAATTAATTCTTCATTATTTTTCATTTTATTTACCTCATTATTTTATAGTTGTTTTGTATATAAAAAAATAAAAAAATAAAATAAAATGGAAAAAATAATAAAAAATCTAATTTTATTTATTTTTTAAAAAACGGCATTTGTTTATTGAACATTATATTTATGAATAAAAATAGAGGTATGTTTTTAGAAAAAATAATTAATAACACAATTAATCATTATTGAGAAAATAAAATAGCTTTTATCGAAAAGAAAGATTTACCTATTAAATTTAGATCAATTAATAATGAAGAAAATAAAATTAAATTAAAGGAAGCATTTATTTATAAAAAAAGCACAGTAGATTATATCGGTTGTTATAAAGGTGTTTTTATTGCTTTTGAAGCGAAAACAACAAATGAAAAATTTTTACCAAAAAGTAATATTTATGACCATCAAATAGAATATTTAAAAAATATTGATAAAAACTATGGAATAGCCTTTTTAATAATATTTTTTAATCTTTTTAATGAATTTTATTTAATAAAAATCAATGATTTATTAGAGTTAGAAAATAACAATTCATACTATAAATATGAAGATATAAAAAACAAAGGCACAGAAATCAAATTAACCTTTCCAGGAATAATTGATTTTGTACCTTATATCTTATAAAAATGATTTACTAGAAGTTAACTAAATCTTTTAAATATTTAGAAGGTGTGAATTTAACAACACGTTTTTCAGGAACAAGTAATTCTTCTTTTGTAAATGGATTAACAGTTTCACGTCCTCTTCTAATTTTTGTTTCAAAAATACCTAAATTTGATAATTGAACTTTATTTTCAGCAATTAATTCTTCTTTAAGTACAAAGACAAAAGCATTGAAAAATTCATTAACTTCTCTAACTGGAGCATCTAATTTTTCAGCGATTGCAATAATAAATTCTTTTTTTGTCATTTTATAAACCTTTCAATATTATTTTGTTTTTTGTTCTTATATAATACTATAATTAAATACTTTTAGTAAAAAAAATATTATTTTTAAATTTTATTTTTTAAAAACCACTTAAAAATAATATAAATACTTATTGAAAAGAGTAAATTTTTATATTAAGAATAATATTTTTTTTATTTTTAAGTTAGGTTTTTGCTTTTATTTATGCACTTACAACTCTTCTTGGTGTTTCTAAAAATAAATTTTTATATAATTTTATTAGGTTTTTTTAGTTTTTTCTATATAATAAAAAAGTAACTTATTATTACAATGAAACAAAAGGTTGTTGTAGTATCATGTGTTGTCAAGGATATTACAAGTAATTTTTGTGGAGTAAGTTCAAATTATGAACAAAGGAGGCAACAATGAGTAAATTGAATATCAAAGTTAAAAGTTTTGATCACTCATTAGTAGATTTTGGTGCTAAAAAAATTATTGAATTAGCGGAAAAAACAAAAACAACTTTTAGTGGTCCAGTTCCACTTCCTACAAAAAGAGAAGTTGTAACTATACTTAGAAGTGTTCACATTAATAAAAAATCTCGTGAACAATTTGAAAGTAGAACTTATCAAAGATTAATTGTTTTAAAAGACCCTAGCGCTCAAACAATTGATCAAATAAAAAGACTTGAATTACCTTCAGGTATTGAAGTTCAAGTTTCACAAACAAAATAAATTCCAACTTGTTTAAAACAAGCTATGGTCATCATAAAAAAATCAAGGAGATGAAATGAAAGGAATCTTAGGACGTAAGATTGGGATGACTCAAATCTATTCAGAATTCGGTAAAAGAATCCCTGTAACAGTTATTGAAGTTAAACCAAATGTTGTTACAAAATTACTTTCAATTGAAACTAATGGCTATGTTGCTACACAATTAGCTACTGGTGAAAAAAAGGAAAGTAGAACAAACAAACCTCAAAAAGGTCAATTTGAACAAGCTAAAACAACACCTAAGCAATACATTAAAGAAATTCGTGGCATGAATGGCTATGAATTAGGTCAAACAATTACAGCAGAAATTTTTAAAGCAGGTGAACTTGTAGATATTACAGGAACATCAAAAGGTAAAGGTTTTGCTGGTACAATTAAAAGATGAAACCAACACATTGGTCCTAAATCACACGGTGGTGGTGGTGGTAGCCAACCAGTTAGACAAACAGGTTCTTTAGGGGACATTAGTGGTAACCGTGTTTTCAAAGGAATGACAATGCCAGGTCATTTAGGAGCTGTTAAAACAACAGTTCAAAATTTAGAAATCGTTAAAGTTGATGTAACAAATAATTATCTTTTAGTTAAAGGCTCAGTTCCTGGCGCTAAAAATTCTTATTTAACAATTAAAGAAGCTGTTAAAGGATTACCATCAAAAGAAGCTATAACACTAGTTGATGTTAAAGAAGTTGTTAAAATGAATGAATTAATTGAAAAAGCTAAAAAATACAATATTGAAGTAACAGTGGGAATGCATTCAAGTGAATTAGAACCTCTTATTCTAAAAGCTGAAGCAGAAGCTGCTGAAGGAGATAAATAATGTCTGATAAAGAACTTAAAAAATCATCTACAACAGTTGAAACAACAACAGATGCTGCTTCAAACACACAAACAACAACTAAAAGAACAGTTAAAACAGTTATGACAACTAAAAAAGTTAATAAACTAGTTACAAAAACAGAAAAAATAGCTGACGATAAATTTGAAAAAACTTATGTTTTCGATTTTCCAGAAAATGAAGTTCAAAAAATTGAAGCTCCTGTTAAACCACCTAAACCAGCAGCAGCTAAAGTAGAAGTTAAAAAAGAAACTTCAAAACCAAAAACTGAAACAAAAGTAAAAGAAGTTGTGAAAAAAACTCAAGTTAAAAAAGAAGAAGCTAAAGAAGCTCCAATTAAGAAAGAAGCTCCTAAAGCTAAAAAACTTTCTTTAAACCCTGTATTATTCGATTCAGAAAAAATTTATGAACAAGCAATTTTTGACACAATTATGTCAGAAAGAGCATCATTACGTCAAGGTACACATGATGTTAAAAGTCGTGCAGAAGTTAGAGGTGGTGGTAAAAAACCATGAAGACAAAAAGGTACAGGTAGAGCGCGTGCAGGTTCAACAAGATCACCAATTTGAGTAGGTGGTGGTAGAGCGTTTGGTCCAACACCAGAACGTAATTACACTTTAAAAGTAAACAAAAAAGTTCGTTTTGCAGCATTTGTTTCAGCTTTAACACTATTAGCAAGAAATAATCAAGTGATTCTTGATGATATGAAATTAGAATCAATTTCAACTAAAGCTGCAGTTGCAAAATTAGAAGAATTAAAAATTAAAGATTTAAAACACATTTTAATAGTTACAACAGATGAAACTTTATACAAATCAGTTGCAAACTTAAAAAACGTTATTGCTGTTAAACCAAATTCAGTTTCAATTGAAAAATTAGTATGAGCTGATGTGCTTGTATTATCAGAAGAAGGACTTAAAAACTTCGAAGGGAGATTAAAATAATGGAATTAACACGTGTTATTCGTAGACCTATTATTACTGAAAAAACTAACGAACAATTAAGTCAAAATGTTTATACATTCGAAGTTGATTGAGCAGCAAACAAATTTCAAATAAAAGAAGCAGTTGAATTTATTTTTAACGTTAAAGTTTTAAGAGTAAACACAAGTAAAATTGATAAAAAACCAAAAAGACTTGGTCGTTTTGCAGGTTTTAAAAACCGTTATAAAAAAGCAGTTGTATTATTAGCTGAAGGAAATACAATTAATTATTATCCACAAGAAGAAGCTAATGCTAAGCAAGAAGCTGCAAAAGCAGAAGCTAAAGCTGCTAAAAAAGAAGCTGCTAAAAAAGAAGTTTCTGAAAAAGAAAGTGCAGTAGCAGAAAAAATAGCTGCTAAAAAAGCTGCTAAAAAAGAAAATAAATAATAAAGAGAGGATTTAATTTTGCTTAAAAGAAAAAATTCCTCAACTATTTTTAAGCAAGGAGAATAAAGATGGCAATTAAACATTTTAAGCCAGTTACAAATGGTCGTCGTAATATGTCATCTCTTGACTACAGTGCAAACCTTAGTGGTCATAAACCTGAAAAATCTTTAATGGTTATTTTAAAGAAAAATTCAGGTCGTAATAACCAAGGTAAAATCACAGTTAGACACCAAGGTGGTCGTGTTAAGAGATTTTATAGATTAATTGACTTCAAACGTAACAAAGATAACATTCCTGCTATTGTTAAAACAATTGAATATGATCCAAATAGATCAGCAAATATTTGTTTATTAGCATATGCAGATGGAGAAAAAAGATATATTTTAGCACCTGAAGGTATTAAAGTTGGTCAAACAGTTATTTCAGGTAGCGATAATTCAATCGATATTTTAGTAGGGAATGCATTACCATTAACATATATTCCTGAAGGTACAATAATACATAATATTGAAATGCAACCAGGTGGTGGTGGTATTATTGCTAGATCAGCAGGAACATCAGCACAAATTTTAGGTAAAGATGAAGATGGTAAATACGTTGTTTTACGTCTAAAATCAGGTGAAACACGTAGAATATTAGCACGTTGTCGTGCAACAATTGGTTCAGTAGGAAACGAAGAACATTTACTTGTTAATTTAGGAAAAGCAGGTAGAAACAGATTCCTTGGTGTTCGTCCAACAGTTCGTGGTTCAGTAATGAACCCAATCGATCACCCACACGGTGGTGGTGAAGGTAAACAACCAGTTGGTCGTAAAGCTCCTCTTACTCCTTGAGGTAAAAAAGCTCTTGGTGTTAAAACTAGAAAAACTAAAAAATCTTCAAATAAATTAATTTTAAGAAGAAGAAAGGATGCTAAATAATGGCTCGTAGTCTTAAAAAAGGTCCATTTGCAGATGCAAGTTTACTTAAAAAAGTAGATGCTATTGTAGAAGGACAAGCTCCTAAAAAACCTATTAAAACTTGATCAAGACGTTCAACAATTTTCCCAAGTTTTATTGGTTTAACATTCCAAGTTCACAATGGTCGTCAATTTATTGATGTTTATGTTACAGATGATATGGTTGGTCACAAATTAGGTGAATTTGCTCCTACTAGAACATATTCTGGTCATGGTGCAGATAAAGGTAAAAAATAATGGCTCAACAAGCAAAAGCACATGTTAAAGTACAAAGAGTATCTGCTCGTAAAGCACGTCTAGTTGCTGATTTATTTAGAGGCAAAGATGTTAAAGTTGCTTTAGGTATTTTACAAAACACAAATAAAAAATCATCTGAATTATTTATTAAATTATTAAACTCAGCAATTGCTAATGCAACAAACAACCATTCAATGGACGCTTCAAAATTATTTGTTAAAGAAGTTTTAGTTAATGAAGGACCAACACTTAAGAGATTTCAACCTCACTCACAAGGTAGAGCTTATTCAATTTTTAAAAGAACATCACATTTATCAATTACATTAGAGGAAAGAAACTAATATGGGACAAAAAGTTAATCCAAATGGATTCCGTTACGGAGTTACAAAAGCTCAATCAGCTGTTTGATACGCTGATAAAAAAGAATATGGTAACAATATTGTTACAGATGCAAGAATTAACAACTTTTTTGATAAATTAGTGAGAAAATACCAAATTGGTTTGGTAGAAATTAAAAGAACACAAAATGGAAAAATAACTGTTTTCATTCATTCAGCTGTTCCAGCTAAATTATTAGGTGAAAATGGTTCAAATTTAGAATCAATAAACAAAGATCTTCACAAATTCCTAAAAAATAAAAATATTGATATTAATTTACAAGTTGTTTTACTTAAACAACCAGAACTTAACGCTCGTTTAGCAGCAGAAGCAGTTGCGATTAAATTAGAAAATCGTGAAAGCTTCCGTATAGCTCAAAAATATGTAATTAACGAAGCTTTAAAAGCAGGGGCAAAAGGTATTAAAACTCAAGTATCAGGACGTTTAAATGGTGTTGATATGGCTCGTGCAGAAGGTTATAGCCGTGGTGAAATGAGATTACACACATTAAGACAAGATGTTGATTTTGCAAGAGCTACAGCTAGAACAATTTATGGCGCTATTGGTGTCAAAGTATGAATTTCTAAAGGTGAAATTTTGGAAGGAGGAAATAATAATGCTTCAACCAAAAAGAACTAAATATAGAAAACCTTTTGTTCAAAAACATGACAAAAGAAAAGCTCACAAAGGTAATACAGTAGCTTTTGGTGAATTCGGTTTACAAGCTGTTACATCAGCATGAGTAGATGCTCGTCAAATCGAATCAGCACGTATTGCTATTACTCGTAGAATGGGTCGTGAAGGACAAGTTTTTATTAGAATCTTCCCTCATTTTGCAAAAACATCTAAACCTATCGGTGTACGTATGGGTTCAGGTAAAGGTTCACCAGATAAATGATATACAGCTGTAAAAGTTAACACAATGATGTTTGAAGTTTCAGGTGTTAGCGAAGAAATAGCACGTGATGCCTTAAGATTAGGTGGTCACAAATTACCAGTTTCATGAAAAATTGTTGCTAAAAATGAAGGAGGTCAACAATAATGCTTTACAAAGATATTAAAGTAAAATCAGTTGATGAACTTCAAAAATTAATCGTTGATTTAAAAGCGGAATTATGAACATTAAGATTTAGAAACGCTACAGGATCATTAGACCAATCACACAAAATTAAAGCTATTAGAAAAGATATAGCAAAATGCTTAACAGAATTAAAAAACAGAGAATTACAAGGAGCTAAATAATGGAAAGAAATACACGTAAAACATTAACAGGTCGTGTTCTTAGAGCTCGTGGTGATAAAACTATCACAGTTGAAGTTGAAAGCTACAGATCACATAACTTATATTCAAAACGTTATAGAGTTATTAAGAAATTCGCTGTTCATGATGAAAATAATATTGCTAAAGTAAATGACATTGTTTTAATTATGGAAACTCGTCCATTATCTAAAACAAAACATTTCCGTTTAGTTTCAATTAAACAACATGCAATTGAAGGAGAAAATTAGTTATGGTTTTAGAACTATCTAAATTAAATGTAGCTGATAACTCTGGTGCTAAAGAAGTTGGTTTAATTAGAGTACTTGGTGGTTCACGTAAAAAAACTGCTAATATTGGTGATGTTATTGTTTGTTCTGTTAAAAAAGCTTTACCTAATGGTTTAGTTAAAGAAGGTCAAGTTGTTAAAGCTGTTATTGTAAGATCAGTTTATGGTATTCACCGTGATAATGGTTCTTACATTCGTTTTGATGATAATGCAGTTGTTCTTATCAAAGATGATAAATCAATGAGAGGAACTCGTGTATTCGGTCCAGTTGCTCGTGAATTACGTGATAAAGGTTACTTAAAAATTGTTTCATTAGCACCTGAAGTGTTATAGTTTTGAGGTATATATGAAAATTAAATTTAAGAAAAATGATGAAGTAGTTGTTATATCAGGAAGCCACAAAGGTAAAACTGGTAGAATTGTTAGAACAGATGTTAAAACAAATACAGCTATTGTTAAAGATATTAATGTAGTAACAAAACACGTTAAACCTTCACAAGGAAATTCAGAAGGTTCAATTAAAAAACACGAAGCACCTATTCATGTTTCAAATCTTTCAATTTTAGTTAAAAAAGCAACAAAAAATTCACCTGCTGTTTATTCAAAAATTGGATATAAGTTAGATAAAGATAATAAAAAAGTACGTGTATTACGTAAAACTAAGAAGGAAATGTAATTATGAGTTTAAAAGATAAATATTTAAATCAAGTTGTACCTGCATTAAAAAGCAAATATAACTATAAATCAGTGATGCAAGTTCCAAAATTAGAAAAAATTATTATCAATATGACAGCTGGTAAAGAAGTAACAAATTCAAAAGCTATTGAAGAAGTATTATCAGAATTAAGACAAATTACAGGTCAAGAACCTTTTAAAACAAAAGCTAGAAAGTCAAATGCTTCATGAAAATTACGTGAAGGTATGCCTATGGGTGGAAAAGTAACTCTTAGAAGAGATAGAATGTGAGACTTTTTAGAAAAATTAATTAACGTTGCAATGCCTCGTATTCGTGACTTCCGTGGTGCGAATCCAAAAGCATTTGATGGTAGAGGGAATTATTCTTTAGGAGTAAAAGAATTAATTATTTTCCCAGAAATAGAGTTTGATAAAATTCGTAGAATTAAAGGACTTGATGTTCAATTAATAACAATAGCAAATAGTGATGCAGAAGCTAAAACATTATTAGAATTAATTGGTATGCCTTTTGCAAAAGGAGAAAAATAATTATGGCTAAAGTTTCATTAAAAGCAAAACAAAAGAAACACCCTAAATTCTCAACAAGAGCTTATACACGTTGTGAATTATGTGGTCGTCCACATGCAGTTTTAAGAAAATACAAAGTATGCCGTATTTGTTTCCGTAATTTAGCTAATGAAGGAAAAATTCCTGGCATGAAGAAAGCGAGTTGATAATTATGTTTATTACAGACCCAATTTCAGATATGATTGTTAGAATAAAAAACGCTAACCAAAGAAAATTCAAAACTGTATCTATTCCTTATTCAAATAAAAAGGCAAAAATTTTAGACATCTTTTTAGCAGAGGGCTATATTGCTAGTGTTACTCCAAAAGGCGAAGGCAAAAATAAAGTTCTTGAAGTGGCTTTAAAATACAAAGGTAATCAATCAGCTATTATTGATATCAAACGTGTTTCAAAACCAGGTTTAAAAGTATATGCACAAGCCTCAAACTTACCAACAGTATTATCTGGTTATGGTACAGCTATTATCTCAACTTCAAAAGGCATTATGACTGAAAAACAAGCACGTAAGGAAAATGTAGGTGGTGAAGTTATGGCCTACATTTGATAGGAGGTAGATAATGTCTCGTGTTGGAAATAGAGTTTTATCAATTCCTGCAGGTGTTACTTTAACACTTAACGGTACATTACTAACTGTTCAAGGTCCATTAGGAACACTTGAAAGAGAATTCAGTCCACTTGTTTCAATAAAAATTGAAAACAATCAAGTAACAACAATTCGTGCCAATGAAGAAAAACATACAAAACAATTACACGGTACAACAAATGCTGTGATAGGAAACATGATTCAAGGTGTTTCAAAAGGTTTCAAAAAAGAATTAGTAATCAAAGGTGTTGGTTACAAAATGACATTAAAAGGTACACAAGTAGAAATAGCTGCTGGGTACTCACATTTAGTTTATATAGATATTCCAGCTGGTGTTAAAGTTGAATTACCTAAAGCTACAGAAATGACAGTTACAGGTATTAACAATGAATTAGTTGGTCAATTTGCTGCAGTTGTTCGTCAAGTAAGAAAACCAAATCCTTATTCAGGTAAAGGTATTGCATATAAAGATGAAGTTATCCGTCGTAAAGAAGGAAAAACTGCTTCTAAGTAGTTGGTTAGGAAAGGATTATAAGTTATGGCAAAATTATCTCGTAACGAAGCACGTAAAGTTAAACACTTACGTGAACGTCAAAAAATTAGCGGAACAGCTAATAAACCACGTTTATCAGTTTTCAAATCACTTCAAAACTTTTATGCACAATTAATTGATGATACAACAGGAAGAACTTTAGCTAGTGTTTCAACATTAGAAGAAGGAAAATACAAAGGTTCTGTTGCAGCTGCAGCAGAATTAGGAAAATTAATGGGTGAAAAGATCTCAAAATTAAAAATTACTGAATTAGTATTTGACCGTTCAGGTTACGTATATCATGGACGTGTTAAAGCTTTCGCAGAAGCAGTAAGAGAACATGCTAAAGGAGTTAAATTCTAATATGGCAGAAGAAATGAAAAAAGAAAGCGCTGCTGCTACAAAAGAAGTTGCAGCTCCTAAAAAAGTTATTAAAAATAATAAAGAACAAATTTGAGAGAAAAAAACTCAAGGAACAAAACCAACTCGTAAAGCAGACAGAAAAGAGTCAAGAGATCGTCGTGGTCAATTTGGCGAACAAAATAACGATTTTACAGAAAAAGTTGTTACAATTAGCCGTGTTACAAAAGTTGTTAAAGGTGGACGTAGATTCTCATTTGCAGCATTTGTTGTAGTTGGTGATAAAAAAGGTCATGTAGGATTTGGACATGGTAAAGCAAATGAAGTTCCAGATGCTATCAAAAAAGCAGTTAAAGATGCTAAAAATCACCTTATTACAGTTCCAATTCAAAATAAAATTACAGTTCCTCACGAAATTCACGCTAAATTTTTAGCTTCACGTGTTATGTTGAAACCTGCACCAAAAGGTAAAGGTATTGTTGCTTCAAGTACAGTTCGTGCTGTTGTTGAATTAGCTGGTTATACAGATATTTATACAAAAACATATGGTTCACGTTCAAAAGCTAATATTGTTAGAGCTACTTTAAAAGCTTTATTAGCTTTAAGAAAACCTGAAGAAATTGCTTCAATTCGTGATAAAGATGTTAAAGATCTTTTAGGATAATTTAATTTAAAATATTTTAAGGAGACATTAATATGCAATTACATGAATTAAAATCAACACCAGGTTCTCGTAAAGAAAAACACCGTGTTGGTCGTGGACACGCAGCTGGTAAAGGTAAACAAGCTGGTAAAGGTCAATCAGGTCAAAATAAACGTCACGGACACAGATTAGGATTTGAAGGTGGTCAGACACCTTGATTCAGAAGAATCGGTAAACGTGGATTTACAAATGTTAACCATGTTGAATATCAAGTTATTAATTTAGCAGATTTAGAAGCAACTTTTAAAACAAACGACACAATTAATGTTGAGTCATTATTTGCAGCTAATCTAATCAAAAGAAATAAACCAGTTAAATTATTAGGAAACGGTAAATTAACTAAAAAATTAAATGTAACTCTACATGCTGCTTCAAAAACAGCTATTGATGCTATTGAAGCAAATGGTGGAAAATTCGAAACTTTATAATAATATAATAAAATTGAGATAAAAAAAATAAGCACTTTCAATGTGCTTATTTTTTTAAAGTTTTAAATTTTTTCCTAAAGATAAAATAACAGGATTATCAAACTTATTATTTCTAATATCTTCATATTTAAAATAAGTATATTCTAAATCAAAAGTTTTATTATCTCTAATATTAAAAATCAATTTAGAACCTATAGGATATTTCTCTATAACATCTCTATTAGAATCTAATTCTATTTCTAAATAAGATAAAATACTTGCTATATTTGTATCATGACCAACAAGTAAAGTTAATTCTTTATCATTGTTAAATTCATTTTTTAATAATTTAATAACATTTTTTTCACTTTCTTCTAATAATTTTTTATTTGCATAAACTAAATCAATTATTTGGTCTTTTGCTTTTGAAATAATTTTAAGATCGTTTAAAAAATTTTTACTATTAGGAATTATTTTATCTGTATCAAAATTTAAAAAATATTTAACTTGCAATAGATCGCTAAAAGTTGAACAAATACCTAAAGGCCCAGTTGGATAATTTCTTTCTAATCCTTCAATAATATTAAATTCTGTTTTTTTATTTAATAATATTCCTTTTTCTAAATTAAATCTTTCTTCAACCAAAGAATATAATTCTTTATTTTTTAAATCAATATCTGCTAATATATTACTGTTTATGTATTTTTTATCAGTATAGTTTAATGAAAAATAAGGATCTTCACTTTTTAAGTTTTCATCACTTACAATTACATTATTTTTTATATGCGGAAACAAACCTAAAGATAGTAATTGTGCAGTTTCAAAAGTTCTATATGTACTATTTGCTTTAGCTATAAAACTTTCTCTTCCACTTAAATTTAAATAATTTCGTAAAAATTGTCCAAAAGCAAATTCTGCTCTTTCACATTTTTCTGTTAATAAAACAAGTTCAGGATTTTTATATTCTCATTGCATAAGATCCTTGTTAAATGCTTTTATACTTCTTTCTTTAGTAAAAAAAGGATATCTTATTCCATGTCTACTAAATATTATTTTTTTCATATTAAGTACTCCTAATTTATTTATATATATTATTATAAGTACTTTTTTTAACAAAAAATTATATTGTGCAAAAAAATAAATAATTTTCTTTTTTTTATTTAAAAATATATTATTATTCTTATATCACCTAATTAAAAATAACATGATTTGTTTATTAATTTTTGTAGGTGAATATAACAAGTTTAAAAAAATAAAAAAATATTTCTTTTTATAAAAAAATTGTTATATAATAATTGAGCTATTTATTTAGCAGATGTTCTTTGAAAACTAGATATATAAACATGACAGTCAATTTTTTCGAGAGTTTGATCCTGGCTCAGGATGAACGCTGGCTGTGTGCCTAATACATGCATGTCGAGCGAAGGTAGCAATACCTTAGCGGCGAATGGGTGAGTAACACGTACTCAACGTACCTTTTAGATTGGGATAGCTAACGGAAACGTTGGATAATACCAAATACTTATTAGTTTCGCATGAAACTAATATAAAAGGAGCCTTTAAAGCTCCGCTGAAAGATCGGGGTGCGCAACATTAGCTAGTTGGTGAGGTAACGGCCCACCAAGGCGATGATGTTTAGCGGGGTTGAGAGACTGAACCGCCACACTGGGACTGAGATACGGCCCAGACTCCTACGGGAGGCAGCAGTAGGGAATATTCCACAATGAGCGAAAGCTTGATGGAGCGACACAGCGTGCAGGATGAAGGTCCTATGGATTGTAAACTGCTGTGGTAAGGGAAGAAAAAGTAACTTAGGAAATGAAGTTACCTTGACGGTACCTTATTAGAAAGCAACGGCTAACTATGTGCCAGCAGCCGCGGTAATACATAGGTTGCAAGCGTTATCCGAAATTATTGGGCGTAAAGCGTCTGTAGGTTGTTTGTTAAGTCTGGCGTCAAATTTTGGGGCTCAACCCCAAACCGCGTTGGATACTGGCAGACTAGAGTTATGTAGAGGTTAGCGGAATTCCTTGTGAAGCGGTGAAATGCGTAGATATAAGGAAGAACACCATTATGGCGAAGGCGGCTAACTGGGCATACACTGACACTGAGAGACGAAAGCGTGGGGAGCAAACAGGATTAGATACCCTGGTAGTCCACGCCCTAAACGATGATCATTAGCTGATGGAGAATTCGTCGGCGCAGCTAACGCATTAAATGATCCGCCTGAGTAGTACGTTCGCAAGAATAAAACTTAAAGGAATTGACGGGGATCCGCACAAGCGGTGGAGCATGTGGTTTAATTTGAAGATACGCGTAGAACCTTACCCACTCTTGACATCTTCTGCAAAGCTATAGAGATATAGTGGAGGTTAACAGAATGACAGATGGTGCATGGTTGTCGTCAGCTCGTGTCGTGAGATGTTCGGTTAAGTCCTGCAACGAGCGCAACCCTTATCCTTAGTTACTACCATTAAGTTGAGGACTCTAAGGAGACTGCCGGAGTAATCCGGAGGAAGGTGGGGACGACGTCAAATCATCATGCCTCTTACGAGTGGGGCTACACACGTGCTACAATGGACAGTACAAAGAGAAGCAAAATGGTGACATCAAGCAAACCTCAAAAAACTGTTCTCAGTTCGGATTGAAGTCTGCAACTCGACTTCATGAAGTTGGAATCGCTAGTAATCGTAGATCAGCTACGCTACGGTGAATACGTTCTCGGGTCTTGTACACACCGCCCGTCAAACCATGGGAGCTGGTAATGCCCGAAGTCGGTTTATAAAGAAACTGCCTAAGGCAGGACTGGTGACTGGGGTTAAGTCGTAACAAGGTATCCCTACGAGAACGTGGGGATGGATTACCTCCTTTCTACGGAGTACAAAAGACTAATTAGAAAATTAATTAGTATCTAACCTACTTAAAAAATCAGACCTGTTATTACAATATATATTTATGTCATGTGGCTTTTTACAAGGTCGAAGTCTTATATCTAGTTTTGAGAGAATATCTCTCATTTGTTCTTTGAAAACTGAATAGTAAATTTTTTGATATTTACAACGACATCTAAATAAATTAATTTGGTTAATTTGTTTTGATTCATCGAGTAATCATTTAAATATGATTCATTGAAATGTCTTAAAATACACATCTGTAACAATCAATAGGAAAATACAAATATACTTTTAAATAAGTAAGAGTTTGTGGTGGATGCCTTGGGTCTGAAAGTCGATGAAGGACGTGATTACCTGCGATAAGCCTCGTGGAGCTGGAAATGCGCATTGAAACGGGGATTTCCGAATGGGGAAACCTAGCTAGAGTAATGTCTAGTTGCTTATTTCTGAATACATAGGAAATAATGTGAGACACCATGTGAACTGAAACATCTTAGTAGCATGAGGAAAAGAAAATAAATAATGATTTCTTCAGTAGCGGCGAGCGAACGAGAAAGAGCCCAAACCACATTTAGTGGGGTTGTAGGACAGTCTACATAGAGTTACAAAATTTAATGATAGCAGAAGCTTTTGGGAAAAAGCGGCACAGAAGGTGATACCCCTGTACGCGAAATCATTAAATCTCTTGACTGTATCCTGAGTAGGGCGGGGCACGTGAAACCCTGTCTGAATCTGCCGGGACCACCCGGTAAGGCTAAATACTAATCAGACACCGATAGTGAACTAGTACCGTGAGGGAAAGGTGAAAAGAACCCCGAGAGGGGAGTGAAATAGATTCTGAAACCACTTACTTACAATTAGTCAGAGGCCATTAATGGCTGATGGCGTACATCTTGCAGTATGGACCGGCGAGTTACTTTAACATGCGAGGTTAAGCGGAAAAAAGCGGAGCCGTAGAGAAATCGAGTCTTAATAGGGCGAATTAGTATGTTGAAGTACACCCGAAACCATGTGACCTATTCATGAGCAGGCTGAAGCTTGGTTAACCCCAAGTGGAGGGCCGAACCGTAGTACGCTGAAAAGTGCCCGGATGACTTGTGAATAGCGGAGAAATTCCAATCGAACTTGGAGATAGCTGGTTCTCCTCGAAATAGCTTTAGGGCTAGCGTGTGATGTTAAGTTTTGGTGGTAGAGCACTGAATATGTGATGGCCTCGCCTAGAGGTACTGAATATAATCAAACTCCGAATACCATTATGTATTATCATGCAGTCGGAACCGGGGTGCTAACGTCCCGGCTCGCGAGGGCAACAACCCAGATCGTCGGCTAAGGTCCCAAAATAGTGTTAAGTCAGAAAGGTTGTGAGATTTCATAAACAACTAGGAAGTTGGCTCAGAAGCAGCCATCTTTTAAAGAGTGCGTAATAGCTCACTAGTCAAGAGGTCTTGCGCCAATAATTTAACGGGAGTTAAACACTATACCGAAGCCACGGGTACGAAAGTACGTTAGAGGAGCGTTCTTAGAGCAACGAAGTCAGACCGTGAGGACTGGTGGAGCGCTAAGAAGTGAGAATGCCGGTATGAGTAACGATTCGTAGTGAGAATCTACGACGCCTATTGGGGAAGGTTTCCTGGGCAAGGTTCGTCCACCCAGGGTTAGTCAGGGCCTAAGGCGAGGCTGAAAAGCGTAGTCGATGGACAACAGGTTAATATTCCTGTACTTTCTATAAATGTGATGGAGTGACGGAGAAGGATAGTTTTACCTATTATTGGATTTAGGGGTAAACTTCTACTGGTGATTGTAGGCAAATCCGCAATCTATAACTGGGAGGAGTGATGCATAGGCGCAAGCTGAATTAGATGATTTCATGCTTCCAAGAAAAGCTTCTAAACTTTAAATTTATGGAAACCTGTACCGAGAACGGACACACGTCCCCAAGATGAGTATTCTAAGGCGAGCGAGAAAACTAGTGTTAAGGAACTCTGCAAAATGACCCCGTAAGTTCGCAAGAAGGGGCACCCATAGCAATATGGGTCACAGTAAATTATGAGGGGCAACTGTTTATCAAAAACACAGCTCTCTGCTAAACCGCAAGGTGATGTATAGGGGGTGAAGCCTGCCCAGTGCCCGAAGGTTAAGTGGATGCGTTAGCTTATGCGAAGCGTTGAAATGAAGCCCGGGTGAACGGCGGCCGTAACTATAACGGTCCTAAGGTAGCGAAATTCCTTGTCGGCTAAATACTGACCTGCACGAAAGGCGCAATGATCTCTCAACTGTCTCAACACTAGACTCGGTGAAATTATGGTCCCAGTGAAAACGCTGGGTACCCGCATCAAGACGAAAAGACCCCATGGAGCTTTACTACATCTTCGTATTGAAATTTGGCCTAACATGTGTAGGATAGGTGGGAGACTATGAGACTAGGACGCCAGTTCTAGAGGAGTCATCCTTGAAATACCACCCTTGTTATGTTGAGTTTCTAACCTGCCATCATAATCAGGTGGGGGGACAGTGCGTGGAGGGTAGTTTGACTGGGGCGGTCGCCTCCTAAAGAGTAACGGAGGCGTTCAAAGGTACACTCAATACGGTCAGAAACCGTATGCAGAGCGCAAAGGTAGAAGTGTGCTTGACTGTGAGACTTACAAGTCGAGCAGGTGCGAAAGCAGGACTTAGTGATCCGGCTGTACATTGTGGAATGGCAGTCGCTCAACGGATAAAAGTTACCCTGGGGATAACAGGCTTATCTTGCCCAAGAGATCACATCGACGGCAAGGTTTGGCACCTCGATGTCGGCTCATCGCATCCTGGAGCTGGAGTCGGTTCCAAGGGTTTGGCTGTTCGCCAATTAAAGCGGTACGCGAGCTGGGTTCAAAACGTCGTGAGACAGTTTGGTCCCTATCTGATGTGGGCGTTGGAATATTGATGAGAGCCGCTCTTAGTACGAGAGGACCGGAGTGGACGTACCGCTGGTGTTCCAGTTGTTCCGCCAGGAGCATAGCTGGGTAGCTAAGTACGGAAAGGATAACCGCTGAAAGCATCTAAGTGGGAAGCCTCCTCAGAGATAAGTATTCCCTTGAAATTCCTTATAGACTATGAGGTTGATAGGCTGGATGTGTAAGCACAGTAATGTGTTGAGCTGACCAGTACTAATAAATTGATAGGTTTAAAAGTATTGATGTGTTATTATAAGACATTTCAATGAAACATAGGTATATCATTACTATTCAGTTTTCAGAGAACATGCCCAAGTGGGCTTTTTTTATTTTTTAAAGATAAATCTAAATACAAGCATTAAAAGTTGTACTAAATGCTTGTTTTTTTTTTTTTTTTTGATTTAATAAAAGAAAGGAGAAAAATGACTAGTGAAAAAAAGATTTACGCTGATAATAAAAATATTCTTAATTTATTTGAAGGATTAGGAAAATCGTATTTTTTGATCCCTGATTATCAAAGACCTTATAATTGAAAAGAAGATGAAATAATAACATTACTCAATGATTTATGAGAGTATTACAATTTAAATAATGAAAATAATAATTACGATCCTTATTTTTTAGGAAATATTGTTATTTTTAAAAATACTAACAGTGAATATGAAATAATTGATGGTCAACAAAGAATAACAACTATATCGTTATTAATAAGAGCTATATATTCAAAATTAGAAGAAAATAGAGATAATAACAATAGAGATGTTACTATTTTAAAACAAAAATTAGAAACTATTTTATGACAGCAAGAAACTTTATCATATAATCCAGATTATTCTAAATTTAAACTTTATTCAAAAGTAATAAATGATAAAAATAAAATTATTTTTGAACAAATTTTAACAACTGGTTTATTTAATGAAAAATTAAAAGATAATTATTCAACAAATTACAGAATTATTTTAGATTTTATAGAAGAAAAATCAAAGGAGTTAACAACTGGTATTATAAATTTTTATAGATTTATGATTGAAAAAGTTATAATTTTAAGTATAGAATTGAATAATTTTAATACTGCTTTAAATATATTTTCAACCCTAAATAATAGAGGTTTACAATTATCTGATTCAGATATTTTTAAGGCTACAATATATTCGAAAATTAAAAATGAAAAAGAAAAAGATGAATTTATTAACAAATGAAAATTATTAGAATTACAAATAAATGAAAATAACGAAACAATGCAAAAAATATTTACTTATTATATGTTCTATTTAAGATCATTAGATAATGACACTTCTTCAACAACTCCCAAGACAAGAGATTATTTTTTAAAAAAAGAAGGTTCAATAGTTATTGAAAGACCTAATGAGCTTTTAGATCAATTGTCAAAAATAAATGATTTTATGGGTGTTGTTAATAAAAGAAATACTATTGAAGATCAAGAATGGAGTCAAAATATTAGTATTATTCAAAAAATAGATATTATAAAATCCTATCCTAATGAATTTTGAAAATATCCAGTAATTAATTATTATTTATCACATTATCAAAAAGATAACTTTATTTATTATTTTGATTTCTTTCTTAAAAAGATGATTACTTCATTAATAATAAAATATATTGAAATACCTTCTATAAATGGTATTAAAAACGGAATTTTACAAGTAAATGCTGATTCTATTACCAGAATGAAGCCAAAAATTGACTTAAAAAGAAAAATAAATGATGAAACACTAAAAAATGAAATATTAGAACCTCATCCTAATATCGTAAAAATGATTCTAAAATTAATTTCATACAATCAAAATGATGAAAAATCATTATTACCAGAAAAATGAGAAATAGAACATATATTACCTAGAAATTGAGAAAAAATATATGAATCAAACGAAGATAAAGAATTTATTTATAAAAAAATTGAACAAATAGGTAATAAAATTCCATTAGAGAAAAAAGCTAATATTTTATCAGGCGACAAATTTTTAAAAAAGAAATTAGAAGAATATAAAAAATCAAATATTAAAATAGTTCAATTATTCATTATGGCGCATAATAATAAAATTTATTGAGGAATCGACGATATTGAAAAAAGAAATAAATTATTAATAGAAGAAATTTTTAATTTATTTCAAACCTGAAATAAAGAATACAACAATTTAGAGGAGAAATAAAATGAAAAAAAACATTATAGTATTTCTATTAACTATTATAGTATTATTATTTCTTACTTCAGAAGCAATGTATATTGTTTCATTAATGCTTAGTATGGAAAAAAATGGAGATTCAATAAATATGCAAATTAATTCTATTTTTATTACTATTTGTTTAACAATAGGAATAATAACTCATATTTTATCTTTTGTTTTTTCTCTTGTATTAACAATAAAAGAGAAAAAATTTTGAATACTTTTATCTATCGGTACATTTTTTGGCCCACTTGGCCCACTTGTACTTTTCATAGGTATAATTTTTTCAGGATTATATTATAAAAATTTAAAGAAACTTATATCAAAAAAAGCAGTTTTATCAGAAAAAATTGAAAAAATATACGACAAAGAAAAACAAGAAGAATTATCAATATTGCTTAAAAAAACAAAAAATGAAAAAGAATTAGAAAAAATTAATGAGACTATAAATGAAATTATTTTAAATCAATAAAATATTTATTTTTAAAAAATCATTTGTTTTTAAATTAGCAAATGATTTTTTTATTGTTAATTTTATCTATTATTAAATTAGTGACAAAAATAGTATATTATTATATAATATAAATATATTTTAATAATACGAAATTAATAAAAATACGAAGGGTTAATAATGAAAAATATTTTTAAGGATTTTGGGCAGAAAACGAGAATTTTCTTTCAAAAATTTAGTAATAAATCAAAAGAATTTTGAACTAATCATGATTTATTGAAAAAATTCTTTATTACAATTTTCTTAATTTGTATTTATTTAGTTTGTACATCAATTAAATCACCTTTTGTAAGAATAGATAATCCTAATGTTATTAATGATGATACTTTTTTAGGTACTCTTAATTTAATAGGCGGTGGAGGCCTTAGACAATTTTCACTTGTTGCTATTGGTATAAGTCCTTTTATTAATGCTAGTTTGATAATGTCGCTGTTACAGACTAAAATATTTCCACCTATTTATAAATTAACACAAGCAGGTCCTGAAGGTCGTAAAAAGATAAATATAATAACTAGAATATTAACCGTTATTATAGCTATACCTCAAGCATTGACATTAACATTAGCTTTGACTAGACCTATAAACCAAGGTGGTAGTCCTTTTATACAAATTGAGACATATGGTATGAATGAAAATTTAGTGACTTATTTTCTATTACCATTGATATTAGTGGGTGGCTCTTTATTTGCTTTATTTATTTCAGAAGAAATAACAAATAAAGGAATAGGTAATGGTACTTCTTTAATTATTTTTGTAGGTATCGCTTTTCAATTGCCACAACAATTTCAAAGTGCATTTACATATTATGTTACAAATTTAGATAATTCAAGCATAATAATAGGTGTTTTAAAATTTTTAACTTACTTAATTGTTTATTTAGCTTTAATTTTTTTAATAGCGGTTGTTTATAATGCTGAAAGACATGTACCTATTCAACAAATAGGAGCTGGAAGAAGTAAAAAAATTAGTGAAATGGGTAAATTACCTATCAAGTTAAATCCTTCCGGTGTTATGCCTATGATTTTCGCTTCATTATTTTTATCACTACCTGTTTTAATTTCTAGAGTTTTACCATGAGGAAATTCTGTTAGAGTTTGAATAGAAAGTTATTTAGGTTTTGATAAACCATTAGGTTTAAGTTTATTAGTTTTATTTACTTTCTTTTTTTCATATATAATGGGTCTACAACAATCAAAAGTAGATAAAATTAGTGAAGATTTTGCGAAAAATTCAACATTTATACCTGGAATTAACCCTGGCGAAGACACAGAAAATTATTTAGTAGGAATTATATTACGTCTTTCAACTTTTAGTGCTTTCTATTTAGTTTTAATGGTTTCTTTCCAATATTTAATGATTATTACTTTAAATGTTCCTGCAGTTATAGCTTTTGGAGGAACAGGGATGATGATTTTAGTAAGTGTAGCGCTCGAAACTATACAACAATATATGGTTCGTCGTAAGACTGCAAAATTATCTAAACAAAAACGTATTTCTAGAATGGTATCAGAACGTATAGCTGAAAGTAAAAAAGCTGATATTTTTGAAAATAAATTCAATAGTAAAACAAATAATTCAAATGAGGATGGTTTATTATGATAGACAATAAAGCAAAAAGAAACATAGTTTTTATGGGTCCTCCTGGTGTAGGTAAGGGTACAGTAGCTGCTATAATTGCTGAAGAAACTGGATTAATTCATTTATCAACAGGAAATATTTTTAGAGAAGAAATTGCTTCAAAAAGTGATTTAGGACTAAAAGTAACACAAATTGTTGAAAGTGGTGGTTATGTGCCTGATGAAATAACAAATGAAATTGTACTTAAGAAAATTAAATCTCTACAAAAAGAAAACTTAGGTGTTATTTTAGATGGATATCCAAGAACTATAGCTCAAGGTCAATTTCTTGATAATATAGATGGATTTGAATATGCTATTGTTGAGTTATATGCTCCAGAAGAACTAATTTTAAAAAGATTAAGTGGTAGAAGAAGTTGCCCAAAATGTAAATCAAGTTATCATATTGAATTTATGCCAAGTGCAAAAGGTGATAGATGCGAAAAAGACGACGAATTACTAATAACAAGAGCAGATGATTCTATTGAAAATATAAAAAACAGACAAGCTATTTATAAAAATCAAACAGAACCTTTATTTGCATATTATAAAGAAAAAATTAATATATTTGACGCATCTGGCACACCTGAAGATATAGCAAAACAAATTATAAAAGAAGTCATTGTAAAATAACTTCTTTTGTTGCTTTATTTATTAAAAAAATAACTAAAATATGATAAAATAGAAAGAACTAATTATGATAACTATTAAAAGTGAAAGAGAAATAGAATTAATTAGTAAAAGTTGTTCTATCCTGGCGGAAGTCAAGGCTGTCTTATATGATTTTATAAGACCAGGTATTTCATTAAAAGAATTGGATTTAATCGCTTTTAATGAAATAATAAAAAGAGGTGCAAAACCAGCTTTTAAAGGTTTATATGGTTTTCCAGCTACAGCATGCATCTCTGTTAATCAAGAATTAATCCATGGTATACCAAGTAATTACATAATCAAAAATGGAGATATTGTCAAAATAGATCTAGGATGTGATTATAAAGGATACAAAAGCGATAGTGCTTTTACAAAAGGTGTAGGAAATATATCTGAAACTGATAAATTGATAATCGATGTTGCTAAAAGAAGTTTTGAAGCAGGTTTAAAAGCTATTAAACCTGGAGCTAGAGTAGGTGATATTAGTGCAGCTATTGGAAAAGTGATTCGCGAAAATAATTTATACACACCAATTGAATATTGTGGACATGGCATAGGTAAAGAATTACATGAAGACCCATATGTTTACAATGATGGAAAAGCAGGAACCGGACCACTATTGAAAGATGGTATGGTTATTTGTATTGAACCAATGATTTTGCAAGATAGCCCAAAAGTTAAGGTTCTAAAAGATAAATGAACAGTAGTTTCTAGAGATGGAAAAAATACATCTCATTATGAACACACAGTTTTAATTAAAAATGGAAAAGGTATTGTACTTACGAAAGGAATCTAGATGGCAAAAGATGCTATTAAGATGAAAGCCGTTGTCAAAGAAGCTTATTCTTCTGATGAATATTCAGTAGAATTAGAAAACGGCATGGTTATTAAAGCTCATATTTCTGGAAAAATGCGTGTAAATCATATTCGTATTTTACCAGGCGATGAGGTTGACGTTGAATTAAGTCCTTATAATTTACAATTAGGACGTATTACATACCGTCATAAATAATTAAGGAGTTAACTATGAAAGTTAGAGCAAGTGTAAAAAGAATGTGCAAGGATTGTAGAATTATTAAACGTAAAGGAATTATCAGAGTTATTTGTCAAATACCAAAACATAAACAAAGACAAGGATAGGAATATATAAATGGCTAGAATTTTAAATATTGAAATACCAAACAATAAACGTGTAGTTATTTCATTAACATACATTTATGGTATTGGTTTAACAACAGCACAAGAAATTTGTAAAAAAGCAAATATTGATGAAAATATCAGAGTTAAAGATTTATCAGAAGAACAATTAAGTAAAATTCGTGAAATTGCAAAAGATTATCAAACAGAAGGTGATTTACGTAGAGAAGTTCAATTAAACATTAAACGTTTAATGGAAATTAAATGCTACCGTGGAATTAGACACCGTAAAGGTTTACCAGTTAGAGGACAAAGTACACAAAGTAATGCTCGTACAAGAAAAGGTCCTAGAAAAACTGTTGCAGGTAAAAAATCTAAATAGTTAGGAGTAAATAATGGCTAAAAAAATTAAGAGAAAAAATATTACAAATGGTGTTGCCCACATTCACTCAACTAACCAAAACACAATTGTTACTTTTGCTGATGAATTAGGGAATGTTATTGCATGAAGTTCATCTGGTGCTATTGGTTACAAAGGTACAAAGAAAAAAACACCTTATGCAGCTGGTTTAGCAGCTCAAGCAGCTAGTGAAGCAGCTAAAGAACACGGAATTAAAAGTGTTCGTGTTGAATTAAAAGGATTAGGTGCTGGTAAAGATGCAGCTCGTAAACAAATTGAAGTTTCAGGAATTACAGTTACTGAAATTAAAGATGTTACACCTACACCTCACAATGGTACAAGACCACCAAAACGTGTTCTTAAACGTGAAAAAGCAAGATCATAAGAAGGAGTGTTAATACTATGGAAAAAATGTCTAAATTAGATTATCTACAAGTAAAAACCTCTTTAGTAAATAATAATGCTAATGAAGTAACTTTTACATTAAGTCCTCTTGAAAGAGGGTTTGGTAACACATTAGCAGTTTCATTAAGAAGAATATTATTATCTAATATAACTTCTTTAGCATTGTTTGCAATTAAAATTAATGGTGTTGATCATGAATTCAGAACAGTGCCAGGCATTGTAGAAGATGTAACACAATTAATTATGAACTTAAGAAAAGTTAAATTTCAATATAATCCAGAATTTATAAGAGATGACGAAATTATTAGAGTTTCTTTAAATTCTGATACACCTGGAACAATAACTTCAAGACATCTTGAATTTGATAATCCAAATATTGAAATCGTTAATAAAACTTTAGAAATAGCTACTTTAAATCCAAAATCAAATATAAGTTTAGAAATGTTTTTAAGACCAGGTAGAGGATTTGTTTCAAACGAAGAAAATAAAAAATTTATTTTAGATCCTCAAGTATCATCAAAAATGGAATCAAAAATTCAAAAAGGCTTATTTATAGCTACAGATAGTAATTTTGGACCTGTTGAAAATGTAAAATATGAAATTTTTGATATGAACACATCAAGTCCAAAAATTCAAGAAAAACTAGAATTTACAATTAGAACAGACGGTACAGTAAGTCCTAAGGATGCTTTAAAACAAGCATCAGAAATTTTAATTGCTCATTTCCAAATTATTGGTGATGTAGAAAATATGAAACTTAATGTATTTGAAGAAGAAAAAATTCAAAAAGAAGAAACAACTGAAAATGACATTGATATTAATCAATTAGGATTATCAGTTCGTTCATTAAATGCTCTTAAGAAAATTAATAAAACTAAAATTAGTCAAATTGCAGCAATGACATTAGAAGAATTAGAACAAACCAAAAATTTAGGTAAGAAATCTCTTGACGAAATTCAAGAAGTTTTAAAAAATAATGGTTATTCTTTAAGTAAAGGAGATGAATAATGGCTAACCCAACACAAATTTATAGTCGTGATTCAAAATGACGTAAAGGCGTTATGAGAACATTAGTAAGTGAATTATTTGCACATGGTCGTATAACAACAACTTTAACACGTGCTAAAGAATTACGTCGTCACGCAGAAAAATTAATTACAAAGGCAAAAAACCCTACATTAGCAAATCGTCGTTTAGTTGCTAGTTTCTTACGTCCAACAACAGTTGAAGAAAATAAAGATGTTTTAAAACACTTATTTGAAACAATTGCACCATCATATGCAAAAAGAAATGGTGGTTATACAAGAATCTACAAATTAGTATCACGTTCAGGTGATAACGCACCTATGGCTATTATTGAATTAGTTAAATAAATTCTGTATTTTATACCTTTTATACATTTAATAATAAAAGTCGTTTTAATTTTACGACTTTTTTTATTATTTACATCTCTAATTACACTTTTATATAAAAACATATGAATAATAAAAATAAATATTTATTTACCTATAAAAAAGGGATATATATTAAAATGATTTTTACAAAAACATTTATTTTTTAGACTACTAACACATTATTTTTTTAACAAATTATAATGTATATAATATATAATTTATAATTATGATTAAAGTTGAAAATTTAGTATTTAAGTATCCAAATAGTCAAAACAATGCAATAGATGAATTAAATTTAAATATTGAAAAAGGAAAATATGTTGCTATTTTAGGGCACAACGGATCTGGGAAAAGTACTTTTAGTAAATTATTAGTTGCTTTATATAAACCTAATAGCGGCACCATTACAATTGATAATATTACAATAAGTAAAAAAACTATTAGGGATATTAGAAAAAAAATTGGAATTATTTTCCAAAACCCAGATAATCAATTTATTGGCGCATCAGTTGAAGATGATATTGCTTTTGGTTTAGAAAATAAAAAAATACCAAGAAAAGATATGAAACCAATTATTGAAAAACTTTCTAATGATGTAGGGATGAATAAATATCTTGATAAAGCCCCACAATTTTTATCTGGTGGGCAAAAACAAAGAGTTGCAATAGCAAGTGTTTTAGCATTAGATCCTGAAGTTATAATTTTTGATGAAGTAACATCAATGTTAGATCCTTTAGGAAAAAGAAAAGTTTTGGAAATAATACATGAAGTTCAGAAAACTAAAGAAAAAACTTTAATTTCAATAACACATGATATGGATGAAGCAATTTTAGCTGATTATTGTTTAGTCTTTTCAAAAGGTAAAATAATAGCTTCTGGCTCTCCAAAAGACATATTAAATAATCAAGAAATAATAGATTTAGCTAAAATTGATTCACCATTTATATATAAATTAAGTTCAAAGATAAAAGGTATAACACCTACTTATAATGAAAAGGAGTTTATAGAAGAATTATGCAAATAAAAGTAAAAGATTTAGTGCATACTTTTGCACGTAAAACTCCTTTGGAACATAAAGCTATTGATAATATAAATTGTAATATTGAACAAGGCGAGTTTATAGGTATTATCGGACAAACAGGTTCAGGAAAAACTACGTTTGTTGAACACCTAAATGCATTATTATTGCCATATCAAGGAAGCGTAGAATGAATTTTTCAAGATGAAAAAATGAATAAAAAAAATAAAGTAAAAGAAAAATTTATTCAAAATATAGTTTCAAGATACAAAAAAAACGGGAAACTCAAACAAGTTAAAGATGTTAGAAAAAGAGTAGGTGTAGTTTTTCAATTTGCTGAATATCAACTTTTTGAAGAAACAATAGAAGCTGATATAGCTTTCGGACCTAGAAGTTTCGGGATACCAAAAAAAGAAGCTTTTGCAAAAGCTAAGGAATATCTTGAATTAGTAGGTTTAGATGAATCTTATTTAAAAAAATCTCCTTTTGATCTTTCAGGTGGCCAAAAAAGAAGAGTAGCTATTGCTGGTATTTTAGCTATGGAACCTGATGTATTAATAGCTGATGAACCAACAGCTGGTCTTGATCCTGTTGGAGTTGTTGAAATTTTAAAAATATTTCAAAAGCTTAATGAAAAAGGAAAAACTGTAATTATAGTTACTCATGATTTAGATAATGTATTAGATGTGACTAAACGTATTTTAATTTTTAAAGATGGAAAAATTGTTAAAGACGGACCAACATATGAAACGTTAAAAGATACTGAATTTTTAGAAAAAAATAATATGGAACCTCCAAAATTATTAGCATTTGTTTCAAAATTAGAAGAAAAAGGGATTAATGTACCTAAAGTTACAAATTTAGAGCAATTAGCAGCTTTTTTAAATGAATATATGGCTAACAAGAAAAAAAGGGGATTAGATGAATAATTATAGTCGTTATATGATGAATAATACTTTTGTTCATAAATTAGATCCACGTATTAAAATAGTATCAACAATAATTTATATTGTATTGGCCTTTATAGTGACACACTTTATTACAATAGCTATTTTATTGATTCCGTTAGTTGTCTTATATATAATTGCAACTCATAAAATTAAACCACTTTTAAAATTAATGATTATGCCTCTATTAATTGGTTTCTTTTTATTTTTTGTAAATATATATACTATGAAAGTTGAAATGTATGATAATGCTGGAAAATTAACAAAAGCTTATCAAGAACTTAAACAATATTATCCTTTGCCGTTGCATTTAGGCGGTTCATATTTTATTACTTATGAAATAATTGCTAGAACATTAGGTCTTGTGGCAAGAGTTTATATTATGATTATGGCTACTACCTTAATGGTAAATACAACTAAACCAACTTTATTATCAAAAGCTCTTGAAGATTTATTGTTACCACTTAAATTATTGTTTATACCAACTCATATAATTGTAATGATAATTTATATTGCTCTTCGTTTTATACCTACTTTATTAGACGAAGCAAATAGAATAATGAAAGCACAATCAAGTAGGGGTGTCGATTTTAAAAACGGTAAACTAAAAGATAAAATTAAATCATTTACAACATTAATTATTCCACTTTTTGTTACAGCTTTTGCAAAAGCGGAAGATTTATCAAATGCAATGGAAACAAGAGGTTATGACCCATATGCTAAGAGAACTCATTATAGAATAATTATTCCAACTTGAAGAGATGCTATAATATCATTAATTGTTATTGGTTTAATTGTTTATGTTGCTTTATTACATAATAATATTATTAATTTACCAAATTGATACATTATAACTAACTTTAATTATTAAAACGAAATTAAATATCTTGTGTTTTAACAAGATATTTTTTTAAAAAATATCTTATTTTGATATTATTATATTGTAAATAATTGACAGAGGTATTTGCATATATAGCAAATTGAGAAATACTCTTTGAGCTGATCAGGTTGAAACCTGCGTAGTAAGATCAATTAAACTGATATTACTATTAATCTTTCTCTGTCCAGAAAGGTTTTTTATTTTTATGAAAAAAAATTTTATATTTAACACAACATCTACTATGATGATGTTAACAACTACTTCATTTATAGCTGCAAGTTGTTCAACATTAAAAGATGAAAAGAAACAACAAAGTATTACATTGTACTTTGGCAATAGCGAAAGTGATAAGACTGAAATTAAAAAATTGGAAGAATTTTTAAATTCAGAATTAATAAAAAATAACTATTCTAATATCACCGTTAAAATTGAAAATACACCAGATAAAGATTCTGTTTTAATTGATAATATTTTAAAAAATAACAATAATGCTATAGGTTTTCTTTCAGTAGGAGATTATTTTTTAAGATATGAAGAACTAAAATTAAGTTCTAAATTATTTTTAAGAACATTAACTAGAGCATTTAAACATGTAAATGAAAACAACGAATATGCTTTTAAACAAGCTGAATTACAAAATAATATCTTTAATGGATTAGCGTCTGAAGAAAATATTAATAATGGCTCATATGAAAGATGAAATAATGATCTATTATTTAAAAATTATATTTATGAAAACGTATATTCAGAACCAAATGATTATGTTGATAGTCAAAGAGGTCAAATTTGATTATATGGCGATGAAGCAACAAGAAATGCAATTAAAGAGGCTTGAAAAAATAAAGATTTTAATAAATTTATGAGTTTTGGAATAATTCATGGTTCAAAAGATAGTTCTTCAAAATGAATTTTACCTAAACATCTATTAAAAACTCATTTTGAAGAAGCGTTTAAAAATAAACAATTGGATCAATATTTAATAGATAATAGTGATAAATTCGCTGATCAAAAAGCTTATAAAATAACTGATTTTGAAAAATCAAATAATACATTCCATATAGCTTTTGATAATGAAGCTCCTTATGCTTATACAAAAAATACTAAGAAAAGATATATTCCAAAAGATAATAATAAATTTGAAATTTTTGTAGTAACAGAATCAGTGCCTTATAATTTAGGAGTAGCAAGTAATACAATAAGCAATGAAGTTTTAAATGTTATACAAAATTCTTTTTTACAATTATCTAATATTAAAGGAAATAATAATATAGGTGATAGTTTAGGTTTTAATGCATACAAAAAAACAATTGAAAATGAAGATAATATAATTATAGAAAAAATGAAAAAATTAGGTTATTAATGAAATTAGAATTAAAAAATATTGAAATATGTTATGAGAAAAACATTGTATTAAAAAATGTTAATTTAATTTTACAAAAAGGGCATTTTTATGGACTTTTTGGTAAAAGTGGATCTGGAAAAACAACTCTATTAAAATCTATTTTAAATCATGATTTTATACAAAATGGTGAAATAAAATATAATAATGAAGATATTATTGTGAATAATAATTCAAAGTATCAAAAAAGGATAATAAAAAATAATTTTAATAAATTTAAAAACAATATAGGTTTTTTATTTCAAGAAAACAATTTATTGAATACGTACGATGTTTATGATAATGTAAGACTTTTAAGTGAAAATATTTTTAAAAATAAGTTTTTTAAAATATTGAGAATATTAACTAAAAAAAATAAAAGTGATCTTATAGAAAAATTAAATATTTTAGAAATTGAAGATAAAATTTTTACTCCTGTATCAGAATTATCAGGAGGACAAAGAAGAAAGGTTGAATTAGCAATTTTTTTAATGGATAATAAAAAAATAATATTTGCTGATGAACCTACAACAGGTTTAGACACAAAAAATGCGAAGCTTGTTTTTAAATTATTAAAAGACTACGCAATAAATAATGAAGCTATTGTTTTGTGTTCAATACATGATATAGAAAATTCTTTAGATTATATTGATGAAGCTATTTTTATAAAAAATAAAAAGGTTTTTGAAAATATAAATTTGAAAAATCTAACTAAAGAGGAAATAAATGAATTCTACGATTAATTATTCATTTAAAAATAAAAATTACTATAAAAAAGTTTCTTTTAGTATTATTAAATACATTTTTATTTGTTTATTTTTAATATTTGTTGCTTATTCATTTTTTACTTTAAATTTTCAACTTTCTTCAAACGGTTTGAGTTTATTTTTATTAAGAATTAAAAAAATATTTTCTTTTGAACAAAATAATAATTATGAAAATTATATTTTTACTACATTTAAATTTACTTTAAAAACAGTTCAGTATACTTCTTTAGGAACGTTAATAGGATTTTTATTTGCTATTTTAACAGCATTTTTAAGTTCAAAAACTTTTCATAAAAATTTATTATTAGTTTATTTAATAAAAGTTTTTGTTCTTATATTAAGATCTATACCTGTTCTTGTAGTTCTTGAAATATTAAGAAATGGATTTGGTGATATTTTACAAGCTACATTAGTATTAAGTTGATTTACCTGATTATGAGCCCATAAATATTTAGAGGATATATTTGAAAATAGTGATTATAATACTTTTAAAAATAATATTTTTTTAGGAAAAAATAAATGAATTTCATTTTTTAAAAATGTAAATAATAGCTATAAAAACAAAATAATAGTTTTATTTTTATATTCATTTGAATCAAATATAAGATGAACCTCAATATTAAGTTCTGCTGGATTATTTGGATTAGGTTATTTTTTGCAAGGAAAAAATACACTAGATTATAAATATATAGGTATTCCATTACTTTGACTAACTATTACTTTATTGATAAATGAACTTATAGGAATTTTTTTAAATAAAATTATATTTTTTCAAAAAGCATTAGATAAAAAAACAAAGTTTTCAAAAAGAATATTTTTAAGACCTACTTTATACTTTTGAATATTATCTATTATATATTTATCATTGGCTATTTCTGTTTTATTTATAATTAATTACAAAGATATAAATATTAATTTATTTTATAGTACTTTTGGTAAATATTTAGATATAGATTTTATATATATTAAAGAAAATATTTATAAACTTTTTATTAGTGTATATGATATTTTAAAAATAAGTTCTATTGCTATATTTATTTCATATTTATTAAGTTTATTTATAGCTTATTTGGGAAATAATATAATTGGTAATAAATATAATATTTTGTTGATTAAATTATTTCTTTTAATTTGTAGAATAATTCCTTCTGTAATAGTATTTATTTTATTTAATATGTTTTTTAATAGATTTGAAATACCTATATTAATAGTTATGATTTTTAGTTCTACTAGAGCAATGGCTAAGTTTTTTATTGAAAGTTTAAATAGTGTTTATTCAGTAGGTTTATCAAATATGATTAAAACAAAATATTTTTCAAAAACTAAAATATTTTTTAAGTATATTTTACCTAATGCAAAAAATGAAATAATAAGTTTTGCTTTTTATAGATTTGAGAATGTATTTAGATCAATGATAAGCTTTGGAGCTTTATCAACAATTGGAATAGGTTATATTTTAAGCAATGTAGCTAATTTAAAAATTGAAGAAGCAGATAGTAGAGTTAGTGCAATAAGTTTTGTTATAATGATATTTATTATTTTAATAGAGTTAATCAATATTTTTTATAAGATTTTTTATGACAAAAGAACTTTTAAGAAGAAATAAATAAAAACGGATAATTATCCGTTTTTTTATTAAACCATAGGGTATTTTTTTTCTACTATTTCTTTATATGAAGAAGAATCAACAACTTCTAATTTTTTGTTTTCAATATTGTTTTCTTCATTTTCATTTTGTTCGCTTACAACTTGTGAATTAGATTTTTTATAGTTGTTTCTGTTAATTATACGTTTATGATATTCTTTAATAAGAAATCTAAATAATACAATATTTAAGTATCCTAATAAAGCGACAAATAGTAGACCGACAACAAAGAATATATTTAATATAGCATCTAATCCTGCTATACTTATTGTTAAGTTTGGTAATGCGTTATATATTGCGTGTGTGTGTGCAAAACCAGTAACAAATGAAATACTCATAAATACTACTTTATTGTATACTTCGTATTCTGTACCTAAATAAACAAATACATTTATTAATGCGCTTATGAATAAAATAGCACCCATACCTAGCATATAATTAACATATGTATATCTATCTCTAAATTTAACTTTTCCATTAAGAACAAGTGAAACACCTAATCCTAATAACAATGTAGCATTTATAAAAATATAAACATTTGATAATATTTCTTTTTGTAAAATAAGACCATTAAATGGTACTAATAGCATCGCCCCGCCTATAAAAATTGATGAAATTGCAATTAGAGGCAATGAAAGATATTCAAATCTTTTATTTCTAATAAAAATGTAAAATGGTAAAACATATAACATTAAGCTATTTATACTTATTGGTAAGTTACTTAAGTCATATGTTACGTCATTAACTTTCATATTTGAAATAGCTGGCAGTTGTTTGAAGAATATTTCATTTATTAATAATAAACTTCAAATAACAGTTATAAATATTAAAATTCCTCTTCTTTTAGCAGTTATAATTGTAAAAACCATACCTGTAACAACTAAAAGTGAAAGAGCAAAAGCTAAAATATGTACAGCACCATACATTGAGGGCATTTCAGATAATGCTTTGCTTGAGAAATTATAATAACCTTGTCAAAATGTCATTTAATCTCCTTTTATAAAATATTAAAATATAACTTTTAATATTAATTAATAATATTATATATTATAAATTAAAAAAATATTTGCCAAATTAATATTTATGACAAATATTTAATAACTTTAAATTATTGTTTATCTTGCGAAACATTTATTCTATTAATAACTTTTTTAAGTTTTATTTCAAACATTTTTTCTTCATTTTCACTAAGAGGTTTTTGTAATTGACTTAAAGCATATTCTTTATCTCTTTGAGCTTTAACAATATCAATTTGATCACTAAAAATAATATCATTAGTAACTATTAATATTTCGGATTTATCAGCATATACAATTCCATCACTAATTGAACATAAAATTTTTTTATTTGTTTCATATTCATTAATAATCAATTCACAAATATCAATTGTTGAAAGAAATTCACTTCTATTAGGCTCTATAATTATTCTTCCACCGCTTTTTGTAGACAAAGAAATGTTTGAAATTTTACCAGTGTAAAAATTATGATATTGAGTTATTATTTTTAAGTTTGAAAATTTATTCATTTTACTTATAAACCTATAAAAAAACTATTTTTGATAATTTAGTTTTTCTTTTTCTTCTATCATTTTTTTGTAGTTAGAATCAACATCATCTATTGATCCTACATATAAAAATAATTCTTCTGGAAAGTTATCGTATTTACCTTCAATAATAGCTTTAAAACTTCTTATTGTATCTGGCAATTTAACATATTTACCTTTTTTGCCACTAAATTTTTCAGCTACTGTAAAAGGTTGACTTAAAAAGTTTCTTATTCTACGAGCTCTAGCAACTATTTTTTTGTCTTCATCGCTAAGTTCACCCATACCTAAAATTGCTATAATATCTTGTAATTCTTTAAACCTTTGAAGTGTAGAAACCACCCCTTGCGCAACGTCATAATGTTCTTGTCCAATAACTAATGGATCAAGAAGTCTAGAAGCTGATTCTAAAGGATCTATTGCAGGGTATATTCCTAATGCAGCTATATTTCTATCTAAAACAGTTTTAGCGTCAAGATGGTTAAATGTTGTAGCTGGAGCTGGATCTGTTAAATCATCAGCAGGAACATACACTGCTTGCACAGAAGTTATAGAACCATTTTTAGTTGATGTAATTCTTTCTTGTAATTGACCCATTTCAGTAGCTAAAGTAGGTTGATATCCAACTGCGCTAGGCATACGACCTAATAAAGCACTAACTTCACTACCTGCTTGTACAAAACGGAATATGTTATCTATAAATAATAAAACATCTTGTTTTTCATTATCACGGAAATATTCAGCCATTGTTAATCCTGTTAAAGCAACACGCATACGTGCCCCAGGAGGTTCATTCATTTGACCGAAAACAAGGGCAGTTTTATCTAAAACACCAGCTGCTTTCATTTCGTTGTATAAATCGTTTCCCTCACGAGTTCTTTCACCTACACCAGCAAAAACAGATAATCCACCGTGTCCTACAGCAATATTATTAATTAATTCTTGAACTAGCACTGTTTTACCAACACCTGCACCTCCAAAAAGACCTATTTTACCGCCTTTTGCAAATGGTATTAGTAGGTCAATAACTTTAATACCAGTTTCCAAAATTTCACTTTCTGTCTTTTGATCTTCATATGATGGGGCTGGAGCATGAATAGAATTCATTTGACTATTTGGTTTTTCCATAAGATCTATCGGATTACCTAAAACGTCAAACATTCTTCCTAATACCGGTTTACCTACAGGTACACTAATTGGCTTTCCTGTGTCAATAACTTCTTGACCTCTATACAAACCATTTGTTGAAACCATAGCAATTGTTCTAACTGTATCATCGCCAATGTGTTGTTCTACTTCTAATGTAAAAACTTTGTCTTCATAATTTATTACTAAAGCATTTAATAATGCAGGTAATTCACCTCTTTTAAAACGAACATCAACAACTGGACCCATTATCTGGATAATTTTACCAATGTTTTTATTTTCTAAGTTATTATTTGGCATGTATCCTCCTTTTTATTATTAAAATGGAATACTGTGAATTAGACAGCATCTGCACCCGAAACAATTTCTATAATTTCTTGGGTTATTTTGCTTTGTCTTTTTCTATTATATTCAATATTTAAACTTTCTATTAATTGATCTGCATTATCAGTTGCATTTTCCATAGCAATTCTTCTAGAGGCAACTTCGCTTATTTTAGCATTTAAAATAGCGGTATAAATTTTGCTATCAATGTATAAAGGTATTGCTTCTTGCAAAATCTTTTTAGGACTTGGCTCAAATTCTAAATTATGGTCAGACGGACCGTTACCTACTAATTCTTTAACTTTTTCACTATCAAAAGGATATATTTTTTCGCAAATTTCTGTTTGAACTAAATTATTTATATATTTTGTATAAACAATATTTACAGAGCTAATTTCGCCTCTTTTATAAAGATTCATTGCTATTTTAACAATTTGCTTTACCATTTTATGGTAATTTGCGTTTTTATTACTTTGTTCTAAAGTTTGAATTAATTGATTTTTAAAAATTTGACTTAAACCTTTTAATCCATATGATCCAATAACTATTAATTTATCATTTTCTTTTACTAAATTTTTTGTAGCTTTAATTATGTTAGAATTATAACCACCAGCTAATCCCAAATTACTAGAAACAGCTATATATAAGCTATTTTCGGAACTATTACTAGCTTTTGTAAAATAATTTAATTCATCTGCATATAAATTATTAAAAATTTTGTCAAACATAGCATCAAGTAATTGGTCATATTTTAAAACTTCTTCATATTCAGCTTTGGCTTTTTTTAATTTTGAAAAACTAACCAATTCCATAGCATGTGTTATTTTTCTAATTGACCCTACAGTTGTAATTCTATTTTTAATATTATTAATACTTGACATAACTATTATTTTCTATGCTTTTTCATTTTTTATACTATATTTAGAAGGCATTGGAGAATGATCATCAGGATTATATCCTGGAGTTGTTGTTATAATTTTATTTACAATATCAACTAGTATTCAAGCTAATTTATTATAAATTTCATCTGTGAGAACAAAGTTGTTATCTTTTATTTCTTTAACTAAATTTATTCCTTCAAGTGTTTTATTAATAAATTGTGAAACATTATTTCTATATTGTTTAACTTGCTCAAGCGGTAAAGGATTAATAATTTTTTCCTTAACACCTAATAAAACAGCTACTTCAGTAATTTGATTAAAAGGAGAATATTGTTCTTGTTTTAAAATTTCATAAACTTTTGCACCATGCTTTAAAATATTTTTTGTTGAATCATCTAAATCTGAACCAAATTGAGCAAATGAAAGCATTTCATTATATTGTGCTAATTCAAGTTTTAAAGATCCGCTAACTTGTTTCATAGCTTTTATTTGCGCACTTGAACCTACACGACTAACACTATAACCAACATCTACTGCAGGTCTTTGTCCTGAATTAAATAAATTTTCACGAGTAAATATTTGCCCATCTGTTATCGAAATAACATTTGTTGGAATATATGCTGATATATCTCCTTGTTGTGTTTCTATAATTGGCAATGCTGTAATAGAACCACCACCATTATCTTTATTTACTCTAGCTGATCTTTCTAATAGTTGTGAATGAAGATAGAAAACATCACCTGGGTAAGCTTCACGACCAGGAGGTCTTCTTAATAATAGAGAAATAGTTCTATATGCAACAGCATGTTTTGATAAATCATCATATACTATTAAAACATCTTCGCCTTTTGACATTCATTCTTCAGCGATTGCTGTTCCTGAATATGGAGCTATATATTGCATTGGTGAAAGTTCACTAGCACCTGCTATAACAACAGTTGTATATTCCATAGCGCCTGTATCTTGTAATTTTTTTACTATTTGAGCAACTGTAGAATTTTTTTGACCAACAGCTACATAAATACATTTTACGTTTTTATCTTTTTGATTAATAATAGTATCTATTGCAATAGAAGTTTTTCCTGTTTGTCTATCACCGATAATTAATTCACGTTGACCTTTACCAATAGGTATCATAGAATCTATAGAAATTATCCCGGTTTCAAGAGGTTGATTAACTTCTTTACGTGTCATAACACCAGGAGCTATTTTAAATACTTCTCCATTTTTTTTAGTTATTATTTTTCCTTTTCCATCTATTGGTTCACCAAGAGCATTTACAACACGACCTATCATTTCATCACCAACTGGTATTGAAATAACTTCACCAGTTCTTTGACATTGATCGCCCTCGCTTAATTCATCTGCATTGCCAAAAATAGCAACACCTGCAACTTCTTCTTCAAGGTTTAAAATAAGGCCATAAATATCATTTTTAAATTTTATTATTTCACCATTTTTAGCATTATCAAGACCACTTACTAAAGCTATACAGTCACCTATTGTAACTATATTACCGACTTCTGAATAATCAATCTTTGAGTCAAAACTTCTAATTTTATCTTTAATAATTGCACTAATTTCACTCATTTGATTAGCCATTTAAACCTCCTTTATTTAATAAATTTTCTTTTATTTTTTGTAAATCTGATTCCATGTTATTTTCTATAACATTATTTTTAAGTACTATTTTAAAACCAGAAATAATATTTTTGTCTATATGAGTTTCAATGATTATTTTTGTTTTATAATCATTTTCAAGTTTTAATTTTATTTTTTCTACTTTCTCATTGTCTATACTAAAAGCACTATAAACATGAGCTATTGTTATATTTAATTTTTCTTCAAAAAAGTTAATAATAAGTTTAATTATTCTTGGCAAAAGATAAGAATTACCTTGATTAATTAAGATTTTTAAAAAAGAATTAAAATATTTTAAATCTAAATTATTAAAGTTATTTGTTAAATAATCTACAATTTCATCTTTCTTATTTTTTTCAATTTTTGAATCAGAAAAAAATAAGTGAATTTTTTCTTTTTTAATTAATTCATTATTAAAATCAACTAAAAATTTATAATAATCATTAATTTCATTGTTTTCGTTAATTAATTCGAAAAGTGCTAAAGCATAGCTGTCTGCTTTTGCTTTTGTAAACATATTATGAATTTAAAAAGTTATCTATAATTTCATTTTGAGAGTCTTCTGAAACATCTTTTTTTATTATTTTTCTGCTGATTTCAATAGCAGCTTTAACAATATTATCTTTTGATTCAGCTAATAAAGCATCATGTTCAGCTTTTATTTCTAAACGAGCTTTTTCTTTTATTCTTTTTGACTCTATTTTTGCTTTTTCAGTATAACTTGCAATAACACTTTCACCATGAATTTTTGCTTCTTTAACTATGTTATTTGCATCTTCATAAGCTTTTGCTAATCTTTGATTAGCTTCTTCTAACTTAGTTTTACTTAAATTATTATTACTTTCAGCATCGTTAATATTTGATTGAATATAATCTTGTCTTTCTTTAATTGATTTTTTTAATGGCTTATATAATAAAAATCATAAAATAATAATAACCAAAGTTAATGCTATTAAAGTAGCAATCATCATTGGAATTGATGGAAATAATTTTTCAAATTTATCTTTTAATGAATCACTTAATGCGTTAGGTTTACCTTGTTCATTAGTTGCTTCAATTAAAAATTTTGTAATATTTTGCATAATTAATTGCCAAATACAAACATTAATAAGATAGCGATTAACAATGAATAAATTGCAGAAGATTCTGAAACAGCTTGACCTACAAGCATCATTGTACGAATTTTACCTGCAGCTTCTGGATTACGACCAACAGCTTCAGCAGCTTTTCCAGCAGCAATACCTTGTCCTAATCCAACACCGGCACCAGCTACCATAGCTAAACCGATACCTATAGCAATTAAACCTTTATCTGTCATATTTTTTCTCTCCTTAAATTAATATACGTTTTCATTTAAAGTTATTTTTTGTGTATTTAATTCTTGTGAATTTTCTTTATTTTTCTTCTTATAAGCTGTTATTTCAACTTCATTAGCTCAATAAACAGTTGTAAGAGCACAGAATACAAGAGTTTGTATGTATGCACTAAATATATCAAAATACATATGTAAAAATGGAGTTACTATTGGCGCAAATAATGGTCATGGTTGATTTAAAGGGTTTTCAGCAAAATAAGCTGTATTAAAATCTTGACCTAAAATTTTACTTCATGCAAGTCCTGCTATAAAATAAACTAAAAATATTATTGAAGCCCCACCTATAACATTTCCAAAAATACGAAAACTAAGACTTATTAAAGGAGCATATTGTCCTATAAGTTCTATTGGGTTCATGTATCTTTTTAAAAATCTTCATTTTTGGTATATAAATGCAGTTATGTATATTCCTAATCATGTAACAAAAGCAGCAACAAAAGCTACAGAATAACTTGTAACAATAGGTTCTAAACCTAACATACTAATTAGTAACCCTATAAATAAAAATGTAGAAATTCCAAATATATAAAATCTTGCCTTAGGTAATTTACCTTCTGTATTTTCATCAAAGTTAGCATCAATATAATTTATATAGCCTTCCATAACAAACAATAAACCGTGAGGCGCTTTATTTGGTTTTGATTCTTTCTTTATCAAAATATAAGTTGTTAAAGAAAGAATAAAACAAATTAATACAACTATAATTAATGAAAATAATTGTGGTTGATTTCATTCTCATAAAGCACTAGTAATTTTTTTCAAATTCTGTCCCCTCCTTTCTATTTATTAATTTTCTTTTTTGTAATTGAAGAAAGAAAAATAGATATTTTATAAATTTCTGTACCAAATAAAAATGAAATTATATTAATTGGATACATTGAGTAAGCTAATTTAATATTTTTATTAAAAAGGTTTTTTTTATTTAAAAGGTTGTATTTATTTATATAAATGATAAGAATTATGATTGAACAAATAATAACCATTCTAAATAAAAAACCACAAAAACTAATAAAACTAGCAGTTCTTTTAGTTTTTGTTATAAAAAATAAGCTTATATAATCAGAAATAAAATAATTTAAATATGAAATAGAACTTCCGATTAAAAACCCTAAAAATAAAGAAAAATTTACCAATTTGTAAAAGCATAGTAATAAAACTGAAATTACAAATTGAACTATAAAAAAGATAGTGATTGTTATTTTTTCTTTATTAAAATTCATTTTGTCCTTCTTCAATATGTTATTTATAACATACAAGTATTTTAATACTTTATATAAAGAAAAAATATTTTTTTTGAAAAAATATCATATATTTTTAATTTTTATTATAAATTAAAGTTTTTTAAGATATTTATTAAATTATTTTTTTGTTAAAATAAATACTATTAATTAAATTAAAGGATAAAAATGAAAATAAATAAAAAAATAATAATACCGATTTCAACTTTGCCATTTTTAATGGTATCTTGTTCAAATTTATCAACTAATAAAGAAAATAGTGATGTAGAAAATAAAGCTAAAAATTTAAAAATTGAATTGTTAGAAAATAAAAATATTGAAGAAGCTTTAAAAATTGAAAGTTATAAAATAACAAAAATAGATAATTATGTATTTAATTTAATTTCTATAGAAAAAATTAGCGAAAACAGCGTTAAAATTAATTATTCATTAATTGATATAAAAAATAATTATGAATCTAAGATTTATACAAAAGAATTTAATAGAATTTCAAACAATGTAATTTTTGATAATAAAAAAGATATTTTAAAAGGTGGTTCTAAAAACGGAATAGAAATAGATAAAATGTTTCAGATTTTTGAATTATTTAATTTTTCTAATGAAAATTTACCTAGCGAAAACGCTGATTTAATTTCCATTAAAAATAACGCTGATTTAGAAATAAAACAATTTTCTATTTTTAATTTAAATGATATGACAGGTGAATTATCAATAAAATTTTCAGGCAAATATAAAAATGAAGATTTTTACGATTTAATTGTTAATTTTTCTGGATCTAAAAAATTAAACACTTCACTTCAATCAATAAAATATCTAATTGATTATGATTATATCTTTGAAAACAAAATTAATATAGATAATTTAGAAGCATATAAAAACAAAGATTTTCTTAATTTTTTTAGTGAATTAAAGTTTTCAAATTATGATAATAAAACTTTTGATATTAAAAAAATGCAGAGTGAAAATAAATTAATAATTAACGATTTAAGTTTTTTAAACGGTAAATCTAATAAAAAAATTAATTTAAATTTAAATATAAAAAATATTTTTTATGAAAATGGAATTCAAAAAGAAGATTTTTATAATATAACAAGAAATTCTTTTTTTGAAATTAATTTAAGCTTTAATGATTATGAATATTTAAATTATGTTTTAAATAATAAAATTATTATTTATGAAGATTTATCTTTTATTTCAAAAAACACTTATGCATCAAAATTGTGGTCTGATTTCAAGTTAACAAATGAATTTTTAGCAAATTTTTATGAATTCGAGCAGGGTTGAGATAATTTTAAAAATGAAAAATTAAAGGTAAAAGTAATCAATGTAATACCAAATGATATTAAAGGTGAAGTTATAATATATTTTGTTGTTAAAGTTGCTGATTCAGATAGTTATGAAGAGATTAAATCAATTGAAGAAAGAAAATTAGTAATTACTGGTTTTAAGAAAATAACAAATGAGTTATTATTAAATAATATTTTTATTCAATTTAATCATGAATATAAGGATATTACAAAATTAGCAAAAAACATAAAAAGTTCATATGACAATTCAAATGATAAACAAAATTTTAAAATTGAAGGTTCTGATTTAATAAAATATGTAGGTTATTTTCAAGATGAAAATTTATGGATACCAATCGTAGATTTAGGAATAAATGAAAAAAATGAGTCAAGAATTAATAAAAGTTCTAGATTTAATTTATACTTTGGATCAGAGGACTTATTTAATTCAATAGATACACAAAACGGGACAAATTTTTTAACTTCTGAAAATGGTGATTTATTTTTTTCTATTAGCAGATTAGAAATAGAGTTCTTAAAAATTCATAATATAGAAATAAGATATTTTGAACAAACTAACAAAACAAGAGTTTATCTTGAATTAGAATTAAATATTAAAATTGGCATTTTATCTGGCACTGAAACAAATAGTATGAATGCCAATGAAATAATAATTACTAAAAATGTTTCGTCATTGTTGCCATTAGACTAATAAAATTATCTGAAATTTCAGATTTTTTTATTTAGAAAAATTTAAAAAGTTATTTTTTTAATGTTTTTTATTCATTTTTTTAACTTTTTAATTTTTTATCTATTTTTTTGTATATAATAATTTTCGTTCGAACTTATAATAAAAAACGAGGAAAAAATGAAAAAATTTGATATTGTTGTTTTAGGGGCTGGCCCTGGTGGTTATAGCTTAGCAAATATTTTATCTTCAAATGGTAAAAAAGTTGCGCTTATTGAAAAAAAACATTTTGGTGGTACATGTGTTAATGAAGGATGTATATCAACAAAAACTTTAATTAAGAGCGCAAAAGTGTTTGAAAATATTAAAAGTGCAAAAGAATATGGATTAATTTCTGAAAAAAATGATTTTAATTTTCAAGCAATTCAAGAAAGAAGAATTAATAATAAAAATCTTTTAAATGGAGCTATTAAAAATTCAATAATTGATGCAGGAGTTGAAATTTTATTTGGTGAAGGCGAGGTTATTGATAAAAACACATTAATTGTTAATGGTGAAAAAATAAATACTGATATTTTGGTTTTAGCTACTGGAGCTAGAAGCAGAGAATTAGATATAAAAGGTTTTAAAGAAGCAAAAGATAATGGTATTCTTATAAATTCTACTGATGCAATGTCATTATCTAAAAAACCGGATTCACTTACAATAATAGGTTCTGGTCCTGTTGCATTAGAGTTTGCTTATTTTTATTCAACATTTGGAACAAAAGTTACAATTGTTGAAGCCAATAAATTTATGTCTAATTTTGATATTGATTTACAAACAAAAGTTAAAGAGTATATATTAGATAGAAACATTGAGATAATTGAAAATGCTAAAATCCAAGAAATTAATGATAATGCTTTAATAATAAAACAAGGTGATGAAATTAAAGAAATTGTAAGTTCATATATTTTATCAGCTGTTGGTAGAGTTGCTAATACTGAATCATTTAAAAAATTAAATTTAGAATTAAATCCAAATGGTTCAGTAAAAGTTAATCAATATATGGAGACAAGTATTCAAAATGTTTATGCATTAGGAGATGTTACTGGTATTATGATGCTTTCAACTTTTGCTTATAAATCAGGTGATGTTATAGCAAAAAGAATTTTAAATAAAGAAGCTCTTAAAGAAGTTGTAAATCCAAAATTAATTCCTTGATCAGTTTATTTAAATCCAGAATTTTCAGGAGTTGGATACACAGAGCAAGAATTAAAAGATAAAAATGTTGATTACGCAGTTGTTAATGTACCTACAGCTGCATTACCAAGAGCTCATGCTGATAATTTAGATAAAAAAACAGGTTTTATAAAAATGTTAGTTGATAAAAAAACAGATAAATTATTAGGTGCATTTATGTTTGTTGAAGGATCTCATTTAATTATTAATGAATTAGCTTTAGCAATGTCTAAAGATATTACATTTACACAGTTACAAGAACACCCTTTCACTCACCCTACTATTTCAGAAGCTGTTTATTATGGATCAAGAGGATATACTTTTTCTAAAAAATAACGATAAAAATAAAGGTTAGTTTTTACTAACTTTTTATTTTTATAATTGTCTTTTTTTATAGTACTTTTAGTCATTTTATTCATTTTTTTATTTTATTAAAATAAAATAATATAATTTTATAACTATGTCAATATATAAATTAGTATCAAATTATAATCCATCAGGTGATCAACCAAAGGCTATAAAAGAAATAGTTAATGGAATAAAAAATAATGAAAAATATCAAGTTTTAAAAGGAGTTACAGGAAGTGGTAAAACATTTACAATTGCAAATGTTATAAAAGAATTTGATAGACCTGTTTTAGTTTTAAGTCATAATAAAACATTAGCTAGTCAGCTTTATAGTGAATTAAAGGCTTTTTTTCCAGAAAATAAAGTTGAATATTTTGTTTCTTATTTTGATTATTATAGACCAGAAGCTTATATACCTGAAAGTGACTCATATATAGATAAAACAAGCAAAACAAATATTGATTTAGATGCTATGAGAATGAGCACTGTAAACTCCTTGTTAACAAGAAATGATACAATAGTTGTCGCTTCTGTTAGTGCTATTTATGGCGCTTTAAATCCAAAAGAATATTTAGAAAATTTTTATGAAATAGAAGTTGGAATGACTATAAAAAGAAATGATTTTTTTAAAAATTTAATAAGAAGAAATTATACAAGAAATGACACTGAATTAGTTTTAGGTTCTTTTAGTTCAAAAGGTGATTTAATATATATAAGACCTGCTTACGATGACAGTTTTATAATTAGAGTGGAATTTTTTGATGATGAAATCGATGGTATAAAAATTTGTCATCCAGTAACAAAAGAAGTAATTGAAAACCATAAAAAAATTATTATATATCCTGGTGATGCATATACAGTAAATGTCGATATAATTAAAAAAACTTGTGAATTAGCTAGAATTGAATTAAGAGAAAGAATTAAATATTTTGAAGATAATAATAAATTATTAGAAGCACAAAGAATAAAAGAAAAAACGGAAAGAGATATAGATTCTTTAGAAGAATTTGGAGTTTGTTCTGGAATAGAAAATTATTCTATGTATCTTGATGAAAGAGATTTTGATCAAAGACCATATACATTATTAGACTATTTTATGGATAAAAAACCAATATTGTTTATTGACGAATCTCATATGATGATCCCACAATTAAAGGCAATGTTTAAAGGTGATAATTCAAGAAAAAAAACTTTGGTTGATTATGGCTTTAGATTACCAAGCGCACTAGAAAATAGACCTTTACGTTTTGAAGAGTTTGAAAAAGAATTTGATTTTCAAACAATTTACATTAGTGCAACCCCTGATGAATTTGAATTGGACAAAACTCATGGTGTTGTAACAAATTTATTTGTAAGACCAACAGGGTTATTAAATCCTATAATAGAAGTAAGAAAAAAAGAAAATCAAGTTGAAAATATATATGATGAACTTCAAAAGCAAAAAGAAAAAAATGAAAGAACTTTAATATTAACAACAACAAAAAGATTTGCAGAAGAATTAACGCGCTACTTTTTAGAAAAAAACGAAAAAATTGCTTATATTCATTCTGAACATAGCACATTTGAAAGAAATCAAATACTAAGAAAATTACGAAAAGGCGTATATGACTGCGTTATTGGTATCAATTTGTTAAGAGAAGGAATAGATTTACCAGAAGTTAGTTTAATAATAGTTTTAGATGCTGATCAAGAAAGTTTCTTTAGAAGTACAAGAAGTTTAATTCAAATAGCTGGACGTGCAGCAAGAAACGAAAATGGAAAAGTAATCTTTTATGCTGATAAAATGTCTAAAAGCATGCAAGAAACAATCGATCAAAATACTGAAATTAGAAAAATTCAAGAAGAATACAATAAAATAAACAATATTATTCCTAAAACAATAATAAAGCCTATACCTGAACCAATTCAAGGATCAGGCATAGAAGGATCTATTGATTTTTATTTTAAAAATACTACTAAAAAAACATCTTCTGGTCAACCTTCTAGAGAAGAGTTAATTAAAAATTTAAGAAAACAAATGGAACAAGCTTCAAAAGAATTGGACTATGAAAGAGCAATAGAATTAAGAGATATTATTTTAGAATTACAAAAGGAGAATTAAATATATGAGTAAAAAAACAAAAGAAATGTTAGTAATTAAAGGTGCTAGGGAAAATAATTTAAAAAATATTTCTTTAGAAATTCCTAAAAATAAATTAGTAGTTTTTACAGGTTTAAGCGGTAGTGGAAAAAGTTCATTAGCTTTTAATACTATTTATGAAGAAGGAAGAAGAAGGTATGTTGATTCATTAAGTTCTTATGCAAGAATGTTTCTAGGAGGTACTTCAAAACCTGATGTTGATTCAATAGAAGGTTTAAGTCCCTCAATTTCAATTGAACAAAAAACAACACATAATAACCCGAGATCAACAGTTGGAACAGTTACTGAAATTTATGATTATTTTAGACTTCTTTTTGCAAGAATAGGTAAACCTTATTGCCCAAGTCATGGAATTGAAATTACTTCTCAAACAAATAAAGATATTATTGAAAATATTTTTTCACTACCAGAAAATTCAAAATTGTATATCTTGTCTCCTATTGTTGAAGGCGAAAAAGGGACTTTTACAAACATTATACAAAAATTAAAAGGTGAAGGATTTTTACGTGTAAAAATTGATAATCAAATATATTCTCTTGATGATGATATTAAATTAGAAAAAAATATAAAACATGATATTGATATTGTTGTTGATAGATTAGCTTTAATTGAAGAAAATAAAAATAGAATAGCAGAAGCTATTGATGTAGCTCTTGAATATTCAAAAGGCTTAGTAAAAGTTGAAACAACAGAAGGAGTTATTAAAAAATTTTCAAAATTGCATTCATGCATATATAAAGATTTTGAAATGCCTAAAATTGAAACAAGATTATTTTCTTTTAATTCACCTTTTGGGTCATGTGATTTATGTAAAGGTTTAGGTGTAAATTTAAAAGCCGATTTTGATACATTAGTTCCTGAGAAATGAAGAACAATAAATGATGGAGCAATTAAAATTTTTGAAAATACAGTTAATACTCAAAATTTAGAATGACAAGAGTTTGATATTCTATTAAATACATATGGTATAGATAAAAATATACCTATAGAAGATCTTTCTAAAAAGGATATAGAAATAATAAAATATGGTTCTAAAGAAGAAATAGAATATGTTCTTGTTTCTTCAAGTGGCAATAAAATAAGAAGAAATAGAAGAATTGAAGGCGTTTGTGAAAAAGTCGAAAACGACTATTTTTCAACTACAAGTGAAAGAATTAGAGATTGACTAAAAAAATATATGGGTTCTTTTTCTTGCGCTAAATGTAACGGTTCGAGACTTAACAAATATGCTTTAGCAGTTAAAATAAATGAGAAAAACATAAATGAAATAGTAAGTATGAGTGTTGACGATATTTTAAAAACTGTTTTTGAATTTAGATTAAGTGAAGAAGAATCAAAAATATCTCAATTAATTTTAAATGAAATTTATAATAGATTATCTTTTTTACAAAATGTTGGATTAGGGTATTTAACTTTAAATAGAAATGCTGAAACACTTAGTGGTGGAGAGAGCCAAAGAATTAAATTAGCAACTCAAATAGGATCTAATTTAACTGGGGTTTTATATGTTTTAGATGAACCTTCAATTGGTTTACATCAAAAAGATAATGAAAAATTAATTAAAACTTTAACTAATATGGTTGATTTAGGAAATACATTAATTGTAGTTGAACATGATGAAGACACAATATTAGCCGCAGATCATATTGTAGATATTGGTCCTTTTGCTGGGGTAAATGGTGGTAATGTAATTGCACAAGGAAAATTGGATGATATAAAAAGTAACAAAGAAAGTATAACTGGTAAATTTTTATCAGGAGAAATGAAGATAGAAGTTCCAAAAACAAGACGTAGCGGTAATGGAAATGTCTTAACTATTTCCGGAGCATCTGAAAATAATTTAAAAAACATAGATGTAAAATTTCCACTAGGAAAATTTATTGGTGTAACAGGTGTTTCGGGAAGTGGCAAGAGTAGCTTAATTAATGAAGTTTTAGTAAAAGGAATTGAAAAGTTTTTATCTAAAAATAGTACTGGAAAAATAGGAAAATTTAAATCTTTTAATGGAATAAATTTCATAGACAAGATAGTTCCGGTAAATCAAAGCCCTATTGGAAGAACCCCTAGAAGTAATCCAGCAACTTATACTTCTGTTTTTGATGATATAAGAGATATATTTTCTCAAGTTGAAGAGAGTAGAACTAGAGGGTACACTAAAGGAAGATTTAGTTTTAATGTTCCTGGTGGAAGATGTGAAAAATGTAGCGGAGACGGTTCTATAAAAATAGAAATGCATTTTTTACCTGATGTTTATGTTACTTGCGATAATTGCGATGGTAATAGATATAATAGAGAAACATTGGAGATAAAATACCACAATAAAAATATTTCTGACATATTAAATATGACAGTTGATGAAGCTCTTGATTTTTTTAGTACTAGAGCTATAATAAAAAATAAATTAGAAACATTGCAAAAAGTAGGTTTAGGATACATTAAATTAGGTCAATCATCTACAACGCTTAGTGGCGGTGAAGCACAAAGAGTTAAATTAGCTACTTTTTTACAAAAAAAACCAACAGGAAAAACTATTTATGTTTTAGATGAGCCTACAACAGGACTACATCCTTATGATGTTTCTAATTTATTAAAAGTACTTAATAATATTGTTGATAATGGAGATACTGTTGTAACTATAGAGCATAATTTAGATGTTATTAAATGTTGCGATTATATAATTGATTTAGGTCCTGATGGTGGTATAAATGGTGGAACTATTGTTGCAACCGGAACACCTGAACAAGTTGCAAAAAACAAGAACAGTTATACTGGTCAGTATTTATCTAAAATGCTATAATAAAGGGTTATATGTGAAAATTAATTTTAGGAATAATTATTAATTCAATTATATTATTTGCAATATTAATAGTTACAATTTTGATAATTTCTGTAAAAAAAAGCAAAAATACTTTAGGTCTTAAATTTGAAGCAGAAATAAATAATAAATTAGAAGAAATAGCGAAAAGTAATGGATACAAATTTATACCAAGTTCTATGTATAAAATATCTGAAAACAATTTATTTGAAATTGATGGAATATTAATTACAAATAAAGTAATATTTGTTGTAGAAATAAAATATCTACAAGGTATTATTTCTGGAGACTCTACATCATTAAAATTAACTTTAACAAATGGTAAAAAAAATAAAATGATAAGTAATCCAATAAACCAAAATAAAAAACATATAAATAAGTTAATGAAACTATTTAGTGTAAATGTTCCAATACTTTCTTTGTTGATTTTGCCAGAAGATAGTGAGTTAAAATTAAATCAAAAAGAACAATGATCAGTAGTTACAAATTCTAATAAAATAAAAGACACAATTATAAAAGTATTATCTGATTTGTATGAAAAAGAAGATATTTCATATGAAAAAAGACAAATTATAATTGAAAATCTTTCTAAGAATAAAGCTAAAAGTTATAAAGATAAGAAAAAATTTAATAGGATAATTAATAAAAAAATAAATGAATAATAATTTAAACAGTATAACTATATTTAATAAAATTTTTACAATTAATTTTGTTGAAACTTTAAGAGAAATAAATTCTTATGAAATAAATTATGAAAAAAATATTTTTATCATAAAAATAAATATTAAATATATAAACAATGAAAATAAAAAAATAAATATTTTAAATTCTTTTGTTGAAGAAATATTAATTGAATATTTGTTAAAAAAACAAAAAGAATTTTCAAAAATTATAAATGTTTATAATCCTCCTATTTTTATAAAAAACGTAAATTCTTTTTGAGGAAAAAATAGCACTAAATTTTCTTATGCTAAAGGCAAAAAATTTTGAATAACATATAATTTAAAATTAATTAGATTAGATAAAAAATTTATTGATTATGTAATTCAACATGAATTAATACATTTTTTGCATAGAAACCATAGTAATGAATTTTATTCTGCTGGAGAAAAATACTTTCCCGGTTTTTACAACACAGATAGAGAACTTAATAAATTAAAATTTAATTAACATGCTTATGCATGTTTTTTAATTTAATTTTTTAAATGATGATATAATATTATTAATTGTTTTTGCCCGAGTGGTGAAATTGGCAGACACGCTAGACTAAGGATCTAGTGAGGAAACTCATGCAAGTTCGAGTCTTGTCTCGGGCACCAGAAGTATTTGATTAAGGTAACTTAATCATTTTTTATTTTTTTTAAATATTTATTCATGAAAAAATAAAAATATTATTTATTAGTTTGTTACATTGTGTTTTGCTTTTTAAGATTTTATATTGAAATCATTATCTTAATTACTAAAGTAAAAGAAGAACATTAAGTTTTAAATAATTTAAACAAATATATTTGTATTTTTAAAAAACCTAATTTTTATTAATGTATTTGAATATTAATAATAATTAAAAATATAAAAAATGATAACCAATTTTAATTAGTTATCATGATAAATAAAAATCAAAATTTAGTAAAGCAAATATATTATTTATACGTTTTTATAAATTGTATTTATTAATATTCAAAATTTGAATTATATAATTTTTTATAATAACCGTTTTTATTAATAAGTTCGTTATGGTTTCCTTGTTCAATTATTTTACCTTCGTCAATTACTAATATTTTATTAGCGTTTTTTATTGTACTTAATCTATGAGCAATAATAATCATTGTTTTTTTATTAACAAGTTCATTTATGGTATTTTGTATTATTTTTTCATTAATTGAATCAATATCACTGGTTGCTTCATCTAAAATTGAAATAGGTCTATTAGAAATTAAACTTCTTGTTATTGAAAGTAATTGTCTTTGCCCGTAACTTAAATTAGAAGCATTATTACTTAATAAAGTGTTGTAACCATTAGGTAATGCTTTAACTACTTCGTCAAAAGAAGTTAATTTAGAAATTCTTATTATTTCATCTTCATCTAAATTCGGGTTAACAAACTTTAAGTTGTTTAAAACTGTATCCCTTAATATGAAAGTATCTTGTAAAATTAAGTCTATATTTGATCTTCAACTTTTTTCATTTATTTCTTGAATTGTTTGATTATCTATTAAAATTTGGCCACTTGTAGGATAATAAAATTTAGCCAATAATTTAGCAATAGTTGTTTTTCCTGAACCTGTTTTACCGACAAGAGCTAGTGTTTCTCCTTTTTTAATTTCAAAGTTTATATCTTTTAAAATTAATTTATGAGGATTAGAAGGGTAATAAAAATTAACATTTTTGAAACTAATATTTCCATTTTTAAAATCTAAATTTTTTAATTTTGATTCATCTATATTAGGTTCTATAAATAAAATTTTTTCTAATCTTACAGCTGCACCTAGGCCTGTTTGAAAGCTGTTTATAACTTCAAAAATCATATTAAAGTTGTCACAAATCATAGTAATATATAAAGAAAAACTTATTAAAACACCAGCACTTAATTGACCAGGCATACTACTTCATACACTTTTTAGTAAAATTGCAAAGCCTATAATTTCTATTAAATCTAAAACTTTTGAAAAAGCAAATCAAGGCCAAATAAGAACAATTTTTTTACCTATTTCTAAATTAGGTTTAAGCATTTCATTATTAAAGTTATCAAATTCTTTGATAATAGTTTCTTGTTTTTGGTGAATATTTATCAAAGGCATAGCATCTAAAATTTCTTCTAAATAACCATTAAATTCAGCTAATTTTTGTTGTTTAATTACGTATTGTTTCATATTAGATTTAACAATAAAAAATATAGGTAAAAAATTAATTGGTATAACAAATATAGCTATTAAAGCAACTATAGGTAAGTAATAAAACATAAAACAAATTGATATAATAGTCGAAAAAACAACTGTTATGCTAGTACCTATTATGTTTATTAATGAATCAACAAAACTACTAATATCATTTGTTAAGGAAGACATTAATTCGCCTGTTTTTTGATCTTCAAAAAAGCTTATAGGCATTTTTTGTATTTTTTCATATGCTATATGTCTAATTCTTGAACCAATTAAAATGCTAGCTCTATTTAGTAAGTATTTTTGAATTATTAATAATCCCTTTTGTAAAATATATGAAATAGCTAGCAAAGAAATAAATAATGCATAATTTTTAAAATCAAAATTAGCTAAGTCAAATTTTTCTAACTTAAAAAAATTATCAATAATAAAACCTGTTAATCATGCAGCACCAGTTGATAACAAAGAAACAAAGACACCTAAAAAAATAGCAATTATCCAAATATATTTATTCAAACTAAATTTAACAATAATTTTAAAAAAAGATTTAAAAGCGGATTTTTTGTCTATTTTTTTATTCAAAGATTGATTATAAAACATAAATTTAGCCATTTTCAACCTCCGAGCTTTGAATATTATATATTTCTTTATAGTATTCATTTTTTAGTAATAAATCTTTATGATTTCCTATATCAATTATTTTCCCTTTATCCATTACTATAATTTTGTCGCAATTTATTATTGATTTTAATCTTTGACTTATTATTATCAGAGTTCTATTTTTATTTAGATTTTCAATGTTTTTTCTAACAGTATTATCAGTTTTATTATCAAGCGCACTTGTCGCATCATCTAAAATTAAAATTTTAGGATTTTTTAATATAGCTTGTGCAATTGCTATTCTTTGTTTTTGTCCACCTGAAAGATTTTTACCTCTTTGAGTTAAATCATAATCATATTTGTTTTCTAAATCTTCTATAAAATCAGCACAAGATAATTCTGCTGCTTTTTCAATATCATAATTTTCATTTTTGGAACTAAAACTTATATTTTTTCTTATAGAACCACTAATTATTATAGGTTTTTGAAATACAATAGAAATATTATTAAAAAAGTTATTTGTATCTATTTCATAGATATTATTGTCATCTATTTTTATAAAACCATTATCATTTTCTAATTTATATTCACGAGTCAAAAGTTTTATTAAGGTGCTTTTACCACTTCCTGTTTTGCCTATTATTCCTACTTTTTCTCCAGGGTTAATCACTAAATTAATATTTTCTAAAACTTTATTTTCAGAATATCTAAAATTAACGTTTTTAAATTCAATTTTTCCATTTGTGATAAATTTATTACTTTTTATAATTTTTAGTTCATTTTTTATTTTTAATATTTCTAAAACTCTATTTGCTGAAATATTTGCTCTAAAAAATTCATTTAGAGTTAATAATGTTGTATAAACTCCAATACTAATCATTGACATATAACTAGTGAATTGATAAATTTCACCTACTAGTAAACTTACGTCACTGTTATAATTGTTTTTTGAAATGATAATACCAACAACTATAAAAAGAATTATATTTCCAAAAAGAACTATAAAATCTATAAATGGTCATAGAATTGAATAAGATTTAGCTGCTTTTAAATTTATATTTGTTACGTCAATAGCTGATTTATGGAATCTTTCGTATAATTTGTTTTCTAAATTATATGATTTAATTAATGAAATTGCATTAATGTCTTCCTTAATAGTCTCATTTAATTTTTCAAGCATTCTATTTTCTTTTCTATAAATTGGAAATAGCTTAAATATAGCTATCAAGGCAAAAATAATTAAAAAAGGTATTGTTATTGCAATAGCAATTGATAAATATATATTTGTACTAAAAGCAAATATTAATCCTCAAATTACAAAGAACGGACTTAATCAAAATTTTCTTGTTATTACAAAAAAACCAAAATCAATTTTATCTATATCATTACCAAATCTTGTAATTAAAGTTCCTGCTGTAATTTTATCTATGTTCTTCTTTTCTAAATGAATAACATGGTCAAATAAAATTTTTCTTATTTCATATACGCCATAAACTTTTGTTTTAACTGAAAGCAATCCGGAAAAATATGAAATTAGAAGTAGTAAAGTTGCAATTCCAAAAGATAATCCAACTGTAGCTCATAGAAAACCATTTTGTGATAAATTTTTAATAATTATTCAATCCGGTTTTATAAAATAGATATTGTTAATTTTTTCACCACTAACTGAAGTTATTAATTGTTTTGTTATAGTCGGTATTGTCATAGTTAGAAAAGGTTGTAGTATTGAGAAAATTATTGCAAAAGAAGCAAATAATTTTATTTTTGAGGATAATTTTCCTAAAATTTTTCACATATATTAACTCCTTTTATATTAAATTAAGTATACATTTTAATATAAATAAAATAAATAAGTTATTAATTTCATTTTAATGAATAATATTTTAAATATATGTTAATAATAATCATATATTGTAATAAAATTTAAACTATAATAATGAATAAAATTAGTTAAGGAGAAAAAATGGCTAGATTTAAAAGAGTTTTTATGTTAGTTACTGATGGTCTTGGAATTGGACCTGATAAAGATCAAGAAAAATTTGGAGATAAAGGAGCAAATACAATTCATTCTGCTTCATTATCATCAATGTTTTTTATTGACACATGAAAAAAATTAGGTATTGGTAATATTACTGATTTAGATGGAAATTACAAAGTAAAAGAAACACAAGCATACATGGCTAGAGTTCAAGAAGTTTCTAATGCAAAAGATACATTAGCAGGGCATTGAGAAATGATGGGTATTAAAACCGAAGTTCCTTTTCCGACATATGCTGAAAATGGTTTTCCAGAAGATTTAATTTCTGAATTAGAAAAAGCTTTTGATGGAAGAAAAATAGTATGTAATAAAGCAGGTTCAGGAACAGATATTATTGATGCATATGCTCAAGAACAAAAAGAAACTGGAGCAATTATTGTTTATACTTCAAATGATTCTGTTTTACAAATAGCTGCTCATGAAGAATGAGTTGGATTAGAAAACTTATATAGATATGGTAAAGAAGCAAGAAGAATTTGTTCTTCAAAACCAGAATGAAACGTAGGTCGTATAATTGTTAGACCTTTTGTCGGAGACAACGGAAAATACACAAGAACATTTAATAGACACGATTATGCTAATCAACCTGAACCTATGATTTTAAATAAATTACAAGCAGCAGGTATTGAAGTTATAGGTATAGGTAAAATTAATGATATTTATGTAGGCCAAGGAATTTCAAGAGCTATACATTCAGATGGTGATGCTGACGGTTTAGATAAAACAATTGAATTAGCATTAGAAAAATCTGAAAATAAATTTATTTTTACTAATTTAGTTCAATTTGATTCACATTATGGTCACAGAAGAAATGTTGATGGTTATGCTTCAAATATAGCTTTATTAGATTCAAAACTAGGAAAATTAATTAATGCAATGAATGAAGATGATTTATTAATTATGACAAGTGATCATGGTAATGATCCTGCTTATCCAGGTTTTAATCACACAAGAGAAATGTTACCACTAACAGTTTTCTCAAAATCATTTAAAAAACCACATGTTTTAGGAGATGTTAGAGGTTTAGGAACTTCTGGAAATATCGTTGCTAGAAACTTTGGTGTTGAAACTGTAGAATTAACAGGTGATGATATTTTTGATCAATTAGTTTAATTAAAAAAAATATTTAATATGCAGGTTTAACTTGCATATTTTTTTTATTTTTAAAATATTAATTAATAATATAAAATTAATTTACAAATATTAGAAAGGAAAATTATCATGAGTTTTACAAAAGAAATAAAAAATGAAATATTAAATAAAAATTTTTCATCAAAAGATAGTTATTCATTTCTAAGAGGATATATATATTCAAAAGCTATTATTTTAAATAATTTTATTAAATTACAAATAAATGATATTTATACTAAAAATACTATTATAAAGTTATTAAAGAAAAATTTAATTTCATTTTTAGAGTCAGGATCTACTATTAAAATAAACCGTTTAGATTTTGATATGGTTGAGGATTTTTCAAATCCAAGTTTATTTTTTCAAGGTGTTTTTGTTGGTGGCGGAACCATAAGTGATTTGAATAAATCTAGTTATCATTTGCAATTATCTTCAAATTATGAGGCTTATGTTGATTTAATGATAAAAAAACTAAATGATTACGATTTTAATTTTTCTAAAATAAAACATAGAAATAAATTTTTAATTTATATTAAAAAGCATGAAAAAATAAGTGAGTTTTTAAATGCTATAATGGCTATAAATAGTTATTTTACTTTTGTTGATAAACAAATAAATAGAGATTATGAAAATAATTTAAATAGAATAAATAATATTGATGTAAGTAATATAAAAAAATTTGTTAGCGCAAATATTAGACATGTAAATAATATAAAAAAAATGTATGAAAGTAAACTTGAAAATATTTTTAACATTAATCAGTTAAATTTTTACAATTTGCTTTTGGAACATCAAGACGAAAGCTTAAGTACTCTTGTTCAAATTTATAATGAAAAATATGATAAGAATATCACTAAAAGTGGAGTTTATCATTGATTAGAAAAACTTAACAATAAGGTATCAAAGTAGGTAAAAATGAATGTTTTTTTAATTTATGGGAATGAAGATTTTTTTATAGAACAAGAAATAAATAATTTAAAAAACAGATTTATAAATTTTAAAAATGAAATTTTTGATTTAAATGAAGTTTCGTTTGAAAAATTAATTGAAAAAATTTCATTAAATAGTTTTTTTTCTGAAAATAGAATTTTTTTTATTTATAATTTAACTTTTTTTACTGATAAATCTATAAAAAAGGAAGATGAATTAAAAATACAAGAATTGATTAATTTAATTTTTAGTTCTGAAAATGATAAATTTGTTTTTATAAATAATGAAATAGAAAATAAAACAAAATTTTCTAATAATTTTTTTACAAAAGCTTTATTTGAAAATGGAAAAAAAATTGTTTTAATTGAAACTAATAAAATAAATGAATCTAATATTTTTGACCAAGTTAAATTACTTGCTGAAAATTTAAAAGTAAACATAGGCAATGAAGCATTGCATTTACTTATTCAAAAACTTTCAAATAATATAACTTTAATTAACAATGAACTTATTAAATTATCAAATTATAAAAAAGAAATAACATCTGATTTTATAGAAATTAGTGTAAATGATATAAATGAAAGTAATGCATTTAGTTTTTCAAATAGTTTAGAATCTAATGATTTTGCATATATTTATAAAAAATATCGCAAAAAAATATCAGAAGGAATAGATATAACTATTTTAATATCACAAGTATCTCAATTGCTAATAATTTCAAATCAAATTTTTTCATTCAAACAGATTAATAAAAGTTTAGACGATTTATCCTCAGAGTTAAATTTAAACATATATAGAATCAAAAAGGTAAACAATTTTTTGTTAAAATTAGGAATTAATAAAATTAGAATAATGATTAAATTTTTATCAAAATTAGATAAAGATATTAAAGAAGGCAAAGTTGATGAAAAAATAGGTTTTGAATCTTTTTTAATAAAGTTCTTTAATAAATAATTATAATATTTATGTACTGGCCAACAGCTGTTATTTTATGGATGATAGAGGAAAGTCCACGCTAGCACAAACTGAGATGTTTGTAGTGTTCACGCCAGATCTAATAAATCTGGACATAGATGACTAGTGCCACAGAGACGAGAATTGTGAAACGCGGTAAACTCCGTGAGCTAGAAACCCAAATTTTGGTAGGGGAACTTGTAATTAAGGAAATGAACTTAATCAAGAAGTATTTACTTAGATAAATTGTTGGCGCCTTTTTAAGGTACAAAACGTGGCTTATAGGTACAAGCACCTTCGGGTGCTTTTTTATTTTCTTTTTCTTTTTAAAAAAATATTATTTGCTAAAATTATTAATATATAAATAAATATATTTGTTTTTTTGTTTACTTAAAAAAGTAAAAACATTTTTTACTAAAAAAAAATAATTTTTAAGTTATAATAAAAAAGCATTTATTATTAAAAGAAATAAATTAACGTTATATAAAGGAGAAATTATGAGACAAACAACAATTGTTAACCGTGAAAAAGCTAATAAAAAGTGATACGTTGTTGATGCTGAAGGTCAAGTTTTAGGTCGTTTAGCAGCGTTTGTTGCTTCTGTATTAAGAGGTAAGACAAAACCAACTTTCACTCCAAATGCTGACATGGGAGATTATGTAGTTGTTATTAATGCTGAAAAAGCTATTTTAACAGCTAAAAAAGAAGAAGATAAAGTTTACTACCATCACTCAGGATATCCAGGTGGATTAAAAAGCATTACAGCTGCTAAATTAAGAGCTAAAAAACCTACTGCATTAGTAGAAAAAGCAATTTTTGGTATGTTACCACATACAAAATTAGGCAATAAACAAAGAAAAAATCTTCATGTAGTTGCTGGTTCTGAACACCAATATGCAGCACAAAAACCAGAAAGTTTAGAGGTAAGATAATATGGCTAATAAATTAGTTGAATATCGTGGACTTGGTAGAAGAAAATCATCAACAGCGAGAGTAATTCTTAGACCAGGAAAAGGTAAATTTACAATTAATCATAGAGATGCTAAAGATTATTTAGCTTCTGATATTAGAATTCAAGATGCAGAACAACCATTAGTATTAACAGAAACAAAAGGTCAATTTGACATTGCTGTTAACGTTAGAGGTGGTGGTTTAAGTGGTCAAGCTGGAGCTATTCGTTTAGGTATTGCTAGAGCCTTATTAGAAGCTAGTGATACATATAGAGCTAAATTAAAACCAGCTGGTATGTTAACACGTGATGCTCGTGTAGTTGAACGTAAGAAACCAGGTTTAAACAAAGCACGTCGTGCTCGTCAATTCTCAAAACGTTAATTTTCTTGAAAAAAATATTTTCGAAATTTTCTCGACTTGATATAATAGATATGGTCGAGATTATATGCGAGCATAGCTCAGCTGGTTAGAGCACACGACTGATAATCGTGAGGTCGATGGTTCAAGTCCATTTGTTCGCACCATTTCATTAATAAATGACCAAAAACGCTTTAAAAAAGCGTTTTTTTATTTTTTACAAAAAAATAAATTTTTAAAATAAAATATTTAAAAAATGCTATAATTAAAAAGCAAAGTACGGGGAAGTACTCAAGTTGGTGAAGAGGACACATTGCTAACGTGTTAGAGGAGGCAACTCCTGCGGAGGTTCGAGCCCTCTCTTCCCCGCCATTTTTTTATTTCCTTTTTTCGTTTTTTAAAATTAAATTTAATATAATTATTAAATATTTTAGAAAGGAGAAAAATGTATAAATATAATTATGATTATGCTGGTTTAAATTTAACTGAAGTTAAAGAAAATTTATTAACTTTTGGTGAAAATAAATTAGCCACAAGAAAGAAATTAAATCCGTTAGTTGCTTATTTTAGCCAATTTAAAGATTTAATGGTTATTCTTTTAATAATTGCTGCCTTAGTTAGTTTAAGTGTAACAATTTATTTACATATATCTGGTAAATTACATTCTATTGAAGAAGTTGTTATATCATATGTTGAGCCAGGAATAATTTTACTTGTAATAATTTTAAATAGTATACTTGGTGCATATCAAGAAGTTAAAAGTGACCAAGCAGTTAGAGCTCTAGAAAATCAAAATATACCGAATGCTACCGTTATAAGAGATGGTACTGCTCAGACAATAAAGTCAAATTTATTAGTTCCTGGAGATTTAATAATTTTGTCAGCTGGAGACATTATTAATGCAGATGCGTTATTATTAAAATCAAGTAATTTAGAAGTTATTGAAGCGAGTTTAACCGGGGAAAGTTTACCAGTTTCTAAGAATGCTGACTTAGAAAAAGAAATAGACTCAATTTTAGCTAATAATAGTCATTTAGTTTATTCAGGAACTTATGTTACAAAAGGTTCAGGGTATGCTGTTGTTTTAAAAACAGGTGGAGAAACTGAAATTGGTAAAATCAATAAAAGTATTCAAAGTCAAACAAAAAATACTACACCATTACAAATAAAATTAAATAAATTAAGTAAAATTTTTGGCTATGTTGGTATAGCGTTACTTTTTATAAGTGCTTTAGCTCAAATAATAATAACAAATGTTATTTCTGGAAGTTGAATTGAACCAAAAAGCTATATAAATTCAGTTATAACAGGTATAAGCTTAGCAGTTGCTGCTATCCCAGAAGGATTGATAGCCTTTACAACAGTTATTTTATCTATTGGTGTTTCTAAAATAAGTAAACAAAATGGATTAATTAAAAATTTATTAGCTGTTGAAACATTAGGATCTGCAAATATTATTTGTACAGATAAAACAGGTACATTAACAGAAAATAAAATGACTGTGGTTGATGTTTACACGAATAAATTAACATTAGATAAATTTAATAATAATGATGAAAATTTATTAAATTTAATTAAAGCTTCTACTATTGCAAATGATGCTTTTATAGTTCTCAAAAATAACAAGTTTGAAGAAGTTGGAGACCCAACTGAAACAGGTTTATTAAGATTTGCACATAAATACAATATTTTAAAAGAAGATTTATTAAAAAAATCTAATTTATTAAACTCACTTCCATTTGATAGTGATAGAAAAATGATGTCAGTTTTAGTAAAAGAAAATAATGGTAATATAATGTATACAAAAGGCGCTCCTGATGTTATATTATCATTATGTAAAAATATAGATAAAGAAGAAATTTTAAAAATAAATAATGAATGAGCAGAAAAAAGTTATAGAGTTTTAGCTTTTGCTAAAAAGCAAATTGATAAAACTTCTATAACTTTAGAAGATGAAAATAATTTTGAATTTATTGGATTAATAGCAATGATTGATCCTCCAAGAGCAAATGTGAAAGAAAGTATTGCAGAAGCTCAAAGAGCTGGAATAAAAGTTGTTATGATTACAGGAGATCATTTAGTTACAGCTAAAGCAATAGCAAAAGATATAGGAATTTATCATGAAAATGATTTATGTATTAATGGTGCTGAATTAGCTAAAATGACTAATGAAGAATTGATTGAAAAAGTTACTCAAATAAGTGTTTATGCACGTGTAAACCCTGAAGATAAGTTAAGAATAGTTAAAGCTTGACAAGCGCATGATAAAGTGGTTGCTATGACAGGCGATGGTGTAAATGATGCTCCTGCATTAAAAGCTAGTGATATAGGTTGTGCTATGGGTATAACAGGAACTGATGTTTCTAAGCAATCTGTTGACTTAATTTTAACTGACGATAATTTCAATACTATAGTTAAATCAGTTAAAAATGGACGTTTAGTATTTGATAAAATAAAAACAGTTATTATGAATTTATTAGTTAGTTCTATAACTGAAATTCTTGTTATGATGATTGGTTTATTTGTTTTATTTTTTGTATTTAAAAATTATTATAAAGAAGGAGAATTCTTTATTTTATCTGCTAGTCAATTATTGTGAATTAACTTATTAACTCATGGACTTCCTGCTATAGCTTTAGGTTTTGTTGATTCTGGAAAAGATGTTATGTCAAGAAAGCCTTATCATAAAAGTGAAAGTATTTTTGCTAGAGGTATGGGAATTGAATTAATCTGACAATCTTTAGTTGTAAGTTTAGCATCTCTTATCAGTTATGCATTAGGAGCATTATATGCTATTAATAATAATATGGTTGAAGAAATGCCAAAAATTGCTTCAATGTGTTGTTTTATAACAATGGGATTATCAACATCAATTAATGCTATAAATTTAATGACTGATAAATCATTATTTGTCTCAAGCATGAAAAAATACTGACCAGTTTGATTGGCAGCAACTTTTTCTGCTTTAGCAGTTATATTAGTTTCATTTGTACCTAATTTATCAAGCTTATTTAAAATGACAAATAAATTATGAGAAATTCCAACAATATTATCATGAAGCATGCCATTAGCTCTATTATTAACAATAAGTATTGAATTTAAAAAATTTATTTTGTTTATTAAAAGCAAAAAAACAATATAAAAAAATAACTCTATTTTGTAGAGTTATTTTTATTTTTAATAAGAAATGTTCTTTTTTAAAAAAGAGGGAAATTTAAATTAATTTGATGTTTTTAGTCCTTCAATATTAAGATCTAATGTTATTGTTAACGGTAAAATGTGTTTAGAAAATCTATTTCCATATTCATGATTTGCTTGAATTGTTATATTTATTTTTGCAGTACCATTTGAATCGTTTTTATCTTTAACTTCATTTTTTGTAATTGTAGCTGTTGTATTTTCTTCAAGTTTTAATGCACCATTTATTAATTCTACGTTAATTTGATCATTATTAAGAGATGAAGGCAATTTTTCGTTTTTGTTTTTAATTGTTATATTATAACTGCTTTGTGTATTTAAAACTTCTATAGCAGCTTTAATAGCGTTATATATTTTTTTGTATTCACCATTGTCTCTAAAAGAAGCATTAATTGATCTTTAATATCTTTCATATTTAGAGTTTGCATTTTGATCATCTTCAGCTATTGTATATTTAGTTAAAGTTGCTTCTGCTTTATTTAATACATATGCATAATTTTGATCATTTGGATGAGAAGTTTTTATTTGTTCAACAAAAGATTGAGCATTTCTTAATGTTTCTAAGTATTTATCTCTTTGAGGATTAGGTAATTTAGCCTCTATTTTTTTAACTTCTTGATCAATCTCTGTTATTTTTGCATCAACTGATTGTTTCGCATTAGTTAGTTCTTCATCAGAAGGATTTTCACGAGAAATTAGAGGTTTTTTAGCATCAATTTCAGCATTTATAGTACTTAATAAATTGTTCATTTCTTCTGCTAATTCAGGATTATTATTTCTTAACTCATTTGCTTTAAAGCTAACTATATCTTTAACATTATATAAATTAGATAATGAGTTAAATAATTGGGTTAAATTAGCATTAGAATTTATTCTATCGCTTTCTTCTTGAATTTTTGTATTTAGTGAATTTCTTGCTTCAACTAATTTATTTTTAGCGTTATTTATTCTTTCTGTAGGCATCTTTGTTTTATTTACAAGAGCTAAATTACCCTCAGAAATAAGATTTTCAGCATTTGAAACTGCATTTTGAAATGCTGTATATTCAGTTAAATAATTGTATAAACTAAATGAACTTGGAACGCTACTATTTTCTTCATGTTTTTGTTTTAATTCATTTAATGCTAAAATTCCTTCTCTTTTTTCTCTTGTTATTTCATCATATAATGTTTTAATTTCTTTTGTTTTTTCAATTAGATATTCAATTAAAATATTTTCTTTTTTAACTAATTCATCTATTTCTAAAGATTGATTTAATAATTCTTTAGCTTCGTTTTCTTTAGCCTCAAGTTCTGTTTTTAGCGCTAAAAGATTAGAATTTTCTGTATAAGTTGAAGAAGGAACTTCAAATTTAGCATAAACTGTATTTTTTCTTATAGCTTCAGGTATTCTATTAATAATACGATCTTTTATTTCTTGATTATTGATATTTTCATCAAAAAAGTCATTCATCAAGTTAATTTTTTCTTCAACTTTTGTTAAATCATCATTTTCATCTAATTCAAAACTATTTTTTTTAGACGCGTATGAATCAACTATTGTAGTGAAAACATCTAAATGACTTAAAAATTTTATATATATTTCTAATTTTTGAAATTTTTCATTATGTTCAGTTTTTTTTGTAGATAATAAATCATCACTATCTGTATTCCCTGGTGTACTAGGTGTAGTTGTATCTGAGGGAGGTGTTTCTGGATTTGATTCACCATTTTTAGGATTACTTGGATTATCTTCTATTTCACCATTCCCTGGTGTACCAGGTGTAGTTGTATCTGAGGGAGGTGTTTCTGGATTTGATTCACCATTTTTAGGATTACTTGGATTATCTTCTATTTCACCATTCCCTGGTGTACCAGGTGTAGTTGTATCTGAGGGAGGTGTTTCTGGATTTGATTCACCATTTTTAGGATTACTTGGATTATCTTCTATTTCACCATTCCCTGGTGTACCAGGTGTAGTTGTATCTGAGGGAGGTGTTTCTGGATTTGATTCACCATTTTTAGGATTACTTGGATTATTTGTCCCGCTTGTTCCTGGAGTATAAATGCCAGAATTGCCGCCTTCACCATTTCCAGATAATTTATCACCTGTATTTGAATTTGTACTATTGTTTCCTTCTACTGGTGTACATGCTGCAGCAATAAACGATAATGTAGATAAATTACTTAACATTGTAGTTGTAATTCAAAACTTCTTTAAATTTTTTTTCATTTTTACTCCTTAATAAGATTTTTGCTTATAGCGGTCTATAAGTAATAAAATTTTAAATCAAATTATTTTTTAAATAATAAAAAAAATAAAAAAGCTACTTTTTTTCATAAAAATTTCATTTTTTAATTTTTTTTATTTAAATTACAAACTTTAAAAATCTTAAAAAATACATATTAAAAAAATTAAAAATAGATTTTTTAAGCTAAAACTTTTTTATATAGTTATAATAAAATAATATGAATAATATTTACAAAAACATAAATAAAGATAAAAAAGATTCTTTTTTAGAAAAAATTAGATTATTTTTTAATGAAACATTTAAATTTAGTGTAACTAATTTAACATTAAGTGGTATATTAGTTGCTTTTTATATGATATATTCTGCTATTTTTAAATTAACAATTTTAAGATTTATTCCCTTAGAGTTAGAATATATATTTTATATATTTTTTGGAATAATATTAGGACCTTTTAAAGGTGCAGTTTTAGCAATAATTGCAGACACTTTAGGATTACTATTAACAGGTAAAATAGGAACATGATATTATTTATATGCACTTATTCCTCCTGCAATTGCAATTTTAAGTAGTCTTTATTATTCATTGCTAAATAGATCAAAAATAATTAAAATAATTTTACCTTTTATTGTTATAACTTTGGCGACTATTATTATCTTATATATATTTTTTACACAAGTTACTTATGATGAAAATAATAAAATAATTTTTTCAACCAAAGGTATATCACAAAAAGTAAGAAGGGATTGACAAAATATAAGTTGATTTGCTATATTGGCATTAGTTTGTTTATATTTGTTTTTAATGCTAGTAGCTACAATATTATTAATAATATTTTCTTTTAAAAAGAAAAATGAAAGAATATTAAATTACTTATTTATACTATCTTTGGTTACATTAATTGTTATTATATTTAGATGAGTTCTAGGACCTATAACATACATAAGTTGGTTTAATTATTTTTATAGATTAAACCCTAATAAAAAATTAAAATCAATAGGAGTTGATTATCTAATTTATTTTGTTCCCATAATTATAAAAAGTTTGATTTCAATTCCTATTTTAACATTATTATTAACACCTGTTTTTTCAGTTATAAAACATATATTGCAAAATCAAATAAATAATAATCAGAAAATAGTTTATTAATATATAATAAAAAATATGAAAATGAAAAAAATGCGGGATTTTAGAATAGAAATTATTAATGCTATATATTATTTTGAGTTAATTGAAACTAAATTGGACACAAAGTATATTTTTGAAAATTATTCTAATCTAAATAATAATCAATTTCTTCAAATAGAGAAAATTGCAAAAAATTATGCCTTTCTTAAAACTTCTATTTCAACATTCTTAAGAGAAGATTGAAGTTGAAATAGAATATCTCCCTTAATAAGAGCTATATTAATTAATGCAGCTAATGAATTATTTACTATACAACCAAGAATTGTAATAAATGAAGCTGTAGAAATAACAAAATTATATTATGGTGATGATAATAATTTTTATAAAATGGTTAATGCAATTTTAAATAATGTTTATAAACTTTTTGTTAAAGGCGAAAAAATATTGAGCGAAAAAAAATAGATATGTTTTAAAGCATATCTATTTTTATAAATTATTTTTTGTTTGTGAAGTATTCTCTAACAATTGGAGCAACTTTTTCACCATAAAGTTTAATAGCTTTCATTGTATCTTCGTGAGGTACTGAACCTACAGGTAAATGAAGTAAGAATCTATCTAAACCTAAAGCTTCCATAACTTTAATAATTTTTTTAGCAACAGTTTCTGGTGAACCAACAAACATTGCTCCTTCTGAACTAACCATGTGCATATATGATGCATGATCTAACTCTCTTCAATGCGCTCTATCTTGTGCAATTCTACCTACAAAAGTTTTTGTTGGGAATCAGAATTTATTAATTGCTTCTTCATCTGTTTCTGCAATAAAACCTCATGAGTGAGAAGCTACTTTTAATTGTTCATCAGTATAACCTACATGTTTACCAAAATTTCTATAAGCATCAATAATTGGTTTAAAACTTTCTGGTCTTCCACCGATAATAGCATACGCAATAGGTAATCCTTTTGAAGCGATTTTTATACTTGAATTAACATTACCACCAGTAGCTACTCATATTGGCATATCCATAGCTCTTGGATAAACACCTTTTTTATCAACTTTTTGAGTAAATTTTGTTCCTGGTCAGTTAACTATTTCATTTTCTTTAACATGTAATAACATATCTAGTTTTTCATCAAATAATTCATCATAATCTTTTAAGTCATATCCAAATAATGGGAAAGATTCTGTAAATGATCCTCTACCAACCATTATTTCTGATCTACCATTTGATAATGCATCAACATGAGAAAAGTTTTGATAAACTCTAATAGGATCTGCTGAAGATAAAACTGTAACAGCGCTTGATAATTTAATATTTTTTGTATTAACAGCTCCAGCTGCTAAAATCATTTCAGGGCTTGAAACTGCAAAGTCATCTCTATGATGCTCACCAACAGCATAAACATCTAAACCTAATTTATCTGCAAGTTCTACTTCCTCAATCATGTTTCTAATTCTTTCGTGATGAGGTATTGCTTTTCTAGTTGTTTCTAAAACTGTTGTATCTCCAAATGTAGAAATACCTAATTCAATTTTTTTCATTTTGTCCTCTTTTGTATATTTTTAGTAAAAAAAGTTGCTAAATAATATTAGATGCAACTTTAATATTTTATATATTTTTTAAAATTTGTTCAAATTCAGCTACACGTGTTTTTGCGTAATCTTCTGGATTAACATTAGCTAAATTTGGCATTTTTGTACCATTAATTTCAATAAAATTAATTGATTTAGCTCCAACAAAATTTAAAACAGTTCTTAATCATTGTTTTTGAATAGATTCTGTTCCTTCAGGTTGTGGTCCACCTTGGCTTGTAACAACAACAACATTTAAGTTATTTAATAAACCAACTGGATTGCCGTCTTTTGATAATTTGTATGAAAATGTTTTATCTGCTACTGCTATACCATCAAAAAAGTTTTTAAGAATTGCAGGCGCTGTAAAGTTTATAAGTGATGAAGAAATAACTAATAAATCTGTTTGTTTTAATTTTTCTATTCACTCATCGCTTTTTACTAATGATCAATATTGTGGGAATGTGTTTCCGTTTAATGAATTTTTTGCAAATTCTGTATCGTTTAAATTAATTCTTTCTACATTGCCAGCAACTTTTTGGAATTCATCCATAACAGCTGTTAAAAAAGAATATGGTTTGCTAATGACAGCACTATCTAAAAATAATATTTTTTTCATATATATGTCTCCTTATACGTAATGTTGATATTATAAAACAAAAAAATTAAAAAAATAAAAAAATGATTTTTTTTATTAAAAAAACGCTAAAAAAATCACTTTTTCATTTTTTTAATAAAAAAAGCCATTATTTAGGCTTTTTTATTAAACTGTAACATGAGTTAATGTTAATTCATAAACAGATTTAGAAATTTGTTTACTTTTGAAGTTGAATAATCTTACAAGAACTTTAATTGTTCTACCTTCTGTATTTTCTATAACTGTTGCGTATCCACTAGCATTTTGAAGACCTTTTGAGTTTGTATAAATTGGATTTGTTGCTGTTGTGAAATTGAATGTAGTACCTTTAAATGTTCCTAAATTAATACCTTCAAAAGGTTTTGTACTTTCTGATTTACCATATACTGTGTTTGTACCTTGGAATGAACTTAAGAAAATATCATAGCTATTTTCTTTACCTTTTGTAGATATTAATTTATCATTTGCAAAACTTTGTCCAGAAGCTGGTTCAAAAGCAAATTCTTCTTTGTTTATACTTGAAAGATTTGTTTCTGTTGAGTATGTTCATCCTTCTGGTAAAGCTTTTTCTTCAACTGTTCCTTTGTAAGGAACAATTTTAATATTTGTTCCTGCGATTTCTTTTTCCTCTAATACTTTTTTATCTTCGCTGTTTTCTGAAGTTGTATTACATGATGCAGCAATAGCAATAGGTGCTAATGTTAAAGGTGTTAAACCTAATAATTTAATAAATTTATTTTTCATTTTTTTCTCCTTAATAATTAATTAAATATAGAAGTAATTATAAGAAATTATTTAATTTTTCAATCATTAATAGGTAAATTATTTTCATCTTTGATTTCACCTGTTGCAGATAAAATAACATCTATAAGTCATCAAATTCCAAATCCAGAAAATGTTAATAGTTTTACAATTCCTAAACCAATTTGGCCAGCATAAAATCTATCAACACCTCATCATCCAGCAAAATAAGAAAGTAAAAATAATACTAATCTTGATTTTGGAGATGATTTTGGTTTAAAAGCATTTTCGATAAAATTTGTTTCCATTATTTCTCCTTTAAATAATATTTTATGTATTTATATTATTTTACATAATTATATTAATTAATAATTTTATTCTTAATAAGTATAAAAAAAGAAAGCAAAAGCCTTCTATATTTTTATAAATTAGAAATAATTTTGTCTAATTCAGGTGAAATTTCTTTAATAATTTCTTCTTGTGAAATTGTGCTTCTTGGAGCTACTTTGACACCATCTATTAAATATGTGTACACATTTTTTGCACCAATAAATTTAAATGTTCCTTCTAAATAAGCAACATGGTTACCAAATGGATATCATCCAAGAGGCGCTCCTTGTGCACCGATTATTGCTACATCTATATTTGTTACCAATCCTATTGCATCACCTTTTTTAGAATATTTATATGAAAATGTTTTATTTGCTACACAAACTGTATCAAGAAAATTTTTTAGCATTCCTGAAATATTAAAATTGTACATTGGCGCACCAACAACTACTAAATCAACATTTTTTAATAAATCTATTCATTTGTCTGCTTCATTATCATTTCAAAAAGTTGAAAAATTTTCAGCAGTTAATGAATTTTTGCTAAATGTGCTAGTTGATAAATCTAATAATGTAATTTCTGAGTTTGGGTATTTATTTTCATATTTTTTAACGAAAGCATTTGTAGCCTTTGATGTTACAGACTCTTTGTTTACTGAAGAGTAAATAACTAAAACTTTTTTTGACATGTGTCTCCTTTTAAAAATAGTAAAAAGTTATAAAAACCATTAAAAATATTAATTAGTTCTTATTTTTAATTTTATATAATAATCTATATGAGTATAACAAATAATAAAATTTTTACATATTTTTTAGATTTAGATGGTACATTATTTGACTTAAAAACAGGCACTAGAATTAGCAAAAATAATATTAATGCAATTATGATGATAAAAAAATTTGTAAATGTTGTAATTTCCACAGGAAGATCTTATAACGATCATAGAATAAAAGAAACTATGAAACTTCTACAAATCGAAGATGCTATTTGTTCAGGTGGAGGGGAAATTTATATAAATAATAATTTACATAAATATTTTAAGATAGAAGATCAACTTATTTTTGATGTTTTGGATTATGCATACAATTTAAGATTACCTTTAGTTGTTTTTGATAAAAATGGAGAATCTGTTTATTTGAGAACAAAGATTGACAGGTTTTTAAATAAATTATTTTTATCTAAAAAGTGAAATATAATTGAGCTTTTTAAGAATTTTGACTATACAAAGCACAATGATGTTATTAAACTTGCTCTAATAGTTAAAAATCCTTTTAAAGCAAAAAAAATAATCAGAAAATTTTCTAATTATTTTGGGAACAAATTAAATGCATATATTGCGAATAAAGGATTTGTTATTGAAATTACTTCAAATTCTTCAAATAAAGGTATTGCTGAACAAATATATTTAGAGGCTAAAGGTTTAATGAAAGAAAATGCAGTTCATATTGGTGATTCTGATGCAGATGCTTGTGTTAAAGGATATGTAGGAAAATTAGTAGCAATGAAAAATGGTTCTAAGTTAATAAAAACATTAGCTGATGAAGTGGCGCCAAATTATAAATATTCTGGAATTTATAAATATTTTTTAGGAAAGGTTATTGATTAATGATAAAAATAGGAAGTCATGTTAGTTTTAATAGTCCAAATTATTTAGTTGGTGCGATTGAAACTTCAATATCAAATGGAGCAAATTGTGCAATGATTTATTTAGGTGCTCCACAAAATAAAAATAGAGTAGATGTCGAAAAATACTGTTTGAAAGAGTATTTGGAAAAATATAGTTCTACAATAAAACCTGAAGATATTATTGTCCACGCTCCATATATTGTTAATCCAACTTCTTTAGAAAAATATAATTTTGCAATAGATTTTTTAATAAAAGAAATTGAAAGAATGAATTATATAGGAGCTAAATATTTAGTTTTACACCCAGGTTCAAGTACAAATTTTGATTTACAGGATTCTTTAGATAGATTTGTTTTATCAATCAAGGAAATTCTTTCAAAAACAAAAGACGTTATTATATGTGTTGAAACAATGGCGGGAAAAGGTAAAGAAGTAGGTGTTAATTTTGACCAAATACGTTATTTTATAGACAAAATAGATAATGAAAGATTTCAAGTTTGCCTAGACACTTGCCATGTATGAGATTCTGGGTACAATATAAAAAATTACGAAGAATTCAAAGAAATATTAAAAAAATATGATATTTTAAAAAATATAAAAGTTATACATTTAAACGATTCAAAAAATCAAATAGAATCTCATAAAGACAGACATGAAAATATAGGAAAAGGATATATAGGTCTTGAAACACTATCAAAATTTGTCCATGATAAAGATTTTGATAACATTCCTATTATTTTAGAAACTCCTTGAACAGATGAAGGGCCTATTTATAAAGAGGAAATAATTATTCTTTTAAATAAAGAATAATTTTTTTATTATTTTATTAATATCAAGTATTAATATAAATAATATATTGTAAAATTTTATATATAAAACTATAAGTTTATTATTACAACCTAGGAGAAATTATGAAAAAAAGATATAAAAAATTTATATTAAATTCACTTTCACTTATAGGTTTTTTTGCACCATTAGCAGGATTAAGTAATTTAAATGAAAATGTTAATTCTAATTCTGAAAATTTAAATTTAATTAATAATTATTTTAAAAATAATAATTTTTCTTATTTTAAAATAATAAAATCAACAATATTTGAAGATATTAAATCTAAAAAATATCCTTACCATATTACAAAAAATTTAATTAGTTTTTTAAATACTTATAAAGAAATTTTAGAACTAAAAATAAATAAATCATACATTCAAATTAAAAATAACTTAAATGAAGATGAAAAAATTTTTTCTGAATTAAGCGAGTTTGATAAAATTATCAATACTAATAATGAATCTTATAAACAAATTAATGATGATTTAGTTTTAAAAATAAAGTCAACATTAAAAAAAATAAAGGTACGTAATAACAAAATTGATGAAAATAATAAAAATTTTAAAGAATTTATAGAAAAGGTTAATAAACTAAATTTAAAATCAATTTTATTATCTGAATTTATAAATGAAAACATTTTATCAATTTTTAATAACTCTATATTAAGAAAATTATTTTTTGATCATGTTATAGAAATTGAAAATAATATTTTATTTTTGGAAAATATAATAAGAAGTTATGATGGCCCAAATTTAAGTGACATTTTAGAAAAAGCATTGAATGAGGCAAAAGTATTTTTAAAAACATTTGATAAATTATCTAACATAATTCAAATAAAAGAAAAGTCAACTTTAATTGTTGAAAATTTGAATAATATTATTATTAGTAATAATTTACAACCAAATAATTTAGTTAAAGAAATAAAAAAAGTTAATAAAAAAATAGATAATTCTGACACACTAAATAATCATGAAAAAGAATTGTTAAAAAATAAACTTTTAAATGTAATAATTTTTAAACAAATAATTGATATTGAAAACATTGTTCAAAATTACGATTTAAAACTTGAAGAATTAAAAAAAGATTTAATATCTAAAATTTCTTCTTTTTTAATTTCTGAAGAAATAAAAAATTCACTTATTTTAAAAATAAAAAACTTTAATTCACTTTTAGAATTTAATTCTTATAAGGAAAAAATTAATTTAATACAATCTAAATTTAGCGAAACATTAATAAATATTCAATTAATTAAAGATAAAATATTTTCTAATTCTATTGATAATGAACAAGCATTGTTCTTTTATAGAAAATTAATAATTATTAATAGTTTTTCAAATGATAATATTATCAATAAGTTGAATCCATATAATTTAGATGAAACATTAACTTTGATTGAAGAGGCAAATATTATTTTTAAAAATATTTTAAACTCTAATTCTTCTGAAAATCAAAGTAAATCAATATTAGAATTATTTAAAGAACAAACTATGAATGTTTGAAAATTTGAAATGACAGATAATTCTAAAAAGTATGATTTAGAGTCTTATGCATATTCGCTATCTTATGATTTAAACAATGCAAAATTATTTTTTGATAATTATGATACAAAAGAAGTTGATTATGAAATAGTTGATTTATATTTAGATGAGAATGATAAAAACACTTTGGTGGCTAAAATAAAAGTTTCAATGATATCAGAACCAACTATTTCATATGAATTTTCAATTTCTAAGACTTTAGCAAAAGATGCAAACCCTATTATTGAAGCGATAAATATAAATAGTATTGATGAAATATTTAATTTTGATTATGATTATTTTAAAAATGTAACTATAAATGAATTTAATAATCTTTTATTAAAAGATAAAAAGAATTTATTTAAAGGCAAAAAGAAAAAAATATTTAAATATTTTAATTATGAAATTGATGATGATATCGAAATAAAAGAAAGTAAATTATTTTTTACTATTAAAATTTTATTTAATAATCAAATAATAAGAACACAGAAAATTTCAACTAAAAATACTATTGAATTTTTAGAAAATGAATATGAAAAAGAATCAAATAAAGATGCATTAGATTTACAAAAAATACTAGAAATTGTTAAGAGCGATACAGCTTCTTTTATGTCAAAAATAAAATTCAAAGAAGGTGTAAAGCTATCACATATAGCATATTTAGCTTCTGATGCTAAAAAAGCTTTTGATGATTTATATATTATGCCTAAATTTGGAAAATATGAAGTTTTTATTAAAGATTTAAAAAATATAAATGATTATAACGGCAATGTTGATTTTATATTGTGATATAAAAAAAATGGTATTGAAGTTCCTATTGAAAATGTTAATGAATTAGACAAATACAAAAAAACTATTTCTAGTTTTAAACTTTTAAATTTCAATGATATTAAACCTATTAATAATGAAGTAATGACTTTTAACGATTTTTTAAGTAAAAATGGTGAAGTTATATCTCAGAAACACCGTGATTTGTTTAATTCAATAAATGAGACTAATTTTAAACTTAGATTAACACAAGGTAGAAAATATAATAGAAAAGAATATAGAGCTCTTAATTTAAAAGATATGATTGAACAAAAAGCTTTTATTAATATGGAATATTTAATAGAATTAAGAAATTCTGATTCTAATCCTCAAAAATCTGATAATTATTCAAATGAAGATTATGTTCCATTAGGCGTTGGTATTTATGATAAAGATCTTGAAAGAAATTCAAAGGATTTAGGTGAAATAAGACGTAATTATTTTACTTATTATTATGATGTAAGAGAATTAAATAATAGAGAAATGACATTTAAGTTAGGTTTTATAAACAAAAGAAATACTAACATTAGATTCACAAATGGCATTGATTATAAGCTAATTAATATAGTTAATGATTACCAACAAGCTTTATACCCAGAAATAATGGTAAATAATATTAAAATCAGTGATTTGATAGTAAACTATGATTTATTATCTAAAAGAAAAGCAGAAGAATTTATTAATAATTTAGATGATTTAAATAATATAATAACCTTAAAAACAAATTCTGATGGAAAAATTCATTACAAAAATTTTTCTCTTTCATCTAATCTTTTTAAAATAGTAGAAATAAAAAGAATAGCAAATGATGAAGCATATGTTAAATTTGGTGTTAGAACAATTGATGGGCAAATTGTAAAAGGGAATACATGATTTAAAGTAAAAGGTTTTGCAAGAAGTGATTTATTTAATATAAATGAAGAATTGACTTTTACTAAGCATAATTTAAAGACTGTACAAGAATCAAATAAATTAATCACAAGAGAAAGAGTGATTGAACCTTATTGAGACGAATTGTTTTGATCAAATAATAAACGTAACAATTATGTTAATTGGACTTTAAAAAGAAAGTATTTAGAAAAAACACTACTGAAAGAAAACTCAAGAAATCGTTTTATTCAATTTGATATTTTTGCAAATGTTTTAATAAATGATGACCTAAAAAATTCTAGATTAAGAAATTCAAATAATTCAATAAGTTTAAAATTTTCATTTGACGAGTTAGTTGATAGAAAAAACACTATTATTGAGAGAACTTCATTTAATGAAAAAGCAAATGTTCATTTTAAATATTTTATAGGAATATATTGAAAAGAAGATGAAGGAATTGAATTCAAAATATGAATGGAAGATGATTCTTATAAGATTATACTGGGAGAACCTGAAACGCAGAAGTTTGATGCTAATGTTAAATTTGACAAAAATAGAGCTTTTATAGTTTTACCAGCAGCTGTTAAAACAACTATAAGATACACAAATGATGAAGAATACGAAAATTTTGAGTTAGATCAAAATAGATTTGATTTAAAAAATATTGAATACAATCAATATGGTGAGCCAATTTTGTTTTATAGTGATTTAGAATTCCAAAAAAATAAAAATGTTTATTACCCTAATCAAAATGTCGATTTTAAACTTCATGAAGGTTTCAAATTAAATGCTGAATATGTTCATATTAAACAATATAGAGATTGAGATGTTTTAGAATCTGTTTATTCTAGAAATCTTTTAGTAGATGGTGGTTACTTTTTTGCTTCAGCAAGTATTATTGGGAAAGCAAACGATGACCCTAATGATGCAACTTTTTATATTATGACTAATAATCATGTTGAAGGCGGCTCGGATTTTAATGCTGTAAGTGGAAATAATTTTCTTTCAATTAGAAATGGAAGAAAATACGCTTTTGTTCCAGATATAATAGATAATAATGTTGATAGATCTTGACCTATTAGAACTAGTGAAGCTAATACGATTCATAATAATCAAATAAAAATGGTATGAACTGGTAGAGAGCAAATATCTAAAGACGGTAATAGAAGTGAATTTAGAGATTTAACTATATTTTCAATAGATCTTAATGAAAAACTAAGAGTTTCTCGTGAAAAAGGTAATATGCAAATTGTTTGAAAAATAGAAAATCTTATGAAAATGGGGAGTGCCAAATTTAATATTCATTCAAGTCAAATTGATATGTCAGTACCTAATTTAAAAGAGATTAGTACAATAGGCTGACCTAGAACACAATTTGCTGGATCAATTAATAGAAGAACTTATGTTGATAATAATAAAGTTATGGTCAGTTTTCAAGTAAATGGTCCACAAATATTTTCAGGCGGTGGTGCTAGTGGAAGCGGTATGTATACTTCTGGAGATAGATATTTTTCAACATGAGTAGCAGGAAATGGGATAGGTGATTCTTGAGGAATTCGTTACGAAAACAAAGATTATAATTATTTTGGTATAAATTATAATAATGAAAATCCTTTAGAATTAAAGAATTATAAATCTGTAGCTTCACAAATTTTTAAAGCTAATTTAGTTGATCCTTCTACATATGATTTGCCTTGATTTTTAAACGAAGTTAAGAATGGAGAAGAGTAATAATGAAAATAAAAACAACTTTATTGTTATCTTCTTTTGCGTTACCTTTTTGCGCAGTTATTTCATGCTCATATGAAGATAATTTAGAAAAACCAACACCAGAACCTAATAAACCAAATGATGATAAAAAAGTAGTCTATGAAAAGAATAATAAATTTGTTAACATAATAAATACAGGAACTGATAATACTGTATTTGGAACAAATTTAAAAGGTTTATCACCGGAACAATATAAGTTTTCTTTTACCCCTATATTTAAGGTTTTTAAAGGTGAAAAGTTTAATTATAGTGAACTACCAGATAACATCAAAGTTATGTCTGAAGACGGAAAAGTTAATTGATTTAAAACTGATTGAAACATTCAAAAAGAAAGTGATTTGATATTAGAAGACACCGTAATAGAAGGTAAAATAAAAGTAAGTGAAAAATTTATTAATATAAAAGCTGTAATATTAATAAGTGATAAGCCTATAATAAAAGATAATGAATATAAAAATAGAAATGATGGATTAACTATAGATTTATCTAAAAGTACAAAGTATAATTCTAATATTTTATATAAACTTATAGATAAAAATGGAAATTATTTTGATTCGCCTTCTAGATGAGATAATTGAGAAGCATTTGCAAAAGAACAAGATGACAATTATTTTGTTTTTAAATATGCTGTAGACACTAAAATTTCTAAAGTATCAATAATTTTTTGAAGATTTGCTGAGAGAGGTAATTCTTCAGGTATTTTGCCAAAAGAAATACGCATTCAATATTCTAATGATGGATTAAATTGAATTAATGTAGAAAATCAAGATAAAATAACAGATTTAGATTTAGGTCCTATGGAAGCATATTCTGATAGGTTTAATAATATTTCAAAACCTAAAAATATTAAATTTGATGAAATACAAACTCAATGAGTTAGAATTTATTGAGTTCCCAAAGCTAATGAAAATGGAGAAAAACATATAATTGGTGTAAGTGATATTCAATTTAGTGGATTAGATTTTAAAGAGTCAGTTATAGTTAATACTTCTAATGTTATAAAACAGATAAAATATGGCGAAAATACTTATGAAATAGATGAATCCAAAAAATCATATACTTTTAAAGTTAATGATTTTAAGGAGACTTTCTCATTGAAGGCAGATGCTTCTTATATTGATAATTATTTATATTTTGAAAGCTCAAATACAAAAAAATATAAAGTTATAGTTTATAATGATAATTCTGAAAGTAACATATATGATTTTGAATTTAAAAAATAAAATGAATTTTATAGTTTTAAAAACTATTTATTCATTTTATTTTTTTAAAATACTTTATTAAAAATTAATAAAGTATTTTGTAGAAATTCAATTAAATTTATAATTATAATATGTTAAGACTCAAATATAATAAACAATTAAATTTAAATTTAAATATTAGTAGAATAGAAAACAAAACAGAGAAAGAAATAATATCAGACTTAAAATTATCATTTCCTGTAGAACTTTTAAAATTTTTAATTTTAGTTTTTGTTAGTTCTTTCTTTATAATGCTTCAATATAATAATTTATTGCAAACACCAAATGACATATTAAGACAAATTTATTTGTATTCTTTTGGTTTAGTTTTTGGTGATTCCTTAATTTTGATATTAATTGGTTCATATTTATCACTAATAATTAGATGATGCAGTCCATTTTTTAAAAACAAATATTTTACTTGATTTAGAAATTATATAAAAGTTGACTACTGAACAGTAAGATACAATGTAATAATTTTTTTATGAATGAACATTCTTGCTATAGCTTTAATTTATCACTCTGTATTAATGTTTTTTAGAGTAGATTTATCTACAACTATTTTAAAAACAGAAGATTTAAAAAATATTTTTACAAATGGCTGAATATCAAGTTTTACAAGAAATTGGACTATATACGAAAAAAATAGTAATTTATTACCAAATGCTTCACTAAATATAGGTGTTTATTTAGATAGTATTTTTAACTTATTGTACTTCATTTCATTTTCTCCATATTTGGCATGATTTGTAGTAATATTTCTTATTGTTTATTCTTGAATTCTTTTAATTTTTGTAAAACCAAAACTATTTTTTAATAGAATTTTTGGAAAAAAATCAAATATATTTAATGTAGAAAAAATATTAGGTTCTGGACATTCGCCATTTTATTTAACTAAAAATATTAAAGTGTTATTTGAGTTTTATAAAAAAGCAGGAGAATATTTAAACTTGGATTTATCTAGAATTTCATTTAAAAATTTACTTTTAAGTATATACAGTAATGATTCCTTGTTAAATGAAAAGTATTTATTTGAAGTGAAATTAGAAAAAAATAAAATAAAAAACGAAGATCCTTTTTCAGAAGAAATTTTATATGAAGAAAATTTTACAAAAGAAAATTCTATTTTTGAATTAAAAATGCAAGATAATGAAAATAAAATAATTAAAACTAACGAAAATATTTCAGTAATTCAAGAGAAAAAAATAGACGAAAAAATAAACTTTTTAGAAGACCAAAGCAATGATGATGAAAAAGAAACAAATTTAGTCAAAATTGATTTAAAAAAGATAGAAGATGAAAATACATTTTTAATTGATACAATAGAAATAAGTAAAAATGATTTAGCTAATAAAAATGAAACTGAATCTTTAGGTTTTGAAATAGATACAATAGAAATCAATAATGAAGAACCATTAGTAGAAAAAGTTGTTTTAGAAGATAATAATGATAATGATTGATTAAGCCCTATTTTATAGTAAGGAAAATATATTTATGGATAAAATTACTTGAGAAGATGCATTAAATAATATTCAAAATAAAAAAAATAAAAATAAAGTCTTTTTTATTTTTTTTACATTGCCTAATTTTTCTAATGTTGAAGTGATGAAAAAAGTAATAATACAACTTTCTAATGATTTTATAGATAATAAAAATGTAATTTTTTATGAAATAGATGCTAATGAAGCTAAACTTTATTTAACTTTAGAATCTAGATTCAAAGTATTTCAAATACCTTGCTATACAGTTATTAAAAACGATTTTATTTTTTATAATGGATATAATTTTTACCCAAAGGAAATATTGAAAGATTGAATATTAGAACTATTAGATTAGGAAAAACTTAAAATGAAAGAAAAAATAATAGAAAAAATAAAAGAAGTTCCATCATCTCCTGGTATTTATTTATGAAAAGATAAAGACGGAAATGTTATTTATGTAGGGAAAGCTAAAAATTTAAAATCTAGAATGAGTCAATATTTTGAAGGTTCAATTAATAGTTATAAAACTCATAAATTAGTTTCTATTATTTCTGACTTTGATATTTTTTTATGCAAAACAAATAAAGAGGCTTTGCTCTTAGAAAAAAAATATATTGAAAAATATAACCCTGAGTATAATATACTACTTTTGGATGATAAAAAATACCCTTATTTAAAAGTTGAATTAAAAAATACAAGTCTTTCAATATCTTTGAATAGAAAAATATCAAAGGAAAGTAAGTCAAGTAATATTTTTTATTATGGACCTTTTCCCGCAGGATATGGAGGAGGAATTATTTTAAAATTATTACAGAGAGAAGCCTTTTTTGAAAATGGTTTTCCTATAAAAAATAATGATCACACTTTTTGATTAAATAAATTTAATGAAATAAAGAATATTTTAAGTTTTAAAGATTCAAATTATTTAAATACACTTAAAGAGAAAATGACTAAGGCTGCTGAAAATTTACAATTTGAAATAGCTTTAGATATTAAAAACTCTCTTACTTATTTAAAAAAGTTAAAAGAAGATCAAATTATAGAATTATCGAATAATAGTAATATTGATGTTTTTGTTCATAAAATAGTTCAAGACAAAATTTTTATTACTATTTTGTTTTATCGTTTTGGAATTTTAATAAATAAAGAAAATTTAACAATACCATTACACATAAATGAAGAAGAAGCATTAAGATACTTTTTTGAATGATATTATTCAAATAAAATTAAACCTGATTATTTTGTTGTAAATGAAATTTTACAAACTGTAAAAATACAATTAGACGATAATTATAATTTTGTATTTCCCAAAATCGGAGTTAACAAAAAAATTTTAGATTTAGCCTATTTAAATTTAGACAATTATATAAATAGAGAATTTTTAAATTATCAAAAAGATTTAGAAATTGATAAAAAAAATATTGACTATTTATCAGAAATAACAACAAAAAAACCGTTAAAAAATATTGTTTTATTTGATAATTCAAATTTAAATAATTCTAATCCAGTTGGGGTTGCTATAACATATACTAACGGAATTAAAAATAAATCATTATACAAAAAATTTAATTTAGAAATAAACAACTCTCGTCAATCCGATGTTGAATATATGAGACAAAGTAGTATGAGATTTTTTTCAAAAGATAATTTAAAAATTAATTATGATTTAGTTATAGTAGACGGTGGCCTAGCTCAAATAAATGAAGTTGAGAAAGTTTTAAATGACTATAAAATAGATATTCCTGTTATTGGTTTTGTTAAAAATGATAAGCATAAAACAAAAAACATTATAGGAATAAATAAAGAAATTATTGATATAAAAAATAAGGATTTTTATAATTATGTTTCAGAAATGCAAATAGAAGTAGATAGATTTGCAAAAAGTCATTTAAGAAAAAGACATAAAATAACTTCTTTAGATGGTAACCTTTTAAAAATAAAAGGTTTAGGAAAAAAATATGAAGAAAAATTGTTGTATCATTTTAAAAATTATGCAAATATTTATGATGCTTCAATAGAAGAATTATCAAAGATAGTTCCAAAAAAATTAGCTATTGAAATTAAAAATCAAGTGAAAAATAATTAAAAAATAAGCTTTTGGCTTATTGCTAAATTGTAATTTACATCTTTACATGGTAACCAATATAATTTGGTTACCATTTTTATATATTATTTTCAAATATTACTATCGGGTAATCAAAAATACAAGCAGTGGTTCACCACACCTATTTTTAGTGGTTGAAAAAGTACAGCAACGCAGTTTATTATTATTTATTTTTGCTACTTTTTTTAAAAAAGTAGAAATAAAAAAAGAAAAACTTAAGACATTTTCCTTTCTATTTTTTAGTTTTCCAGAATTTATTTCTTGAACCGTTACTTTCTCGTTTTTTATTTTGTCAACTGTAAAGTTTTTCGTTTAATGGTATATTTAGACCAGGCTCTTTTATTTCACAAAGTGCATACATTTCAGAAGCACTTAAGTAACCATGTATTTTTCTTGGAATATTGTTTATTTCTCGTTGAACTTTTAAAATTTCATTATTAGAAATTAAATTAAAATCAGTTTTTTTCTTAAAAAAACGTCTAACATATCCATTAAAATTTTCGTTTGTTCCTCTTTGCTGAGAAGCATAAGGATCTGCCTTATAAATAAAAATTTTTAACTTATATCCAATTATAAAAAGTGAATTAAATTCAAATCCATTATCAGATGTTATTGACTTAACATTTAAATTGTATATTTTTATTAGTTCAAATAATATTAAAGCAATATACCAAGGGTTTTTACTGTCAACTTTTACCAAAATACCATATCTGCTGTATCTTTCGACAAATGATAGAATGTGTGAATGCCCTGCTTTTTGTTTTCCTACAATTAAATCTATTTCCCAATGGCCAAAAGTACTTCTTTCGTTTATTTCTTTTGGTCTTGTTCAAAACGGTCTGACTCATCTAGCACCAACTAATCTTTTATAAGCAGGTCCACCATCCCTTTTTCCGCCTTTTGTGTATTGTTTCCTCAAAATATTTTTTCGCTTTATTACTCATAAATTTGAATTTATCCAGTTATAAACTGTTTTAATGCTTGGTATCTTAAAATTAAAATTATTTTTAATATATAAATGTGTTAGTTCAACGCTAAAAGTTTTTTTGTTATATTTGTTTTTAAACTCTTTAGAGTAGTGTTTATATGAATTCATTTTATTTATAAATTTAAAATGATTTTTTCATTTTTCTCTATTTCTATGCTTTACTTCTGCATATTCAGAGTTATAACCTCAATAATCAGAATTTATTTTTATTTCATTTGAAATAGATTGTCTTGAAATATTTAAAATTTTTGCTATTTCTGAAATAGTTTTTCTTTCAACATTTAAACTAATATCTATAATGCTTCTTATTTTATAATTAATTTTAATATAATTCATTTGCTGTGATCTCAAGTTTTTCTTGGGATTTTTTTATATAAAAAAACACCCTTTTTTAATTTTTGCATAAAAAAGGGTGTCAAGATGTAAATTACAATGTGGCAATAAGCTTTTGGCTTATTTTTTAATATCTTTCCCTCACTCTATCATGATTTTTTTTATTTTTAACATAATATCATTTTATTATTTCTTCTTCAGAATAACCGAGTAATTTAGCTATGCCTAATGTCATAGCTAATATTTCACCTATAACATATTTATTAATGTTGTTAATCATACTACTTATTGTTTGAAATAATAAGCAAATTTGATAATTAACATTATCAGAAAGAATTAATGGTTCAATGTTAGGATCTACATCATATTTATAGGCGAATGAACCCATGAAATGTAAAATGTCTGCAAATTCTTCTAATATTTTGTCATGATCAATATTTTTTTTAGCTTTTCAATACTTAAAGCTTTGTACTTCATTAGCAAATTCTGCGGTTTCAACTAAACTTGCTAGAATTTGCATTATTTGAAAATCTCTCGGTTTAATGTTAGAATTAGAAGCGTCAATATCATTTCTGCTTGAAATTTTTTCATCTAATTCTTTTTGCATATTAAAAATATCTCTAAAATTCATATTTTAATTATAGCATTAAAAAATAGTGATTTTTGATCACTATTTATTTTTTTATTAAGCTTGTACTTTTGTATTGTTTTTTTCTTTTTTACTAAAACCATATCTAAAATATAAAATAATCATAATTGTATATATAGCCATACCAATTGATTGTAATACAATAGCAGATATTCAAGTTGGAGCTCCAACAGGTATGCTTGTTGCTAAGTAAACCATAATTGTTGCGTTTAAGAATAATCCTATTCAAAGCATTAAGAAACTTAATCCTTGAACACTTTTTGCTTTTATTGTTTTGTATATTTGTACTGAAAAAGGCAACGCTGTACATAAACCTGCGATAATTGTTAATATTGTTAAAACAACATTATCTGGTGCTAATTGAATTGATTTTGTGTATCCTGCATAAGTAACTATTGTAAAGACAATAACAAAAGTTGTTGCAATTCAAATTAATATTCCAAAAAATACTTTAAATCAAAGCTTTAAGTTTTTATCAAATATAAAAAAGCCTGATATTGTTATTGCCATTAAGAAAACAAAGGCTAAGTTTGCTATTATAGTAATAATTAAATCTGTTGGTTTTTCTGGGTCTAATAAATTTAATGTACCTGTTGAATTAAATAATAAGAAATCAACAACAAAAAGAAATCCACCTAAAAAGTATATTAGAAATGTTGCATAAGAAATACCACCAACTTTTTTAGTTTTTCAAGTTGTTATTATTTGTGGAATTGAAATAGATATCATTATAATACTTGAAATAATTCCAAAAATTAAACTAACTATGTGCATTTTTCTCCTTTCATTTTTTAAAATATAAAATTATAAATACTAATTAATTTTACCTAAAATAAGAATTTTTAAAACTTTTTATTTTTAATTTTTTAAATAAAAACTTATTATTAAAATAATATTCAAATCAAATATTAAATTTATATAAAACTTATATATGTTAAAATTATTAATATATAAATATTAAAAATTAAAATTTAAACTAAATATTAATTAAGGAGTATTGCATGAATGCATCAATTAAAGAAATATTAGAAAAAGAATTACAATTTTCAAATAAAAAAGTTTTAATAAGAGGTTGAGTAACTTCAAATAGAGGTAATAAAAAAATTAGATTTATTTCCATTAATGACGGTTCAACAATTGAATCTTTACAAATAACTTTAAAAGGTGAAAAATTTGATTTTGAAATTTTAGACCAAACACGTTTAGGTGCAGCTGTAGAAGTTGAAGGAGAAATAATTTTAACTCCCGAAGCAAAACAAAAATTAGAATTACTTGCTACAAGTTTTAAAGTTTTAAAAAATGTTGATTTGGATTATCCTATCCAAAGGCAAGAAATAAATACAGAAACTCTTAGAGAGATTCCTCATTTAAGACATAGAACTAATTTATTTAGAGCTATTATGCTAATTAGAAGTACTTTAGCCTTGGAAATTCATAATTATTTTTCAAAAAAAGGTTTTCTTTATTTCAATGCTCCGATAATAACAAGTAATGATGGTGAAGGAGCTGGTGAAACTTTTTTTGTAAATGATGGTAATAAAGAAAAACCATTTTTTGGAACTAATAAAGCAACATTGGGAGTTACTGGTCAATTACATGCTGAAAGTTATGCCATAGGATTTAATAAAGTTTATACCTTTGCTCCTACTTTTAGAGCTGAACATTCAAATACAAAAAAACACGCAGCAGAATTTTGAATGGTAGAGCCTGAAGTCGCTTTTTATGAGTTAAAAGATGTTATCACTCTAGCTGATGATTTATTAAAAAACGTTATAAAAAATACAATTCAAAAACACGAAGCTGAATTTAAGTTTTTAACAGAAAATATTGATAAAAATTTATTGAACAAATTAGAAAATTTTGTGAATAAAAAATTAACAATAATGGATTACCAAGAAGCGTTAGTGGAATTAGAAAAAGTAAAAAATATTTTTGAAAATAAAGATATAAAATTTGGTTTAGATTTTGGAACTGAGCACGAACGTTATTTAGCTGAAAAAGTTGTTAACGGACCAGTTGCTATAACAAACTTCCCTAAAGAATTTAAAGCGTTTTATATGCATCAAAATGAAGATAATAAAACAGTTGCAGCATTTGATTTACTTGTTCCTGGAATAGGAGAATTAATTGGGGGAAGCCAAAGAGAGGTTAGATATGATAAACTCTTATCAAGAGCTCTTGAAATTGGAATAAGTCAAGATGAATTGCAATGATATCTTGATTTACGTCGTTTTGGTGACTCAGGATCAAGTGGTTTTGGTATTGGTTTTGAAAGATTGGTTATGTATGTAACTGGTGTTGATAATATAAGAGATGTAATACCTTATCCAAGAACAACTGGAAATATAAAAATGTAATGGAGTAATTTATGCAATTATCAATTATTGTTCCTAATATAAAAACTTCTATTGAACTAGAAAACACATTAGAAAATTTTAGAACTCAAAATACTCAAGATTTTGAATTAATTCTTGTTATAACTAATATTAATAAAACAATGTATTCTTTACTTGAAGAAGGATTAAAATTTTTTGGTTCTAGATTAAAATTTATTTTAAACAGCAATAGAAAAAGTATTCAAAATAATATTGTTAGTGGTTTCCACTTAGTTAAAGGCAAATACGTAACAATTATATATACTGATAATAAGTTGAAAGATCATTATGTTGAAGATCTTGTTAATCTTTCATCTAAATATGATACTGATGTAATTGAGTACAGACCAAGATTAATTAATACAATTCGTTGAAAACCAGAACCTAGAATTAAGCCTTTACATGTATATAACATATTAAATGAACCAGAATATGTAGCTTATGCTTATCCTTTCATATTTAATAAAATTTTTAAAAATTCACTCATTCAACAATTTATTAAATTTAAACAAAAAGAATTAAATGATACTAAATTTGCTGTAGAACTAACTTATATGTTGTTATTAAAATCAACTAGTTATGTTTATGAAAACATAAGAATAATAAAAGAAAATATTTCTTCTTCTTTATGATTGACACCTAAAAATTTTATTTATCAGTTTAATGAAATAATTAATTATGTAGAAATTAATAATATTAAACTTTCCCATGAAATAAATTATGCTAATTTATACTTTTTACAATTGTTTTTAGCTGGTTTACTCAAAACATGAAGAAGAAGATTTTCGTTAAATGTTTTTAAAGACATAACAAATTACAATGAAAAAAGATCTACAAAATTTACAGAAGACTTATATAAATATTTAGAAAAATTTCATAAAGATAATTTATTGTTTTTTACAACAAATATTTATATGTTAAAAAATAATTCTGAAACAAAATCATTGAAAAAATTACCTCCAATTAATAAATGGAATGATATTTTAGGTGAGCTATAATGCTTCATAAAAATGTTTCATTTTGAAGAAGATTATTTCAAAGATTTATTGATATATTTTTGTTTTTCGCATTAATTTTTATATCATTCTATTTTATAGTTATTTTTAATCAAAAAAAAGGATTAAAAATTTCTTCTTATTATTCTTTTTTAATAGTATCTTTATTTATTTCTCTTTTTTATTTCCTTTTTATACCTTTATTTTATAAATTAAAAACAATAGGTATGCTAATCACAAATGTTCAATTTATTTTGAATAACAAAACAAAAAATAAAATAAAATACTTGTTTTTTATAAAAAGATTAATTTTTACTTTATTTATTTCGATTTTTATTATTTTAATTTTTTTATTTTTTATTTATCCAAGCGATTTACCTACTTTTTTAACTTTTTTATCTAAAAGAAGTAATACTAAATTTAAGTTTTTGCTTGTTGAAAAATTAATATCTATAACTATGTCGATTTTAGCTTTTTTATTTTTTGCTGATGTTTTATTTTTAGCTGTAAACAAAAAGAAAATCAGTATTTTTGACTATCTTACTCAATCTAGATTGGTTTATATTAAACATTTTAATATAAGTAAAACTAAAAAGACTGTTTTATTGCCATTTAAGTCAAAAAACGTTAATTTTATAATTAATGAATAATTAAGGAGTAGAATATGCAAACTAATACCAATATTAATAGAGAAGATTTAATAATTGAAGGATTAAATGATGATCAAAAAGAAGCTTTGTATCATTTTGATTCTCCTTTGAGAATAATAGCTGGTGCTGGGAGTGGTAAAACAAGAGTTTTAACACGTAAAATAGCTTATTTAATAAATGTTTTAGGTATTTCACCTGAAGATATTTTAGCTGTTACTTTTACAAACAAAGCTGCAAATGAAATGGCTGATCGTGTTAAACAATACACTAATAATAAATTAACAAAAGGAAATGTTGATATTGCAACATTTCATTCCTTATGCGCTAAAATACTAAGAATTGAATCTTCAAATATTGGATTAAAAAATGATTTTCAAATAATTGATGACATTGATAAAAAATCAATTTTAAAAAACATTTATAAAAGGTTAGATATCGAAACAAATGATTTAACATTTAAAAACTTAATAAGAATTTTTTCTTGAGCTAAAAATAAACACTATACTAATGATGAAATTAGAAAATATATAAATACTGAATTTGATTATGAATATGGAGATGTTGAAACTATCATAAATGTTTTTAGTGAATACACTTCTTACTTGATTGAAAGAGCAAGTTTAGATTTTGATGATTTAATAATAAAGGTTAATGAATTATTTAATAAAAATCATGAAATTGCTAAAAAATGATCAGCAAAATATTCTTATATTCTTGTGGATGAATTTCAAGATACATCTTTAGTTCAATATGAAGTTATTAAAGTTTTAGCAAGTGGAGATGCCCAATTAACAATAGTGGGAGATCCTGATCAAACAATTTATAGATGAAGAAACGCAGATGTAAATTTAATTTTAAATTTTGAAAAAGACTTTCCTAAAACAAAAACAATTATTTTAAATAAAAATTATCGTTCAACAAAGAAAATTCTAGAAGCAGCTAATTCATTAATAAAACATAATTTAAAACGTTTTAATAAGGATTTAATAACTGATAAAGAAGAAGGAACTGAAATAGAATTTTCTCATGCTTTTAGCCCTGAAGCAGAAGTAAGATGAGTTGTTCAAAAAATAAATGAATTGAAGAAACAAAAAATCCAACTTAAAAATATAGCTATTTTTTATCGTTCAAATAGCTATGCTAAAAATTTTGAAGAACAATTAATAAATGAAAATATTAGTTACAAAATTTTTGGAGGAGAAAAATTTTACCAAAGAAAGGAAATTAAAGATGCTTTGGCATTTTTAAGGGTCATATATGATGGTAATGATTTACCACTTTTAAGAATTATAAATATTCCTCCTAAAAAAATTGGTGAAAAAACTATTTTGAAATTACAAGATATGGCAAAAGAAAAAAAATTATCTATTTTTAATACTCTTGTAAAACATTATAAAGAAATAGATGCACCATTAAATACCGTTAATTCTATAATTATGTTTTTAAACTATGTCTTAAAATATAGAAAAGCTTTATCTTCTAACCCAATACATGTTGTTTTACATAAGTTTTTACAAGAAGTAGGATATTATAATTACATATCACAAGATGTTGGTTTAAAAGGCACAGGCGAAGAGAATATAAAAATCTTAATTAATGGAATAGAAGAGTGGGAAAAAAATAATCCAGATAAAACAATAAAAGAATATTTTGATTATATCTCTTTATTGTCAGCTTATGATGCTACAGATGAATCATTAAGTTATGTTTCACTTATGACTGTTCATTCAGCTAAAGGGCTAGAATTCGATAATGTTTTTCTAGTTGGTATGAGTGAAAATATATTTCCTCATTATAAATCAGTAAATAATCCTGAGGCAATTGAAGAAGAAAGAAGATTGGCCTATGTAGCTATAACAAGGGCTAAAAATAAACTTTTTGTTTCCGATTCAAGAGGAGTTCATTTACACAATAACAACGAGAAAGTTCCATCAAGATTTTTAAAAGAAATGGGAATTGATACAAATGATTTTATATTGCAGGTCCATGATGCAAGTGTGATAGATATCCAAAATGGAGTTGAGAAAAAATCACGTGAAAAAAATAAAAATATTTTAAGAGGCGATATTATTAGTCATACATTTTTTGGAGAAGGCGAAGTTATAGAAGTTTTAGGAGATACTATTCATGTTCATTTTAAAACTTATGGACTAAAATCACTAGCTAAAAATCATGAATCAATTAGACTTTTAAAAGAGAAATAGGTTTTTATGGTTACATTATTGTCTTATATAGTTTTATCATTTTTAATAATATTTTTAATTTCTATTATTGGTCTTACTATTTATTTTTCAAATATAAAAATATCAAATATAAATAATTTCAACACGAATGGTATTTTTGTTTTTAAGATAAATTATCAAGATAAAACTGTAATGAGGGTTTCAAAAAATAATATAAGTGGTACTTTAAATTTTGATTCAAAAACAAATGGAATTATGACGAATAAAACTATTTCATTGAAAGAGTTCCTGAATTTTTTTGATAATAATTTTAAAGATAAAATAATTACTTATTTAGAAAAGAATAATTATAAAAATTCTTTCGAATTTTCTATGAATCTAAACTCTAAATCATTTAAAAATCAAGAGTTTTATGATTTATATGAAAAGCTTGAAACAAATTCCAAAAACGGTTTGTTAAAAATTAAGTTTTATCCTTCTTTAGAAGAAAAGAGATATTATTGTATTATAAGTTGAGATATTTCTCCTATATATGCTATTCCTAGAAAAATTAATTATATTACTGAAAAAGATAATTTTGTTCATGTTACTAGTGAATATAATGTTTGTTTTTCTTTATCATTGAATAGTTATTATTATAAAAATAAACTTGAAGAAGTTGACTATGATAGAATTATTATTTCTTTAGGATTAAAAAATAGCACTTCTTATATATTTTTAAACGATGGTATATTATATGTTTTTATACCAACAAAAAGCTTTAATAAATTACAAATAATGCTTAAAAAATTTACAAAACATATTGATTTTTTATTAAATAATAAAAATATTAATCCATATTTTAATAATGTTTCACTTCTATCTTTTAATAAGTTTCACAGTATAGATCAACTTGATACTTTTTTATTAAAATCTAAATTTCTTCTTTATAACTTAGAAAATAATAATGATATAAATAAATATTCAAAATGATTTATAGGAGAAGAAAAGTATAATGATGAATTTAAACTTTTTTTATCAAAGTATAATGATTTTATTGAAAAAAATGAAACTTTAAATTTTATAAAAGAAACTATTTTTGTTAAAAAATATGAAAACGATGAGAATACAAATATAAAAATTTTAAAAGCCAGAATTCCAGGGTTTTCAGAAAAAGATTTAATATTTTGAAATAACATTTCATGATTAAAATACAAAAATTTATATACAAAAAATAATTATTTAATACAAAATGAAGATGAAAATTCTCACTTGTTACTAGAAATATCAGATTTTTCTTTAGATGATAATTTACTAACAAAAGATAAAAACTTGTATTATATTTTAAGATCTTTAAATAACAACTTAAATTTTGACAACATAAATGATTTTATTTCAAATCATAAAAAATATGATTACAATTTAGGTTTATATATAAATGAAATAGATGAAAAAATATATAATTTTATAAGAAATAATTATTTTAAATATTTTATTATAAGTAATGAATTATTTAATAAATCTATAATAAATCAACACTTATATTTAAAATTAAATGTTTTGCTTAAAAGAATAAAAAGTAATAATATAAAAGTAATATTTGAGAATGTGAACAAAAACATAGATTCTGTAATAAAGCAAAAATTTGATATTAAATATTATTATTAATTTATAATTTATAAGTATTAAAATTAAAAAAGAAAGGATAAATTATGAGTAAAATAGGATTTATCTTTGACTCTTTTGTTTGTTCGTCAGAAAAAGAACTTAATGAACAAGGATTTGGTTATTTGCCCTTTAGAAGTGATATTGACGGCATTACTTATGAAGATGGTATAGATGTTGATCAAAATGAATTATTAAATTTAATAGCTAAAGGAAATTCATTAAAATCTTCTTTGCCAAGATATGATAGGATGACAAATTTGTTTGAAAAAATGAGTGCTGAGTATGATTATGTTATTTATTTACCTATAAGTGATTCTCTAAGTTCGACTTATAAAACAGCCTTAAATTTATCAAAAGATTATTCAAATATAGTTGTATACAACAATGAATGAGGCGGTGATCAACTAATTGATGTTGCTAATTATGCAAAAAAAGTATATGAAGAAACAAAAAATTTAAATAAAGTCATTAAAGTGTTGGATTATATAAAAGAAAGATCATTAATTTATGTTTTACCAACAGACTTAAAGTATGTTATTAATGGTGGTAGAGTTTCAGCTGTTAAAAAATTTGCATTAAAAACACTTAATTTTTTAAAAATGCACCCTATTATTAAATTTTATGAGTCTTCTGCAACAACTGGCGGAATAGCTAAATCAATTAAAAGTGGTGTTTCGCAAATTATTGATAAACTATTAAAATTTGCTACACAATATAAATATGGAGATTCTCCTGAAAAATATAATATTCATTGATTGAGTGGGATTTCAAATAATGTTAATGAAACAGTTAAAGATGTTGCAAAAGAAATGAATATTTCATTTAAAACAATAAAACCTATTTCTTCAAGTGTTGCTATTCATACAGGTCCTGAAGCTTTTTCAGTAAGTATAATGCCAAATTTAGATGAAATTGATATAAAATTATAAAAAAAATAATAGCAACCTATTATTTTTTTATTTTAAATAGTTGACTGAAAATTATTATTTTTCTTTATAAAAATCATATTTGGAAATTTATTTTCCTCATTTAATTTATTGACCATCTTATTTACAATTTCAACTTGTGATTTAAAACTTAATTCCGATGAATCATCTTCATTATAGTTTTCTTGATCTAATTTGCTTTGAAAATCTACTATATCCATTTTATATATTTTTTTAAGATCTACCATCATAAGAATAGGTAATTGATCTTTTATTTCTTCTTTAAAAACCTTAAGATATACATAATTTTCATTATCTATATTTTGTTCTGAATTTGTTGAACAGTTTAAAAAGTATACAAATTCTTCGTCTTGAGCAATAACTATTACTATATTTGAAATTAATTTATTTTCTCCCTTAATTTTTTTAATAAATTTATCCATTAAATACAATGGTTTTAATACTGGAATTTCTTCCTTTAATCTATATTTTATATTTTCCATAATTTAATTTTATCTATTATATTTTTTATTTTTTTATAATATTTTCTAATGGCATTAAATTGTTAATAATTTGCAAAAAAACGTTTTTAAAGCAAAATAACTATCAAATAATTATTTTTTTATAAAAAATTATTGTTAATAATTTGTTCATTAGTTTATAAAAACATTTTTGAAACTATTTTATTCATATAATTAATAAAGAAAAAATATTGTTTATAATTTAATTATGCCTAAAAAAGTTATACATAATGAAAACCAGTGCATTTATATTGAAACTTTTACAGAAATTAGTATTAAAGAGTTAATGTTAAAATATCAAAATGATAGAGAAAACGAGAAACCTAATAATTTATTAAACTCAATATACCATGATTTATTTGCTAAAAAAGAAAATAAAAATGAAGAAGAAAATGATGAATCTGATGAATTTAACTCTGATGCAGAATTAAATTTGAAGATGAATGTTTCTTTAATTGATGAAAGATATAATTCAAAGAAAAATAAAGCTATTTTTTGAAAACAAGAATTAACTAATGTAGATTCAGTTACTGAATTAGAAGAAAAAGATTTTATTTATAAAAATATTGAATTAGTAAATAAAGAAATTCATCATTTTAGCAAATTTATGGATGTTTTTGTTATGCCAAACGATTCATTGATGATAAGAACATCTAGTTTAATAAATTATAATAAAAAAGTTACCGAGAATGATTTAGTGGAAGATTTTTATTCTTTTAATTTAAAAAAAGCTGCTATTTTTAGTATGGAAAATGCTAAAAATGTTACTGGAAAAATTTTTAAAAAACTATATAAAAATGTTAATTTCGTAAAAAATGAAAAAGATAAATTTAATGAAGTTTTATGAACGAGTTTAAAAAATAAAACAAGACAAATTTCTATTTTTAATATAGATGGTTTATCTGAGGAAATTTTAGAAGAATTAAATATTCATGAAATAAATTATTATAGTGATATTTTGGAATTTGAAGAAGCAAATATAAGAGTTAAAGCAACAAATAATTTCAAAGAAAAAGTTGCAAAAAATTTATTATTTAAATTTATAAATAATAATTGAGATTTTGAGTCATATTATACAAAAGCACTAGTTTACACAGCATGAGGATATAATTATTATAATTCTTGCCAAAACAGATTAGTTAAGAAAAAATTGTTTGATACATTTGAATTAAAAAACGATGATAAAGATTATAAATTTATACCAAGAGCATTTTTAACTATATATAATGTTGATTTAGTACAAGAATTTGCTGTGATACCTTCTGCTTTGAGTATAAATTTAAAGGATAAATTTAAAAAATTAATTGAAGAAATAGTAAATTATAAAAAAGAAAGAGATCTTTTTATAAGTGATAAAAAAATTTACAATAAATCATTTAGGGAATCGGTTTTGGCTCTGTGGGTGATTATTGGTACTTCTCTTTTATCGGTTTCAGGTTTATGACAAGTTGCTTCTTGAATGCAAGATAAATGGATCTCAAGTATTGATGATAATTTCAAATGGTTTGTATTTTGGATTATTTTAGTTTGTGTTTCAGGAGTTATTTTTGCATCAACAATAATTTATGCTTTTGTTAAATTTTTATATTCTTATTTTGATTTTAAAAATCATAAGAAATTGTTAAAAACAAACGAAGAAAATTTAAAAATAATTGATGATTTTTATGATAAGGAATTAATATCTAAAAATATAATTGACACTTTTAATAAAAACGTATTGATAATACAAGATATAAATTCTAAAAATAAAGAATAATAAAATAATCACCAAATTAGTGGTGATTATTTTATTATTATTGTTTTTTTGTATTTTTAAAAAGAACTTCATATATTTCATCATATGATGAAACGGGAATAAATTTAATTTGTTTTTTAACTTCTTCAGGAATATCTTTTAAATTCTTTTCGTTTGCTTTAGGAATAAATACTTTTTTCACACCTTTTTTATATGCTGCAAATGATTTTTCTTTTAAACCACCTATTTCTAATACTTTTCCTCTTAAAGTAATTTCACCTGTCATAGCAACTTCAGGGCTAACTGGTTTTTTACTTAGCGCACTTATTAATGCTGTTGTAAAAGTCACACCAGCACTTGGTCCATCTTTTGGAACTGCACCTTCTGGTACATGCACATGAATTTCATTTTCGTCAAATTCGAAGTCTTTAATATCAAATTTATCTGCATTTGATCTTACATAAGAAAGAGCGATTTTAGCAGACTCTTGCATAACTTCTTTTAATGATCCTGTTAGTCTAATTCCAGAATTTTTTGATTTAAATGTTGAAACTTCAATGCTTAGTGTAGTTCCCCCTATTGAAGTATAAGCTAAACCATTTACTGAACCAATAGCTGGTTTTTTATCATCTTCATTTTCTGTAAATTTAGGAGTTCCTAATAATTCTTTTATTTCTTCAATTGTTATTTCGTATTTATCGAATTTTTGACCATCAACTATTTTAGTAACTATTTTACGTGCTATTTTGTCTAAAGCTCTTTTTAATCCACGCACACCAGCTTCTGCTGTATAATGCTTAATTATGTATTCAAGACTTTCGTCATTAATTAAAAATAAATCTTTATTTAAACCAGCTTGTTCAATAACTGCATCAACTAAGTGTTCCTTCGCAATTTTTATTTTTTCATTAATTGTATAACTATTAAGCTCAATTATTTCAACACGGTCTAATAATGGTGCGGGAATAGATTCATAGTAATTAGCTGTTGCTATAAATAATACTTTTGATAAATCATACTCATGCTCAATATAATTATCTTGAAATTTTGTGTTTTGTTCTGGATCTAAAACTTCTAACATTGCACTAGCTGGATCACCTTTTATATCAGAAGCCATTTTATCTATTTCGTCTAAAAGAATTAATGGATTAGATACACCAGATCTTTGTATAGCTTTTATTATTTTACCTGGCATTGCCCCTACGTATGTTTTCCTATGTCCTCTAATTTCGCTTTCATCATGAACACCACCTAAACTAATTTTTACATAGCTTTTATTTAGTGCTTCTGCAATTGCTCTAGCAAGAGAAGTTTTACCAGTTCCCGGTGGCCCTACAAGTGTTAAAATTGGAACATTATTAAAGGTTTTTTGTATTTTATCCTTATTATTTTCTTTGAATAAAGATAAATCAATTTGTTTGTTATCTTCAATATTAATTAACTCTTTTTCTTTTTGTTCTTTATTAATGTTTTTGTGATTAATAATTAATGAAAGATATTCTATAATACGTTCTTTAACTTCTTTTAATCCATAATGATTTTTTTCTAATACTTTACGAGCTCTTTTAATATCTAAACTTTCAACTTCTACTTTTCTTCATGGTAATTTTTTAAGTTGTGAAATATAAGTTGATGTTATGTTTGCATCAGGGGAAGCAGACATCATATTTTTTAATTTTTCGTTTTCAGATTTAATTAATTTAACAACAGATTCAGGATATATGTTTTTAAGAACAGGATCTTTTAATGTTTTAATATATTCTTCATCTTCTTCTTCGTCGCTTTCGTTTTCACTAAGTGATTCTTTTATCGCTTTCATTTTTTCTCTTAGTAAAAATTCTCTTTGCTGCTTATCTAAATTATCTTTAATTTTTTTATTAATTTCTTTTTCTATGTCATTTTCTGTTAGATTTGATTTATTATCAAATAATATGTCGTCAACAATATCGTTTTCTTTATTTGCTTGATTTGTTGCTATTGAGGCTAATTTTAAAAATTCTTTAAGTGAATCAAAATCATATTCTGATTCTTCTATTCAATTTTGCATTTCTTTTTCTGAAACTGATTCTATAAGTTTTAGTTCAACTTCAGTAAATTTAGATTTTTGATCTTTATAAAAATCTGTTTCTTCTATTATTTTTATAATCTTTTTAAGATCTTCTTTTATTTCTTCTTGACCTTTGTTGTATTTTATAAAAGTGTGAAAGCTATTAATTATTGATGAAAAAATAGCGTAATAAGATCTCATTAAATCTTTAACATTATTTCTAACAAAAACATCAAAAGCGTGTAAAGGTGTTAAAGGAAAGATAGTTAAAATAGTTTTAATAAAAATTGTAGTAGGGTTAACTGATTCAAAATTAATATCAGAATTTATAAATGAACTGTGATTGCTCATCTTTGATCCTCAATTTGCTATTTCTTCAGTTGAATAACCACTTAAAAATTGATAATAAATAAAAATTTTATTTAAAGTATTAGTTTTTATAGTTTTTTCTATTAATTTTTCTAACTTTTCAAGATTTTCATTATCTTCGCCTGGTAATAATTCATCAAAATTAACTTTCTTGAAGCTAAAATTATCTATGTCAAATAATCTTGTTAATTCTTCAGAATCTTTTTCTTTATTTTTATCAACACTATATGAAACTAATTCATATTTACCCAAACCTCTAAGTGTTAAAACATATTCATTTTCATTCAATTCTTCTACTTTTGTAATTTCGGCAAGTGTTGAAATACCTGAAGAAATATTTTTTAATTTGAGTGTTTTATAGTACTTATCATAGTTTTCTTCTTGAGATTCAGTAGGTTCTGGCGCTGTACCATATATAACAAATATTTGCTCTTTTATGGCTTGATTTGTATCAATTTTATCTTTTGCGCTCAAGATTCATTTTTTATTAAAGTTTCCAAAAGGTTTTAATTTAATTTTAGTTGTAGCACCTTCAAAAAGAACGAAACCGTTGATTGATAAATCATTAATCATATTTGTTTCTTTTTGAAAGTTTTCAAAAAATGTTATATTGCTAAATAAAACTTTATTAGTAACTATTTCTTTGTTTTGCTCTTTTTTAGCCATTTTTTCTCCTTTATTTTATATAAAATATATATCAATTATACACATTTTTAGCAGAGTAATATATAAATTGCTAAATAAAATTATTTGCTATCTTTAAAGTATTTTTATTTTGAAAAAAATTAAAAAAATAAATTAAATTAGATTTTTTAAATTTTATTATGCATTAATGTAGAATTATTTTATTATTTTCTTAATAAAAGATAAATTATTAAGTTTTTTTAATTCAAAATTGAGATTTTTTAAAAAAGGGGAATCTATGAATAAAGAAATATTTTTATTAAAAAAAGAAAACGCTGACTTTATTAAAAAGACTTATAAAAATAAAATAATTAATTTTAATGAAGAAAAAATTATTACTCAAAATGGTATTAAAGTATTTTTAAATGAAAAAATAATTAAATATAATTTTAATAAAGTTCATGAAAATTTAAATGATAAATATTTTTTTATAGTTAATAAAATTATTCCTAGAGTTATAAATTTAGCTTATAAAAATATTTTTAATGAAGACAATCACAAAATAGATGAAACAAAAATATATTTAATTTTCTCAAAAATAAGTGAAAGAATAAATAATTATTTTTCATTTATTTTTGATAGAAATGAAGAATTATTTAAATTTGATTCTCTTTTTTTGATAGCATATATTTTAATTAGCTTCATAAAATCTTATGTATTGATAAATAGAAATAAAAAATTTATATTTAGTTTATTTGTTTCTCTATTATTATATTTTTCAAATATTGAATTATTAAGAAAATATGAAAGTGAAAGTTTTATAGAACTTAATGTAAAAAAAATAGATGAATGAATTTATTTATCTATAAATAATAATGATGATATTTTATTAAAAAGCATTATTGATTTTATTTTAGATAATGGAATTATAATAAATAAAGAAACTGATACAGAATTTGATTTAAATGATGAAGATAGATTTAATATTCAAATAAGTTTAATTGAAAAAAAATATGATGAATCAGAATACAAAAATATAATTATGGAAATAATAGACAATATTTCGGATGAATAAATTTATTTTTAAAATATATTAGTTAAAAATTAATTAATTAATTTATTTAATTTATAATATTGTAATTTATTGAAGGAGTTTATTATGAATGATACAATTTTAAAAGAAACATTTTATCGTTTGGCTAAAGAAGAATTAGCTTCAAAAGGCATTGATGATCCAAAAGCTATTGAAGAATTAATTCAAAAATATTATGATGAAATAAAAAGTGTTAGAGAAAATAACATTAAAGATGATAGAGCGAAAAAATTTGAAAAAGTTGCTGATCTTAAATAAATTCAAAAAAACATATAAGTCTATTATTTGGCCTTATATGTTTTTTGTTTATTTTTTTAAATCATAAAATAATATTGAAATATAAGCTTTTATAATTTCTTTTGATCTATTTAAAATATAGTTTGAAAAAGATTTAAAATTTTCATATTTGTTATCTTCTACCGAAATAATTTTTGGTAATTCAATTTGTTCATTAGATCAAATTAATTCATCATTTGATAATAATGTTTGATCAAAGTTTATTTTATTAAAATTGGTTTTTCCTCCGGCAACTGAATAATTATTTATATTTAAATAATTATAATTTTTTCTGAAATTATTTTTTAATGATTTATTGTCAGAATCGGATAATAAACAACCGTTACCAATTTGTTTTACAATATTTTCTATTTCATGTTCTTTTACACCTATTAAATCTAATCTCTTTTTATCTTCTGGTTTTAATTTTTTAGGTAATGAATGTTCATAAGTGTAGTCAATATAGTTTATAGTATTATTATTTTTTTCTTCTTTTGATTTAAATTTTGTAAAGTATTGTGGTGTTTCATGATTTCTTAGCAAAATTCCATATGATACTTTGGCTAATACAATTTTATATAGTAGATTAATAGTGTCTTTCTTATTTTTATAATTACTTTCATCTATTTGTGCATTTAATTTATTTTGTAAATCTTTATACAATTCATTTATTTTTTGAGCATTAGACATAATTGTTAGTTCTTTAATTGTTTTTTCTAATTCTAAATATAATTGTTCAGGAGAAATTAAATTTCCATCATCGTTTTTTAGTTTTAAACAAATTTTTCTTATTTGTAACGTTAATGATTGACCAGAAAATTTTATTTTTCATAATGCTGAAAATTTTTCAATTTCAGCTAAGTATTTGCTAAATTCTTTTACTTTATTTTCATTTAATTCTTTTTTTGAAAAATCAAAAATTTCAAATTCTTTTGCAAGTGTTCATATAAGAGGAATAAAAACTGTTTTTGCACCACCATTTGATATATGGTATATTTGGAAGTTAACATAACTATATTTCTTTATTTTTTCATAAAAGTTATTTGCAATTTGTTCAATAGCAGAAAATGTTTTGTTATAAATTTTTTTGTCTTTTATAATTTTTATTATTTCTGTAATAGATCCATAAGTACAATATTCAAATTCAATTATATTTTCTCATAAATAAGTAATTAAATCACCTACAAATGATTCATATTTTTTTGCAAATTTAAATTCATTATTATTATATATTTTTATAATTTCTTCTATTTTTTCGAAAGCGTTTGAAATATTATCACTGTAATTTTCGTCTATTTCTTCAATTTTTATTTGATATTGATTTATTGTTAATAAATTGTTAAGAAAATTTAAAATTAAAGAAATATTTTCATCTTTTGATGAATCTGAAATTGAATTTCTAAAATATAAATTAATAGTTTCATTGTAAGTTTTTATATATTCTTCCGATTCTATTCCAAAAATTTCATTAATTTTATTTCTAAATAAGTCTAGAACACCCAGTTTCTTACTATATTTATTTAAATTACTAAATATATTTATAGCTTTTTTATCATCAAGATTTGGCATATAAGTTACTATAAAATAGGTATTTTCTAATAAATATTTTAAAAAGTCTTTTAAAAAACTTATATATTTAATTTTTTTATCAACTAATCTAATTATTTCTTTTCAATTTTTAAAAAATCTTGTATTTTTAAATTTAATATTTTCTTTTTTCCCTGCTTCTTCAATTAGTTGATTATTAACTATATCATTAATAGCTTTATAGTTTTCATCACTTTGTGTAAATGAACGAATCATATCACCTATTTTTGCAATTAATGGGTTTAAATAATCTTGTACACCGCTATTATCATTTTCATCCATTTTCATTGCTAATTTTTTAAGAGAAAGTATAATAAGAATTAATGATGTAATACGTTGTTGTCCATCAATTATTATTTGATTTATATTATTTTGACCTAAAATTATATTATTTAATAATGAGTAATTTTTTCTTTCATTATTATTTAAAAAATCATTTAATAAAGATTCAAATAATCCTTTTATCATGTTTGAATCTCATGAATATGTTCTTTGGAATAAAGGCATTTTATATGAAAGTTGTCTAGATGTAAAAAAATCATATATTTTAGTTTTTGTAATTAAAAATGGTAAGCTACCTTTATTTATTTCTATATCTAAATCATTATTTTTTTCTTTAATTTTATCAGTGTACTCTAACTTATTTTTTATACTATTAAAGTCAATTTTATATTTTTCTTCTCAATTTGTATCTTCGAGTTCAGTTATTGATTTTGTTTCTTCTAAAAATTTATTGATATTGTTATCAATTATATTTTTAATATAAATAGATTTTGAATTATTTTTATCAAAAAGAAATGTTTCGAAAAAGTCATTATAAAATGAATTTATTTTATTGTCAAATTTTTTTAAAAAAGTAAAAATACCAATTAACTTATCATCATCGTTAATGCTTGAACAATAAGATCTTATTAAATTTCATCATAGTTTAGTTTTTGTGTTTTCTTTATTTTCTATTTGATTATTGTTTTTTAATTCTTTTATTTTGCTTAAAACATTTTTCTCAATTAAATTATAAAAATTTTTAGTAATAAATTCTTTTAGAATTGTGGTATTTGTTTCAAATTTTTTATTTTTTAATTCAATTAATTCTTTGTTAATATGCATTTTTTCTTCATCTTCTATTATTATTGAAAAAGATTTTAGTACATCTAGTAGTTGTTTACTTGCTGCGCTAGATATAAAATCATTTCTTGAATCGTAAAAAACTATTTCTTCTTTGTTTTTAAAGTAAATTTTATGTATTATTGATTTATTTTCATTTTCTTTATAATTTATTAGAATATAATCATTTTCTTCTATTTTATCTAATCAAACTAAAACAGAATTTTTTAAATATGTATAAATATTTGTACCAATATTTCAATCTGTAAAGCCTAATTCATTAATTTTTTCTTCTCATAATTCTATTGAATAACTCATATTATCATTCTCCCTTTTCTATTTTATATACAACCTCAAATATATTTTCTATAGCTTCTACTAATATAGAATTACCTGCTTGTCTATATAAAGATTCTTTTGTTAATATTTTTTTATCATATAGTGGAATTAATTTATTAAAATCTTCATCACTAAAACCCATAAGTTTATAGGCTTCTCTTGGAGTTATAAATCTATAATTAAGCTTATTTGGTAAATTTGCATTAAAAGAAATAATTCCTGTTGTCGGTATTCTATCTTGTTTTGTTGTTACTGTGTTTATTATGAATGAGTTTGTCTTATCTATAATTTTTTCACTATTAATCATTTTTCTTCTAGAAGGTGTATCATTTATTGCTGCTTCAATATTTTCTTTATTATTTAAATCAAAATTAAAAACATTATTAAAATATTTTTCTAATTCCTTTTTGTCTAATTTTTTGCTATCAGTTATTTTTTTAATATAATCGCTAAAACTTTTATCATCTATAAACGGAGTTTTTATTTCTTTTTTTATACTTAAAGCAAAAACTCTTTCTCTTTTTTGTATAGCTCCAGTATTTATTCCGTTTATCGTTGTTGTAAAAGTTTTATATCCAAAATCACTTAAAACTTTTATTCATTTTATATATTGGTTTTTGAATTTTTTACTTAATAAATTTTTTACATTTTCCATTATTAAGTATTTAGGTTTTTTTGTTGATTCTTTTAGTATTCTATATATTTGTCATATTAAACTTGATGTTGAATTTTCATCAATTATCCCTTTTGCTCTACCCATATTTGCAACTGATAAACCTTGACAAGGAAAAGAGTAAGTAATTAGTTCAATATTTTCTTTATCAATAATTTTAGGATCTAATTTTGTTATATCTACTTGATTATTAGCCAAAATTATTGATGCTGCTAAATATTTTTTAAATATTATGTCTTTTGATTTTAAAATTGATTCTTTTTTAGAATCTAATGAAATAGTATATTTGGATAGAAAAGTGTTAATTTCATTTTCGTTATTTAATTTATTATTAATTAATATTTTTTCAAAATTATCATTTAAATTATGATGCATAGCTGCGTAGGCAATGTTTGCTCTTGCATCTCAATCAGATGTTGCTACAATTTTAAAAAAATCTTCTTTCTTATTTATTTTTTGTATTGCTTTATTTTGTGCGCCTATTCCTGAAAAAGTTTCTAAAATATTTATTTTTTTGTTATTTTTCATAGCAAAAAAACTCTTAATTTTAATAAGAGTAATATTTTAATTTTCTATTAATAAAGGAATGGCTTTTTTATTTAGTATATATATATATATATATATATCAGTTAAAAAGTACCAAAAGTTATTTTTCATAATAAATTTATTATATACTTTTATTTTGCTTAAAATAAAAAAATATTCAGATAGTCTGAATATTTTTTTATTTAATTAAATATATTAAGCAGATTCAGGTGTTTCTTTATCTTTTATAAAGATACCAAATAAACCTATTCTATTTGAGTTTTCATTTATAAAGTCATTTTCAGTTATATTTCTAGAACCGAATAAATCTTCTCTTACAGAAGTCCCTGAATTGAATTTTTGATTTAAATCAATATTTTTAAGATTTTGACTTTCTTCACTTGTTATAGCAGCTTCTTTACCATCAATTAAAGTAAATGTTAAAACTCCATTATATATATGACCTAAAACTTTTAATATATAAATTTTATCTTTAGCATCATTTACTGAAGCTACATATCATGATTCTCTAATTTGCGTAGATGATCCTCTATTATTATTATCATATGTATGAGGTGTTAATTGGGTTTTAAATGATCATTTGTATTTCATTTCAGATCCGTTTCCTAATCTTGAAGACCCTATTAACATTGATGAAATTCTAGATTTTAATTCTTCTCTTTGTTGACTAGAATGTCTTGGAGTTCCAAAGTATTCATCTATATTTGAATAGTTACCAATACGTGAAACTGCAAAATATCTAAGTTCACCAGCAGGTCAATCTCTTAAGTGAGCAAATTGACCTCTGCCATTAAGGTGTCTTGGCACTGAAACATTTTTAATTGTTGAACTACCAAATAATGTAAACCCTCCAGGGATTTGTGCATTTATTCCTGTTATAACCTTAATTATTTCATCACCTCTAGTTAAAGTAACTTTGTATTCAGTGTTGTATTTTAAATCTTCAGTTAAATTATATTCAAAATAGTTTTGGTTTTCTGAATTTATTTCAAAAGTTTTATTTATTGGAGTAAATTCTTCATTTCCGTTTGTTGGGAAATAAATAGGATATTCTATTTTAAGATTATATGATCCTGGTTGAATATTATACAATTTAATTTTTCTACTTTGACTTTGATCTTCATTTGCATCAGATTCTATAGAAGCACTAAATTGAGAATTTTGTAAGTTGACAAATGTTGCATTTTCATTATTTATAAATTCTTTATTTTTAGTTGTGAAACCAATAGCTGCTATAGAAGTTGCAGGAGAATTAGGGTTCATATATTTATGTACTGTGTGTTTTGAAGCTGATGTAATAAATTTATCTCATGTTAAGTTTTCTAAATTAATATTGTTATTATCTAAATAATAAACAAAGTCATCAAGCATACCTAATACAGCACCGTGACCATTTTTAGCATCACTTAATGTTAATCTTAACCCTTTAAGTTGGTTACCGTCTTTTCAAATTAAGCGTTTTGCTAATGGGAATTCTTTTACATATTTTTCACTATAAGCATTAACTTCGTCTTCAAACATAACAATGTCTTTACTATTAAAGAATATTCATTCTTTGTTATAAACGTCAGCACCTGTAAATCTAATTTTACCTGACTCTTTTAATGTTCTAAAGAATTTATCACGTAATTCTTCATTATATGCGAAACCAGGGGCATAAATTCTTTGGTCATTTCTTGCAAAACCAGGATAAATAGAAGGAGTAATTAAGAAGTTACCGTTAACTGGTAATAAATTATTTTCTTTAGCTACATATTTATTGTAGGCTACATCATAATTAAATGAATTATTATTGAAAATTCCATATTTTTCTTGTTGTTTTTCGCTATTTAAGTTAATAAATGAACCAGCAGTTTCTCCACTTGTAGAAGGAGTATTTTTATTTAAAGCAGGAGTACCTTCCTCAAGTGTATATCTAAACACTTGAGGAACACTAAAGTCTCTTACACCTCTTTTAATTGTAGTTGCTTTAAATTTGAATCCACCAACATTGATATATCTTCCAGGAACTTCAGCGTTACCTTGGTTAACAATACCATTTGATGATTTATAATCTAATGTTTCAGTAAGTTGGTTTCAGTTATATTCTGAAATAACAATTCTTCTATCAACTGTACCTTCTTTTACTTTTGCTGCTAATAGTTTAACTTGAATTGTATTACCTACTAATTGTAATTCAAACTGAATACCTTTTACACGAGCTCTATTTTCTGCTTGGTTTGCATGATCTATAAAAATGTATTCATAAATTAATTTACCATTATCAGTTCTATAATATCTATGATCACTACCTTGAACAATTAATTTATGTCATCCATAAGCTGAATCAGCAGATACTTGTGTACCAAAAATTGCAATTTCTTGTAATGATTCTTTTACTTTATCTTGTCAATTTGCTTCTGTTGCATAAATTTCTTGTAGTGTTGCAATTGTATATCATTTGTTTAATTCATAGTTTCCAAGTGTTCTAACATTTGTAGTAACAGTTTTATCACCACCACTTGTATATTTGGTTGATACTTCAAATTCATTAGAGAAAATTGACATTGTTTCTTGGTTATTTTCATCTAATAAGAAAATATCAATTTTATGTTTATTTAATGTTTCTAAGTCAGCAAAATCTCATAAGAATTCATTATTTTCATTTGTTAGAACAGTTTCAATATCGTTAAGATTTTTAACTTCTCTTGTATCAATATTGGTTAATTTATGTTTAATTCTAATTTTCTTGCCAACATAATCATTTATATTTGTTAATCTTAATCTTCTATAAGCATCATCGATTGCAAATAATCTTGCTTCGATAGTAGAATTTTGTTTAAATGTTTTAAAGTTTCCGTTAGCTATTTTAGCATTATTTGAAACCAATGACAATGAATAGTCATAAATTGTATTTTCTTCTAAATTAGGTAATTCAAAAACAATTTTACCATCAACAATTTTATAGTCATAATTTACATCAAAAATATTTGTTGAATCTTGTTTTTTGATATTTAAAAATACTTGAGTATCTTCATCGTAATTTTCAATATCAAATGTTAATGTAGTTAATTCATTTGTACTATTTACTTTTGTTTTAACATTAAATGTTGTGAATTCACCTTTTAAAATTGGATTTTCTGTATCTAATGTTTCTACAGGTTCTTCTGAATCATTAGAAGTATTTTTAACAACATTAGCTTTAATTTGACCTTTAACTAATCTATAGTAATATTTTGTATTAGCTTCTAAATCTTGTAACTTAATAGCTAATAAATCTGCTTCATTTTCAGATAATGAAACTGAAAATTCTTTGTAATTACTAAAGTTTGAATCTTTAGAATATTGCATTTTTAATACATCAAGAATAGTTTTATTTTCATCATCACCTGTTCCTCTTTTAGCAATACTATAAGAAGCTTCACGTAATTTATATGAAGGGTTAATTAATTTAACAACAGCATAATCATTTCCAATAATTGTTTCTTCACTTTGTGATTTATTAGTTCTAAAGATATCTTTAAATCCTAATAATATTTCATCTTGACTTGTTGTATTAACTAATTTATAGTTATAGGTTGTATTTGGTTTTAATCCATTTTGTAAAGTAAATACAAAATCTTTATTATATGTAGCTAAATCAATATCATCATTTATTACAAATTCGTTTGATTCATAGCTATATGATTCATCTTCACTATATTTAATTTTATATGTGCCTTTATTAATGAATGAATTTGTTCCTTTTAAGCCAGATAATGTATAACGCATTATTGTATCACCAAATGTTGTATTTCTTAATCTAGGTCTTTCAACTGTTTTAATTCTTTTTTTTGACAGAATTAAATTATTATCATTATCAACAAATGCAAAATTATAATATGTATTTGGTTTTAAATTTGAGAATGAAACAATTGAAGTTTGATCATCACTATTAATTGTTACATAACCTGCATCTTTTCAAACAGAAGGATTTGCTTCAGCTAAAGGATCATTACTTTCAATATATAAAGCTTTAAGTTTTTTAGAATTTTCTTCAGTTGAAGTATATTCTGTAAGATCTCTTAATTTTAATTGAATTTTTGCGCTTATTTCATTAGAAGAATTTGAATTTTGTTCTAATGTATTTACAAAATAATCATCAACAAATTTAGGAGAATTGTAATTCATATGAATTAAATTATCTTCACTATTAGAAGCTATTACATATTCAGTTCCATTTACTATTGTTGTTAAAATAATTTGATAATCGCTATTATGATTAAATCAACTATTAAAGCTTGTATCATTTGCATCTAAAAAACTTTTTATGTAAATTATATTTCCTTGTTTACCAAAGGCATCAAAATTATTTTTGGTGAATTTAAGGTGATTAAAACTTAAATCATTTCCACTTGAAAATGTTTTTTGTGTAATTTGTGTAAAGTTTTCAAAATGTCTTTCTTCTGTTAATTTTTGAGCTCTAAAATATATATCACCTTTTACCAATTCTTTTAGTAAATCAAGATTTTCAACTTTAAATCCTGGGTTGTTTGTATTTGAAGAAACAATTTCTAATTTTTGAAGATTTGGAGTTTCTATTTCAGGTGTTCTATAATCTCTTTCAGAAATTTTATTTAAATTATTATCGTTTATTTCATAAACTCTTATTTTATAATCAGTTGATTTAGTTAATCCATTAACTCATTGTTGCCCTGCATCTAATACACCATCATTATTAATTGTTCCTGTAAATGATTTAATTTGATCACTTGTGTATTGATTATCAGTTATTTTGTTTAATTCTTCTTCAGATCCAACAAAAACTTTTACATTTCTATTTATGTGTTCTTTAAATCCTTCTAATATTACATAAATATCAGTTAATGTAGTTATTTTGTTTGGTCTTTCATGTTTTACTCATATAGTTTTTTGTTGTTCACCAGTTTCAAATGTTGTTGATGATAAAACTAAATTTTCACTTGATTCTAAATTATAAAAACTTGCTCTAGATTGATTTTTTGGAGAACTAATAAATTCAACATCATTTGAAGAAATTTCTAATGATAAATCGTAAGTTCTTTCTGATCTTAAATTTGATAATTGAAGATTTAAAGAACCTTCACTAACTTGTGAAACTATTGATAAAGCTGACTCTGATCCATCATTGTACTTAACTGTTATATTTTTACCATTAAAACTTTCAAGATTTGTAATAATTAAATTATTATTTTCTTTATTAAAAGTAATTTCAGGTAATTTGTAATTAACTTCAAATTTTTTTGAAATTAAAATTTCATTATTGTTTTCATCGAAACCGTTTTTATATGAAACTTCAAAAATATATGGAGTATTATCTAATTCTGCAAATTGTTTAGTAAATATTTTTTCATTTTTAATATCATTTAATGATACAAGTATTTTTTCAATTTGGTATTGATCTTCTTCATTTTTTGGATAGTATTTAATTGCTATTTCACTAGGATAATATTTATTAGAATTTTCTTCTGAAATATAACCGAAAGTATTTTTTATAGAAACAAAAACACCATCTGTTAATCTATTTTCAACACCAATTAAGTTAGTTTCTTTATCTTCATAATAGTTTTTATTTGAAATTTCTTTTTCTATACTTGAATCTTTACCTGTTTTTAATGTACCTGATGATAAAATTTCTTTATTATCGTTTAAAGATCATACATAAGATGTATCAGGTTCTAATTCTGTAATTAATGCTTGAACTAATGATTCTTCATTTTTAGATGAATCAGTTAAATTTACGCTTTTAATTTCAGATGATCCAATTTTAGAAATTTTTAAAGTAACATTATTTAAAGAATTAATATTTAATTTATTGTTATTTTTAAATGTTAATAAAGCTTTTTTAGAAGCAACTGTTGATTTCTGCATATAGAAATCAAAATGTTTTTTAGTTCTAAATTCTGCATCGCTTAAAATAGTTGTAGATAACCCATTAGAAGTTTCTTTTTTATAGATAAGTTGAACTTCATAGTCTGTATTTGAATTTAAATCTTGAATATTTAAATTACCATTTTCAAATCCAGGTATTTCTTTTATTTGTTTTTCTATTCATTCTCCTGAATTTTCTTTATCTCTATAACGAACAAATAATTTATCTTGATCTATATTTGAATTAATTTTGTCTAATTTTAAATTTAATCCATTTTCAGTTTCAACTGAAATTCTTGGAGCTTCTTCTGTTTTAAATACACCTTTTTTTGTATTATCTTCAAATGTTAAGTATTCATCAGTTGATTCAGAATATTTAATTCTAAATTCATATTTATTATCAAATCCTAGATCATCATTAATAGTAATTTCTACTTTATTATTTTCAACATTATTAGTAGAAGCTATCTTAGTAAATTCAACATCTGTTCCAAATGGTTTATATTCTAAGTCTATTTTTTTGTTATTTTCTTTTAAACCATAAAAAGTAATTTTATTATTTGTTGAATTAAATAAATAAGCAACATTATTTACTGGAGCTGTTTCGAAACTTAATTCTTCTGCAAGTTTTGTTGTTTCTTCTTTATCTTTATAAATAATATTTGCAGTATATTTAGAACCAGGTTCTAAACCTAGATTTGATTCTTTTAAGTTTATTCTAGCACTACCATTTACAACTTCTAGTTCGCTTGCTTTTATTTTAATTGGTTCGAAATTTGGGTTAGTTTTATTTTCAATTACAATTTCAATATTGTCTAATGAATCTGAAAAATCTTTTAAATCGTTTAAAACAAATGTAGTATTTGTTGATGTTGGTTTACTAGAAGAAATTTTAGGTCTTCTTTTTGTAACAAAATCTTGTTTTTTAACACTTTTTCCATCAAATTTAATTTCTAAAGTATATTTATTGTCTTCATTTAATTTATCAAAAGTAATATTTTCAGTATCTGAATTTATGTTAAATTTCTTTGAATATATGTTTGATAAATTTTTCTTATCATGTAATAAAATTTCAACTTCTTTTAGTTTGAAATCTTTTGAATTTAAATTAGAAATTTCAAAATCTAAGGCATTATATTTTGAATTAATTAATCTAATTTTTGGCTCAAAAGCTACATGAACATTAATTTCTTGGTTTCCTCTACTTAGTTTAACAACTGTAGTAACAAGTGCTGTAGTAGCAGCTGCTGTACCAAGTAATATTAATCCACCAATAATTATTTTTTTCTTATTTTTTGATTTTTTTGTATCTTTTGACATATTTTCTCCTAAATAAAAAGAGTAATATACAATTTATTTTAAATAAAGTTTTTTAAAAAAACCTATATATAAATTAAATTTATATATCGTAATTATTATAATGTTTTAGTTTAAAAAAATAAATTAAAAATTTTAAAATTTAAAAAGTACCAAATTTATTTTGGTACTCATAATATTTATAGTAAAAAAGTAATTAAATTTAATATAAAAATATTTTTTTTAAAAAAACAATTACTGAATATATTTTTTTGTCTTCTTTGTTTGTCTTAATGATGCTTTTCAAATAAAGCCTAAAGCAGGTGTTAAAAATATAGATAAAACAAAAATTAATATATCTAAAATTATAACTATTGCTAAATTTCCACCTTTATAGAAGAAAGGTTTTTTAAAATTTAAAAATGGGTAAATTACAGTTCCGTATTTATCTTCTATATTTTTAACATTTTGATTTTTATTTAATGATTGAATAGCTACATCACCAATTCAAAATGTTATAAATGCAAATAAGAAGTAACAAAAAACAAAAACGCTAGTTAATCATATTTGATTGTTTTTAATATGAATATCTTTTCTTAATAATATTAATACAGCAAAACCAAAAGCAGGATTAATAGCATGAACAATTAAACTTGGTATTGCACTTGCAGGTTCACTTCAAATTCCTTTTTTAAATGATGTAGGAAATATTAAAGTTCAATAAATAAGAAATGTAACAGTTATATAAATAATTGTTGCAAAAAATCATGCTTGACTTTTTTGATTATTTCTTTTAAAAGGAGTAATAATCATTGTTATAGCCATCATAAAATTACTAATAAAAGTAAATGTAAAAGTTTGCCTTCACATATATGCTAATACATGAGGATAAAATGCTTCATCTCCTTTAACATTTTCATTAATTTTGTTTCCAAATAAGGAAGTAATTTCATCTGAACCGTATATAATTCCAAGTTTTCTTGAACCATGATATCAAAAGTAATAAAAAAGTAAAACTATATCTACAATTAATAGAGCAATTCCAAAGAAAAACATAAGTTTGTATCCTAAAGATCAGTTTTTAAATTCATTTGAAAAATTGCTTTTTTTAATTTTTTCTCATAAACAAAATTTATTTTTCATAACGAGATATAATATACACTATATTATTAATTTATTATTTTATTTTTTATATTTCTATTTTTAAAATCGATTTTTTTAAAAAAAATAAAAAAAATTAAATAATTATTTTATTTTGTTGTAAAATAATATCGTATGCAAATGTAGTTCAATGGTAGAACACAAGCTTGCCATGCTTGATACGGGGGTTCAATTCCCCTCATTTGCTCCATATATTTGAAAGAATACCATTAAAATCCGTTAAAGGATTTTTTTATTTTTTTATTTTATTTTTTAAAAAAAGTTTTATAATAATAATCGTAAACGCGGATGTAGTTCAATGGTAGAACTTCAGCCTTCCAAGCTGACTATGCGGGTTCGATTCCCGTCATCCGCTCCATATCATTATTATTTGACCATTTAAGCAACTATATGTTGCTTTTTTATTAAAATTTTAAAAATAAAAAGTACTTTACTCAAGTACTTTAAATCATTCTGAGTTTTCCTTAACTTCAATTAAAGAAAGGTTTTTAAGTAAATTCTTTTTATGTTCTAAACTAGTAACAATAACAATTACACTAGGATCTAAATTTAATTCTTTTACTTTTGATAAATCTAATGTCGCTATTAATTGTCCTTGTTTTACTTCATCATTTAATTTAATATTTGATTCAAAACCTAAACCATTTAGTTTATTTGTATTTGTTCCAATGTGAAGTAAAACTTCTAAACCATTTTTGTTTTGTATTCCATAAGCATGTTTGCTTGGATAACCAACAACAATTTTTCCACTAATTGGGGCGTAAATATTTAATTTAGGTAAATTTTCGTCTATTTTTAAAGCATATCCTGATCCTAATTTACTAAAAGCTAAATTATCAAGTGAATCTAAATCAAATCTTTGTCCACTTACAGGTGCATAAACAATTAATTCGTCTTTTTTATTCGTGTTTTCATCAATTTTTTCATTTAATAAATTAATTTCTTTTACATTAATTAATTTACCAGCTTCAGCTTTAAGTGTTTCTAATGAATTTTTAACATCTAAGTTATATTGTTCAGCAGGTTCTCCAAAACGAGCCTGTACATGTCTTTTACCAATAAAAATAACTTCTGTAGCACCTAATTCTCTTAATTTTTCTTCATTTACTAATGAAGTATCGCGCACATCATATCTTAATCTAACAGCACAATTATAACAGCCTAAAATATTTGATATTCCACCAAAAGCGTCAACCAAATCTCTTGTTAAGTTAGAAACCTCTACTTTTTTTATTTTTTTATTTTTTTTGAAAATATTTGAAAAAAATTTTTTAATACCCATTATTTGCTCCTAGTTTTTTATTTATAAAATAAATGATATTACAATAGTAAAAAGTAATAACAAACTTTATTAATATAATTTTATATAAATATGTAAATATTTCTATTTATATTTATAATTATTAATATTTAATAATAATATTAAATATATAAGTAACATATAATTTATAATGTTAAAAATTATGAGAGGTAATAATGAAAATAGCTTTTTTTGATGCTAAGTCTTACGATAAAAAATATTTTGATTTAGTGAACAAAGGTGAACATGAAATAGTTTATTTTGAAGAAAATTTAAATATAAATAATGTTAATTTAGCCGAGGGATTTGATGCTGTTTGCTGTTTTGTAAATACATTCGGTGACAAATATATATTAGAACTTTTAAGTCAATTAGGCGTTAAAGTTTGATTACAAAGATCAATGGGATACAACAAAGTGGATTTATTTGCTGCCAAAGAATTAGGAATAAATGTTTTTAGAGTACCTAATTATTCAGCTGAAAGTGTAAGTGAATTTGCAGTTACTTTATTAATGACTTTAAATAGAAATGTTAATAAAGCTATTGAACGTGTTAAGCAATATAATTTCAATTTAGATGGATTAGATGGAAAATCAATTATTGGATCAACGGTTGGTGTTATTGGTGCAGGTAAAATTGGTCAAGGTTTTATTAGAGCTTTAAAAGGGATGGGTGCAAGAGTTTTAGTTTATGATGCATATTCAGAACAAAATTTACCCAATTTAGCTATAGAATTAGGTTTTGAATACGCTCCTTTTACTAAAATATTAAGAGAAAGTGATTTTATATCACTTCATGCACCATCTTTACCTTCGACAAAATATATAATTGACAAAGATGCAGTTAATTTAATGAAAAAAGATGTTGTTATAGTTAATACAGCAAGAGGAGATCTTGTTGACATAAAAGCCATTTTATATGGTTTAGAAAACAATATTATTAGAGGTTTTGGAGCTGATGTATTAGATAGAGAAGAAGGAAGATTTTATGAAGATATTTCAAAAAATGCTTTCGAATATAAACAACAAGATCCAGAATGACAAAAACTTATTGAAGATAATCGTGTAATAATAACTAGCCATCAAGCATTTTTAACAGATGTTGCTTTAGGTCAAATTGCAAAAATTACTCTCTCTAATGCTTCTAATGCAGAAAATGGAAATTTTGAAGGAGCATTAACCTTATTAGATGATGGAAGGGTACTTAATGGGTAACGGAATTTTTAAATATTTTAAAGTTAAAAAAGAAGATCGTTTAATGGCTCAACAGCCAAAAGACAAAAAAACATGAATAAAACATATTTTTAGTGAAATTATTGGTACATTTTATTTAGCTTTTGCTCTAGCAGGCTTATCAATTTTTATTCCATGAAATAATGGATTTAAAATTTTTGAACACGCTTTCTTATTATCACCAGTTATTTTAGCTTTTGTAGCAGGATTTATAATAGTTGGATTAGCATTATTTATTTTTGCAAGGTGAAGTGTGGATTTAAATCCATCTGTAACACTTTATAGATGATTAAATGGAACAAATACTTCATTATATGCATTTGTTAAAATAATAATGCAAATAATAGGAGCTATTTTAGCAGGGTTATTAATATATATCATTGGTCATTTTACAACAAAAAACGGAGTTGACAATTTCTTTGTTTATTCAAATCAAGGGCATGATGCTAATGCTTATATAAGCGCTATAGCTTCAGCTAAAAAAGATTGATTAGAATTTAACGATCAAAATACTTCAACAGCTTTAGCAAGCGGTGCTTTATGAATTTTCTTTGGAGAAATGATTATTACTGCAATTTTATTATTTTCTGTTTTTTCTCCAAGATTTGAAGGTAAATACAGGGATTTAATGATTTTCTTCATTATTTCATTAGCTGTTCTTTTAGGTTTATTGATAGGATCTGCTGCTCTAAATCCAGCTCGTGGTTTTAGTCAACAATTACCTGCTTTATTCTTTGGTCTTAAAGGAAAAGAAAACTTGGATTTAGCACAAAAAGACTTATTAATTGCTACTTTTGCAATGTTAATTGGTGATTTAGTAGCACCGTTTTTCTATGCCTTAGTTCAAGGATTTAGTGATAAATATGTAGTTAATTTCATTAACGCGGTTATTAACTTTAAAAATAATAAAAGTAAAAATATGACAACAATTAAAGAAATAAAAGAAAAAGAAAATAAATAAATTTAAATACCTATAAATAAGGTTTATTAACAAAATATCTAATTTTGATAATTAGGTATTTTTATTTTTAATGATAAAATTTTATAAACTAAATAATAATAAATTAATTTTTTTTAAAAAGGAGGTTAGTATTAAAAAAGAAATAGTTTTAGCAGGCGGTTGTTTTTGAGGGATGGAAGCATATTTTAAAAAAATAAATGGTGTTGAAAAAACAATTGTAGCTTACACGAATGGAAAAACACCGAATACGAATTATGAATTTGTTAAATTAACTAATCATACTGAATCTCTTTACATACAATATGAAGATGAAAAAATAAGGTTAGCCGAAATTTTAACAAGATTTATTAATTTAATAGATCCTTATTCATTAAATAAACAAGGGAATGATATAGGGACTCAATATCGTAGTGGTATTTATTTTTTTGATGAAAAATCTAAAAAAATAACAAAAAACGTTATAAAACAATTTGAAAAAACTAATGGAAAAAAAGTTGTTTTAGAATTTGAAAATGTAAATAATTTTGTAATAGCTGAAGAATATCATCAAAATTATTTGGAAAAAAATCCTGGTGGTTATTGCCATATTAATGTTTCTAGTTTATATTTGCCTTTTGACAAGACCAATGATAATTTATTCTTGAAAACTGAAAGTAGCATTGATATAAATAATTCTAAAAAAGGACTTTATCTTGACAAAGTTACAAATCAAGCTTTATTTATGTCAAATGATTTAATTTCAAATACTAATAATTTTATATTTTTTAAAAAGCCAATAACAACTGATGCTGTTTTTATAAGAGATGAGAAAATTTATTCAAATATTTCAAAAAGTGAAATAGGTATCTTAGAAAATAATTTTTATAAGATTAATAAAAATAAATTAACTTTTTTAGATTTTAATAATTTAAATAATACTTTTCACGAACAATATATTCCATTTTTTGAAGAATAATTAATAAAACAAGGAGAAAATAATGAGAAATAGAAAAAATAGAAAGTCTTTATTTATAGGTTTAACAGTATTTTCCTCAGTTGTATCAGCATCTCTTGTTTCGGCTCTTGTTTTTAATGCTTGCAGTAATAGAGGGGATAAAAATAATAATTTCAATAATGAAAATGATTTAAAAATTAGTAAAGAATATAAAGATAAATTAATTGAAATTGCAAAGAATATAGATTATCCAGAAAAACCCAATACTAAAGCAATAGAATTAATTATTAATGATATTAATTTAAAGTATTCAGAATTAAAAATAAGAAATGAAAAAGATTTTAACAACTATAAAAAAAGGTTATCGGAAATTTCTAATTTTGTTTTAGAAATAAATAATGAGTTAAATAGAAATAATAATAAAAATATTTATTTGGAAGAGTTTAAATCATCTGAGACTATATATAAATTAGAAAATCTTTTGAACAAAATAAAAAGAGATAACTTAAATAGTTCAATAATTAACGCTAAAAAACAAATTAATAAGTTGGTTGAAAGTGAAAAGAAAAAACATTTATTAGATGTAGTTAATAATTCATCTTCAATTAATGAAATAGAAAATGCAGAAAATGAAGCAAATAATATTATTGAAAAAGCTAAAAATAAATTATCAATATCTAATGAAAGATTATTAGGATCAACATTATATGCAATAAATAAAAAGTTTATTAATGATGAATTAACATCTGAAGAGGATTTGACAAATCTTTTAAAAGGAATAGAACCAAATATAGAACATATTAAAAATCTTAGTTTAAACAATGCTAATAAAGAATTTATTTTAAACAACTTTGGAGAAGAATTTAAAAATAGCCTTATAAATGAAATTAATAATGCAAAATTTTATTATAATTATGATCTAATTATTAAAAAAATAAGTACAATGGAAAAATTAATAGAAATTATAAATGATCCTAATTTTTATTATGAAATACCTGGAATTATTAATAATATTAGTTCAGAAATTCCAAAAGAATTTAATTATATAGAAGTACCTGGCGATACGCTTAATTTTGTTTTACTAAATTCTGACAATAGCTTTTTAAAATTAGATAGACTAATATTAGTATCTTTATTATCAAAAAAATATAAAAATGATTCAGAAGCAGTTCCTGCTTTTAAAGAAATTTTAAATAAATTTGATGAATTAAATGCTAATATTTCTAATAAAGAAGTTGTAACTTATGAAGATTATTTAAAATATAAAAATAAATATGATGCTATTTTTTCTTTTGCTAATTCAGATTTTGAAAAATATTTAACCGAAATAAATTCATTACCAAACGAAAAACAAAATAGATTATTAGAACTGTACAAAAATACAAATAAAATTGTTCAAGATAATTTTAATTCAAATGAAGAAATAGAAGAACTAGAAAATCAAATAAACTTAGCTAAAAGCTCTATTTAATAAAAAATACGCAAATTAAATTGCGTATTTTTTATTATTTAGTAACACTAATTAATTTAATAAATTTTTCGACATCTAAACTAGAATTTCCAACCAAAAAACCATTTAAATTATCACATTTAGTTAAATTTAAAATATTATTTTCATTTACACTTCCACCATATAAAACAGGTATATTATAATTAACTAATTCTTTAATTAGACCGCAAACTTTACTTATTTGTTCATTTGTTGGAATTCTTCCTGTGCCAATTGCTCAAATTGGTTCATAAGCTATTATTACTTTATCAATATTAACTTCATTAAGTAAAACTTTTAATTGTCTACTTATTGATTCTTTCGTTTTTCCTTCTTCATGATCTTCAGCTGATTCTCCAACACAAATAACAGGTGTTATATTATATTTTATTGCTTGTTGAATTTTTTTATTCATCGAAGAATCACTTTCATGTTGCAAATGATATCTTCTTCTTTCTGAGTGACCAATTATTGAAAAGTTAACATTTAAATCTTGCAACATTTTTGCGCTAATTTCACCAGTGTAAGCACCTTCTTCATGACTAGACATATTTTGGCTTGCTAATTTTAATTCTGGCACTTTGTTAATAAAATAAGAAGATAAATTACAATGTGATGGAGCAATTGCAAAAATATTATTTCTCAAACCAATATTATTTTTTACTTTTAAAGCTTTTTTATAAGCTTTTTTAAAATTTATAATAAATTCCATTGATTCTGTAAATGTTTTATTCATTTTTCAATTTCCGATTATAATTAATTTTTCCATTTTTACTCCATATTAATCATTTTTAAAAATTCTTCTTCTGTAATAATTTTAACATTTAAAGAAAGAGCCTTTTCTTTTTTGCTTCCTGCATCTTCACCTAAAATTAAATAATTTGTTTTTGAACTAATGCTACTTAAATTTTTTCCGCCATTATTTTCTATTAATTCAACATAATAATCTCTTGGATTTTTTAATTTTCCAGTTATAACAAAACTTAATTCGTTTAATAAATTACTTTTATTTATTGCTTTTTTTTCATATTCAAAATTTTGATCTAAAAATAACATTAAATCTAAATTTTTTTGATCATTTTTAAATTCTAAAATAGATTCAATTATTTTTTCACCTATATTTCTTATATTTTTTATTTTAATTAAATCTTTATCATCAATTAAATCTTTAAAACTACTATAATTATTTGCTATTAATTTTGCTGCTCTTTGACCTAAATGTTTTATTCCTAAAGCAAATAGAACTTTATCAAATTTATTTTTTTTAGATTCTTCAATACTTTTTAATAAATTATTAACTTTTGTTTTTCCAAATCTATTTATTTTTTCTAATTCATCTTTATATTCTTTTAATGAATAAATATCTTTTATATTTTTTAAAAAAGTAGGATATAAATCTTTTATAGTGCTTATAGCTAAACCAACTATATTTAAGCATTTTCTGTCAACAAAATGACTAATAATATTAATATTTTTATCTCTACAGTCATTATTAAGACAAAATTGATCAACGATATCACTATATTCTACTAATTCACTTTTGCATGAAGGACAAAATAAAATTTTGTTATAAAAAGTATTACTATTTTTATTTATAACTTTTATAACTTTTGGAATTATTTCCCCCGCTTTAACTATCATTACATCATCATTTATATTTATATTCAATTCCTTAATAAAATTAAAATTATGCAATGTAGCTCTTGAAACTGTTGTTTGATTAAGTTCGACAGGATTTAATTCCGCAACATAAGTTATTTTTCCTGTTCGCCCTACTGTAGCTATTATTGAAGTTATTTTGCTAATAGCTGTTTCAACTTCGTATTTAAAAGCTATAGAATGTTTAGGGAATTTAGCTGTTTTACCTAATTTATCTCAAAGATTCAAATTATTTAACTTAATAACTAAGCCATCAGCATCATAAGGTAATTCATTTTTTATTTCAGCAAAATTTTGTATTTCTTCTTCTAAGTCTTCTAATTCAACTAATTTAGAATTCGGGTTTGTAGGAATATTTAATTTTTTTATAAATTCTAATGCCTTTATTTGGCTATCAATTCTATGTTTTTCAGGATTAACTAATTCATATAAAAATAAGGAAAGATTTCTTTGCTCTACAATAGAACTATCAAGTTGTCTCAATGTTCCACTTGCTGCATTTCTTGCATTAGCAAATGTTTTTGAATTATTATTTGCAAGTTCTTTGTTTAAATTTAAAAAATCTTCTTTTTTAAAAAAAACTTCACCACGTAACTCTAGATCTTCTGAATAGTTTATTAATTTAGGTAACTCTTTTATTGAGTAAATGTTTTCTGTTACATCTTCGCCTTCAATACCATCTCCTCTTGTAACAGCTTTTACTAATTTACCTTTTTTATAATGTAGTGATATGCTTAATCCATCAATTTTAGGTTCAATGCTAAAATTTATTTCTTCAATTGGCAAGGATAAAAGAATATTATCTATGTATTTTTGCACATCTTCGTATTTATAAGCTTTATTTAATGAAAGCATTGGTTTTTCGTGAATAAATTTTGTAAATTTTGAATTAGCTAATGAACCTACTTTTAATGTAGGAGTATCCGGTAAAATAAAATTTGGATATTTAGCTTCCAATTCTTCTAGTTCAAGTAAAAATTTGTCATATTCTAAATCAGAAACTAAAGAATTATTTTTATTGTAATATTCATCATTTAAATAATTAATTTTTTGAGTTAATTCTTTTATTTTGTTCTTAATATCTTTATTATTCATTTTGCCTCATTATGTAAAAACAATATGTATTTTTAGTATGTATAAAATATTATATTTATTATAATATATACTATTAAAATTATTCTTATTTTGTGAGGTATATTATGGAAAATAATTTATTTTTAAGCAAAAACCAATTTAAGGAATTTATTAGTAAAAAAGTAAATTCAAGAGTAGATACTGCTGTTAAAGGTTTATATAGTGATAAAAAATTTTTATCAAAATTTTGACTAGCTACTATAGGATATTGAATTGGATTATCATTATTATTGATAGGAATATTATTTTTTATAATTAATATTTCAACAGGGATATATGCAAATTTTAAACAAAATGATTTTTTTCAAAATAATTCTAAAATTTTCTTTTCAATAATGTATACATTAATGTTAGTATTTAGTATTTCAGGAATTTTAATATTTCTTTTATCACGAAGTGCGAAAAAGAATATTAAAAATTCTGTTATAAATAATTTTGAAGCACAAAGTTTGTATTCAGATATTTTTGAAATATTTAATTTAGAGAGAAGAAAAGATAATGATAATGATGAATTAAATCATCAAAATACAATTAGATTTTTTAAAAATATGAATAATTTCAAGAATATTAGTAATTTTAACTTAGTCGAAAATAAATACCCTATTTATGAATTAAGTAATGGAAAAAATTATTTTAAAATGGGTAATTTAGAATACTTTAATTTAAATTGAGTAAATAAAAATTCCTTAAAAAAATCAAAAATTAGAAAATTAGTAAAAAGTGGAAGTGAAATTTATGGAAATTACATACAAGATCCTAAAAAAATAAAAAGATTTGGTTATGCTTTTAAAAGTGAAAAATTATCAAGCGATATGAATTTAATATTTTTTGATCCATTAAATGTTTATTCTAAAGAAGATCCAAATTATAGCATTTTAGATAAAGAATATACTCACTTATCAGTTAAAGGAATAGCAAATCCTTATGTAAATAAGTGAATTATGGATAAAGAAAATCTTGATTTGATAAACACAATCTATAATGAGTTAAATATTTCATCTGTTAATTCGATAGGTAACAAAATAAAAAATAACCAAATAGAATCTATAGGTATGGTTGTGAAAAATTCAGAAGTTTATATATGATTTGATACACCTTTTGAATTGTTAGATTTAAAATCTCAAGCTGTTAGTCTTAAAAAAGAGGAAAATATAAAATATATTTCTGAAAAAATTATTGATGATTTTTATTTAATCTATTTAATTTTTCAATTATGTTCTCCATTTGGTTTTTCTGTAAAATTAAAAAACACTTTTAATGAAAAAAATATAGAAAAAAATAAAAATGATGAAGAATTTTTATTTAGTGATCAAGAAAATAATGAAAATTAATGTACTTAAAGTACATTTTTTTAATAACTTTTACCATTTTTAATATTTTTTTATAATATATATCTTTTGAAAAAATTAAATATTTTTAAGTAATGTAATTTTTTCTTTAAATTGTTGTATATAGTGCTATAAGTAGGATAAATGAAGGATTAAAAAAGTAGGTATAAATTATTTTAAAGTTTTTTAAAAAAATAAAATAAATAAAATATGAATATTTTATGTTGTATAAAATGCGTAATAATGTTAAATAAAGAAAATTGAGGGATAGAAATTTATGCAGGTAACTACATTTTTTCTCAGAATACACTATATATTTCATTTTTTATTGGTATTTCAATAAAAGATGTTTGTTTGGTGGTGGTTGGATTGGTTGTTTTTTTCTTTTAGTTTGGAGGTCTTCTTAATTAAATAAGTACGTTATTTACATTAGTTGACCTGCTGGTATTAGCGAGCGAAAAGCAATATATTATTCTAATATATTTATCACGTGCACGCATATATAATATGAAAAGTAAAAAATAAAGCTATAAATAAATGTAGTTTTTATGTGCCTCTCAAAGTAAAGGTTCATATAAAACATTTAAATTTAACTCTTTTATTATTGATTTAAAATTTATAAAAATTCATTTTTCAGAAGCTCGAATTCTTATTAAGTTTTGAATTGTTTCAACTGAAAAAGTAGAGTATCTTTTAGAATAAAAGCTTTTGTATAAGCTAACCGCACTTTCTGATTGAGCTGTTATACTGTTAATATAAAATTTATAATTTGAGCAACTATTTTTTATAAAATTAATAAAAGCTTTTATTGTTATTAAAATTGATTTTTTACTGAATTTCAATTTTAATAAATAATTTAATTTTTCTAATAATTCATCTTTATTTGACAAAGATAGTTTTAATCATTTTTGTGCTGATAATCCATTAATTTTCAAAATTTCTTTTTTATATCTGTTGTAAATATATATTCTTTTCATAAAAATATCGTTAAATTTTTTAATAAAATGAAAGTAATCATAAATATGTGTTGCGTTTAATATTTTTGCTAAATTTTGAAAGTATTTTGCGCCATCACTTAAAAGATACAATTTAGTGTTTGAGTCTATAAAATAGTGTTTTTTAATTAATTCTATTATAATTTTTGCTCTTGAAATATTAGCTATTTTTTCATTATCAATAGCAGTATAATTTTCGTATGTGTAAATTACTTTATTATCAATATTTGAATTAATTTTAATTATTTTAGTATTTGATTTAATAACTTTTTTATTTACTCTTGTTTTATCATAACAATCATCAATATGTATGTATATTTCACTTGCATATTGTTTAATATTTGTATGATTTTCTTCATTAAACAGATTTAATTTTTTAGCATAATATTTGCATAAATTTCAACTAATTTTTACAAATTTATTTCTAATAAGTCCACAATATAAATAAAAAGTTTCTAAAATTAATTTTAAATCATATGATTTGTTTATTAAATATTTATATTTTTCTGGATAATAGCTTATATATTTTTTATTTTTGCCTATAAAATAGTAATATTGATAAATTGTAAATTCATATATTTTTAAATTTTGTCCAATAATTTTTCTTTTAATTTTTTTGTTTAAATATCATTTTTGTTATTTTCTTTTATTATAATTTTTGAATTGTTCTGAAAGAAATGTTATTTCTTTAGCATATAATTCATTAATATATTTAATATCATTTGTTTTCATTTATTCTCCTAATTAAATCTTAATTTAATTAGTTTTAATTATTTTTATATAATAAATAATATGAATAAAAATAATGTGAAAAGTTTATTATCATTTGAAGAACAACTAAATTTTCTTCAGTCAAAATATATTAATTGAAATAATCAAGAAAAATTTAGATTCAAAATTTATTTAATAAATTATGGATATAGTCATATGGTGTATAAATGAAAATCTTTTCTAACTCACAAAGATAGAAAAAATGGTTGATACTTTTTAAAAAATGTTAAATCATCAAATTTGATTGATTTATTTAATTGTGATAGAACAATCGGTAACTTAATTTTAAGTAATATACAAAACATTGAAATTAAATTTCAAAATGCAATATTAAGTTCAATACAACTATATATTAATAGTTTAAACATCGATAAAGAATTAAAGATAGAATTAAAAGCAACACAAATTTTTAAATGAAAAATTAATAGTTTATTTTACATATTTAAAAAAATAGAAAGCAATAAAAATAAACAAAAATTTAAAGATTTTATAAATAGTTTAAAAAATAATTTCATTAAGAAAAGTTTTAAAAAAATTAAAGATTTGCATTTTTGGGAAATAATCCGTTCAACAACATTCGGGCAATTAATTGAGTTGTTTAATTATTTAAATAACGATATAAAATCTTTAGTAGCAATTCATTTTGAAAAAATAATTAATAATTTATGTATTAACTATTATGAATTAACTAGCCTAATGAAAATATTTAAAAAAATTAGAAACATTATATGTCATAATGATATTTTATTAAATTATGAATTAAGAACAGCAAATAAAAAGGATTATGATTATAAAAATATTATTACATTTACTAAAACCAATAAAATTAATTTATCTATTTCAAAAAATATTAAATTATCAGATATAGTTAAAATAATTTCTTTTTTTAATGATTATAATAATAAAGAAAATAAAATTGATAAAGAATCACTGAATGATATTTTTTTAAAAAAAGTTAATTTATTTATAAACGAAGATAAATTTGATAGCAATGTATTAGAAAATATAAAAAATAAATTATTTTAATGTTTTTTTGTATATAATTATTATGCATGGGACAGAGCCCTCTTTTAGCAATAGCTTTAAGATGGAGTGTTGCTCTGTTAAATAGAGGGAATTTGTAAATCAAATAAACTTCTAGAGAATAAGACAGCTATGCTGACACTGTTCTCACTTTTTTTATTAACAAATATTATATTATTAAAGAGTTAATTTAACTTAATAAAAAAATTATATAGAACTATTAAAAAGACTTATATGTTTTTTATTAAATCTGTTTCTGTGTTTTCTCTCTTATTAGGATTTAATCAATATTCATTAAATTCAATTTCTGTTATTTTCTTTACTCTAAGCTAATATGCATTAGTTAAATTTTATTTTTTTAATATATAATTTATTATGCATGGAACATAGGCGCTTTTATAAATTAAAAGATGGTTTGTACCTATGTTAAAAGAGATTATTTAATCTCTAAAGACATTGCTATTTAATATAGTTTTGTCTTTTTTATTTTTATATATAATTTATTCGTACACAGATTACTTTTAAGTATATTGTGCTTATCCACAAATGCTAATAGCTGGGCTCTGTGTTATTTGAAAAGTGTAATAGTTATAAGAAAAAAATTAGGATAAGATTAGAAAGCATTTATGCTTTCTTTTTATTTTTTAAAAATATAAAAACCAGCTGAAAACTGCATACTCAGTAGCTGGTTATTAAAATGTGGCCTTTTATTTTATAATGTGCCCGGTTTAGAAGAGAATGTATGCTCTAATTACAACATCATTATAACATTAAAATAAAAAATAAAAATTGGCCTAATGGTTATATTACAACCAGCCAATTTAATTTTGACGTCCCTATATTATTTTATTGTGCCCAGGGTGGGAGAAGGTAATATCTTATTCACAATTCTTTACATTTTTTCTAAAGATTTCATTATTCTTTCTACTTCTTCATAAGTTCCGTGTTTTTTGAAAAAGTCATCCATATTTAATTTCGCAAAATCTTCATCAAGACTTTTTAAAAAACTATCATCAGCATAAATATAATCTTTTTCTGTATTTTTCATATGGCCTCCTTTTTTAAATAATTAATATATTATAAAAAAACAACTGTTAATGCCACATACCTGACCGGTTGTAATGAAGTATGACCAATTATTTTAACGTGCACGACTCAGGAGAGTTGTATGCTCTAATCACAACATCATTATAACATTAAAATAAAAAAATCTACATTAAAATGTAGAAATCCATTCAGGGCCTACGTACTAAAAATACGCTTAAACATTGTTAGGTTATCCATTTGATTTACGCAAACTTAATTGCACCTTTATTATACATTGATTTTTAAAAAGGAAAATAAAATTTTAAAAATTCATCTAGTTTATTTCCTTTTTTAATATTAACATAAATATAATTTGATAGCACGTCAACCATTCTTATTAAAGGTGAATACTTTGAATCTAAATATGAAAGAGTAAGCGATCCTATGTTTTTAAAAAATGGAGGTATTGTAATATCACAATCAGAATTATAAACTTCTCAAAAAAGTTCTCTTATTATTGATTCTTCTAAGGTATATTTTCCACTTGTTTTTGTTGATATATTATCTAAATTTAAAAAAATATTTAAAATATCTTCTTTGGACAAAATATTTTTCTTAATTTCATTTTGAAAATATTTTTTAAGAGAAACAGCTATTACTCAATTTAAAAATCTTCGTCTATTTGCTTTGTTATCAATAATTTCTTCCTTTATTTTGCTTATGTCAATTTTTACAAAAAACTTATCTATAGTATTAAATGATTTAATGATACTTTTTTTAAGGTTTAATGATAGAGTAAAACCTTTTAATTCTTCTTCAGGATTAATATTTTTTATTTTTTTTATTCGGTCTTCCTTACTTTTAAATAATGTTTTTGATTTAGATATTGATTTTTTAGATTTAAAAACTAGAAAAGTTATTATAAAAAAACTGTCATTTTTACTAAAAACACCTGATTCGTCAGAATAAATATAATAATTTTTAGTATTATTCATTTTCGTCCTTATTAGGATTTAATCAATATTCATTAAATTCAATTCCTGTTATATCTTTTGCTTTAAGTTCATATGTATTAATTAAATTTTTATTTTCTGTTAATTGATTATTGTTATCAGGTTTTTTAATAATTGAATTTTCTAAAAAGTTTTTAATCATTATTTTAGCGCTTCTTGTTTTTGCTTCATCAGTAGCTTCTTGCATTTTTTTAATTTCTCCAAAAATAGGTTGATAAAATTCTTTGTAAAATTCTTTTTTGAATTTACGAATATCTTTTGAACTCAAATCACTGTTTGTTGAGTCTGAACTAAATTCTAATAAATCTTCGTCATTATTTATTAAATAATTAAAAGGCATTAAAAGTTTATTATATAAATTTAAAGCAAATATGTAAAATTGTCTTTGATTTGAATCTTGAATATGATTTTTTCTACCTAAAATTAAACTATCTTTTCATTCATCATAAAAGTAATGTTTATTTCCAAATCCATCAATAAAATTAACATAAATAGTTGGGTCTAAAATTTTAGATACTGAATTAATTAATACTTTTAGCAAGCTTGAAAAACCATTTGTATAATTATATTTTTTATAAAATTCTTGTAGTTTTTCATTTTTAGTTTCATCTAATTGTTCTAAAAATGATTTATTAGGGTTATTTGATAGCATAGAAAGCACTAATTTAAAGTGTAAGTAATATTTTAAGACTTTTAGGCTAGTTGCCATTATATTTGAATTTTGAATAGCTTTAAAAGGGGCTAAAACAATTGAATTATTGTAAAAATCATAAGGGTTTCATCTTTTTTCTAAATAAGTTTGAAAACCGTAAGAAAATACACCTATATAGTTTTTGGAAGATTGGTCAACTGGGAAAGGAAATTTAAAGTTATATCAATCATTAAAATAATCAGCAGCTTTTATATCTTTATTTGGAACAGCTTCTAATGATAATGTTTTATTTTTATGATTAATTCTTTCTTGTAAAAAGTGTCTATCTAAACGTTTATAAAATTGTTTTGATATATCATACATTTCTTTGTAGCTGATTTTAGGGTTCATTGTTTCTCTTTCAAGATTTTGACCGTGATTATTTCAATCAGCTTCTTCTTCATTGTGTTTTTCAAGCAATTCTGTTTCTTTTTCACCAAAATCTAAAGGTAAAACACCGTGATACATAGAAGAAAACTCAGAGCTTTTTGTGTAAATATCTTCATATGCATTAATTATTTTATCTAAATTATAAGTTAATGCATCTTTTCAAACTATTCCTAATCTTTTTGTTGAATAGTTTGTATTAATAAATTCTGTACTTCCTTCATTAAAAAGTCTATTTAATCTATTTTGTAGTTGTTGTTTATTATTATAAACATTATCCATTTGTAAAATATAATCATAGTATTTTTTAATACCTGAATAGTATCAAATAGCTGTTGGATGTTTTAAAATTATTGTTAATGGGTCTGGTAGTTTTAATGAATAGGGAAATTTAGGATCAGTTCTTAAGTCATAAGCTAAAAAGTTTCCTGCATCATTGAATGCTTTTGGATTAGCATCTAGCATTGCATTGTTTGAATATACTTCCTTAAAATTATTAATTATTTCAGAATGAGTAATTTTTGGTTTTTCATCTTCTTTTTTAATAGGTTCAGTTGAATCTTTTGGTGGTGTTGATGGATTAGGAGTAGGATTTGTTGATGTTTCAGGGTTTTCTTTATCCTTTTCACCTTCTCTGTTTCCGTTTAATATTAGATTTACTTTTTCTAAACAAGAAGCAGATAAAATTGGTAATGATAAAATTGGAGCAACAGCACCTATTCATTTTAAATTTTTTCTGTTTTTCATAATTTTTCCTTTTATTTGATAATTTAATACTAATTAAATTATAACAAATGATATTTTTTTAAAAAATTGTTTAATTTATTGTATATAAAAAGTTAGTTAATTTTGTTAACTAACTAATTATAAAAGTACTTATTTATAGTATTTTTAGTTTTTTATTCATAAGCGTATATTAATCAAGGTATAAAACTCATTAATGATTTTTTTCTTAAATTTGATATTTTTTGATTAATAATTTTTTCAATTTTATTGCTAATTACTTTTAAAATTATTTCACCATTGATATCATTTTGTTCATAAGCAAATCAACCTAAATATTCTCCAAAATCACCATATTCTGATTGTGGAATAATTATCTTATTATTTTTTAAATAAATTTTATTAATAGAATATTTGAAGTTGTTTTTAATTTTATTAAAAATTATTGTTTTAAATTTATTATTTGTATATGTATATTTATTGATTTTAAAGTAATAATAATATTTCATAGTTTTACAGATAGTTCTATTTTTTAGTTATATTAGTCAATTTGATATATTAATTTCTTTTTTATTTCAGGATTTTTAACAATTATTAAATTTATGTCAAATTTAGGTTTTATATTTGATGATTCTAAAAACCAAATTAAATCCTTTTTTAAAATTTTAATTATTTCTTTTAAAAATTCTTTATTACGGCTTATAAAAAGACCAAGAATTTTATCTTGATAAATACTTTTATCTTTTTCACTTAAATTAAATATTTTTGGCATAACCTCAAATCAAGTGTTTCAAAATGCTTCGAAGTCTATATATCCATTTTCTACATAAATTATAATATTATCATTTGATAAAATTCATTCTATTCTTTCTGATTTAGAAATATTTTGAAAATGATAAACTTTATTAAAATAATCATTTTTTAAAATATTTTCTAATTTTTCAATTTGGTTATCTTTATCATAAGATAGTCAAATTTTTCTTATTTCTTTTTCAAAATTAACTCAATATTTTTTTCTTTTTTCATATACTTTTTCATTATTATTAATTACATTATGTAAAAAACCAAAAACTCCATCAGATCTAACATTTTCACTTTTAATAGATATTTCATAAAAGGGTGATAAAAATAATCCATTTGAATTAAAATTTGTTTGAAAGTCTAACTTTTTCATAATCTACTCCTTAAAATTTGTTATTAAAATTTCATTTGCATTTTTATCTTTTTTAATAGTTGAAATATTAGTATTTGTATGATTTAAATAATAAATATTTCAGTTTTTAAATAAATTTAATATTTTTTCATTGTATTTAAAACTAATGGCTATTTTGCAATTATTTTTTGAATTAAAAAATAGAATAAATTTAAAAAAATCATCTAGATTTATTTTATGTTTATAAGCTTTAAAATTAGAAAAATAAGGTGGATCTAAATAAATTAAATCATTATTATTAAATGAATGAGAATTTAATAATTCTTTATAGTCTAAATGACTAATATTAATATTTTTTAAAACATTATTATAAATTTTTAATTTAGTTCATAATCCGTTTAATACTTTTTTATTATATTGTTGTATAGCCGCTTGTGAATAACCTCCAAATCCATTAAATCTTTTGTTGTTATCTTCTACAAATTTTTTTGTTAATGGAAGTATATTATCATAATCATTAATATAAACCTCAATATTTGGATTTATATTTTTTATATTTATTCCAACTATACCTGTTCCTCCAAAAACATCATAAAATTTAGTTATACTACTTAAATTAAAATGTTTATATAATTGATTAAAAAGTCTGTATTTTGAACCAATTAATCGTATTACAGGCTTTATTTTATTGATTTTATTTATTATTGTCATTTTTAAACCTTGCTATATTTTAAAATATTGTCTTCGCATAATGCGCCCATATCAATTAGGTATTAACTGGTTAATTTCAAAATTTATTTTTATATTATTATCATTTACAAATTTAATAATTTGATTTTTTATAAAATTTAGAATATATTCTAAAAAATCAGAATTTGTATATTTAAAAACATTTGATACTTCTTTAATATATGATTCTTTTTCTATTTGATTTAATTTAAAAAAAGCAATAGGATTTTCAAAAAATACTTCATAAAACTCATTTTTATTTATAACAAAATTGTTTATATAAATTAAAATATCATTTTCATTAAATTTTGAATTTTCATATGAAATATTTACTGTTTGTATTATTTTGCTTAAATACACTGATTTAATAAAATCAATAAATTTATTCAAATCTAAATTTAAACCTTTTTTATTGGCTTCAGATTCTCATTTTTTTCAAATATTTTTTATTTTGTTCCAAATATTTTTTCAATATTTATTTTTATCTATTAAATTATTATTTTCAATTATTGAAAATATAATATTGCTAAAATTTTGCAAAATATTTTTATTTTTTGAAGCATTAAATGAAATTTCATAATAAAAAGTTAAAGAATTTTTAAAATTTATTTTTGTTTCATATTGTTTCAATTTATTCCTTAAAATTATTCTTCATAATTAAATGGTGGTTGATTAAAATCAATATTATAGTTTTTTTGAGCTTCATTTTGAGCTTCGTTTTGGGCTTCATTTAATTCATTATTTTTATTTATGTAATTATCAATAATAAAAATAGCTGTTTTTTCTAAGTTTGTTATAACTTTTAATGCAAGAGAAGTAGGCAATCCTCACAATTTAAATTTTTCTAAATTTTCTTCAACAATAGATTTGCATAAATCAAATGCATTAGTTTGTTTAAGAATATTTATTGCTCTATAATGCTGTAATCCTTTTACATTTAATAAAGATTTAAAAATTAGGTAATTATAATACTTCTTAAAGCCATACATTTCACCAGTCTTTAATTCATAAACATATATTTTTTGTTTTTCTTTATCAATAAAGTTATTTGCATTAATAACATTAAGTAAATAACCTGTTCCATAGACATCTAGTACAATTTTGTCATTTTTACTTTTGTAAACAGTTCCATAATAATAAAATTTCATTTTTATCTCTTTTCTTTTGAATAATATAATTCTTCTAATGCATTGATTTCTAATTCTATTTCTTTTATTTTTGCTTTATTTAAAGACTCATCTTTTTTCAATTTATTTAATGTATTGTTTAAATCTCTTTTCCTTTTTATTATTCTTATTTGCATACTTAAAAATATTATTGATAATATAAAGTAAACTAATATAAATGCACTAAAAGATATAACAATAATAATTTGAGTAATATCTAGTTTATTCCATTTATTTAATAAATCAAATATTGAATATGGAATAAAAATTCCTAGAACAATACCTAAAATCCAGATTCATAAAAATTTCATTTTTAATGGTTTGATTATTTTTTTCATTAGATAATTTTTACCTTTCTTTGTTTTTTATTTAAAACTATAACAGTAGTTATAATTCCGGAAGTTAAAATTAAAGCTAATACTAATGTACTTATTCATATTATTTTTGTTTTTTCTTTTAATTTTTCTTCATAATCTAAATCAAAATCTTTATTTAAATAAATATTTAGATTGAAATTATTTTCACCTATAAATTTTTTTGAATTTAAATTAGCTTTAAAACTAATGTTTTTAGAATTTTTATAATATTCTTTTCCTTCTAAAATAGCTAAATTATTACTTTTTACTAAAATATCTTTAAAAAAGGCATCATTAAAAGTAGGAAGGTTTATATAAAAGACTTCGCAAATACTACTAAAATTTTTTCAGAAGTAATAAAACAAAATAATAAGGTTTTAAGAGAATTTCATAAAATAGTTAAAAATTTAAGACGAGAATATATAAACTGATATGTAGCAGAAATTAACAAGGCAGCTAAAATGGAAGAAAAAACAGATATCATATTAAGAGAAGTCTTTTAACAAGGAAATACAACTGCTAATTAACTAAATAAACTATTTTAGAAAGTTTAAAAATGATAAACTTTTAGAAAACGTAGTTTTTTATAAGAGTTTTATAATTTTACAGATCAAACAAAATCATTTAATTATGGTTATTTCAGTATAGTTAATTACTATTTGAAAGCAAAAGGTAATGAGCTTAATGAATCAGAATTACCAATTTATAAAAACCAGAAACAATAATTAATATTAATGATTATCCAAAAATTAATGAAAAAGATATAGAAAATAATAAAAGCAATAAACTTGCAATAAACAAAACTGATGGAGAAAAAGAGCAAAACAAACAAAAAGAATAGTAGGATATAGCTTTTTATGTTTAGGAATTGTAGCATTCTTAATTTCCTTAATTTTTGTAGCTAAAAAATGAGGTTGAAAATTAGGTGTATAACTTCCTAAATTTATGAATAAACAAAGGGTAAAAAACAAAAAACACAACATTATTGTTGTGTTTTTCATGCAATTTTTTAGTAGTGAGCGACAGTTGCAACGCTAAAAGTTTTTCTTATCTTAATTTCTTTCTTTAATTAGAAAGGAGATAGCCCGAGTGATAAGCTTACCCGCACTACTATTTGGTATCTCTTCATATATATTATACTATTTTTTGTCCAAGTAAAAATTTTTGATTTCATTATTATAATTAAATCAAGCACCAACTACATTTAATAATTTGAGTGAACTTTGTTGCGATAAAAAGGAACTTTTTTCATATAACAAAGTACTTTTAATTTTTTCCATAAATATGTTTATATAATCTAAACCAACTATCAAACACAATTAAACCTAATACATATACTTTATTATTGTCAATTCAAATATAACTATATTTAAAAATATGTTTTAATCACGAATTATTACCTACTGAAACATAATCTGGGATATCATTTTTGTTAATTAGCATATTAAAATATTTTTCAAAAACAGGAATTTTTTGTTCAATTGTTGCATAATCTTCTATTTTCTTTATATGAAATTTTGTCTTATCTAATTCTTTTAAAATTATCTTGTTAACCGCTGAACTATTTTTTATATTTCTATATTTTCTGCTCTTTTGTAATCGCAATGAATGTATGAAGACATCTTTCAAAGTTAATACACAAATACCTTTATTATCGCCTTCTTTAATTACATTAACATTTTTTATAAACTCAGTAGAGTTAAAATAATTTTTTCACTTATCATACAGTACATAAACTCTATTTTCTAAATCTTCTAACATCTTACTATCTATTGTTTTATACGCTTTCACATAAATATTCCCTCTATTATCTTAATTATTTTATCATAACGTTGATTCCGATTTATAAATTCATTTTATTGTAATTAATCTCTTTTTAAAACATTTTGTAATAATTTTATATATAAAAATGTAATAAATTTATGAAAATAATTAAAAAAATAAAAATAGTCAATATAACTATTTTATAGGTATTTTTGGTAATTTATAAAGAATTATTATTAGGATCCGTAGAAAATTTTGTGTAAAAATCTCCAAATAGCAAATATTTAGAATTAAAATATTTATATAGGAGATTTTTTTAATATTCCAAAAAGAGATATTAAAATGTTAAGTGCAAGAGAGTTGTATGAAAAATATAAACCAACGACTCAAGAAGAAGTTTATGAAATAATTAAATAAAATACAAAAGATTTAATACAAATAATGTTAGAAGAAGAGATGAAAAATTATCTTGGTTATAATAGATATGAACATGAAAAATCTATAAAAGATAATTATAGAAACGGTAGTTATTCTAAAAATGTAAGATCAAATTTCGGCGAAATTGAGTTAGAAATCCCAAGAGATAGAAAATTTGAATTTGAACCAAAAATAGTTAAAAATATAATTATGATATATCTAAAATTGAGGGGCAAATTATTAATCTTTATTCAAAAGGTGTTTCAACAAGAGATATATCTGAAAGTTTAAAAGAGATGTATGGTGTTGATGTTGATGCAAGTTTTGTAAGCAGAGTGACTGATAAAATAATGCTACAAATTGTAGAATGACAAAACAGGCCATTAGATAAAACTTATGCAATGGTTTTCATTGATGGAATTAGATTTAAAGTTAAACAAGAAAACAAACTTGTAGAAAAATCTGTTTATATAGTAATGGGTTATTCTCTTGACGGTTATAAGGATGTTTTAGGATTTTGAATCGGTGAGTCTGAAAGTGCAAAATATTGAATTCAAGTACTAAATGACCTTAAATTAAAGGGAATTCAAAAAATATACCTTATGGCTAGCGATAATTTAATAGGGATTAGCAAAGCTATAAAAGCAGTTTTTCCTAAAACACAAATTCAAAAATGTATAGTACATCAAATTAGAATTTCTACTAAACAAGTAAACTATAAAGATTTGAAAGAATTTACTCAAGATATGAAAATATTTATAAATCTAATAACATAGAAGAAGTTTCTAGATTTTTGAAATATTTTGAAGAAAAATGAGATTCAAAATATTACTATGCCGTTAAAAGTTGAAGAAATAATTTTGATGAATTAGTTACTTTTTTCAACTTTCCTGCAGAAATTAGAAAATTAATTTATACAACAAATGTCATTGAAAATTTAAATAGAAATATAAGAAAAATTTTCAAAAATAAAACTTCATTTCCGACTGATGAATCCTTGATTAAAATTGTTTATTTTGCAATCCAAAATCAGTTAAACAAATGAGATAAAGTTGTTCTAAATTGAGGAGGTTTATAATCAATTACAAATAATTTTTGAAGAAGATCAAGAATAAACAAAATAAGCAAACAACAAATAGGAGAAAACTTTCTCCGATTTTGTTATGCTGTTTGGTTATTTTGTATAATAAATTTAGATTTGTGTATTTGCTATTCTAAAATCTCTAATAACAAATATTTATAATAAAATATTTAATATTGGAAATTTTTTAATTTATGTGAAAAAAGTGAAATTTTTTTAATTATGTTTAACAATTTATAAAAAAATTATGAAAAGGTAAAAAATGAAATTATTTATTTTAGGAAATGGGTTTGATTTAAAGCATGAATTACCCACTAAATATCATCCTAATTTTTATAGTGCTGCTCGAAGAGAAGGAACACTTGATTTTTTTCAAAACTGTTGTAACATTAATGATAAGGATTCATGGAATAATTTTGAAAAATCTTTATCAGAATGCGATTTTGATTTAGAAGAAATTCGAGAAAATGTATTGAATTCTTTGACTTATGATGAAGATCATCATGAAAGATATTATTCTGATATGATATATGAATCTTATAAAGTAGTAGATATTTTGAAAAAAACCTTGAATGCATTTTTGTACGAAGCTGAAGAAAAAATAAAAACAACAAAACCAATAAAGTTTTTTCAGTCTGAATTTGAGAAAAACGTTATAATATTTATAACATTTAACTATACAAGCACGTTAGAAAATGTATATAAAATTGAAAGAGAGAAAATTTTATATATTCACGGTAAATATCAAGAAGGAAATAAATTAATCATAGGTTATCCAGAAAACGAAATAAATGAAGAAAGCATTAAACTTTTAAGAGAACCATATGAATATGATCATGGTGCTATAGCCGATAGTATTCGTATAATTAATTCAATGCCTGGAGAATTTCAAAAAAGTTATGATACTAAAAAAATATCAGATTTTTTAATTAAATTCTCGAATGAGATTGAAGAAATAATTGTGTTTGGCCATTCATGTAATATTGATCAGCCTTATTTTTTAAAAATTAATAAATTATTACCTAATGTAAAATGAAATTTTTATTGATACATTGATGAAGATAAAGAACATATATTTGATTTAATTTCATATTTAAAATTAAGTGAATCAAATTTTAAATTAATAGCTTCAAGGGAAATTAACTCCACATTGTAATTTACAAGGTAACACCCTATCTATATTTTTTCATATAAATAGGGTCTTTTTTCATATAAAAAAAGACCAAAAAGAAATTTGAGACATACCAATATGAATTATATAAAAATAGATTATAAAATTAGAAATATTATTGATATTTACTTAAATAAAAAAGTGGAAAAGTCACATGCAAAAAGAAAGAAAGTTTTTCTAACTTGTATTTATAAGTTAAAGTGATAACTAAATTTTATTATATTTAAAAGAAAATGTAAAGCTAAAAGAGAGAGGGTTAACCCTCTCTGCGATTTTTCTATTAAGAAAATAAGATTTTAAAATCTAATTTCATTACGATATTCATTAATATTTTTCATCATGTAATCAATTTCCGCTTGACTGTATTTATCAATACTTTTTCCTTTTGGTATAAATCTTCTAATAAATCTATGCATGTTTTCGATAGAACCTTTTTCATATGAAGCATAAGGTATACATTTATACCGTCATAGTTATCATATTTAGGGTATTTAGTAGGATTATCTTTATAACTATAAGATAAAGGTATCTTAATATGACGTTTTTCTATATTTAAGTTAGTAAATCATCTCGTTAAAACATCCATTTTTTTATTTTCAGGTGTTGTAAAAGTTTTAGGATTAGTGTATCCTAATCACATTTTATTCTCTTTAATATATTTAAAAGTTTCTTTGTATGTAATGGCGTTCATACTACCTATAATTAAAAATTTAAGATTACATTCCATTATAATATCTATAAACTCTCTAAATAAACTAAAGGGTGGATTGCTGATAACTACTCCGTCAGGATGTTTTTTAGCGAACTCTCTAATACTTTTTTGGAAAGGAGTTCCTTCGTTAGTTTTAGGATTGTAATGACTAAAATATAATTTATTGTTTCAATTATTTTTAGAATTTTCATCTTGCATATTTATAATAAATCTACTAAAACTACCTAGGTCGTTTTTAGACTCTGCTACTCCACCGTTGAAAATTATATTTTGTTCCTCTTTAGTAAATTCAGTATAAAAATTATAATCACAAGGGAATAGTAAAGGTTTATCTTTTAATTGTTCTTTGTATCATTTTAATTCATTAGCAACGTCTTCATATCTAGTATAAAATTCATCATTTTTATTCTTTTTAGCGTCGATTAAATTTTTATTTTTCTTTTTAATTTCTTTTGTATCCATAATTTATTTTTTCTCCTTAATTGAATGTTTTTTATAATTATGTTATATATAAAAATGTAATAAATTAATGAAAATAATTAAAAAAATAAAAATAGTCAAATATGACTATTTTATAGGTATTTTAGTGAATTCGTTAATAATTGTTGTTGAAATTGTACTAATTTAATATACTTTTTTTATCTATTTAAATTAAATATATTTTCAAGCATTTAATTCATCCTCTATGTATTTAAATTCATTTTTTACAAATTCTTTGTCCTTAATTGGATCTTTTGTTTTAAGAACTTCTAGTTTTTTTAATAATTCATTTTTAGTTTCCTCAGTAATAAGTTCTTCAGCAAAATTTTTATTTGTTTTTTTAATTAATCTTTGAATTTCTTCAGGGTGATGTTTTCTAGCAGATTCTTCATCTCTTCTTTTTTCAACATTTTCTCTTTCAAAAATTAAATAGAATTTAATAACCGATATTTCATATTGTGTAGCAACATAGTCTTCTTCATTAGCAATTTTACTTAAAATTTGATAAATGTATTCTTTAGAAACAATTAATGAATGTTCTGTTTGTTCTCTTCTTCTGTTTTCATAAGTAGGAACTTTTTTAACCTCTATACCTTTTATCATTGGTATTTGTTTCTCAACTAACGCTTTGGCTAGTTTAGGTAATATTCAACCATTATTTACATACATTACGTCCATTGATTGAAAAGCATCATAATATGAAGAACCGTTTAAATTTAATTTAATCATATATAAAATCTCTTTTAAATAATCTCTAAAAATGTCAAATTTATCTTTAGTAATTCTTTCATTAAATTCTTTCTTTTGCGATATGTATTCGTTAGATAAATAATTTAAATTGTATTCTCTTCTTTTAACTGGATATAATTCTTCTAAACCTTGTTCTTTTCTTCTTTTATTCATAGATTTTTCTTGATTTATTAAACTATCTCATCCGTCTAAATTATATCTAATTGTTAAATCTTGCACGTAAAAAGGATTTGAAACTTTTTTTAGACTATCTATATATTCATCATCTCAACTGTAATCTTTTCTAAATTGTTCTTCTAAAATAGGTGTATATTCATATACTTTTTCTTCTTTAGGTTGAATAATAGGCGCAGGTGTATTATTATCTACTTTCCCTGGCTCCTTTGTAGTATCTTTAGGTTGTGCTGGTTGAGTTTCTTTATCAGTAGAAGGATTTTTTTCTACTGGTTTGTTTGGTTTAACTTCGTTTGTTTTATCTACATTACAAGAAGCCGCTACTGTAATAGGTGCTAATGTTATTGGTAATATTCCTAATAATTTTATAATATTCTTTTTCATATTTTTTCTCCTTTTCTTATATTGCTATAAGAATTTATATGCAATATATAACAATTTTATAATTTAACAATTAAATTTAAAATTATTATTATGTAACTTGTATATAGCTTAGATTTTATATATTTAGGTTATGCTTTAATTATAATTAAATTTTTATTAATTAACATTAATATTAATTTAAAAAATAAAATTTATAAAAATTTTATACAAAGGTATTTTTAGTTTAAACTTGGACCAGAATTTTTTATTAGTGCTATAATTAAATATATATAAAAATATATATTAGTTTCACTAATAGTTATGAGGTAATAAAATGAAAAATTCACGTAAAGCAATATTTTATTCATCAATAGTATTAGGAACAATAGCAACAAGTAGTACTGCTGGATCATTATTTTACTTTAAAATAACAGATAGCTCTAGTTCTTTAAGAATTAATTCGAATTCAAGTAAGCCAAATGTTGCTGCTGGAGACGATTTTAATACTGCTAATAATTTTGCTAGTAATAAGGATGGTTTATTAATAAAAGAAAAAACACCTGATAAACCTAAAGTAGATTTTGTCCCACCTACAATAACTCCTCCAAAAAAAGAAGAGCCAAAAGTTATAAATCCTCCAATAGAAGAAAAACCTCCAGTTGTTGTTCAACCAAGTAATCCTGTAGAAGAAAAACCAGAACCTGAACCAATTGCGCCTAAAAAGCCAAAGGATGAAACAATAATAATAGAAAATCCTGATTTGCCACCTGTAACTCAACCAAAAAAAGATGATAAAAAGTTAACAAAAATAAAAAAAGATGAGATTGAATATTTTGCTGAAATTATTGAAATACCTCCAAGAGCTGAGGATCAATCAGATATTGATAAAGGATTAACTAATAGAGTTCCATATCGTGCTGAAATAACACCAGATGTTGGGACAATTTCAAATGGAGCATCTGAGGCTAATATTAAGGCTTCTATTGCAAGAGCTCAAAAAAATGCTAAGTCTGGTGATTGAGTTTTTTCATCATCAAGCTCATATAGAGAAATTTTAGAAAATGAAAATAGAAGTATAGAAATTAAACAAAATTACTTCAACAATATAGGAAGTGCTCCAGAACAATTAGGAAATCTTTATTCAAAATATTTTAGATTGTTAAAAGATAAGGAAACAATTGGAAAATATGTTGATGATATAGGTTTAAAAAATCTTGATAAATGATGAAATTCTACTGAATATATTTCATGGCAAAATGGATGAAATGTTACTAGAATACCATTAGGTCATTTATTACTTTTAATTCATATAGATCATTCAAAAATAACAAAATTATCTAAGCAAATTATTGATGCTTTAAATAGAGGCGAAGTTATACCTAAAGATGGTGGAACAATGTCTGTAAACGAAAATGGTGAATGGGTTGCTCACAATTTTGAACCAGCTGTAAATAAAGTAACTGGCGAAATGACTAGAAACAATAAACATAAAAGAGTTTTAGGTAATAATGAATATTGATGAAGAACTCCTAATCAAATTGAAAAAGGAAAATATGCTAACTGATCTGATAAAGACATAACTAATGAATTTAGAAACAAAGGTTATGATGTTCCAAAAGGTGGCGGTATTGTTATTACAAAATATACTCGTAATGAAGAAATAGAAAATGAATCAAGAACTGAAGCTATAGTTGTAACAATTGATGTTTTACAGGATCATGCATACAATTATGCTAAAACTTTTATTGAAAAAACAATAGCAAATGGTGATGAAATAACAGGTTATCGTATTAGAAATATTGGTAAAAAAGGTGCTAACCAAAGTTTATTTGACATTATGAAAGCACTACCTAAAAAATTACCTTTACTTGAATTATTTTTTGAATCAAAAAATACAGCAGATTTAATTGCTATAAAAGATAAAGAAATTGATGAATTAGCCTTAATAACTAATAACAGAGTAAATTCTTTAGCTGATGACTGAGCTTTTAACCCTTGAGCATTACAAAATGTTGCTTGAGTAAATACGGCAGATTATAATGTTTCTTCTTCTTACAGCCCAAATGATACTATTTATACAAGAATAACTTTCGATAATTTAGCTTTTGATCCAGAAGATTATAAAACTCCAGGTGATTTTAGCAAAATTAATGATGGTTTAAGAATGGCTTATTGAGTTAGAAATAATGAAAGAATTTTTCAAGGACCATTTGGACCTGGTTTAAAACCTGATAGAGATTTAAGCGGAAATTCATACCCTATGGGAATTGATTTATCACGTATTAAAAATATCAAATCTCTAATGGGGTTAGTATTTTATGATAATAAAAATCCTTCAAATATACGTAAATTAAATAAGATTAAACTTTATAACAACTCAAATACGTTTGAAATTTCAACATTTGAAATGAATAAAGCTCAATTTAATGAAATTTTAATAAAACAATCAAGTTTTCCGCGTTCTAAAATAATGTTTAGTAATGGTACTATTACTTCAAAAATAAAAATAGTTCCTACACAAGGAAATACAATTTTAGATTCTTCAGGTTTAGCCAATTTATCTACATTAATGCAGTATTCAGATGGAAACTTTAGTAAATCAAACACTGAAATAATTATTCCTAAAGGAGCTAATTCTTTAGAATCACAATTAAGAAATGCCGGCTATAGAGTGAGATTCCATAGTAAATATGACGGTCTTAATATAAATTAACTTATTATAGGAGAATAAAAATGAAGAAAAAAATATTACTAAATTTATCTTTAATTTCAAACTCTTTTGCAATACCTTTTATTGCAAGTTCATGCCAGACTGAAAAAGTAGAAAAACCAGAAATTCCTAATAATCCTGATAAACAAAATGAACCTTCAAATCCTGAAGAGCCAAAAAATCCTGATACTACATTAAAACCTAATGAAAAATATTATTCAACTTCTGAGGCTAAAGAATTTATAAAAGACAAGAAATGAAATGAAATTTTTGAAATAACAAATAATTTCGGTGCTTCATATGAAACAAAAACTGCAGAAGATTTTGTTAACAATTACTTAGATTATGGAATAAAACCTAAAGATGAAAAACTTTCAATAAGTTACATAAATGTAAAAAAATCAGGTGATACTGAAGTTACTATTACATTAAATATAAATGATAATACTGTAGATTATGTTCTAACAAACTTTAAAGAAAAGGAAAATAATCCTTTTGATAACTCAAATGAAGAACCTACAGATTTGGAACAATATTTAGAAAAAAGCAATGCAGAAAAATGAGATGAAGACTTTGCAAAATATAGTTCAAGATTAAATTCCTTTAGATCACAGAATCCTTATAATCCAACTTATTCAAATAAAGAAGAATATAATAGAAAAGCTGAAGCTTTAGGTTTGCCTAATTATGATCAAGCTTCTTTATTGGGGCAAATTCTACCTATTGATAATAATAAGTTAAGCATTCCTAAAACACAAAATCCTCAATTTGAAAACTGATATGATAATTTTGGAGTTACAGATAAATATAAAAATCATGGTTTAGCTAGAACTATAACAAATGATACATATGCTAAAGCAGCAATGCATTCTTATTCTTTAACAATTACTAATTCTCTTATACCAGGAGACGATGATTCAATAAAATCTAAATTAAGACACATTTTAAGATATCGTGAAGATTTTACAGATATGGTAAATGCAATTACTAATATTGAAAAAAGAAATGAATGAAAGAAAAAATGAGATGCTATTAATCCAAATGGTTTTGTTTTAACAGATGTAGGATCAATTAAATTATTTAGACATAATTTAGTAAATGAATTAATAAAACAAGAATATGTAGCATTAGGTGGATCTTTAGATGATTTAGATGTAAATAATCACCCTGAAGGTGGCAAATTATATGTAAAAGATCATTCAAACAAAGAAAAAGTTGAAAAATTCATTATGGCCGATGAAAAAAATGTTTGAGAAAAGATTTGAAAACCACACATTTTAAAATTCCATGAGATAATTTATTCTGATTTAGATAAATCAGGTTTAGATGCAAAATTAATTAACAAAATTAAAAATATTGTTAAAAAAGAAACTGATTTTTGAAATCTTGTTGGTTTAGTAGATAAAACTAATGGTGGAGCAGGTACTGCATTTATAATTGACTATGAAACACCTACAAATGGTAATCAACCAACTAAATTTTACTTTGCTACAAATTTACACGTTTTAGATAGTATAATAGAAGATAGTTTTATTTCATTTGGACTAACAAGACTTAAATATAAGTCTATTGGTAATAAATTAAAAACAACAGCTATAGATACAGATAATTTCATTCACTTTGGTTTTAATTCAAAAGTTTTCGATATTATTTGAACTGGTAGAGATTATTTAAATCAAGATCCAAGTAATTGATTTAATGATAGTTCAATTTCAGAAAAAGAATTTATTGATATTGCTATATTTGAAATTGATTTTTCTAAGTTAACTCCAGAGGAATATGGAAATCAAAATAATTTAACTTTAAATCAATTTATTGAACTTGTAACAAATAATTATGCTAATTCACAAGAAAAAGCTTCATTTATAAATTATGATTACTTAAATAATTACGATAAAATAAAATTTTCTAAAATTGAATCTTCTTTAGATAATTATGATACTTTATATGCTTTAGGATATCCAGGAACAAGCACATTAAAAACTCATGGCTTTGAAGATTACTTTTTAGATCAATATGAAAATAAAAGAGATTTAGATAGCAAAAATTACACTTTTAGTTTATGAACAAATGCAAAATATGATCTTTATGGCAAGGACTTTTCTAGCTTAGAACCTGAAGATAAAGTAAGAATTGACAGAGGTTCAGGATTAGGATATAATCTAAATTATAGAACTTTTAAAGATAAACATGGTATTATAGATAGTTTCTTAACTGCTCCTAGATTGGGAAAAGAACTATACTTATCAAATGATGGAAATAGATATTATAATGTATCATTAGCTTATAATATAGATCGTTATACCCCTGGTGGTGGAGCAAGTGGTTCAAGTGTTAGAAATCAAGATAATAAAATAGTTGGATTATTTCATGTTTCTAACTATAATGCTTATGCAGGCTTAACTGAATCTATAAGATCAAATGGTTTTAATTATAATGGCTTGTTTGGAAACTATAATTTACCTCAATATGATGTAATATATGGCGGTGGAAAAGACCAAAAAACTTCTTATAGACAAGCTTTATTGAATAAAAAAGGTGCATCATTTAAAACTTATTTATTTGATAATTTAAATACAATTCCTGAAGAGTTTAGATTTTCAAATTAATTTTAATAAGCCTTTAAGGGCTTATTTTTTTAAAAAAATATAATTTAACTAAAAAGTCTATAAAAAAGTCTAATAAGTATAAAAATAAAATTATTAGTATTTCTAAAATTTATTTAACTTTTTTATAAAAATCTTATAGTGATATAATAAAAATATAATAAGTTTATATATATTATATATAAAAGCTAGTTAAATTAAGTGATAAGGAGTTGATATGAAAAGTACACGTAAAGCAACATTTTATACAACTATGATTTTAGGAACAGTAGCTACAGCAGCTACTGTAGGATCATTATTTTATTTTAAAGTAGCTGATAGTTCTAGCTCATTAAGAGTTTTATCAAGACCAAGTTTAAAACCTAATGTAGCAACTGATGATAATTTTAATACAACAAATAATAGAATAAGTAATAGTGATGGAACATTAAAGGAAAATGAAACCCCAAAACCAAAAGATCCAGAAGTTATTATTAAAACACCAGAATTACCAAAACCAAAACCTGAACCAATTAAGGAGCCTGAAAAAGAAGTTGTGCCTCCTGTAATTGTTCAACCAGAACCTGAGCCTAAACCAGTTGATCCACCAAAAGTTGAACCTGAACCAGTGCCAGAACCAATTAAACCACCTGAAGATAAAATTGTTATTGAAGATTCTTCTTTACCTAAACCAGAGCCTAAACCTAATAAGACTATAGAAAAAATTGAAAAAAATGGTGCTGAATTTTATGCTGAAATTATTCGTATACCACCTAGAACCGATGATCAATCAGATATTGATAAAGGTATAACTAATAGAGTTCCTTACCGTGCAGAAATAGCTCCAGATGTTGGGAAAGTTTACAATGGTGATAGTGATGCTAATGTAAATGCTTCAATTAATACTATCATTAGAAATGCAAAATGACAAGATGGCATTTTTGGGAAAGGTTCAACATATCGTGAGATTTTAACTTCTACCAATGATAGTTTAGAAGTTAAACAAAATTACTTCAATAATGATGGAAATACTCCAGATCAATTAGGTAATTTATGATTTAAATATTTTAGACTTTTAAAATCAAAAGAAAAAATTAGACCATATCTAGATGAAGACGGATTAAGAAACCTCGATAAATGATACGATGGAGAAGAAATGTTTTCTTGACCAACAAGAAGTGGAGTTCAAACTGTTAAACTAGGTCATTTACTTCTTATAATGCACATAGACCAAACAAAAATTACAAAAATAAGTGATGGAGTTAAAAACTATTTAAAACAAGGTTATAGTGTTCCAGATGGTGTTTATTCATATGTTAATGATAAGGGCGAATGAGAAGCTACTACATTTGAACCACTTGTTAATAAAGGTTTAGCTGAAATAAGAAGAAATAATAGAGTTAAAAGAGTTTTAGGAAACAATGATATTTGAAGTCGTAGTCCTGATGATATTGAAAGAGGAAAATTCCATAATTGAGATGATAAAGATGTAACAAGATTTTTCAGAGAAAAACACGGCTTTGGTCAAATTATGCCTTATAGAGGTGGAATTTATGTTACAGAGTACACAAGAAAAGATAAAGTTGAAGGGGCGGACAGAGAAAAGGCTCTTGTTGTAACAATTGATTTAGAATCAGATAAAGCATTTCAAAATGCAAAGGCAGTTATAGAAAGATTTAAGCAAAGAGAAATTGATATTACAGGATATCGTATTAAAAATATTGGTAAAAAAGGCGCTACTCAAAGTCTTTTTGATATTATGGGTGCTTTACCAAATAAGTTACCTATGCTAGAACTTTATTTTGAATCAAAAAATACAGCTGATCTATTGGCTATTAAGAATAAAGAAATTGATGAATTATCATTAATAACAAATAATAGAGTTAATTCTTTAGCAGATGATTGAGCTTTAAATCCATGAGCAATAAATAAAGTAGCTTGAGTTAATATGGCTGACTATAATGTTTCATCTTCTTATAATCCAAATGACACAATTTACACAAGAATTACTTTTGATAATTTAGCTTTTGATCCTGTTGATTATACAACCCCTGGTGATTTTAGCAAAATTAATGATGGTTTAAGAATGGCTTATTGAGTAAGAAACAATGAAAGAATTTTCCAAGGGCCTTGAGGACCTGGTTTAACACCTGATCGTGATGCTAGCGGTAATTCATATCCTATGGGAATTGATTTATCACGTATTAAAAGCATTAAATCATTAATGGGAATGGTATTTCATGATATTAAGAATCCTTCTAAAATGCGTAAATTAAATAAAATTAAACTTTATAATAATTCAAGCGTTTTTGATATATCAACTACTGAAATGAACTTATCTCAATTTGATACAGTTTTAATAAAACAATCAAGAAGTCCCCGTTCTAAAATAATGTTTAGTAATGGAACTGTTACAAATAAAATTAGAATTATTCCTACAAAAGACGATGAAAGACTTTCTTCAGCAGGTTTAGCAAATCTTTCTACATTTATTCAATATTCTGATGGAAACTTTAGTAAATCAAATACTGAAATAATTATTCCAAAAGGTGCTTTAGATTTAGAAAGTCAATTAAGATCAGCTGGATATAAGGTTAAATTCCAAAGTAAATATGATGGAATAGTAATAAATTAGAAAGGAAAATTATGAAAAAGAAATTTTTAGTGACTTTACCCTTGTCTAGTTTAACATTCTTTTCTTTTATTTCTGCTTCATGTAATTCTGATTTAGTAGATAAAGATCAAAAGAATAATAAAGAAAAAAAATTATCTGATAAAACTAATCCATCTAAACCAGAAAAAGGTAAAAACGAAACATTAAATCCAGGAGCCGGATCATCTTCTATAAGTTCGGATAAATATTCTACTAAACAGGCAGCTGATTTTATAAAAGGCAAACGTTGAGATCAAGTTTTTAATTTCGGTCACAATTTTGAAGGTACTTGAAATTCAAAAACAACAAAACAATTTGAAGAAACTTATGGAGATTTTCCTATTGAACCAGTTGATTCTAAATTAGATATAAAAGTTCTTTACGCTAATGCGATAAGTAATACTGAAGTGGAATTTACTGTTGATATTAATGGAAATAGAAAAATTTACACTTTAAATGGTTTTAAAGTAGAATCAAATCCTATTATTCCTATTTTTTCAGATCAAGGATCAGAACCAAATGATATAGATAAATATATTGATAAAAGTGATGCTGATAAATGAAGACATGATTTTGATAAAGTTAAGAATGTTTTTGAAAGATTCAGATCAAATAATGAATATGTTTCTAATTTATCTGATGAAGAAATAATCGAATACAATAGAAAAGCTGAAAAATTAGGATTACCTAGTTACCAGGAAGCTTTATTATTAGGGCAAGCTTTACCTAAAAATAAAAGTGATAATTCAAAAGAATTAATTCATCCTAATATTCCTAATCCACAAATTTCAAATTGATATGATAATTTTGGTTTATCTGAAAGCGAAAGACATAAAAATCACGGTTTAGCTAGAACAATAACTAATGAAACTTACGCTCAAGCTGGGCTTCATTCATATTCAATTACTTTTAATAATGCTTTTGTTCCTAATGATAGAGATGAAGATAAAAAAGTTTTAGAAGAAGTATTTAAATATGAAGAGGAATTTTCTGATATGATTTCTCATCTTAAGGATGTAACTATAAAAAATAAATTTACATCCAATTGAGAAAAAATAAAACCAGAAAACGGTTTTATTAGAGATTTAGGTAATATTCAAATTTTTATAAATAAATTAGTAACTCAATTAATTAGAGACAAATATGTTGAAAATGGCGGTAATCTTTCTGATTTATCAGAATATCAAGATGGCAAAGGTCATATTAGACTTTATGTTACTGATCAAAATAATTCTGAAAAAACAAGTTTATTTAGAAGAGTTGATGATGATATAGTTTGAGGAACTATTTGAAAACCACATTTAATCAAATTTCAAAATAAAATGATTGAAAAACTTAAAGCAACTAGTTTAAGCAGTGAAATTAAAACAAAAATGACTGAAGCTATTAAAGAAGCTAATGAATTATGAAGACTTAAAGATAATTTAAGAAGTTCAAGTAGTAATTCAGGCACAGCTTTTATAATTGATTATGAAAAGCCAAAAGATGGTGGTCAACCTAAGAAATTCTATTTTGCTACAAACTTGCATGTTACAGATGGCATTATTCCAAATAGCTTTTCAGGTTTTGGAATGACAAGACTTAATTATAAGTCTATTGGTAAAAAATTGCAAACTACAACAATTGATACAGTTAACTTTTCACACTTTTCATTTAAACCTAATATTTTTAAAGTTGTTTGATCAGGAAGAGATTATTTAAAACAAGATCCAAAAGATTGACTAAATAATCCAGCAATTAAAGAAAAAGAATTTATTGATATTGCTATTTTTGAGTTAGATTTTAATAAGCTTACAAAAGATGATTATTCATTTTATGAAAATTTAGATGATTATATTAAAACAATAACAAATAATTACTACAATTCGGATAATAAAATAGGTTTTATAAATTATGATTATTTAAATAATTATAATAAAATTAACTTTAGCAAAGTTGAATCTAATTTAGATAATTATGATATGTTGTACGCTTTAGGATACCCTCTTACAGATTCTCTTAAAACTCATAACTTCTTTGATTATTATCTTGATCAATATGAAGATGAACGTGATTATTCAGCAAGTAAATATACATATAGCATATGAACAAATGCAAAGCATAGTTGATATAAATTTGCTTATGATGCAAATGATGAAGAATTAATAAAAAACTTAAATAAAGGTTCAGGATTAGGATATAACTTAAACTACCGTACTTTTAAAAATAAGCATGGTATTATAGATAGTTTTATATCAAGTCCAAAATTTGGTAAAGATTTATATAAATCTAATGATGGACAAAAATATTATAATGCTTCATTAGCTTATAATATAGACCGTTATACCCCTGGTGGTGGAGCTAGTGGTTCAAGTGTTAGAACTCAGAACAATAAAATTGTTGGATTATTCCATGTTTCAAATTATTTTGCTCACGCTGGTTTAACAGAAGCTATTAGATCAGAAGGTTTTAACTATGAGGGTCTATTTGGAAACTATAATTTACCTCAATATGATGTAATATATGGTGGTGGAAAAGATCAAAAAACTTCTTATCGTGAAGAATTACAAAAACTTTACGGAAACGACTTTAAAACAGCTCTTTTTGAAAATATAAATGAAATACCTTCTGAATTTATTTTTAAAAAATAATTAATAAAAAGTTAGCAAATTAAGCTAACTTTTTTATTTTTGCATTTTTTCAAATTTTTCTAAATAGTCTTGAATTGCATATCCTAGACCATGTTCTTGTACAGCTTTTGTTATAAAGTTTGCCTCTTTTTTAACTTCATCTTTGGCATTATCCATAACATATGAGTAGTTAAATCTTTTAAACATTGAAAAATCATTTTCACTATCACCGATAACCATTATTTCGTCTTTATTATAGTTAGTTAAAACATTTTCAAGCATTCAAACAATAGCCTTGCCCTTACTTTCACCAATTGGTAAAATTTCTAAATTCATATGTGTTTTAATTAGTTTACAATTTAATTTTTTAAGGTCTTCAATCAATGAATCAATGTTTTGAATGTGTTCAAAATAAACTTCAATTTTTGCTACATCTTCAATATCTTCTTCGCCTTTATATAAGGTAAATTGGTCAAAAGTTTCATATCTAAAATAAATTTTATTTAAGAATTCTTTTTCTTCTTCTCTAAAAATGTAAAATACTTTACTACTTCATGCTGCTGCAGGAATATTATTTTCTTTAAAAAGTTTAAATATTTTTTTAACTGTTTCTTTTTCAATTAAGTCTTCTTTAATAAACTTATTATGTTTGTAATCAAAAATTTGTGCTCCTGAACTACCGATAATATAATCAGCATTAACTAATTTTGCTAATTTAATCATTCTAGGACAAATTGGATTACCTGTAGCAATATTAAAACTTAAATTGCTACTTTTAATAATATCTAAATTAAAGTTTGATACATATGTATCTCTTGCATATAATGTACCATCTACATCGCTAAATACAACTGCTTTTTTGCTCATTTTTTTCTCCTTTTTAAATATATTATTTTTTATAACTTAACAAAAAGTGCCTAATTAATTTTAGATATAATTTTCAATTTTCAAAGGAAAAAAATATTTTTTTTAAAAAGAATTTATTTTTATCATATTATTGCCAATAATATAAATATTAATACTATATATAAAATTACTATATGATAAAATAATATTGTAGTTTATTTATTTTTAATATTTAAACTAGCTTAACTAGTAATACATAAATCGCACAATATCAGATTTCTATTTGTTAAGCATATCTAAAATATTAATTTAAATTTATTTTTAAGGAGAAATATTATGACACCACACATTCATGCTGAAAAAGGCAAAATCGCTAAGGTAGTTTTAATGCCTGGTGATCCATTAAGAGCTAAATATATAGCAGAAAACTTTTTAGACGAAGGTTACGAATTAGTAAATACAGTTAGAAATATGTTTATGTACACAGGTACATATAAAGGACACCCAGTAACAGTTGCTGGTAGTGGTATGGGTTGTCCATCAATAGGTATTTATAGTTACGAATTATTTAAATTTTATGATGTAGACAAAATTATTAGAATTGGTACTACAGGTGCTTATACAGCTGATTTAAAACTTTATGATACAGTTTTAGTTTCTGAAGCTTATTCAGATGGTAACGCTTACAGAAGATTAGCTTTAGGAGACGAAAGTCAAATTGCTAAACCAAGTGCAAAATTAAACTCAGAAATTATGTCAATTGCTAAAAAATTAGACATTCCAGTTACAGAAGTTAGAACACATTCATCAGATGTATTTTATTCAGTAGTTCCACTTGAACAAAGAATTAAAGAATCTGCTTCACAATGTGTTGAAATGGAATCATATGCTTTATTTACAAATGCTGAAGCTACAGGTAAACAAGCTGCATGTTTATTAACAGTTAGTGATAACTTAATTACACATGAAGAAACAACACCTGAAGAAAGACAAACTGCTTTCAAAAATATGATGAAAATAGCTTTAGGCATTTCTGAATTATAGTTATAATCAAAAAACGATTTAGGAGGACAACGCTATGCGTGTTGTTGATTTAATTGAGAAAAAAAGACATGGACTAGAATTAACAAAAGACGAAATAGACTTTTTATTAGGTACATATGTAGAAGGTAAAACTCCCGATTACCAAATGGCAGCATTTATTATGGCTGTTATGTTTCAAGGGATGAAAAGCGCAGAATTAGCATATTTTACAAAAGTAATGATGCATTCTGGTGATGTTATGGATTTAAGTGAAATACCTGGCATAAAAGTAGATAAACATTCAACAGGTGGTGTTGGTGATAAAACAACACTAGCAGTTGCTCCAATTGTAGCAGCTTGTGGAGCACCTGTTGCTAAAATGTCAGGTCGTGGTTTAGGACATACTGGTGGTACAATTGATAAATTAGAATCAATACCAGGTTTTAACGTTGAATTGACTGATGAACAATTTAAAAAACAAGTTAGTCAACACAAAATTGCTGTTATTGGTCAATCAAAATCATTAGTTCCTGCTGATAAAAAACTTTATGCGTTAAGAGATGTAACAAGTTGCGTTCAAAGTGTTCCATTAATAGCTTCAAGTATTATGTCTAAAAAATTAGCTACAGGTAGTGATGCTATTCTATTGGATGTTAAATGCGGTAATGGTGCATTTATGAAAACACCTGAAGAAGCTAGAGAACTAGCTAAAACAATGATTTCAATTGGTAAAGAATTAGGTGTTGATGTACGTGCTGAAATCACAAATATGTCTAGACCAATTGGTCGTGAAATTGGTAATAAAAACGAGGTTCTTGAAGCTATATGAACACTTGAAGGAAAAGGACCAGCAGATTTTAATGAATTAGTTTATTCATCATGTGCAACTATTTTAATGCAAGCAAAAATTGCTAAAACCTATGAAGAAGGTCATAAAATGGTTGAAGAAGTTATTAAAAATGGAAAAGCACTTGAAAAATTCTATGAATTTGTAGAATTACAAGGAGGAGATGTTTCTAAATTAAAAGATTCTAAATTCTGAAATCCAAAATATAAATTAGAAATTATCTCTGATAAAGAAGGATATTTAGATATTTTTGATGCTTTAACATTCGGTATTGTAGCTATGAAATTAGGAGCTGGTAGAGCAACAAAAGAAGATTCAATAGATTTTGAAGCAGGTATTACATTAAATCGTAAAACAAATGAAAAAGTAAATAAAGGTGAGAAATTATTTACATTATATTCATCAACTGAAATCGATAAAAAATTAGTAGATGAATTAGCGAAAGCTTACAAAATATCAGATAAAACAGTTGAAAATACAATTATTATAGATAAATTAAGTTAATTTAAAATTTAGGAGAGAATATGTCAACAAATTGAAACAAAATGATAGATCATACATATTTAAAAGCTGATGCAACTAAAAAAGATATAGATAAATTAATTGCAGAAGCTAAACAATATGATTTTAAAACAATTTGTGTTAACTCATCATATGTTCCTTATGCAAAGGAACAATTAAAAGGCACATCTGTTGGGATTACTTCAGTTATAGGTTTTCCATTAGGTGCTATGTTAACACAATGTAAAGCATATGAAGCATCAGAAGCTATAAAAGCAGGTGCTGATGAAATTGATATGGTTATTCAAATTGGTAAAATGAAAGAAGGTGATTACGAGTACGTTTTAAACGATATTAAAGCAGTTAAAGCAGCATGTGGTAAAAACGTTCTTAAAGTAATTATCGAAACAGCCTTACTTACAGAAGAAGAAATTAAAAAAGCTACAGAAATTGTTATGGCATCAGGTGCTGAATTTATTAAAACAAGTACTGGTACATCCACAAGAGGAGCTTCTTTCGAAGATGTTAAAATTATGAAAAGTGTATGCGGCGACAAATTATTAATTAAAGCCGCAGGTGGTATCTCAAATAAAGATGATATGATAAAAATGAATGAGTATGGTGCTACTCGTTTTGGAACAAGTAGATCAATAGCTATTGTTGAAGGTAAAACTTCATCTGAAGGATACTAATTTTTACTAAAATAATTTTAAAATAATTCTTTTTGTTAAAAAAATAATTAAAACACTTTTTTAAAAAAGTGTTTTTTTATATTAACTTTATAAAAGATTAAAATTAAAATTATTGTAAAATAATTATATGCAAATTTTATATTCAATACTTATTAATTTAGGCTTATTTGTAATAGGCTATTTATTTGTTGGTTCTTTTAACACTTCTATTATTATTACTAAATTTTTTATTAAAGATGATATAAGAACACATAATAGCGGCAATGCTGGAGCAACAAATGCATTAAGAACATATGGAAAAAAAATAGCCTTATTAATATTTTTTTCTGATTTATTAAAAGTAATTATTCCGACGCTTATAACTATAATTTTATTAAATCATGTTAATATTTTTATTGAATTGAGAATAAACAATATTTTTGTTTCACCACAATCTTTAGCTTTAGGTATAGTTATAGGTCATATATATCCTATTTACTTTAAATTTAAAGGTGGAAAAGGAGTAGCTTGCACAATTGGATTATTTATGACTATTAATATTTTATTATTAATAATTGCTGCAATTGTTTTCTTTTTAATAGTTATTAAAACAAAATATGTTTCACTAGGTTCTATAATATCAGCTATTATTTTAATTCCTTTTGTTTTTATTCCTTGAACAATAAATGGAATATTAGGGTATTGATTTAACAATGTTGAATTAGTAAATAGTTTTAATAAAGTTGCTTCATATTGATATGTAAGCCCAATTATTTATACCATTTCTGCAATTATTACTGTTATTGCCCACCATTCAAATATAAAAAGATTAATAAATAAAACAGAAAATAAATTTTCTTCTTCTAGAAAAAAATAAAAATAACCGTAATGGTTATTTTTTTATATTATATTCAATCTAAATTGATATGGCAGGAGTTAAAGGAATCGAACCCTTGCAAGCAGTTTTGGAGACTGCAGTACTACCATTATACTAAACTCCCATAATAGCCTATTTCATAGGCTTTTTTGAATTTAATTTTTAATTAATAAAAACTATTTTCCAAATTTAAAGTGGCATATATCGCCATCTTTCATAACATAGTTTTTTCCTTCGCTTCTTATTTTTCCAGCTGCTTTAACACCTGCTTCACCATTATAATTTATAAAATCTTCATATGAAATAATATCTGCTTTTATAAATTTTTTCTCAAAGTCTGTATGAATTATTCCAGCACATGCAGGAGCTTGCATACCATCTTTGAATACTCATGCTCTTACTTCAACAACGCCGGCTGTAAAATATGTTCTTAATTTTAATAAATCAAAAGCTTCTCTTGTTAAAATATCTAATCCACTATATTTAATATTGTAAGAAGTTAATCATTCTTTAGCTTCATTATCATTCATTTGAATTAATTCTGCTTCTAATTGAACGCTAATTGGAATAATTTTTTCATTATTAACCATAGAATTTTTTAAAGCTAAAAACATAGGATCATCATTATAATTAATAATTTGTTCACTTGATAAATTAGCCACATAAATCATCGGTTTTGCACTTATTAAATGATAATTTTTTAGTAATTTTAATTCTTCATCATTTAAACTATCTATAACTGAACGAATAGGCATTTCCTTTTCTAAAGTTTCTTTTAGCTTTAGAACAAAATTGTATTCAAATAAAGCTATTTTATCGCCACTTTTTGCTTTTTTTGTTATTCTTGAAAGAACATTATTTATAGTTTCTAAATCAGCTAGCATTAATTCCAAATTAATAACATTTTTATCATTAACAGGATTAATTTCATTTGCAACATGCATAATGTCTTTATTTGTAAAGCATCTAACAACATGAATAATAGCATCAACTTCTCTAATATTTGCTAAAAATTTATTTCCTAATCCTTCGCCTCTTGAAGCACCTTTAACTAAACCTGCGATATCAACAAAATCAAAGGTAGCTGGAATTATTTTTTCAGGATTTACTATTTTAGCTAAATTAGTTAATCTTTCATCTTTTAAAGCTACACTACTTATATTTGGATCAATTGTTGTAAAAGCATAATTTGACGCTTCAACTTGATGTTTTGTTAATGCGCTAAAAAGAGTGCTTTTACCAACATTTGGCAAACCAACAATACCTGCTTTTAATGACATAATAACTCCTTAATAAAATAACATTAATTGTATTTATAACATATATTATATATTAAGTAATATTTTTAAAATATTTTATTACTTACATTTTTTTATTAAAATTTTATTGTTAATTATTTAAATTTTCTTTTTTTAGGAGAACAAAATGAATAAGTTTTTTCAATCGCCTTTTTTTATCCAAGAAATGTATAAAAATGTTCATGGGACATTATCATTTATTCAAAATAGTTATTCTATAGGATTTTATGTATTATTTTTTACTTTAATTTATATTAGTTCTTTTTTAATTTTTTTATTTAGAATACCTATAAGAAATTCATATAAAAGAAAGCAAAAAATATTAGGTTTAAAAAAGAAGAATTTTTGAAAACTAATTGGTTGAATAACTTTATTTTTTATTTGTTTAAGAAGTATTACTTTTTTATTTATAGAAATTTACGGAACAAATGACTATAAAATAGACCCAATTGATAATATTGTAAAATCAAAATTGTGAGAATTTATACCTTTACATTTTTGCAGAATAATATTACTATTTATAGCTTTTTCTTTAATCACATACAAATTAAACTTAGTAAAGTATTTTGCTTATTTAGGTTTTTTAGCAGGTGTTGTTGCAACTATAATTCCTGGTTTATATAATTATTCTGGTTTTGATAGTTGATGGTATTGAGATTATATATTAGCACATGGATATGTTGTTTTTATGATTATATTATTGTGAATTATTGTTAATCCAAAATATACTTTAAAAGATACTTTAATATCATTATCTATTTCATTATTAATTGGAATATTTATGTTTTTAATAAATTTAATAACATATAATGTAGCAATCTACATTTATCCAAATGATTTTGAACAAAGATTTAAAATTGTTTCAAACTATTGATATTTAGGAATTAATGAATACAATGAATTTCAAAATTTACTAGGTGTTTTAACAAAATGACCTTATAGTTTATTAGGCTGAACATTAATCGGAATTATTTTATTTATAATTTGTATTATTCTTTCTAGTTTTTTAAGTAAAGTTAAAATAATTAGAGATGCTAATTCAAGAAAATTAAAATTTATTTTTACTAAATCTAAATATTGATTTTTTTATAAGAAATCTTTTAATTTAAAAAACAAAGGTATCTAGTAACTAGTTTCTTTATTTTTTAAATATTTTTTTATTTTTTTATTAATAAAAATAAATTATGTATTACAATTAATAAGTATTTTTTATATTAAAAAATAGGAAGGTAAATATGCGCAAAAATAAATTAATTTTAAGAAGCATTGTAGGGTCAAGTTTTTTATCAATACTTGCTCCAATAATGATTTCAAGTACAACAACAGAAAATACTAATTCTGAAAAACAAAACGTAGTTCAAATTTTAAACAGACCAAGAACAGCTATAGAGCTTTGAAAACAAGAATATGTAAATTCTCAAAAAGAAGAATTTAAAAACTTAATAAATGCAAAAGCATGAAACGATTTTGAAGGTGGATTGACTCAATCACAAATAGACTTTTTGAATAAAAAAGTTGAAACAATGACATTTGATAATTATAATTCAGTAAGACAAGAAATTTTAAAATTAGGTCATGAATCAAAAGAAGCATTTAGTAGATTAATTACATTTACATTTGGTGGTACATATTTTAATGATTTAATGTCAAAAACTGAAAATGCTTCTATTAATGAAACAATTAAAAATGGTTTTGATTCATTAAGAGTATTTTCAAGAACTGACTTGTTAGAAGATCAAGAATATAAATTAGCTTTTGAAGAATATAAAACAACTTCTAATTCTTTATTCCAAGAAATAAAAACAGGCGATAATTTAGATAATGCAAAATTAGTTAATATTTTAACTAGAGCTAATGCTGCATATGAAAAATTTTCAGCTGTTATTAAATCAAGAACTGATGCTAAATTTAACAAATTAAAAGAATTTGACTACTATCACAATTATTTAGTTAAATACTTTTATGCTGAAGATAAAATCAAAGTTAATGGTAATCCAAACGAATGAAATGATCGTAATTATTATGTAGGTTTAGCTGGTAACTGAACAATTTTAATTGGTAATTTAGCAAATGATGATGAAATTTCTAATTTATTATATAAATGAAATATTAGTGGTACAAACGATCAATACAATCACTTTTTACAAAAAATTGGTGATGGTGCTGATGACAATAATTTTTCAAAAATACAAGGTAGCCCATGATTTACTTTAGGCAATTATGGGACACCTTTATATCATGCTAAATGAACAAAAGATCTTTTATCATATTTTTATAATTATAATGATTTGAATTTTGTAGAAGCTGATAAAAGTAAAAAAGAAGTACATTTTAATTTCATAAATAAAGTTCAAAATAGATACTATGAAAATACAAATGGTCATAGATACTTTATTGAAAAATTTAATTTTAAAGCTGAAGATTTACCTATTACAATTTATTTATGAAGAAATGGAAATAGTTTTGGAAGAAATAAACCATATAATGGTAAGTTTTATGAAAAAGATTACAATAATGTAAGCGCATGAAAATCAAAAGAATTAGAAGATGCAAATGGTTTCTTTAATACAAATTCAAATTTAATATTTGCAAGAGATAATTATGCAGTTTTATATGATAGAAATGGTTGAGAATTTTCTAAACCTAGAAATATCAATGGTAATGATAAATTAGCTGCATTAGCTACAAAAATTGAAGAGAAAAAGAGAGAGTTAGAATAATTAAAAACTTCTAATCCTGAATTAGCAGATGTTATTGATAAATGAATAAAAGATATTGAAGCTGCTAAAGAATTAAATAACGTTTCATTAATTGAATCAGCATTAGATACTAAAAAATATATAACAGATAGTATAAAAACCGGTGCTATTGGTAACCCAGCTGCTGATAAATTAACTAAATTTGTTAATGGTGAAAATATTTCACTTTTAGATAGTGTTAAAGCTTTATCAGTATTTGATAAATTAAATGCAGAAGCTACGAAAGTTGTTGATGCTTTAGAACATTATGAAAATGAAATAAAAGAAGATGCTAAATTAGCAGGTTTTGAATCTTCAGAAGAAGCAAACAAAATCGCTGAAGTAGCTTCAAAAATAGAAGACGGTAAATATAAATTAGATTTACCAGCTGATTTTTCAATTTCAAATCCAAGCGAAGAACAAATTAATACAATTAAAGCTGAAATAATAAAAGATGAAGAAAAAGTTAAACCAGCTATTTTTGATATAAGTAAAAAAACTTATGAAAAATTAACAAATGATTTAATCATTCCTCAATTATTAAAAGATGAACATCAAATTAAGAGTGAAGGGTTAATTTACGATAAAGAAAATTACAAAAACAACACAAAAGAACTTTATAATATTTTAAAAGAAAATGCAAAAGACATAGATAATATATTTAGAGGAATTAATAATTTAGAAAAAATAGATCGTGTTGAATTTGATAATCCAACAGATGAACAATATAAAAAATATGAAGAAGCTATTCAGGTGTTAGAACAATATGGTAAAAATGAAGCTTTAGCTAAAAAAATTATTGAAGATTTAACAGATAAAAATGATACTTTTTCAATAAAAGATGCTTATGAAGCATATAAATCAGCTAAAGAAGCTATGCAACCAGCTGATTTATTAAAAGCTAAAGAAGAAGCTAAAAAAGCTATTGAAGCAAAAATTAGTAAAATTCTTTCAGCATCAGAAGATGTTATTTCAAGAGAGCAAAAAGAAGCTTTAGTTAATGAACTAAAAAAACTTGAAGATAATATTGAAAATGCTTCTAAGGTTAAAACAGTTTTAGATAACTTAGAAAACGCTAAATCATTATACGAATTACCTGTTTCTAAAGTTGAAGCAGATGAAAGATTTGATAACTTAATTAAAGAAGTTGAAACTAATCCAATATTAACAGCAGATCAAAAAACTCAAATTATTAATGATTTAAAAGTTGCGAAAGCAGAAAATAGTAAAGCAACAACAAAAGAAGCGGTTAAAACAAATTCAGAATCAGCTGAAGCAAAAGCAAGAGAAGATATAAAAAACTATGAAGAATTAGAAAATGCAAGAGCTAAAGCTATTGAAGAAATTAATAAATATGTTGAATTAATTAAAAATGATAAATCTGTTTCTCAAAGAAAACTTGATGAATTATTAAAAGAAGCAGAAAAAGCTATTAAGCAACTTGAAAATGATAAAACTTTAGCTGAAATTAAAAAGACAAGAGATGATTTCTTTAATAATTACGATATTTACAACCAAAAAAGACCAGGTTTAGTAATTATTGCATTATTATTAGCATTATCATCAGTAGCTGCTATTGTATTATTATTACTTCTATTATTAGATCCTGAAAAGAAATAATATTAAAATAAAAACACTTTAAAAAATAAAGTGTTTTTTTATTTAAAAATATAAAAATTATTTAGTAACTATAAATAAATCAGGATTTATGTATCAAATAATCCCTAAAGCAATTATAGATAAGATTAACAATATTAAAAATATTGAAAATATAGCAACTGTTATTCTAGATTTTTTATTTTTTTGTTTTTTATGTTGCACATCTATATTATTTTTCTCATTTAAAAATTCTTTATCTAAAATTATTGTTTCACTATTTTCAGGGTTAAAATCTATTAAAGTATCGTTTTTCTTTAAATTGTTTTCTTTTTTTGAATTATTATTTACTTCTTTTGTATCTATAAAAAAAGAAACATTATTTTTATTATTTCTATTATTTTTAATTTTTTCTATTTTTTTACTTTTGTTTTCTATTATTTGCTCAAATTTTAATAATTTGTCAAGTTCATTTCTAAGTATTTTATCATTTGCGTATCCACTAATATAATATTTTTTGTCTTTTCTTATAATTTCTGTTTGCGTCAAAAATCATTTATCAAAAGAGTCACCTTCAATAAATTTAATATTATGTAATTTTCTCCTTATTTCATTTAAATCATCACTTTTTGCAAACGTTAAATAATCAATACCAAATTCTGCGCAAAAATCTTCATATTGACCATTATCATTATCCATTGTATTTGGTATTAGTAAAATTTTATTATTTTTTTCATTATGAAAAATTACTATTTCACCTTCTATAAAGCCTTTTTTATTAAAAACGTCAATATAAATTTCTTCATTTTTTGTAATTAAATATTCTATTGCTTCATTTCTAGATTTAAATTTTGCTAAAAATGTGTCTTGTTTTGGATTTTTGATAGTTCAATTAAAAATTGATTCATTTTTGTCATATAATAGAGCAGTTTTTCTCATAATACCTCTTTTATTTTGTTTTAAACTTATTATATAAAAAAGTTAAATAAAAAAATATATTAATTTCTATAAAATTACTTTTTTATAGATAATTTAGTTAAAATATATTTTCTAATTGTTAAATTTAATTTATAATAAATATATAAAAATTACATATTAATTAGTAATAGAAAAATTCAAAAAATTAAGGAGTATTTATGATAAATGTAAACACATTCAAACCAGGTATTACATTCGAAGATGAAGGAGAAATTTTTGTAGTTTTAGAAGCTCAACATTCAAAACAAGGTAGAGGTCAAGCCAATGTTAAGGCAAAAGTTAAAAATTTAAGAACAGGAAGCACAACTATAAAATCATATACTGGTGGTGTTATGGTTTCAAAAGCTCACATTGATAAAAGACCTATGAGTTTCTTATATAACGATGGCGCTAATATAGTATTAATGGATAATGAATCTTATGAACAAGTTGAAATACCTGTTAAAAATGTTGAATGAGAATTAAATTTTTTAAAAGAAGGTATGATTGTAAAAATCAGAAAATATAAGGAAGAAATCCTTGATATTGAATTAGATGCAAACGTTGTTTTAACTGTAACAGAAGCACCTGACGCTGTTAAAGGAAACACTGCTAATAACCCACAAAAGAAAGTTATTATTGAAACAGGATTTGAATTAGAAACACCTATGTTTATTAATCAAGGCGATGAGATTATTGTTTCAACAGAAACTGGAAAATACGTTGGTAGAGCAAGTAAATAATTATGAATTTTATAGCTTCAACTTTTTCAAACACATGTAACTTTTTTATAACTGAAGAAGCAATAAACGATTTAATTTTAAATGCTGTTAGTGATACAAAAGGTGTTAAATTAGCTCAAAAACCAAGAATTATTTTTAATAAAAACCATGATAATGTAGAAATTGTAGTTGATGTTAAAGTAAAAAGAAATATTTTATTAAAAGAAGGTTTAGAAAATATTAAAAATGAAATTCAAAGACAATATTTATCATTATTAAATATTAAACCAACATCAATAAGAGTTTGTTTTATTGAATATTATTAAAAAGCTTTTTTTGCTTTTTTATTTTTTTGATATTATTAATAAGATTTATTAATTTAAAAGGAGAAAAAAATGAAATTTAAGAAAAATTTATTTGCTGCAGGAGTTATTATCTCAACATTTTCACTATCATTAGTAGCTGTTTCATGTACAAACGGAAATTCAGATCAATCACAACAAAAAGAAAAAACAAAAACACAATTATTATCATTAGAAAGTTTATTAATTAAATTAAAAACTGCAAAAGGTGATCAAAATGAAGTTTATGTTAAAGTTAATGCAGATTTAACAAAATTTAAAGAAGAATACAATAAATTAGAAAAAAACGCAAACTCAACAGTAAATCAATACAATAATTTAAGTTCAAAAATTACTGTAAGTATAAATTCAGTCAATGCAGAAATATCAAAAAAATAGGATTATTCCTATTTTTATTTTAATGATTTTAAGAAGCTATCAAATAATGGGTTTGAAGTTAAAACTCTTGTTGTAAATTCAGGATGATATTGAACTCCTAAATAAAATTTATGATTTTTTAATTCACAAATTTCAGCCACATTTGTTTCAGGGTGCACACCTGAAAAAATAAAATTGTCATCTTGCAATTTTTCTCTATATTTTGGATTAACTTCATAACGATGTCTGTGTCTTTCGTAAAAAATTTCATTTCCATAAATTTTTTTCGCTAATGTACCATTTTTAGCAATTGTAGGTTGCTCACCCAATCTTAATGTACCACCTAAAATATCTTTGTCACCATTTTCAAAAAAAGGTGTTAAAACAAAAGTTTGATTTTTACCTTCTTCCAAAAACTCCTTGCTAGTAGCATTTTTTATACCCTTCAATCTAGCTTGAGCTACAGTCATTGCTTGAAACCCTAAGCATATTCCTAATGTTGGTATATTATTTAATCTTGTGTATTTTGCAACTTCAACTTTTGCTTCAAAACCTCTTATTCCAAAACCAGGAAGTATCACGACACCATTATATTTTTTTATTGTTTCATCAAAAACGTTAAAATCAATATTATCAGCATTAATTAAATCATATTTAAGTTTTAAATTTTGATGAGCTGCTGCTATTTTCAAAGAATGAATTATAGATAAATAAGCATCTTCTAATTCTGTATATTTTCCCACTAATAATAAATTAACTATTTTATTATTTTGATTCTTATATTTATTTACAAATTTTTCCCATTTAGAATAAACATTGTTTTTTATTTTTCTTTTTATTTGAAAAAAATAATAAATAGATTCTAATATATTTTGATTATTTAAATATAAAGGTATTTCATAAATATTTGCCTTATCAGGCACATTTATAACATTTTTAGTATTTAGAAAAGAACTCTGAGCTACTTTTTCAACTATTTTATTATCAACTTCTCCTTGAGATCTTAATAATAGTAAATCTGGATTTAAACCAAATGCTCTTAAAGTACTTATAGAAACTTGTGATGGCTTTGATTTATACTCGTTAGAAGCCTTTAAATAAGGCACAAATGTTAAATGGCTAAGCATAACTTGTTTTGGAAATAAAGATTTAAATTTTGATATAGCATAAATATATGGGTTTGATTCAATGTCACCAACAGTACCACCAACTTCAATTAACATAAAGTCACAATTTTGTTTAATTGCTAAATCTTTAATAATGTTTATAATTTCATCTACAACATGTGGCACAATTTGAACAGTTTTTCCGTTGTATTCACCTTTTCTTTCCTTCTCAAATACTTTTGTATAAATTCTTCCTTATGTAAAGTTACTTTCCTTTGTTAGTTTAACATCTATAAATCTTTCATAATGTCCTAAATCAAGATCTGTTTCCCCGCCATCAGATGTAACATAAACCTCTCCATGTTCTACTGGGGACATAACTCCTGGATCAATATTTAAATATGGATCTAATTTTAATACAAAAACACTAAATCCTTGAGCTTTTAATAAATTTCCTATACTAGCTAAAGTAACACCTTTGCCTAAACCAGATATAACTCCACCTGTTTGAATAATAAATTTTGTTTTTTTCATTTTCTTCCTCTTACATATCAATAAAATTATTATTACATAATTTTTTAATTTTTTTTGCTAAAAATACTATAAATATGAAACAAAAATGAAAAAAGTATTTAAAATAACATTGCTTTATTAGATAATCTTTTTTTAGTATATAATTAAAATAGTCACACCTGTTAGAAATATATTAAAATGACCGTTTTTGGTCATTTTTATTGTTTTATTAAATCATTTGTTTACATTTTTTAATTAATATTCTATTTAATTTGAAAAGTTTTTTATTTTCACTTATTTTTAAATTAAATTAATATTAAATTTTACTTATTATTTTTTTAAGCATAAATTGGTGAAAATTATATTAAATATTCTAAATTTTTTAATAATGTTTTACTTCTTTAAATACTACTTTATTAAGATTTTAAAATTTTCGTTTTTTTACAATAAATACTATTTTTATAATAAAAAATATTTTGTTGTGTTAATTTTTTTATATTTAAAATATTTTTATGATATATTTATAAAATAAAAAATAATTAAAATGTAAATATGTATAAAAACTTTAGAAAGGTAAAAAACATGAAAAAAAATAAATTAATATATTTAGGAACTTTAACAACATTAACAACAATTCCCTTTATTGCTGCATCATGCAATATGAAACAAGAAAATAAAGATGTAGTACAACCTGAAAACTCTGTTAATCCTTCAACACCAGAAAGTGATAAAAAATCTGAAGGAACAGGAACAAACAATCAAAATACTAGTGGAGATCAAAAAGAATCTGATAAACAAGTTTCTCCAAATAAAGATGTAAATGAAGTTTCAAAACCAAAAGTAGAAGGAAGTAATTCTGGAAATGATCAAGTAGATAAAACTGAAGAAGAAAAATTAAAAGAAGAATGAAATAAGTATAAAACTGAAATTTTAGAACCTAAATTAAACGCTGCTATAGAATTATCTAATACTTTAGGAAGTATAGAGTATTTAGAAGTTGAAAAAATAACTTTAAATAAATTAATTATTGATCCTTTAAATGCTTTTAAAGAAAATCAAGAAATAGATAATACTTTAAAAACCAGAGCAGAAGAATTTATAAGTCAAAATTATGAAGTATTAACAAATTTTTTAAAAGATGAAAAGGAAAAATGACAGGGAATTATAAATCTTAAAAGAGATGATGCAGAATATCCTAAATATGTAAAAAATATTAAATTAGGTGCCAATAAAATGTCAACAGGATTAATGGTTCTTATACAAAATGCATTAGCATCTATAGGACAAGCTAAAGGTGTTGATAATGAACAAGCTACTAAATTAAGAGAAATTTTTAATGAATTAAATACTTTAAACATTTTTGGTGAATATAATGACTTATTCTTCCAACCAAGAAACGACTATGAAAATGAACCTGAAGTTCCTAAAACAAATGCTCAAGATTTAGGAACTAAAGAAAAGATTAAAGAGCTTTATGCAAAAATCGCAAATTTTGTTAACACAAGCATTGGTAAATTTAATGAAATAATGAATGAAAGACCTAATACAGTTGAAATGATTGTTAATGCTAGTGATTATACTTTAGATGCTTGAAAAATATAATTTAATAAAATAGCCTAATAAAAAGGTTATTTTATTTTAAAAAATATAAAAATGATAACCAAATTTTATTGGTTATAATATAAATATGTAAATTACATTTTATCAATGACCATTTCTGGTCATTTTTATTATTTTATTAAGATACTGTCACTTCGTATGTGTGAACTGATACAACATTTGAGGTAGCTTTTTCTGTTCCATATTATGAAATTGCTTTTTTACCAAAATCATTTGTTGTACTTTCTACAAAGTTTTCTGCGTTAGTGTATTTCATATAATCTGTAATAACATCTAATAATAAATCACCTTCAGCATGTAATGTTTATTTTGGTGACTTAGCATAATCTAACATAGCATATTGATCGCTACCAATTGCTAAGTAATCATTTGTAGCAATGTAATATTTTTGATCTGGCACTAAAGCTTTATCATTAGTCATTACTAAGCTATCAACTAATTTATAAGCACGTTGTCCATTTTTGTCATAAGCTTGTTTATATTGAACTTTTTGTTCTTCTGAATCTTTTTCTGTATATTTATTTACACTACATGAAATAGCAACAACTAGTAAAGTAGTAGCTGGTATTGCTATACTTGAAAGTAGTATTAATTTTTTATTTCTTTTCATTTTTTGTTTCTTTATTTTATATTCAAAATATCATTATCAAATTAAATATTTTATTTTTATTAAAAATATGAAAATTTTTATATTTTTTTCATAAAAATAAGAAAACTTATATTAATTAATATATAAATGATTAAAATAGCATTATATTTTATAAAAAATTAAATTTTGTTTTTTTAAAAATGAAAATTTAAAAATATTTTTTAAAACTTTATTTATATTTTTATTAATAACTAGAATAAACGAAAATAACTTTTTTATAGATATTTTAAGTTAATTACGATGATATGTTTTAATGCTATTTTTTTAATAGTTTAAATAGACATTAATAAATACAAATATGTTTTAACATTTTGCTTTTATGAATTATTTTTAAAAGTAGTAGAATATATATGTTATAAATTTTAATTTATAAATTAATATTCATAAAAAACGAAAGGAAAATATGGACAATAAAAAGAAAGTCATAGCTGGCTTACTCGGAACTGCAGCCGTGAGTTCAGCAACTATAGCAGCAACCTTAACAATAAGATGTGCTCAAAATGGCGAAAATATTAATGACCATATCATAAAAGAGATAAATGCTTTAGATAAAGACGTCTTATCTGAAATAGATAATCTAAAAAATAGTCCAGATTCTTATGAAGTAATTTATAAAGCAAAAGATGCTTTAGAAAATGCTAAAAATAAGAAGAAAGATATTTTAGATATTATCAAAGAAACTAAAGCAATAGGCAAAAATATTGATGAAGCTTTAGCAAAACTTGATAAAGATATCGAAACTCTTGAAAAGGAATTAAATAACAATAGAACTTATAATGAAGATAGAGCTAAAAAGTTAATCGACAGATTATCTGATTCAAATAAAAACAAAGAAGAATTAAAAAAACTTCTTGAAAAAGATCCTTTATCTGATGATGAGTTAAAAAGTATTATTGACAAATCTAATGAAATTTTAGATAATGCTAAAAAAGATGCATTATCTGAAATTGATAAACTTAATGATTCTGAACTTAAAAAAGAATTATTAGATAAATTAAACGATCCTAATGTTACTGAAGAAGCTCTTGCTCCTTTAAAAGAAAAAGCAAAAGAACAATTAGACAAATCTAAACAAGAAACATTAGATGAAATTAATAGATTGAGCGATCCAAAGAAAAAAGAAAAACTGTTAGAAGTTATTAAAAACCCTAATAGTACAGAAGCTGAAATTAATAAAGCTAAAGAAGATGCAAAAAAAGCAATCGAAGAATTAAAAAAAGAAGCATTAAAAGAATTAGATAAATTAAATGGTTCTTCTAATAAAGAAGAATTTGAAAATAAAATTAATGCTGATAACATTACTGAAGATGCAATTAAAGAAGCATTAAAAGAAGCTAGTGCACTTTTTGATAAAGTTAAAGAAGATGCAAAAGCTAAAATAGCTGAATTGACTGATGACGCTTTAAAAGCTAAATTGCTTGAAGAATTAGATAAAGCAAAATCTATTAATGATATTAAATTAGTTGAAACAAAAGTTGATACTTTAAAAGAAATTGAAAGCATTACTGATGATGCTTTAAAACAAGAATTAACAAATAAAGTTAACGAAATCACTCCTGAAACTGAAAATGCTATTGATAAAGCTAAAGATTTAGTTACAGAAGCTCAATTAGCTAAATTACCATATCCTTCTGGTATGCAAGCTCCAGCTGTTAGTGAAATTAGAGATAAAATAAACGCTATTAAAAACAATGAAGCTTTAAGTGAAGCTGAAAAAGAAGCAAAAATTAAAGAAATTAAAGATACTTTTGCTGATTTAACACAAAAAATAAATGATGCTAAAGAAGCTATTAACAAATTAAGTGAAGCTAAAAAACCATCATTGTTATCACAACTTGATAATGCAAATTTAATTCATGGTGAAGAAGTTAATACTCCTCAAGAATTTGATGAATTAAAAGCTGCTATTGATAGTGCAGCAGCAAATGATAAAGCGAGTGCTGCTACCGTAATCGATAATATTACTGGTTTAACAACTGCGCAAAAAGAAGATTTAAAAAATAAATTAAAAGATTCAGAAACAGATACAATTGACGAAATTAATAAAATTATCGATGAAGCTAATGTTAGAGCTGCTAAAAATGCTTTAGAAGACAAAGTAAAAGCAATGAAGTATCCTACTGATGATACAAATCCAAATGATTTTGCAACAGCTATTGATAATTTACTTATTGAAATTAATAGCGATGAAGAAGGCAAAAAAATTGATACATTAGAAAAAGCTAAAGCTTTTGAAAACAAAATCAATGAAATGAATCCAGTTATTGAAGAAATTAGAAAAAAACTTGGTGAAGTTACAGGTGATAAAACAGCTTTAGTTGAACAATTTAAAAATGCTGATACTTTAAAAAAACTTAATGATACTTTAGCAGCAGTTAATGAAAAAATAATGGAAGAATCTATAGCTGCTAAAAAAGCTGAATTAGATGCTATTATTGATGCTTTAGCTTATCCTAATGCTTCAGCTACTGCTAAAGGTGATCTTAAGGCATTGTATGCTGGTGATAAAACATTAGAAGAATTAGAAGTTATTAGAGCTAAAATTCAAGATGGTGAAAATAGTGTTGAAAGTAAATTAGCAGAAGCTAAGAAAAAAATAGCTAAATTACCAACTAATAAACAAGAAGCTTTAAATAATCAATTAAATTTAACAGATACTGATGCTGAATTTGAAGCATTAAATCAAGCTATAGCACAAGCTATGAATGAAACTAAAGACGCTAAAAAATCTGAAATTGATTCTTTAACTAATTTAACTGATGATCAAAAAGATGCATTAAAACAAGAAATTGATAGAGCTGATAATGATGCTGAAATTGAAAGAATTAAAGGAAAAGCTGAATTATTAGACAAAATTGCAGAAGCTAAGAAAATAATTACTCCAGATGATTATGCTTTAGCAAATGATCCTGAAGTAACTAAAATTATTGAAAATACAATCAAAAATCTTAATGATTTAATTGAAGGTGCTAATACACAAGATGAAATAGCTAAAAAGAAAGCTGAATTAGATAGATTAAATGAAAAATTAGCTGAATTAAAACGTAATATTGAAAGTTTAACTGATGCAGATGTATTAAATCCTGAAGAAACCAAAAAAGAATTAGCTAAAGAATTAGCTAAAGTAGATAATTTAGATGAAGCAAGTTCAGTTGAATTAGAAATTGAAAAAGCTAAACTTAAAAAATTAGCTGCTGATTTAGAATATCCAGGGAAACCTTCTGCTGATGCTAATCCAAAGGTATTGCCTACAGCTGTAACTGATATCCATGAATTAATAGATGCTGTTGATACAACAGTAGAAGACAAAGAAGCTGTTAAAGCTAAATTAGCTGAACTTAAAAAGAATATTACAGGTAAAGAATCTAGTGATTTACCAGCTAGAATAGCTGAAGCTAAAGCTAAAATAGCTGAAATTAGAGAAACAGCAGAAAAAGCAAATAGAGAACCTGCTTTACTAGCTGAATTAAATAGAGCTAATACTCCTGAAGAATTTGATGCTTTATTAGAAAATATTGCTTTTACAAAAACATCGTCTGATGTTGAATGACGTGACAAATTAAAAGAAAACCTTAAAAAACAAGCTGAAGCTTTAGGATATCCTGGTGGTTCAGGTTCACAAGCTGTTAATGATATTAAAACTATAATTAATGGTTTAACAGATAAACAATTAGAAGAATATGCTGAAACAGGCATTGATGCTTTAGATAAAAAAATTAAAGCTGCTAAAGATAAAATTGCTGAATTGTCTCCTTCTAAACAAACTGAATTAAATAATTTATTAAACTCAGCTAATACAGATCAAGAATTTACTGATTTAGACAGAGCTATTAAAGAAGCTAAAAATACTGGTAAAAATGAAATTGAATCTAAAATTGATTCTTTAACTAATTTAACAGAAGATGAAAAACAAACTCTTAAAGAAGAATTATTAAATTCTGACGGTACACCAAAAACAAATTCAGAAATGAATGATATTCTTTTAAAAGCTAAAAAAGATGATCTTAAAAAACTAATTGATACAATTCCTTATCCTTCTGGAACAAGTTCAGATGCTAACAGAATATTAAAAGGTGAAGTTGCTGCTTTAAATAGTGAAACTGATTTAGACGCTAAAAAAGAAGCGCTAGAAAAAATAAAAACAGCAGTTACAAATGCAAATGAAAGAATTGCTGCTTTACCATATGCTCCTGAAAATGGAAGTGCTATACCTGAAGGTAAAAGAAATCTTAACAATAGTTTAAATTCTGCTACTACAGAAGAAGCTATTAATGCTTTAGCTCCTTCAACTGAAAAAGACAAAATGGATAAATATAATGAACTTATTAATTCAACTAAGAATCCATTTACAGCAGGTAAAAAAGCAGAATTAAATTCTTTATTAAATGCTTTACCAAATGAAGAAAAAGAAAAAGAATTAAAAGAAGCATTATATAATGCAAAACGTAATCAAGTTATTGCTGCAATTAATGGTTTAACAAACTTAAGTTCAGCTAAAAAAGCAGAATTAACAAATGCTTTAGCAACATTTACTGAAACTGATAAAAACTTAACTCCTAATCAATTAGAAGCTAAACTTGAAGAATTAAACAATAAAATTCTTAAAGCTAAAAGAGAAGATGTTAAGGCTAAAATTGAAGCTTTACCATATCCAGGTAATAAAGAAGATAATACTCAAGATACAGCTGAAGTTAAAGAATCATTTACCACTTTAAAAGATGGAGTTGATACCTTAGATGAAGCAGGTATTGAAGCTAAATTACGTGATTTAGAAACATTAAAAGATAAAATTTTAGAATTAAAAGCTAATGCTGAAGATATTGTTAATACAGAAGCAGAAATAGAAGCATTTGAAGAATTAAATAAATTAACAAATCCTACTGAAACATCTGCTATTGATTTAGCTATAGCAAAAGGTAATGGAATTGATGAAATTGATAAATTAACTAATTTAAGTACAAGTCAAGCTACTGAATTTAAAAATCAAATTAAAGCTGTTACTTCTCAAGATAAAATTCAACCAATTATTGAAAGTGCTAAATTAGAACAAAAAAGAGCTAGAATTAAGAATTTAGTAGATACTATTCCTTATCCAAATGTTGGCCAAACTGATCAAAATCAAGATAATACTAGTGTTGCTGCTTCAAAACAAGCTATAAAAGATTCATTAAACGGTTTATCAGATTCTGAATTAGACGTAAAAGAAGCAGAAATTATAAGACTTAAAGAATTGATGCAAACTAAAAAAGATTCAGTTCCTACATTACCTTATCCAGACACCAATGCTGCGGCTAAAAATTTAATTTTAAATGCTTTAGATAAAGTTACAAGTATTGATGAATTAAATCAAGTATTACCAAATGATTGATCATCAAAAGTAACAAAATATAAAGATATTATTACCAATTACACAAATAACGATAGTAGTTTAATTAGTAAATTAAATGAAACTTATCCTACTAGTCCAAGCGCTGAAAATAAAGATGAAAATAGTTTAAAAACTGCTATTTTTAATAATGTTAAAAATCCAATTTCAGAATTTATTAACGCTGCAACCTCTCAATTTACTCCTGATAAAAAGAGAGAATTATTGCAAAAATTAGATGCTATAACTGAACCTATTGCAACTACTACTCAAGAAGAATTAAAAAATAAATTAGATGCTCTTAATAATTTATTGGTTGAAGCTAAAAAAGAACATTATAAAGGTGAAATTAATGCTTTAGTATTACCTACAAATAATTTGGCAAAACCAAATACATTAGCTTCTGATTTTTCTACTTCAAAACAAAATCTTATAAATAGTATTGTAAATCCTATTAACAACAAAAATGATTTTGCTACAGTAGAAACTAAAATAAGCAGTATAAAAGATAAATTCACTGAAATTTCTAATTTATTAAATAATTCAACTAAATTTAATGATAAAAATAATGAAGCAAAAAATGAATTTATTAAACAATTAGCAAAAGCTGATTCAGAAGACAAAATTAATTCATTAAAAGAAAGAATTGAAAAATACTTAAATTTAGAAGAAATAATTGATGGAATAGATCCTATTACAAATGGTGGTCCAGATGATCAACCAAGACTAGCTAATGAAGGTTTAAATAAATTAAAAGCTGAACTAAGAAAGAAAATATCTACAGCTACAACAACAGAAGCTCAAGAAACATATAGAAATTTACTAAATGCTAATGCTACATTAGTTTCAAACTTAAAAACTTCATTATCAGGAGATATTTTAATTGCTAGAAGATTATTAGAAGAAGCTTCTACTAAAACTAATCCAACTGATTTAACAGAAATAGCTACTAGAGCTAGAGAAATTAAAAATGTTATTCAAAGAGAATTCTGAACTCATAATAATGGTAATGAACTAAGGGATAGAATTAGAAATCAATGATTAACAGGGCCTTCTGATAATCCTAGATTTGATATAAATAATCCAGATGCTAACATCAATGATTATTTAACTTATGATGACTTAATAAAAAAATTATTAACAAGAACATCAGTAGCAGATGTTAGAAATGTTATTGCTGAAATTCCTAAATATAAAAAATTAGTTGAAACAAAAAGAAAAGCAAATGAAATTAATTCATTAATTCAAAATGCTAGTGATAACAATGATCCAGCTAAAAGAGCTATTGAATCATTAAAATATAAAGCTTTAACAGATAATACAGCTAGTGATATTGAAACTACAAATAAATACTTAGGTAATGTTGTAAAAGCAAATGGACAAGTTACAAGTGGATTCTATAAAGATGCACACGATACATTAAATTCAATAGGTAATGAAGCTAATAGATCTGTTTTAAAAGGTCTTTTAGATAATGTTGCTACAAGTTTAAAAGATACAAATGTTAAGACAAATATTGATAATTTGAGAGTTAAAATAAATGAATTTAAGCAATCATACGACGCTGCAAAAAGAGCACTAGATCAATACAAAGCAAATCCAAATAAAAATGATGATAAAGTTATAGAACTTGAAACAAAATTAAATTCAGTTACTACTAAAGAAGGAACAACAGGTGCTGACGCATTATTAGCTGAAATTAATTCTGCAACAACTGAATCTAATAACAAAAAACCTGCTGAAGTTGCAAAAGCACAAGCTGAAATTGATAAATTAGATGCTGCTAGTTCAGTAAGAAAAAGATTACAAAGAGAATTAGATGCTGAAAAAGCTAAAGATGTAGTTGATCAAACAGTTCTTGATGGAATTAAACAAGATGTTGCAACTGAAATAGCTGCAATTGATACTAAAAAAGTTAGAATTCAGGAATTATTGGGTCAATTACCTGCTAATAATACAGTTAAAACACAAGAAGAAGCTAAAGTTGATGCAGTTAAAGAATCTTCAGGTTATGATGCTATTATTAGTGCTTTAGAAACTGAAAAAAATAAAATTGATACAGCTAAAGCTGAAGCACAAGCTGAAATTGATAAAATTACAAATCAAGATGAAAAAGATAGATTACAAGGATTATTAGATTCAGCAGCAAATGTTTCAGATATTAATAATGTTAAAGCTGCAGCTGAACTTCAATTAGCAAAAGAAGCCGCTATTGCAGAAATTAATAAATTAACACTTGTAACAGATAAAAAAGGTTATATTGATAGAATTAACGAAGCTACATCAGATGCAGATATAAACGCTATTGTAGAAGAAGCTAAGCTAGAAAACAATAAAGAAAGAGTTAAAAATTTAGTAGATACTATTCCTTACCCTAATGTTGATTCAAGTGCAGTAGATACTGCAAAGGCACATATTAAAGAAGCTATTGATAGAATTACTAATACAACAGATTTAGCTACTAAAGAAACTGAAATTAATAATATCAAGACAAAGATGACAACAAAAATTACTGAAACAGATAATTTACCTTATGTTACAAGTAATTCTCCTGCTAAAACTAAAATTAAAAAAGGTCTTGATACTATAGAACGTCTTTCTGACTTTGATAGAGTTCTCCCTGATGATTGAAATGATAAAGTTGCAAAATACAAGAAAATCGTTTTAGATAATTTTGGTGATGTTTCAGGATTGTATACATATAGAGTTGATAATACATATCCTTTAGGTCAAGCAGAAAACCTTGATGAATATAATCTTCAACTACAAAGTTTTGATACATTAAAACAAAAAGTTATTTCTTATATTGATGATCGTAATTCTAAAATATCAGCTACTAAAAAAACTGAATTAAAAAATCAATTAAATGCATTGCAATCCCCTACACAAAATACAACTTTTGATCAATTTAATGATTTAATTAATAGTATAAAAGCTATTAAAGCAAATGCTGAATTAGAACATAAAAGAGGTCAAATTTTAGAAAGACTAAACGGTTGATCAGCTGATAATAATGACGCAAAAACAGAATTTAAAAAACAAGCTGATAATGCTGCTGACTTATCTAAACTTGAAGGTTTAGAAAGAAAAATAGACAAGTATGCTGAATTAGAAAGAATCATTACACACACTGTTTCAAACACAAACTATGGCAATGGTGGTTCTTATCAAGATAGAAATTCTGTTAACGCATCATTAATAAGTGCTAAAGCTGAAATGAGAACTAAATTATTTAATAATATAGCTACTGAATCTGCGATGGAAAATCTTAGACCTCTTATTAATAAATTTAGAGATTTAGGATCTGCATTAAGTTCAGGTTTAGGTAATGATATCCTTCTTGCTAAGTCATTGTTTGAAGAATCAAAAACAGCTAATACAACAGATAAAATGCAAGCTATTATTGATAAAGTTCAACCAATTAAAGATGCTGCTAATAGATATTGAAGTAATTCAACAAGAGCAAATTTTGCAAATAATGCATCAAATAGAGATTGACCTACTAATGGAAGATTTAATAAAACAAGACCTACTGAAAATACTGATAAAGTTGTACCATATTCTGATTTAACAGATAAAATGAGAACTAGAACAACAGCTGCAGAAATTGATGCCATAACAAATACAGAAGTTCCTAAATTAGCTTCTTTAGTTAATACAAAAAGAAAAAGCACTTCTGATAGAAATATGCCTGATAATGTAAAACAAGCATTAACAAATAAAGCTTTAGAAGCTAACAATGCTGCTGAAGTTGATACTATAAACAATTACTTTGGTGATGTTTCTAGAACAAATGCTCAAATTACAGGCGGATATTACAAGGATGCTAAAGAACAAATTGAAGCAGTGCCTCTAAGTAATAGAACTGATTTACAAAGAGATTTAGATAATGTTACTACAGATAATAATGGTGATGTAACTGGAAACATTGATAAATTAAGAGATAAGGCTCGTTTATTTAAAGAAGCTTATAATTCAGTTGATACAACTTTAAATAACTTTAAAAATTCTTATGGTAGAACTGATCAACAAGTTAGTGATTTTGAAAGAGCTTTAGCATCTGTAACCACAAAAGCACAAGCTGAGGCATTAAAATTAAGAATTGAAAATGCGCAAAGAGATAATAATACAAAAGCTGCTGATGTTCAAGCTGCTCAAAACGCTATAAATCAATTGCCTAATGGCAATTCTGTTAGAACTAGTTTACAAACTAGATTAGATAACGCTAATAGTGCTAGTGGAAATAACAAAGCTGATATTGAAACAATTAAAAATGAAGCAACAACTGAAAAAAATAAATTAGATACAGCTAAAAGAGAAGCTAAAACAGCAATTGAATCTATACCTTATCCAGCTGGAACAAGAGCTGAAGCTATTGCAAACTTAAAACAAACAGTGGATCAAGCTACAAATGTTGCAGATATTAATACAATTAAAAATGTTGAAGTTCCTAAATATATAACAGCTGTAACAGAAGCAAAAGATGAAATAAATAAATTAAAATCATCAGACCCTTATAAAAATGAATTAAATGATAACTTAAATTTAGCTGATACAATTGATAAAATTAATCAAGTAAAAAATAAAGCAAAAACAAAGTTAATAATAAATAGTTTACCTGATGAAAATAAAAGTGCATTAGAAGAAAAATTAAACAACGCTACAAATAATGCTGAAATTGAAACTATAAAAAGAGAAGTTGAAACAATAATTTGAAATAATAATAAAAAAGATGTTACAGATAACTTCATAAATAAACTTAAAGATGGAGATAGAAAAAATCAAATTATTCAAAGATTAAACAACGCTACAACAAATAGTCAATTAAATGACATTAAAAAAGAAATTTCACAAATTATCAGCACTGAAAAATCTGAAATTTTAAAAATATTTGATAACTTATTGAAAGTAGATTTAACTAATAGAGATATTCAAAATGCTTTAAAAGCTAGATACACCGGTGGTAATGAAATAACACTAGATCGTATACCATTGCTTGTAGATAAAGCTACTACTGAAAAACAGTTGGAAGACATAAAAAATGCAGTTAACAATCAAAAAGAAGCTGAAAAAACTGATCTTTCAAGACGTACTAATGGTAATAGTGTAAGTGAAATTAGTTTAATGAAATCTAAACTTGTTGAAGAAATAGATAGTAAAGTTTTAAGAAATGAAAATCCTCAACCTAAACCTACTAGCGGAGAATGAGCAAATTACTCAAAACAAGACTGAGATAATGCATATACAGATCAAAGAGATAGAGAAAAGTTCCAATTATATGAAACAATAAGAAATGCATCAACACCAGAAGCATATAAAGCTGCAAAAGTTAAAGTACAGCAATTTATAGATAAGTATTGAGATAAAACGTATGTAGATACTGGTTCTTCTTGAAAACAACCTATTAAAGATAAAATTTCAGATTGAGCTACTAGAAGTGTTAATAGAACTGGTATTAGTTCAAATATTAGAAGTCAAGATATAGAGAACGTAAAAAGAAAAATTGATAATGCAAAAAACGATAGAAATGAAGTAAATAATATTGTCAAAGATTATATTAAATATACATTCTTTATTCAAAGAAGACTAGTAGCATTAAAATATATATTTAATGAAGTAGTAACCGATTTAAAAACAGGACAAGATAGAAATAGTGATTATTCACAAAAAATAGATACAATTAATAATGAATTTTCTTCAGGTGGTACAATATCTAACTTAAAAACAATTTCTGAAAAATTATTTTATGAATTAGAAACTTCAAATTATTGATTAAAAGTTAGAATTAGAGGTATGTTTCAAACTGATATATTAGATTGATGAGTTAATAATATAGTTGAAAATGATACAATGACACTGGATCAAAAATTTGAGTGAATTGATAAAATTGCAATTATTACTGATAGAGCTAATGCTTTAAATGTTTTAAGGAATGATTTTATAAAAGCAGGATTTAGAAATATTCTTAATATTAATAATACTAATCCACATCCTGATTATATCTTCCCTAATGAATTTATTACTTCAGAATGAAGAGAGCAATTAAAAGTTTAATTTATTTTTAGTAACTTTATATAAGTTAATATAAAAATAAAATTGTAGATAATTTTGCGTAAAAAATCTCCTAATAGCAAATATTTAAAATTAAAATATTTATATAGGACATTGCTAAATTGTAATTTATATCTTCATATGGTAACCAATATAATTTGGTTGCCATTTTTATATCTTATTTTTAAATATTACTATTAGGCTACAAAAGCACAGCTTACGCAGTTTTATTACTTTTATTTTTGCTACTTTTTTTAAAAAAAGTAGAAATAAAAAAAGAAAAACTCATAACGTTTTCCTTTCTATTTTTTAATTTTTCAAAATAAATTTCTTGAATTATTACTGTTACGATTTGTTGTTTGTTAACTATAAAATTTTTCGTTATTTAGAATATTTATATTATTTTTTTTAAAATTACTATAAAATAAACTTTTTTAAATAAATTATTTTTTATTTTTTAATAAAAAATAATTGTTTTTAGCATTATATTAATTAGCTTATATAGTTAATTAATATTTATAATTAAATATGTTATTAATGTTGTAAGAAAGGACTAAAATGAATAAATTTAATTTAAGTGAATTAAAAGAAAAATATTTCGATTATTTAAAAAATAGAGACCTAAAAAAACAAACTTTAAAAATGTATAAAATTATATTAAAAGAAATTGATGGGTATTATACAAAAGATGAATTTTTCTTACACGCAAATAAAATAATTAATAATTCTAATTTAAGAAATAATACAAAAGCTTTAAGATGCAGAATTTTTTTAGCTTTTACTAATAAAATAAAAGAATTTACTAATGAATTTTGAGATGATAGTAAAATAAAGAGAAAAAAAGCTGAACAAACTAGAATAGCATATACAGATAGTGAAATTAATTTACTTTTAGATGAACTAAAATACTTTAATAATATAAAGTTTGAATATATTTTTAATTTTTATTACTGACAGGAATTAGAATAAGTGAATTTGAAAATATTGATTGAGTAAAGTTTGTAAAAAGAAAAAATACAAACGATTATTTTATTAGAGCAAATAAAAATAATAATGAAAGACCTTTATTTTTAAGTGATGAAGTAGAAAATTTACCCTTTAACGCTAAATTAAAAGGTTTTAAGAAAAATTTTATATCATTGATACCTAAATTAAAAATAAGTATTCAAACTATAAAAAATACATTTACTCTTTTTAAACATTTTGTAATTAAAAGAAACCCTTGATTTAAAAAAGTTATTTTAGCGCACTTATTAAGACATACTTTTATAACAAATCTTTTTACAAATGGTTTTAGTGCTGAAGAAATAATATTTTATACAGGGCATAAAAGTCCAGAAATATTAAGACAAACATATATTTCAAAATGACATAACTACTATTATGAACTATATCAAGATAAAATAAATAATAAAACTAAAAAGGCTGCAAAAATTGAACAAAAGTAACTTTTAAGTGAAGTAATTACTTTAAAAATAGATGATTTAAAAAAATTTATAAAACAAACTATTCAAGATCAGAATAATAATAATTTAGAAGATAAACTAAATAATCTTAATTTATTTTTACAGAAGAATTAATTTACTAAAATTACTTTTTTATAAGGTATTTAATAAAAAATAACACTTTTATATTAAGTGTTATTTTTATTATTTTAAAATTCAGGATGTGAATAGCTTATTCTTTGTGCTTCTTCTCTTAGTTCATTTAATCTATCTTCATCTCATTCAGCATCAACAATAGGTTTTAATCTATTATAAGAGTTTCTATGAGTATATTGTAAAACATTTACTCTAGCAGAAGCATCAGCTTTTGGTCATTGATTAATATATGATCTAACATCAATTATAATTTGATCTAATTGTGCTTTTGTTGTAGCGTTTTCAACTCTTTGTATATATTGAGCTCTTGTAACAGGAGAAGCTGTTGCAGTTGTAGAAATATAGTTAGCTCATTTTCTAGCTTCATCTTTATTAAGAACTTTAGGAGTTTGCATATCTCTAATTATTTCGTCTAATTCAGCTATGTTTACAGCATTATCAATTCTATCTTTGTAATCTCCTTTATCTTGTAAACTATCAAGAATCATTATAGCTTCATTATATTTAGCATCAAGATTTCTAGCCTCAGCTAATGCTTGATCTTTTATAGTATTTATTTTACTTAAGTCATTAGTCTCTTGTGTATTTGGAGCATTAAGAAGTTTATTTTCTAAACTAGTTTTTAATGTATTTCCATCTGGTAAATTTCTAACAGCATTATTTGCCTCTCTTAAAGCAGTATCAATTTGCGCTTTAAGATTAGTTGCTTGGTTTTTAATATTTTCTAAATCACTTGGAGTAACATTAGGTTTAACTTTTTCACTATTTAATAAATTAGTTAATCTATCTCTTTCGGAATTTCCATTAGGTAAAGAATTTATTGCAGCTTCAGTATTTCTTATATCATTTTGTTTTCTTTGATTTGCATTATTTATTGCAGCATCTATATCGTTTTTTAATTGATCAGCTTGTTCTTTACTTGTTACATTATTTAATCTATTTTGAAATTCTTGAATTTGTTGTTGCGTAACACCGTAAGAATTTCTAAAATTATTTAATGAAGTATTAGCAGAATCATAAGCTAGTTTAAATTCATTAATTATTATTCTAAGATTATCAATGTTTGTTTTAACATTAGTATCTTTTAAACTTGTAGCAACATTATCCAATAGTCCCTTAAATACAGACTTATTTGTATCATTACCTATTGAATTTAAAGTATCAATAGCATCTTTGTAAAAACCACTTGTAACTTGACCACTTTGATTTCTTACAACATTACCTAAATATTTATTTGTTGTTTCGATATCACTAGCTGTAGCGTCAGTTAAAGCTATATGTTTTAATGATTCTATAGCTCTTTTAGCTGGATTTGAATCATTAGCTCCTGAAGGAATTAATGAACTGATTTCTGCAGCTTTAGATTTTGTTTCAACTAATTTTTTATATTTAGGTATTTCAACATCAGTTATTTTTCTAATATCTGCACTTGTTGTTCTAGTTAAAACTTTATCAACTAAATCATCATAATTGAAGTAATTATTCAAGTTAGCATCAGGATCATCAATGTTAAATCTTACATTTTCAGGACCCATTAATCATCTATCTCTTAATGGACCTCTTAATTCATTTGCTTTAGTAGGTGTTCAGAAATTATTTTGTAAGGCAGTATTTAATTCTCTTGCCCTATTAGCTATTTCTGTTAAACTAGCAGAATCTGTTTTAGTAGATGCTTCTTCTAATAATCTTTTAGTAACTAAAATATCACCAGACAAAGTTGTTCTTAAACTTTGAACTAACTCAACATTTTTTGTTAAAAATGAATCTAAATTTTGCATATCTTGAATTGTAGAAGCACTCGCTAATTTGCTTCTTAATGAGTTTTTTAAAGTATCTAGACCCTCATTTGCTTTAGCAATTTGCTTTTGTGTACCTCCGCTTGTAAAAGCAGGAATATTATTTATTTTAGCTATTAATTCATTATATTTATCAATTTTAGTAGCTAAATCAATATAACCTTGTGCTGTTGAAATTTTAGACATTTCTAATGAAAAAATATCTTTTGCAACTTGGTTATTTGCACTAAAAGCATTTATTTTTCTTTTTACATTAGTTAATTCAGTAGCAATTGAATCTAAACTTCTTTGAGTGGCTTCAAATTGATTTTTACTATTAATAGGATCAACAATTGTTTTTATCATTTCAGCTTTTGCTTTCGCGAAATTATCCATCATATTTTCACCATTAATAGTTGTATTTGGCACTGATAAACTATTAATAAAACCTTTAAAATAAGTCTTTTTAGCTTCAATATGTAAATCATTTATTTGTTTTAATATTTCTTCAGTTTGTTCTGGAGTAGTTGCGCTTGATGGTTCTAAAATTGCATTTAATCTTTGAAGTAATGAACTTTTTTCATCAGGTGTTATAAAATTATTAACACTATTTATATATGCTGAAACTTCATTTTTAAGAGTACTAAACAATTGTATTTTTAAATTAGTTTCATTAAGATTATCAGGACTTCCTAATAAATTATCTGGATAAGTTTTATTGAATCTATTATTCATTAATTCAGAGTTATCGCCAAAATATTTTTTAATTATTTCTTTATATTTATTTACCTTATTGCTTCAATCATCAGGTAAAACTTTATTAAAATCAGATAACGTTGTTATATTATCAAGACCTTTTTTAATACTTGTTTTAGCTAATGCATTAGGATTTTTATAACCTAAATTTTCAACTTCAGCCTTTTTAATAACCATTTTTTCTTTAATATTTTCTATTTCAGCTCTTTTATTAGTTAAGTCAGTTTCTGAATTTATATTTTCTATAGCATTTTTTATCGTTTTTTTAGAATTAGAAACAGCTGTTGAATCGACATTAGGATAAGAAATAGAATCAACTTCTAATTTTAGCGCTTCCTTTTTATTTTGCAATTTAGCTTCTTCTAAAATTGAAGTTATTGCATTAGAATCTACAGCTAAATTTATTCTATTATTAAAACTTGTTTTTTGATCATTAGAAAGGTTAGATAAATTATTAACTTCATCTTTAGCTTTAGCTTTTTCTATTTCTAATTCAATATCTGAAGAATTATTAATATTTATTAATTGATCAATTAATGCATTAATTCTTGCTTTTTCAGTATTATCTTGAATATTTTCAGCATCAGTTTTTAAAGAATTAATCTTAGCTTCTAAATTATTTATTTCACTTAATTTATTTCTAACTTCTTCATCAGTTAAATTGTAAATATTGTCATTTAAAGAATCTAACGAATTTATAACATTTTGAGAGTCATTTTGATCATTATTTAAGTCATTACCAGGATAAGGCAATTTATCAATTTTAAATTTTAAATCTCTTCTAATAGCTTCTTTAATTGTTTCATCTATGCTATTTAATTTATTTTTTAATTGATGACTACGTGTTAATGTTGAAAAGTTATTATGTCTTAAAATAGAAATTTCTTCTTTTAATAAATTTTTAGTTTCTTCATTTAAATTTGTTAAATTATCAATTCTTAAATTAGCTATTTTATTTGCTTTTTCGTTAAAAATTGCTTCTTCTAGATCAGTTTCATCTTGATCAGTTCCAGGTAAATTATCTAATAAATTATTTAACTTATTTACACTTGCTGAATTAAAAGGATAATTAGAAACTGGATCAATATTATTAATAATATTTGCATATTCTTCTAGTTTATTTTTTAATTCTAGATTTGCTATATTATTAATATCATTTAATGTTTTAGCTTTATCTAATAATTCATTTAAATTATTTACACCTGTTGAATTATCAGAAGTTGGTAAATCTAAAATTCTTTGTTTTGCTTTATTAATAGCATTTGTAAATGATTCTATTTATGCTAATTTAGAATCTAAATCATTAGAATTATTTATTTTAGCTATGTCAGCTTTTAAATCAGATTTAGCTTTTGCTAAAGATCCGCTTGGATAAGGTAATGTATCAATTAAATTATCAATATTTTGTTTTTTAGCTTCAACTAAAACTTCATTCATTTCTTCGCTTGTAGCATTTTCTAATTGCGCTATAAAATTGTCTTTTTCGTCTCTGCTTAAATAATTTAATGAATTTATAGCATCTGTAATATTTTGTTTTTTAGTAGCACTAGAATTTCTTATATCTTCAAATAATTGATTAAATTCTTCATCTGTATTAGCTGAATTTAACTTTTCGTTTAATCTTGTTTGATCGTCTGATGAAAGTTTTGCAATCTCTTTATTTGCTTCCTTAATTTTCTTATCAATTTCATTTAATTTTGTAGTTTGTCATTCAACTAATTCATCATCTGTTAAAGAGTCAATTATATTTTTGATATCTTTAATACCTTGAGCATTTAATCCTGCTGGATAAGGCAATGATTCAGCTTGTTTTTTAAGACTATCTCTTAAGTTATCACGTCATTCTTTATCTGCTGCATCTTTTGCAATTTGAATATTATTTAATAAAGTTTCAAATTCTTCTTTTGTATTTGCTCTATCTAATTCTGCTTCTAAAGGTGTTATTCTATCAACTTTATCACTTTGTCTTATTTCAGCTATTTTATCCTTTGCTTCTTGGATTTTAGTTGCTAAAGGTAACTCAGCATCAGTATTTTCAATTTGATTTTTTATTTTATCTAATTTCGCTTTTGCTTCATCGAGATTAGTAGTATCTATTTGATCTATTAATAGCTTAATATCACTTATAGCTACGTTATTTGGTTTTGATGGATAATCTAAGCTTTCAGCTAATTTTTTTACTTTTTCTTTATCAATTTCAAAATTAACAAATGGAATGTCATCAATATCATTAACTCTAGCTAATTTCTTTGCTAATTCTTTCTTAGTTTCTTCTAAATTAGAAACTTCATTATTAGTTAAGTTCTCGATAGAATTTTTAACTTCTTTTAATTTTTCATTTAAAACAGTTAATTCTTGTATTTTATTATTCACTTCTGCTTCAGTTTCTAAAGCGTCAGCTTCTTTGTGCATATTATTAATTGTTCTATCAATAATATTTCTAACTTCTGGATCATCTGCTAAAGCATAACTTTCATTTGGAGTAATTAAACTTTTAGCTTCTTCTATTTTGTCTAATAATTTAGCTTTATTTAAAATTTTATTTAATTCAGTTGAATTTGTGGCTGCATCAACAGCTTTTTCTAATTCTTTTCTTTGCTCAGAAGTTAAGTGAGTTAATTTAACTATTTCATCTTTTATTTCCTGCTTAGAATCATTTAATGCTTGAGCTATTTTATTAAATAATTCTTCAAACTCTTCATTTGTACTTGCATTATTTAATTCATCTTTTAAAGCTTGTTGTTTAGCTTCCGGTAATTTAGATATTTTTGAATTAGCATCGTTTACTTTACTTTCAACGCCGTTTTCGCCAACTATTAATTGTTTAATTTGTTCTAATTCTTCTAAAGTCTTATCTTCTTTATATAAAACTTTTAATTCATTTTTAGCTTCTGCGTTTGTGTTTGGATAATCTAAAGACTCTATTATTCTATCTAATTCGGCTTTTTTATCTTCTTTTTGATCTTGCAATTTTGCACTATCTAAAATTTTCTTAATATCATTATTAGAATTAGCTTCATCGATTAAATTTTTAAAATCTTCTTTTTGTTTATTTGTTAAATGACTTAATGAATCAATAATATCCTTTGCATCGCTTTTATCCTGATTTAAAGCATTTGTTATAGCTTGATCTAAAGCTTCAAATTCTGCATTATTAATTACATCATCATTAACTATTAAATTTGAATTATTTAAAATATCATTTAAAGCAGCTTGTCTTTTTTCACTAACTTTAGCTATTTTATCTTTTGCATTATTAATTTTTTCTATTAAATTTGCAAAAGTATCCTTAATTTCTTTAACTTTAGCTTCTTTTTCTAAATCATTTAAGGCTTCATTACTATTAATATCATTAATTCTATTTCTAATTTCACTAACAGCTGGAGCTTCCATACCTAGTGGATATGGTAATTTTGCTAATTGAGCTTCAGTTTCTAAATCTCTTAATTTGTCAAGAGCATTTTCAGTTTTAGAATTAATTTCATAAACTTTATCTAATAAATTAGATTTTAGTTCTTCATTAGATATAGTTTCAATTTCTTTTATAGGGGCTATTTTAGCCTCTACAAGTTTAATTTCTTCAATATTTTTAGCTTTTTCTAATTCTGTTAATAAGTTTTCTTTTTCCGCATCAGTAGTTAATTCACTATTAATTAATTGTTTAACTCTTTCTTTTTCATTTTCAAAAATTTCATTAACTTCATTTACAATATTTTTAATTTCTTGCTGTAAAATATTTTCTTTATTTAACTTTTCAGATAATTCATCTTTTTTAGTTGAACCAGTTAATTTTTCTAATTCTTTTAATGCATTTTCTTTAGCTTTATTTAATAAATTTTCTGCACTTTCTTTAGATTTATTAATTTCTTCTTCTGTACTTTCAAGATTATTAACAATTTTTAATAATTTTTCTTTTTCGCTAGAATTATCTAATCTATTAATTTGGCTTATAGCTTTATCTCTTGCTTTTTCAAGTTCATTTATTGCTTCTTGTTTTGCAGATAAATAGTCTTCTTCTTTTGCGTTTGGGTTACTAACTTTTTGTAATAATTCATTTTTCTTTTGTGAATCATTTAATTTATTTATTTCTTTTAATGCTTCTTTTTTTGCTTTATTTAATAAATCTTGTGTTTTTTCAATAATATCTCATAATTCTTCTGAAGCAAAATCACTTTTATTTAATTTTTCAAGTAATTTTTCTTTTTCAGGATTATTATTTGATAATTTATCAATTAATTCTTTTGCTCTTTCTTTATTATATAACTTATTATTTTCTAATTGTTTTTTAAGTTTATCGATATCTGCATTTAATTTTTCTAATACTTCATCAATTTCTTTTCCGATTAATTTATTCTCAAAAATAAATTTTTCAATTTCTTTTTCTTTTAGCAATGCATCATCATACATTTTTTGTGCGTTATTAAATATTTCTCTAGAGTCTGGATTATTAACTAAATCATTTGTTTTAGATATAACTTCATCATCTAACTCTTTTATTTTGTGTAAAATATGGTCATTTATACTCTCACTATCTGAACATCTAATAGTTAAAATAGCAATTATAGCAGCTGAATTTATAGCAGCTGAACCAGCTAATAAACCAGTTATGACTTTTTTATTTTTATCCATAATTCCTTTCGTAAAAATTCATAAAATTAATATTCATAAATCTATAAATTTGAAACTTTATAGTATTAGAATTGTAGTTAAAATAAAAAAAAAAAAACAAGTCATATTTTTATCTGATTTTGTGGAAAAAATATGACTTTTTTCTAAAAAAATTAGAATAATAAGTTTTTTAATTAATTTTAGATATAATTTACTGTTAAAAAATTTTATTTAGTTATATAATAAAAGTTTTAATTTTATTTTAATAAATTAATATTTAAAACTAATTTCTTCAATGCCTTTTAATGACCATAAATATCTAGTCAATAACATTTTTTCATTTTTTGATAAACGATTTTTTTTCTTCTTAAATAAATTAAAAGCATAAAAAGATGATCAAGTCTGTATTTTTAAAAAAACATAATGAGGTTTATAAGATCTTCATGGATTTTCTTCATTTTCTAAAGCTCTAGATAAAACAAAAGAGGTTGAAACCAATTGCAATAAATGTGCATAATATAACATTCAAAATAACAAAAAGAAACCATTTAATGATAAAAATACTATTTGTAGCGTTTTATATTCATTTTTAACTATAATAGCAATAAAACTTATTAAAATAGATAAAATCATAACTATACCTGAAAATAAAAGTATATATGCTAGTCATTTCTTTTTAGAATATGAAATAATTTTTTCTATTTTATTTTTATCTATATTACTAATTAATTCTTCATTAAAATTCATTTATATACCTTTCTATCCTATCGCAACACTTTCAGAAATATAATCATATTGATAAGAATAATTTTTCTTTCTAATTCAAATTAAAACACTACTACTAATACCAAATTGACCAATAAACATCAAAATACTTAAAGCAATTTTTGAAATTCAATTTAAATTATCAGTAATTCCAGTTGTTAATCCTGTGGTACCAAAAGCACTAAAAGCTTCAAAGAAAAAGTTTGTAGCCGTATACTTAGTATCATCTATTGTTCCAGAATGAAAAGTATTTAAACTACTCATTATTACTAAAGAAGTTAATAAAACTAGTATTAAACTAATAGTAGATACAATAGTACTCATTTTAACTGTATCGACATCTATTTTTCTATCAAAAACCCTAACAGAAGGTTTTCCTAAAATTTTTGAAAAAATAGTTAATATTAAAATTGCAAAAGTAGTAGTTCTTATACCACCACCAGTAGATGCTGGGCTAGCACCTATATACATTAGTATATTTAAAATTCATAAAGTGGGTTGACTTAAATCATTTAAATAAAAAGTAGCAAAACCTGCACTTCTAGTTGACAAAGTGGTAAAAAACAATGCTCAAACTTTAGCAAAATAATTTCCATTTGCAAAAGTTGGAGAATTAATAAAAGTTTTATTTCCAGATGTTTCGATAATCATAATTCCAGCAAAAGTAATAATTGTCATTATTCAATAAGCTGAAAGAGATATTTTTGTGAATAAACTTCATTTATATTTACTTTTGATTTTATTTTTTTTACAATAAATTTTAAACTTAATAAAAGTGAAAAAATCATAAATGACAGGATATCCGATTCCACCTATTATAAATAAGACAACAAATATTATTTGTAAATCATAATTATAAAAATATGGAAGTAAGGAATTATTGCCTATAATATCGAATCCAGCATTGTTTAAAGCGCTTATTGCATGAAAAAAACCAAATCTAAAACTTGTAGATCAATCAGACGCTGGATTAACGTAATTATTTTCTAAAATGTACCCATTTTTAGTTATAAAATCACTTTCTGTAAAAGTTGGGTTTTTATAATAAAAATAAATAGTTAAACCAATTGAACTTAAAATTAGAATTATTAGTAAAAATAGTATAGAATCTCTTATCATATGTTTTGTTTTAAAGAACTCAGAATTACCTCTTTCATAAGATACTAACTCAACATCATTTAAACTAGTTTTTCCTCTTAAAAATATAAAGTTTATTAAAAATATTTTTAAAGCAAAAATCCCTAATCCCCCAATTAAAATACTAAAAGCGATCAACGCTTGACCAAATTGATTTCAAGCTAAATAAGTAGGATGACTAACCAATCCAGTATCACTAAAAGCACTACATGTTGTAAAAAAAGCATCTATAAATGTTATTGATTCACCTTTTTTAGCTAAAGATTGCACATATTCTTCATTTTGAGTAATTGGGCTATATAGAAATAGAGTTATTACTAAAACCACTATTAAATAAGTTAAAAAAATCAATTTTACTTTAGTAAAACTTCTTGTTCAATGTCACAATTTCAAAATAAATGAACCAAATTTTGTTTCACTAAATTTTTTTCTTTTTTTATTAGTTTCCATAAAATACTTTCTAGTTTATATATAAATATATATAAACATTAATAATGTATATTATAGATCAATATATAAAAAATCGTATTTTTATAATTATTTTCTATTTTTTAATTATTTGAAAAATAATTAATGTATAATGAATTTTATAAAAAAAGAGGAGAAATATGAAAAAATCACATAAGATATTAACAATTTCTTTAGGTGCTGCGGCAGCTATTGGAACTGTTGCACTTACTACTGTTTTGGCAGTAAAATGTTCAAACGAAAATAAAATTAAAAATGAAAGAGAAAAATTAGATGAAATAATAAATACTCTTCCATATCCATCAATAGATGCTATTGCAAAAAATGAAATAAAAGAATTGTACAAAGAAGTGTATAAAATAGACGAATTGGAAAAAATTAAAGAAGAAATAATAGGTAATGAAAAAAGTGTATTACAAAAAATAATAAAAGCAAATAATGAAATTTCTAAATTGTCTGAAGAGAGAAGAAATATACTAAACAATATTTTAAATAAAACTAATACAAGCGAAGAGTTTGAAGAACTATTTAAAGAAATTGACAAATCTAAAAAAGAATATTTAGTTGAATATAAAGTTTTAATCGAAAATAAAATTAATGAATTAAAATACTCTACTTCTGAAGAAAAAAATGATTTAATAACAAAAGTAAAAAATGCTAATTCTATTGAAGAAATAGATACTTTAAAAAACGATTTATTTAAAAAAGAAAAAGATATAGATTCTTTTAAAGAAGAATTAAATAAGATAGTTGATTCATTACCTTATCCTTCAAATGAAGCTATAGCAAAAAACGAAATAAAAGAATCATTTAAAGATTTAAAAACTTTAGAAGAATTAGAAAATATTAAAAATGAAATTATTAGAGAAAATGAAGGTATTAAAGCTAAAATTATATTTTTAAATCAAAAAATAAGTGAATTACCTGAATCTAAAAGAGAAAGTATTAATAATTCATTAAATGAAGCTAATACTGATGTTGAATTTAAGAATATTTTAAAATTAATTCAAGAAGCACAAGAACAATATGAAGAAGAAATAAAAAACGAAGCAAGATCTTTTATAAATAACTTATCATCATTATCAGGAGATAAAAGAAATAAATATATTGAAGAGTTAGAAAATGCAGCTTCTCCTGAAGAAGTTAACTCTATCAAACAAAGAGCTGAAAAAGAAAACGCTTTTGAGTCTAAAAAAACTGAATTAAAAGAATTTATTAATTTAATTGAATATCCAATGCCTGATACAGATGAAAAAGTAATAAATTCTAAAAATAAATTAAAGTCACAAATTGATAATTTAACTTTTGAAAATATTGAAGATAAAGAAAAAGAATTAAAAGCATTTAATGAAAAACTTATTTACAAAAAAGAAATTTTAAAAAGAGTTCCTTATACAACTGAAAACGCTGAAGGACGTAGAGATATGGCTATTTTCATAGGGGGAGTTACTGATATAGCAGGACTAGAAAGAATTCTTCCAGATAAATGAGTTGAAGATGTTGCAACATATAGAAGACTTATAGAAGAAAATTTTGAAAACACTCAAAAAGCAAATTTAATAAAAAGATTAGATACAACAACAGCAAGTAGCATTTATTATGATTATAGAGTTGAAGATGTTGAGTATAACATATATGAGACATTTAGAAATAATGCAAAAGATTGAATAAATAATAATATTGCAGAAGATAAAAAACCAGAATACTTAAACAGAATTACATCATTAAGAAGAACAAATCAGTTTGAAAATTCATTTAATGAATTGAAAACCAAATTTGAAGAAATAAAAAATTCTTTAAATCAATAAAATTTAAAAAAATGAATATCTTTATTTTTAAGGTATTCATTTTAATATAATTTTAATTATTAAGGATTATTATGATAGACATAAAAGAAAGAATTAAATATTTAAAATTATTAAAAAAATGGATAACAAATAATAGAGAAAGAATTTATAAATCCTTGTTTTCAGATTTAAATAAATCAAATTTAGAAAGCGAAATATCAGAAATTTCGCCAGTGATTCATGAAATAAATTTATACTTAAAAAATATTAAAAAATGAGCAAAAAGAAAAAGAGTAAAAAAACCAATTCACTATATAGGAAGTAATTTTTATAAGCAAGCTTTTCCTTATGGAAAAGCATTATTGATTACTCCTTGAAATTATCCTATTAATATATCTCTGATTTCATTTATAAATGCTTTTGGAGCTGGAAATGAAGTTCTGTTAAAACCTTCAAAGTTTTCAGTAAACTCATCTAGTTTATTAAAAGAAATAGCAAATGAAGTTTTTGAAAACAACTATCTAAAAGTATTTTTAGGAGAAAAAGAAATATCTATAAAATTGCTAGAAGAAAAAATTGACATAATATTTTTCACAGGTAATTCAGCAGTAGGTAAAAATATTTATAAAAAAGCAGCGGAAAAAATGATTCCATGTATATTAGAATTAGGAGGCAAATCACCTGTCATAGTTGATGAATCTGCAAATATAGAAAAAACTGCAAAAAGAATTATATTTGGAAAAATGTTAAATGCCGGGCAAACATGTGTTGCGCCTGATTATGTGTATGTTCACAAATCTATTAAAAGAAAACTTGTTTCAGCTTTAAATTTACAATATAAAAATATATATGGTCTTAACTCATTAAATAATAGATACTTACCTAAAATAATTTCAGAAAATCATTTTGATAGGATTAAAAAATTTAATTTACCTATTAATTACAATGAAAATAGACAAATAGAGTTTTATATCCATGAAAGTAATTTAAAGGATAAAATAATGCAAGAAGAAATTTTTGCACCGATTCTTCCTATTTTAGAGTTTAATAATTTAAATGAAGTTATAGATAACATAAATAATAATTATAAATCACCACTAGCACTTTATATTTTTAGTAAAAATAATAAAAATATTGAGCAAATAATTAATAATATACAAAGCGGTGGAGTAGGTATAAATGACACTATTTTGCAAATTGCTAATAATAATTTAGGTTTTGGAGGAGTTGGAAATAGTGGTATAGGCAGATATCATGGAAAAGATGGTTTTGAATCTTTTAGCCAAATAAGAAATATTGTAAAAACTAATAATAAATGAGATTTAAATATTAGATATAAATATTTAGGTAACGAAAAGAAAAAAATTAAAAAAATAATTAAACTTACAAAAAGTAATTAATAAATGATAATAAAACACTCATCTAAAAAAGATGAGTGTTTTTAATTAAAATTTTATATTAAAGTTGATTTACTAAATAATTTATTCATTTTTTTATTATTTAAATAAGTAAATAAAACTATAAAAAATAAAGTTAAAAGTATTAAAAGCACCATTGAAATAATAAAAATAGAATTTTCTTGTATTCATGAATTATTATTAAAATTTAATGATTCTTGATAATATCTATATGCACATGCAGGGCAATGATGCTTTGTTATATTAAATATAGTAGATGATTCCATATGTAACTCCAAAAGTAATTAATGTAGTTATTATATCTGTAATTGTATTTAAAACTAAAATAGAAGCATTAGAAGGATCTTTTTTCATTTTAGCTAATATCAAAGGTAAGGCTACACCTATAATATTAGCTAATAAAACAGAAATAAATATAGCTAATGAAGAACCTAAAATTATAAAAGCATATTTTTTTACAATATTTAAGTCAATACTTCTTAAAGCATTATTTTGAACACTATAATAAATTCCTAGTCTAGATGCGTTTAATAACCCTAATATTAATCCTATAAATAAAGCCACTATAAATTCTTTTAAAAAAGCTTTTTTATAAGTTTTTTCGTCAATTTCTCCTAAAACTAAAGCTCTAGAAACTGATATATTTGCTTGCAAGCCTGAATTATTACTTGTGCTATTTAAAATTGGAATTAAAGCTGCAAAACTTAGTGTAATAATTGTAGAATTTATAATTTCTTGATTAGAAGAATTAATAATTTGTGTTTTATATAAAACAAATTGTAAAACTATTTGTGTAATTGTTGCTATTATTAATAAAATAATTGGTCATATTATTCTTGATTTTAAAATTTTATATCAAGGTGTTTTTATATATTCATTTTCAGTTGCATCTTTTCCAATACCAGCTATTTTATACATATCAACAGTTGCTTCATCTTGAATAACATCTATAACATCATCACTTGTTATCATACCAATTAGACGCTCATGATCATTAACAACTGGTAAAACTGACATATCTTGTTCACTAAATATTTTAGCAGCAAACTCTTTTTTATCACTAGTTTTAACATAAGCAACAGGTTCATAAATATCATCTATTTTTTGATTTGATTCAGCAAAAAGAATGTCTTCAAGAGTTAAAACACCCAAAAGCTTCATTGATCCGTCAATAACATAATAATAATGAACTAATTCTTTTTTATTTTTATTATAATCACGTCTTATTTTTGCTAATGCTTGCTCACAAGTGTATGTATTAGGTATACTTGATATATCAATACTCATTATACTTCCTACTTCATCATCATTATAGCTTAAAAGTTTATTTAATTCATTTCTTTTATGACTAGGAGTATAAGCTAATATTTTACTTGTAACATTTGCTGGAAGTGTTTCTAAAACATCAACAAGTTCATCGCTTTGTAACTCTTGAAGTAAATTTATTCCTCATTCTTCTGTAAAACTTTGTGCTAATTCAGTTTGAATATCATCATCTAAATAACTAAATATTGATGCAGCATCATCTGTTTTAAGCAATCTTAAATAAGTTAGCTTTTCTTGTAAATCTAATTCACTAAATAATTCAGCAATATCAGCATCAGGAAATTCATTTACAATTGATCTAGCTTTTTTAAAATTTTTTGTATAAATAGCAGTTTTAATTTGAATTAATAAACCTCATTCATCAGTTAATAATTCTAATATTCTTCCTTGACTTTCATTAGAAAGTGAAGTTAAAACATGAGGAACAGAATTTATATCTAACAATTTTAAAAATTTATATTGATCTTCAAAATCTAATTCTTCTAATATTTTATTAACGTTTTCTTTAGATTCATCTTGAATAATTTCTTTTGCTTTTTTCGAGTTTTCTTCTTCTATTATTTCTAAAATATAACTATTTGAAATTTTACTTTTATTATTTTCTTCACTCATTTTAATCCTTTAAATATTTAATTAATTGTTCTTGGAACTGTTCTATTTTTATATTATAAAATGTACCGTTTTTTACAAGTTTTATATTCCCTGTTTCTTCACTAACAACAATTGTTGTAGCATCACAAAGTTCACTAATACCCATAGCAGCTCTATGTCTAGCACCATATTGATTATCGATTGATTTTTTTGTTATTTTAAAAAAGGTTGAAGCATAATATATTTTATTGTCCCTTATAATAACTGCTCCATCATGAAGAGGAGAATATTTATTAAAAATTGAAATTAATAAACTACTTGAAATGTTTGCGTTTAAAATAATTCCATCAGTTCTTAAATTATCAATATTATCATTATTTTCTATTGTAATTAAAGCTCCTACTTTGTTTTTACTTAGAAATTCAACAGCCTCTCTTAGTTGATTCATTAGTCGAATTTGACTACTTTGTCCTAATTTATTAAATTTTGTTTTTTTCAATTTATTTTTAAAAATATTTAAAATTAATGGCAATAATGCAATAACTAGTACAACCACTATTAAAGCAAGTATTATTGAAATAAGTATTATCAATATTTGTTGATTTGTTTCCATGGTTACCTAAAAATAATTAAAATGTTTGACTAATTAAAACAGCTATTAAAATAGCCATTGTAATAAGAATTAATGAAAAAACTAAACCTAAAATTCTTATTGTTAGCAATCTTTTCTTTTCTTCTTTTGTTATTTCCTCTGAAACAACTTGACAAAACGGATCATTGCATTTGGCTTCAATAGGTTTGTCTTCTTCTCTTATCAAAGCAGGGTGAGCTAAATTATAAAGATTTTCTTCATGTAATTTTAATAACAATTTACGTCTTTTTTCAATATTTTCTAAACATACTTCTGGATCTCTATTCATTTTTATTCCTTCTTAAGCTATAGCGAAGCTTATAATTAAATATATTTAATTATATAATAATTTATCCTTTTACGATAAAAAAGAAGCACTCACAAAATGAGTGCTTGCGCCTTTATAAATTATAATAAGGTTCCTTTAAATATACTTTTGTAATTTTTAAATCATTAAATTCATTTTTTAGTAGCTCTTCAAATTTTTCCATAAAAACTTGTTCATCTAAATGAGGTACCTCTAAAATTGATGCATTAGTTTCTTTATAAACTATTCAATCGCTTCATTTTATATCACTTGTTATTATTAAATCAGTTTTTTCAAAATTTAACTTATTTACTTCAGTGATATATCCACTACCACTTAAAATAGCAATTTTACTAAAAAGTCTATTAAAATGCTCTTTTGGTAAATTTGATCTAAAAGCACTAAATCCTAATTTATTCTTAAATAAATTTACTATTTCATTAAAAGAAATATTCACATTCAATAAACAAGGGTAATTAGAATCATATTTTACTATAAAACTATCAAGTCCAAGTTGTTTCGCTATTTCGTGACTTGTTCCATTTTCATCATTATCATAATTAGTGTGAAAAGAAATAACACTTATTCTTTTTTCTTTTAATTTATTTCTAATATTTTCTTTATAAGGAGCTTTAATTTTTTCATCACTTCATTTCTGTTCAAATTTAAACGGATGATGTGTAATAATTAAATTTGCGTCTAAATCAATAGCTTTTTCTAAAACTTCATTAGTAAGATCTATTGCTAAAACAACACCTTTTATTTTTTCTCTTTGATTAAATTTAACACTAAAACCACTAGGATCTCATATTTCTTTATTTTTTAAAGGATATTTATTTAATAAAAAATCAACAATTTTTTTAATTTGCATAATTATTTTAAGAAATCTTTAAGATATCTTCCCCTATCTGGATTTGATTTTACTTTTCTTAAAATTTTATTTTCTATTTGTCTAATTCTTTCCTTTGAAACATCTCTTTCTGCTGCAAGTTCATCTAAAGAATATATTCTATATTTGTTGCCTTCTTTGTCAGTTCCCACGCCATAACGTTTACAAATTAATTCATATTCGTCTTCATCAAGAGTATCTCTTAAAATTTTATCTAACATTTCATTTAATTCTTCATGAGAAGCGTAATCAATTGGGCTTATTATTGATTCATCTTTAACAAAATCACTAAAAGAAGAATCATTTTCTTTACCAATTTGTTTATCTAATGAAATAGGATCTATATTAATTTTACGTATATATCTAACTTTCTCAGCAGTATATCCATTTCCGTATTTTTCTGCTATTTGCTCATCTGTTGGTTCTTCACCATTTTCTTGTTGAAGTTCTCTTTCAATTTTTGTTATTTTATTAATAGTTTCAACCATATGAACTGGAACACGAATTGTTCTTGATTGATCAGCTACAGCTCTAGTTATTGCTTGTCTAATTCATCATGTAGCATATGTTGAAAATTTAAAACCTTTATTAACATTGTATTTTTGAACAGCTTTAATAATTCCAGAATTTCCTTCACTAATAAGATCAATGAAACTTAATCCTCTATTTTTATATTTTTTTGCATTATTTATAACTAAACGTAAATTACGTTTAATTAATTTATCACGAGCACGTTTTCCTCTAAATCCGCCCCGATCCATTTCATGAGCTAATTTTTGTTCTTCTTCACTTGTTAGTAACTTACCATATTTACCAATTCAACGCATGTATCATTTAACGATATCATTTGTTTCAGTAAGTTTATTTCTTAAATCTTCTCTTTTAACTTTTGAACCTTCAGCAGATAAATCAATTTCTTCTGCTGAAAAGTCTTCAAGTTCAATTAATTCTGTAACTTGTTCTTTTTTGTTCTCTTTTTTAGATTTTTTTTCTTTTACTTCTTCTACTTCAACATATTCATCTTCATCTTCATCATCATAACTTGTATCTTCATAATCGTCATCATCATAACTATATTCAGAATCATCATCAAAATCTTCATAATCTTTTATAAAATCAAGTTCATCTGAATCTAAGCTATAATCTAAATCATCATCATGATCAGACTTTTTATCTTTTGTTTTTACTGTTGGTTGATCATCTACAAGTTCTTCATCATCAAGATCTATTTCTTCATCCAATTCTAAATCCGGTATTTCATCAGCAATATCTGACATATCAACATCATCTATATCACCAAAATCACTTTCATCTTTTAAAATACCTTTTTCTATTAGTAAATCTAACAAATCATCCATAGAATCATCATTAACTTCAACTTTTATAGAATCTAAATAATCAAATATTTCAGACTGATTTAATTTTGTTTTCTTTTGACTTTCAAAATGATTAGAAATTAAATCAACAACTGGCAATAATTCTTCTCTATTATTCATCTTCTACCTCCAATTTTAATTTGTTAAGACGAGCATTGTCTAAAACCCTTTTAGAAAGCTCCTCATTGTTTTTAATGTTATTTCATTTTATTTTTAACATATACTCTTGTTCATTTTTTATATCTTTTTTATAGGCTCTATCGTAAATTTCATCAAAATCCTGTTTTAACTCTTGTGAAGTTTTATACTCTAAAAAAAGTTTTTTTGAAACTAAATTTGTATATTTATTTAATTGAATTTTAATTTTTTCTATATCTTGTTTATTGCCTTTATAATTAGTGAAAAAATTAAATAAAATTTTTTTATCTTCCTTTTCATCAACGCCCAATAATTTAATAGGTTCAACTGTTTGTTTTTCTTTAAATAAATTAATTAAATCAGGGTAATCAAGCATCATAAAAAATAAATTATCAATTCAATCTCTTTTTTGCTTTGAATTATTATTTTTAACTATTTTATTATTAATAAAAATATTTTCATTGAAATTTTCATCTAAATTAACGTTATCGTAATTAAAACTGTAAAAATTATTTTTAAAAGAATAATCGGCATTGATAAAATTGTTATTATTTTGATCAAACTCTTTAAAATTATCTTTTCTTAAAAAAACTTCAGGATTTGGTGCGTTTTTTAAATCAAAATTATATTGATTTTTAAATCTTTCTAAAATTGTATTAACTTGATTTTGATTAAAAACTTTTAAAAAAGGATAAAACTCATTTGCAAATTTTTCTAAAATAGATTCGCTAACTTTATTTAATTCATTATAAAAACCATGTGTTTCTCTTAAAAAATCATATACAAAATAAATAGCAGGTTTTGCTTCGTTAATCATTTTTAATATTCTAGATTCACCAAATTTATTAAATATTTCATCAGGATCTAAACCGCTATTATTTTCAACAACATAAATTTCTCTTAAATCATTTGAAAGTAATTCTCTTACACTTTTATAAGAAGCATTTTTGCCAGGAATATCTCCATCTAGAAATAAAATAATTTTTTTAAATTTTTTTATTTGATCTATATGATTTTTGGATAATGAAGTTCCCATTAGGCAAACAACATTTTCTATTTTAGCTTTAAATAAAGCTATTACGTCAAAAAAACCTTCAGTAATTATTAATGTATCTAAATTAGAAGAAAGTGCGTTATGAATGTTATATAGAATATTTTGCTTTTTAAATAAAACACTTTCTGGGCTATTAATATACTTTGGATTTGAATTATCTATTGATCTAGCACTAAAACCTATAATTTTATTATTTCTATCTCTTATCCCAAAAGTTATTCTATTTGAAAAATATAATTTATTATAAGTATTCATTAACCCTGAATTAACTAATAATGATTGATTTTTCGATAATTCATTTGAAAAATATTTTTTAAATTCTTCATCATTTAAAAACCCAATATCAAATTTTTCGCATAGATTAAAATCAATTTTTCTATCATTTATAAATTTTTTAATTAATGGATTATTTTCTTTATATATTTGAGTTTTAAAAAATGAATTTGCTTCTTCTAAAATTTCATAAAAATCTTTATTTTTTTCTGATTCAAAATCTTTATTTAAATCATTTTTATAGTGGTTTAAATCAAAATCTATTCCTGCTTTTTTAGCTAATATATCTAAAGCTTCAGGCAATTTAACTTTTTTATATTTAACTACAAAAGTTAATAGATTTCCTCCCACTCCACAAACAAAGCATTTAAATATTTGTTTTCTATCATCAATGCTCATTGATGGGTTTGTATCATCATGAAAAGGACAAATAGAAACATAAGAATGTCCTTTTCTTTGAACATGTATATAGTCAGAAATAACTTTTACAATATCATTTTGATCAATTATTTGTTGAATTATTTTTTGGTCGATAAAAGCCATTTCTAACCTCTTCTTTATTTAAATTTATCTAATAATTCATTAATAGAAATTCTAATTTGTTTCATAGAATCTCTATCTCTTAATGTTACAGTTTGATCTTCTAAAGTATCAAAATCAATTGTTACACAATAAGGAGTTCCTATTGCATCTTGACGACGATATCTTTTGCCTATCGATCCAGCTTCATCATAGGTAACGCTAATACCTTTATCTATTAATTTTTCAAAAATTTCAATAGCTTTTTCATTAATTTTTTTCATTAATGGTAAAATAGCTACTTTATAAGGTGCTACATTTTCATTAAAACGTAAAACAGTTCTAATATCATCTTCTGCAATTTTTTCTTCATCATAAGCATCAATCAAAGTTGCTAACATTATTCTATCTAAGCCAATAGATGGTTCAATAACATATGGAATAACTTTCTCATTAGTATTAGGATCAAAATATTCTAAACTTTCTTTTGTAGAATTCATATGCGCTTTTAAATCAAAATCTGTTCTATTAGCGACACCTAAAAGTTCTCCTCATCCAAATGGAAATAAATATTCAATATCACTTGTACCGTCTGAATAATGAGCTAATTCTTCTCTATCATGTTCTCTTATTCTTAAATTTTCTTGTTTAATACCTAATAATTTTGCAAAATCATTTGATTTTTTAATATAAAAATCATAAACATTTTTAGCTTCTTCTGGATGACAAAATACTTCTAATTCCATTTGTTCAAATTCTCTAGTTCTAAAAATAAAATTCCCTGGAGTAACTTCATTTCTAAAACTTTTTCCTACTTGACCTATACCAATTGGAAGTTTAGCCCTCATGCTTCTTTGTACATTTTTAAAATTAACAAAAATACCTTGTGCAGTTTCTGGTCTTAAATAAATTGTACTTTTTGTTTCTTCTGTTACTCCTTGTTTGGTTTCAAACATTAAATTAAATTTACGAATATCGCTTCAGTTAGTTTTAACACCTTCATATTCTTTTAGATTTTCACGTAAGTAATTAGCCATTTCTTCAAATGTCATTTTTTCAGGAATAATAGATTCATCAATTTCTTGAATTAATTTATCTGCACGATATCTTTTGCCATTAATTTTGTTTTCAATTAAAGGATCGTTAAAATTTGAAACATGACCTGAAGTAACTCAAACATTTGGATTCATTAATATTTTTGAATCAATTAAAAAATTATTTTTTTCTTTAAAAATAAAATGTCTTTTTCATAATGATTCTATATTATCTTTTAGTAATGAACCAAGTGGTCCATAATCTCAAGTATTTGATAAACCACCATAAATTTCACTTCCTTGAAAAACAAAACCAGATGTTTTTAAATGACTAATAAGTGTATTCATATTTTTTTCGGTATTTTTCATTTTTACCTCATTTTTTACTAATATGCATATAAATAAAACAAAAACAACAAAATTTTAAAATATGTTTTGTTGTTTTATTGATGTTTTTTTAAATTATAAGTTTAATAAACCGGCACCTGTTCCTAAATCAACACCAGCTAAAATAGCAATTATTAATAATATAATAATTCAAATTACTAAAGCAATAATTGCTGCTATGTATAATCATCTGCTTCTATTTGCAGGAACTTTTTCTTCTTGTTTTTCTTCTGTGTAGTCTATTACTTCAACTTTTGGTTCTTCAACAATTTCTTCATAAACAACTGGTTGTTCTTCAACAGTAGGAAGTTTTGTTATAACAACTTCTTCTTCAACAACTTTTTCAGGAACTTCAATTTCTTCAATAACTTCTTCTTGGTATGATCTAACTGTTTCTCTATATGGAGACTCATATTTAACAGTTCTTGTGCTATCGCTTGAATGCACTAATGTAACTGAATATGTAGATCTTGTTGTTACATTAGGAATTGCATAATAATATTCATCTTTTGGAACAAATCCAACATGATATAAGTCAACCAATACATATGAAGTTTCAAATGATACAGGAACCTTGCTTTCTAACTTAGCTTCATAATAATATGCTTGATTTGCAGGTGTATCTTCTAATTCAGAATCAATTGTTAATGAATCAATTAATTTTTTACAAAAATAAATTAATTGATCATTCAATTTAGAAACAATTTCAATACGATCACTTGGCATTTTTTCTATATTTTTAGAAACTGCTGATTGTAGTGTTCATAAATTATATTTAATTCTATCATAATCATCTTGTGAAATAGCTTTATCTTCTATATTATCTAAAATTTTCTTAATTTTTTCAATATAAAGAGCCATTGCACCGACTGTATCAGATTCATTTAAATAAATTAATTCTGTATATTGAAGTGTGTCAATTGTATTACCATATTCTTTAATTTGTTTAACTTCAGCTTCTTCTTGAGAAGTTCTAACTTTAATTTTTGTTGAAGATTCTTTGTCTTCTTTTTCTCTTTTTCTTCTAAGTTCTTCGTTTTCTGCTTCTGTTTTTGCTAATTCTTCTTGTAAAGTTCTATTAATAACTTGAACATTTTCAATTGTTGTTGTTTTGTAAATTAATTCTTCTTGAATTTTCTTTAATTCTTCGTTTTCTGCTTCTCTTGTTGCTAATTCATCTTGTAATTTTTCAAGTTCTTTTTCAGCATTAGCAGCATTTTCATTTAATTTAGCTTCTAAACTTTGAATTCTATTTTGAAATTCATCTTTAATAATTTCAACATCAACATAATCTTTTGGTTTTCTTTTACTAATTTCTAATTCAGCTGGGAAGTATGTATATGGATCTGAAATTAATATAAAATCTTCACCTTCTTTTAAAGGTTTTACTCTTTTTTCAAGTTCCTTTTTATTAATTTCAAAAGTATGTTGATTAATTGATAATTCTCTACAAATTCCTTCATATGTTGCATCACCATCAAAACCTTTTGTTTTAATGTAGTAATATCAATTTTGTTCGTCATTATCAATAGTTAATTGACCAGCAAAAATTCTATTATCATCTTGGAACCAAATAGCTGTTTCGAAATCTAAAAGCATGTATCATTCAAGTGCTTCTTGACGTGTTCTAAATTTAGCTAAACCAGCTTTGATTTTTGGGTGTTTTAATAATCAAGGATAATTTTTATCCTTTGATATTTCATAAGTACAATTTAATCTTTTCATCTTAAACTCCTTTAAAAAAGTACTTTAACGTAAAATAAATGTTTTTTAAATTAATATTTTATATGCTTAATTATATAGTATTTTTTTTATTTATAAAAAATATATTATTTAATAATTTTAAAAAATATTTTTTTTGACGTATAAGCCTATTTTATAGTAAAAATATTTTAATAAAAAAATAATAATTTTATTTAAAGAAGTTTTAAAAATATTTACTTAATAATAATATAATATAAATTATGATAAAAAAAGGCGACATATTATATGGATTGGTAAAAAGTATAAGTGAACATGGAATTGTTGTTAAAACTTTTAATAACATTAGATTTTTTATACCTGTGAGTTTAATAACTGATTTTAAAAGAAATAATATAAATTCATTTTTTGAAGAAGGTCAAAAAATAAATTTTATTGTTGAAAATATTGATCAAGATCAACAAAGTGGAATTGGAAATTTTAAATTAAATCATCCCTTATATTTTAGAGCTCCTTATAAAAACAACATTAAAGAAACTAAAAATGGTTTTAACAACCTAAAAAAAGAAATAGATGAATTTATTAAAAACTATCAAGGCGAATAATGGAACAATTAAGTATAAAATTTTATAACTACTCTCCAGATTTTTCAAATGAAAATTTAGTAAAAAGAAGTACAAATTTATTTAAAGATATTAAAACAAAAAATGTAGTAGGATTTGAAAATTTTGGTTTTCATGATTTAGCTATGAATTTTAGTTATGAAAACTATGAAGAATTAGAAAAATTTAGCGAAAACATACATTCAAAAGAAATTAAGAAAGTTATTATTTTTTGTTCAAGTAAAGATTTTGCTAACTTTAATTCAGCTAATCAATTTCTTTTTAAAAATGATCTTTTAAAAAATCAAAAAATTCAATATTTGTTTTTTGTAGATGAAGAGCAATATAATTACGCTAATTTATATCAAAGTTTTTTAGAATTAAAAAATCTTAAAAATATAGCTTTTTTATTTATTGGAAATACAAGTTATAGTCAAACTTTTTTAAATTTAATAAAATTAATAATAAATGATTTTCAAATTAATTTAGGGTATTATAACGCTTTAAACAATTGCTATTTGATCTCCAAAAACAAATTAGAAAAACAATTAAATTTTTTAGATATTTTAGAAGAAAATAAATTAATAATTCCTGACATCTTAACAAATAGTTATAGTTTATTTAGTGAATATAATATGTTTTTATTATTACTAAAAGGGGCTGATATTTTAGGAATTTACGAAGGATATCAAGAAGGTTGTAGAAATTGATCATATGATGATATTTCTAAAAATGAATCTTTTCAATATGCATACGTAAAACATATGATAAAAAAATACTCTTCATTTAATTTATTAATATCAAATAACATAATAATGCATAATACTTTATCACTACAAAATAGTTATATTAGTCAATTATATTCTTATAGAAAATATGTTTCAAATTACGCTATTTTTCCTGAAGACATATACACATATGGACAATACATTTTAGATAATAATAAAAATTTATATGTAACTTATTATTCAATAAAAAATGAAAAATTTGATTATAGATTAAGTGATGAAATTAATCATGAAGACGGTTTAAAAAAGGATGATAATAACGTTATATCTAATTTTAAATTTGCTGGAGATAATGGAGTTATGGATGTTTTAGCAAATATAGCAACAGTTCCAAGTTGTTTAATAAATTTAAAAGATAATAGTGAGTATAATTACGGAATATTAATTAGTTTTATTTACTGAAGTTTAATATATGAAGCATATTTAGATAAAATTAATCCTTTTGGTGTTAAATAAGGAGTATTATGGATGAATTTGTTGAATTAGATTTTTCAAAAGTAGCAAATATCGAAGATTTAAAAAAATATGAATCTAAAGTTTTAAATATAAATTCAATTTTGAATAGTAGCAAACTTCTAGAAAAAGAAAACTTAGATTGAATGAACTTAGAGGAAAATATTTTAGAAAATGCTTTATATACAAAAATGCAAGGAATTGTAAAAAACTGAAAAAATCAAAATATTGAAGTTTTAGTTGTGATAGGAATAGGACCTGAATATTTAATTCCTAAAACTACATACGAATTTTTGTTTAGAAATAATAAAAATAAAAAACCAAATATAGAAATAATTTTTGCAGGCCAAAATATAAGTAGTGAATATTTAGTAAAAACTTTAAAATATGTAGAAAATAAAAGATTTGCTATAAATGTTATAAATAAAAATGGAAACACATTAGAAACCTCTATAGCATTTAGAGAATTTAGAAAACTTTTAGAACATAAAATAGGTTCTGAATTAGCTAAAAAACTTATTGTAGTTACTACTGACATTAGTAAAAATATTTTAAGTGATTTATCAATTGTAAAAGGGTATGAAAAATTAGGAATTGTACAAAATTTATCTAATTATTTTGCTGTTTTTAGTCCTATAGGAATTTTTCCATTGATGGTAGCTGGTGGCAATATTGAAAAATTTATTAATGGTGCTAAAATAGCAATAAATGAAGCAAATCAAGAGAATTTATTAAAAAATAATCCTTATTTATATGCCTGTTTAAGACACTTTTTATCAAAGAAAAATAGTGTTGAATATTTAAGCTCATTTGAAAAAGAATTTAATTATTTTGGAGAATGATGAAAACAGCTTTTTGCTGAAAATTATGGAAAAGATGATAAAGGGCTATTACCAGTTAATGCAACATTTTCTACTGATATTTTTTTACTAGAAAATATGGACAATAATTTAAAAAACGAATCTATTATTACTTTATTTGTGCCCAAAAAATATAATAATGATATCTTTATTGAAAGAAGTATAAAGGCGAAAAAATATATTAATTTTATTGATGGCAAAAATTTTTTAGATGTTAATTATGAAAATTTAATTAAATTAAATCCGTTAAATAAATTTAACAATTTAAATACAATTTATTTTAAATACAACAAAAAAGATGAAGAATTATTAGGATACTTATTTCAATTTTTTTTAAGATCATACATAATAAACGCTTACTTAAATGATATAAACCCCTTTGCTCAATCTGGAGCTGAAGTGTTTAAAGTTAATATGGTTAAAATAAACCAAAATAATGAAAATTAATGTTCATTTGAACATTTTTTATTTAATTTATTAATTAAATTAAAATATAATTTAAACATTATGCCAGAATTACCAGAAGTTAGAACAGTTGTAAAAGATTTAAGACCTAAACTAATAGGATTTAAATTTGTAGATGTAATAGTTTTAAAAGAAAAAATGTTATCTAATTCAAGCTTAGAAGAGTTTAAACTATTTTTAAATAATGAAAAAATATTGAATATTAAAAATATTGGTAAACATATAATTTTTGAATTATCAAGCGATAAATTTTTAATAAGTCATTTAAGAATGACAGGTAAATACTTTAGTTCCACAAATAGTAGAAATACGGCTCATGATTACTTAATTTTCAAATTAAAAAATGATGACAATAAATTAATAGAACTGTTTTATAATGATTATCGTCAATTTGGAACTTTTCATATTAAAACTAAAATGAATCTTTTTACAACAAAACCATTATTAAATTTAGGTAAAGAACCTGATGAAATAAATATAGAAGAACTTTATAAAAAAATAAGAAAAAAATCTATACCTATTAAGACTTTTTTACTTGATCAAAGTTATATTTTAGGTATAGGGAATATTTATGCAAATGAAGTTCTTTTTGATGTAATGATAGATCCAGAAACTAAAACAAATTTAATACCTTTTGATAAATTTAAAGAAATAATATTAAGTGCTAAAAATATTATGGATTTATCTACAAAATTAGGTGGATCAACAATTAATGATTATTCATCATTAGATGGGACTAAAGGCAATTATCAAACATTGTTGAAGGTTCATTTAAGAAAAAACAAAGAATGCTTTAGATGCAAAAATATAATAGAATCAAAATTTGTAAACCAAAGAATGACTTATTATTGTTCTAATTGCCAAAAGGAAAAATATGAATAATAACTACAAGTTAATAGATTTGCATGGTTGCACAATTGATGAAGCTATAGCTAAAGTTTCTTTTGAGTTGGCTTTTATAGATAATTTAGAAAATTTTACATTTGAAATTATTGTTGGAAAAGGGACAGGAACTTTAAAAATTTTTATTGAAAACTATTTAATAGATAATAATTTTAACTATAGTTATGATGAAAACTATAATTCATTTTTTATAAAAATAAATAATAATAAAATTAATCTTGATGAAGATGAAGAATACTATCTAAATAAATTTAAATAATAACTATTTTATAGGGTTTTTAAACAAAAAATGTTAATAATTAAATAATATTTATTGAGTCTTGATTTTCAAGACTTTTTTATATAAAAAAAGCACCTTTTTATACTTTTTACATAAAAAGGTGCTTTTAAAAACAAAAATGTTGATTATTATACTTTTTAAAATTAATCAAAATAGTCTTTTTTTGTTTTAGAAAAATTACTAATATCATATTTATCAGGATATAAATAAGAAAATAATTTCATTCTTTCATAAAATGATCCAGGTGCCTGAGGTGTATCACCTCTTCCAAAAAATGAATATTTGTGACCATCAATTACAAATTTTCCAGAAGTTCCTGATTCTTTTGAACCCGCATTGCTTCCTTGAACATGAAAACCAACTATATTGCCAGAAGAATCATAAACAGTAGTTCCAGATGACCCGCTAGCCGTATCAATATATTCAGTACTATGTTCTATAAGAGGATTTATCGAAAAAGAACCAAGATAACTTACACGACTAATAGTTGTTGGTATATTTCCAAAAATATATTCTCTATATCTTTTTACATTTAAACTATCTTTATTATAAGACTTGCTGCTTGGATAAGTACCAAAGTATCAATTTAAATTAACAGATTCGTTTAAATTTAAAATTAATCTACTTGCTTCAAGCATAGGAAGATTTTCTCAATTTAAGAAAAATCTAACAACTGTTTTTTCATAATCATCTAATTGTCTATTATTGTAGGTTTGTTCATCTAAATTTTCTAAAGAAAAATTATTAAAGAAAAAACTCATATCTGCTATTGCTATTACAAAATCTGCTCTTCTTGGAAACTTGTTTGTTTCATCGTTATATATGTTTCCAAAGTTATCTCTAATATCTGCTGGTGAAGGATAATTACTATCAGTTCCAAAATCAGTTATAGCTTCCAATTTAATAGAAGCTTCTGGAAAAATAACTCTATTTTCAAAAAAACCTCTTTTATCAGGATTTTCAAGATTTTCAGGTTTATTTAATAATTTTGGAACAACAAAACGATTATTCTTGAAAAAAGTTATTTCATTACCATTTTCTGATATACCTCTAGTGTTTTCGTAATTTATTCTTCAAACATGTTGATTAGAAACAACATAATATCTATGATCATTTTTATCTTTTGGTTTTACTTTTCCAATAACACTTCATGTTCCTAAATTAAATGAAAAAGTTCGCTTTCTCATACTTTCGATTGTTGGATTTGAATCTTCTTTATATAATCTTCTAACTCCATCTGCTTTATTACTAATAGCATTTTTATTTAAAAATGTATCTCTATCTACACTTGAATTGTTCAAATATGTTTTATCTAAGTCAATAGACATATTATTATTCAAAGGTTTAGCTTTATAAGTAATATTTATATTTTTATTATTTAAGTCAACCCAATGTAAGTAAAATATTGTATTGCCTAAAAAAGCTGAATTTGACAATGAAAAATAATGATCAGGTTGAAAATCTAATAATTTAACATTATTTCTTCTTGAGTTTATTTTTATTTCCATTTTTTTATCTTCAGTTAGAACAACGGAAAATATAAATTTATCAGCAATTTCTTTTTCCAAAACTTCTAAAACTTTACGGTTACCTCTCGCTTGGAAAAATGTAAAAGGTAAATCATTAATTTTTTTATTTAATATTAGTTCCTTATATGGAATAGCAATATTTACAAAAGATTTTGAATTTTTGCTTTCAGTTTGAATTATTGAATTTAAATCTGAGAGTACTCTTTTTTTAGTATCTAATTCTAAACGAAGCACAAAAAATAAATCATCAATATATTCATCAAGATTTTTAAACTCTTCTAAATCTTTTACTAATATAGCCTCTGTTTTATTTTCATTGTATTTAAAAACAGTTTTATCCAATATTTCTCTTGGAGCTAAAATATTAAAGTTAACAATATTATTGTTTTCATCAACTAGTTCAAATCTTTTAATTTCTTTTATTTCAGAAAGATTCTTTTTATAATAATGAAATTTTTCAAATTCAACTAACGCATAGTGGTTTTGAACTGAATATGGTATTTTATTTTTTTTAGAATCTGATAATCAATAACCTATTAAATCATTAAATGTTAAATCTTTTCTTTGAGTAATTAATTCACTATTATTATTTGTTGTATTGTTTTCTTTTGCTTTTGATAATTTCTTATTTAATCTAACATTAGAATAATCAAACTTATAAACAAATTTTTTTATTATAGAATCATCAATATTAATGTTTGAATAGTATTCATCTAATATATAGGGTTCAACAATTTTAACTTTTTTTAATTCATATTCGATGTTTTCATAAAACCCGTTTAAACCAAATTTTCAAATTTTTTCAATAGGAACAATAACTTTATAGTCTTTTATAAAAGAAAATTGATATATTTCCATATTATTTGGATCTGATAAAATAGGTTCAAAAGTAAATTCAAATCATTTATTTTTTATTTTTTCATAATCTGTATTAGAAATATTTAAACTAGCTGATGCATAAAGTCTTTTCTCATTTTCATTTTTAATAAATTTTAATGAATTAATACTTATATTTTCTAAATCATTTTCTACAGTGAACTTATATTTAGAATTGAAAGAATAATCAGAAATAACTTCATCAAAATTCGAAGCAGTTATCATATATTTTGAAATATTTTTTGGCAATAAACTTAAATCAAAACTTGCTGTCTTTGAATTATTATCAACTTCAGCAACTATTTTTTTAGAATATGGTTGGTATAAATTTAAACTTTTAACTAAAAATTGAATATTTTTTAAATTATCATTTTTCGATGAATAACTTATTATTACTTTATTATTTTCAACCGTAATTAAATTAATATCATTTTCAACATTAGTTTCAGATGTTAAATCTTCTTCAGGTTTTGTTATTTTATTCACATTTTTTAAATCATAAAAGTCAGAACTGCTTTCAGATATTTTATAGCTCAAACCTAATACTTTTTTAATATCTTCCTTATTTATTAATTCACTTTCGATTCGTTTTGTAGTTGAATTAATTTTTTTAATTCAACTAAATTTGCTTAATTTAACATTAAATTCAGAATCAATATATTTCAAATAAATACTACTTGGAAAGTTTTGATTTTCAGTTTTAACGTCAAAACTTATAGAGTATTTGCTATTAGTTGCTGGAAATAATTCTCAATTATATGTGGGAATAATCATTACATCATCATAATTATTATTAAAACCATAATATTTATACGCTTTAATTGTTCCTTCAAAATTTAAAAGAACTTGTTCTTCGTCTAATAAACTTAATATTTTTATCTCTTCATTTTTAACTAAATTATCAACTTTAAATTCATAAATATTTTGTTTATTTCTATAAACTCTTATTTTTTCTTTTGTAATATTATTATTTAATTTTCTTTCAATATCCAAAATATATGAACTTTTAATATCACCATCTATATTTATAAAATAAGTTATTGTATTATTTTCTGTATTTATATCTATTAATTTAGATTTTTTAACAGGTGATCCACTATTATTTTTAATAAATTTTTCATTTATAATTGTTGTAGTTTCATTCTTGCTTAAAAAATTAAAATAGTTTTTAAAAAGAGGGTCTGATTTAATGTTTTCATCATTTATATCTGTAAAAATATTAAAATCGTTTTCAATAAAATTTGTAAAATTAGAACTTTCATTAATCCTATAATCATATGCATTTGTTTCAGGTTCTTCTAAGCTTAGATTATCAGTCCTAAATGTAAAAATCGGTAAATTATCTATTTTTTTATTGTTAATTTTTATATATTCTAAAATATATTCAGTATCATAATCTAAATTACTTAAATTAAATGTAAATGATTTATTTATTGGTTCTTTAGTAACAAATGAATTTATATTTTTAAATTTTATATCGATATCATACTGTTCGGAATTATTTGTGTTTTCAAAAAATAACTGAATTGACGCTGAATTATTATTTTTAGATAAAAGAGAGATAGATGACAATTCAATTTCTTTTTCTAGTTTATCAATATCATTATTTTCATTTAAATTTATATCAAAAGGATCAAAATCAATATTTTTTCCATTTATTTTAATAAATTCAAGACTTAAATTATTGCTTGATTTATTTAAAAATGATAATTCAAATAGCTCGGTATTTATTAAATTTTTAGTGAAAATAAAACTTGGAAAATCATAAAATTTTATTTCAATATTATATTTATCACTTTTTTTATTTTTTATATCAAAATCAAATCTTAAGTTAACAACATTATTATGTTGGCTTACTTTTTGAATATTTTTAATTTTTATAACTTCTTCTTTTTCTAATTCTTTAGTTACAAAAACTTTATTAATGCTTTTTTCTATTATTAATTCTTTATCTTCTAAAATAATCTTTGAAATTGTATATTCAGTATTATCTTTTAGTCCGTTTAAATTAAAAATTACTTTTTCATTTTGTATTTGAGTTGCATTAAAAACTAAACCATTTTTTAAATATAATTTAAGATTGCTCAAATCAAATTCATAATCATTCAAAATAAGAAATATTTCTGCTGTGTTATTAGTTATATTATTAAAATTAATATCATTAACAAATATATAATTTTCTTTCTTTTTATCACTATTTATTTCTTTTTTACTTTTTAAAGTTTTAAAAATCAAATTAGTAGATTTATTTTCCAATATTAAATTGTCATTTAAATAATTTATTTGTTCTAATTTATAAATACTATCAGAATTTAAGTCATCTAAATTAAAAATTAACTTATTGCCTATTATTTTAGATGAATTAATATGCATATGCTTATTATAAGTTTTATTAAAAATTCTTAAAGTATAGTTTTGATATTTATTATTTTCTTTTAAATATGAATCATCTAATTCAATAAATATAGAGGCTGATTCTTCATTTATATCTTTATAAATTATATTTTTAAAAGAACTTTCAAGAGAATTTTTGTAATTCGCACATGAAATTATTGAAAAAACAGGCAAAACTATTGTTGGCAAAATAAATAATTTTCTTAAAATTTTTTTATTATTTTTCATATTATCTCCACTCAAAAACTTATATAAAAATTATATATTTATTAAAATTATTTTTATAGCATAAATTAAAAATTTATATTAACGATTAATTTAGTAAATGTTTAAAATAAATAATTTTATAAACCTTATAAAATATAGTAAAAATTTAATGATAAATTATCTTTCTTATACAAAAATATATTGCTTATCATAAATGATAAGTTTTTTAATATTTTAGTAAAAAACAAAAAATTAATAATAACTATTACATATTTATTTTTCATATTTTTTTCATAAATTTTGTGATTATAAAAAAAATTATTATTTTTTATTAAAAATATTATGCATAAATGTATAATAGTGGTGAATAGTGGAGGAAAGTGGATGTTTGGGACTTTTAATAGAAGCCTTGATAACAAAAATAGAATTATAGTTCCTAGTAAGCTAAGAGATGCTCTGGGTTCTAAATTTTATATGACAATTGGTTTAGAAGGCGCAATAGAATTAAGAAGTGAAAAAACTTTTAATGATTTTATTTCAATACTAAATGCTCAGAGTAATTTTAGTATTGAAGCTAGAAAAATTAAAAGAGCTTGACTTGGTAATACTCAAGAAATAGAAGTAGATAGTCAAGGGCGTTTCTTAGTTCCTAAAACATACATTGAAAAAGCTGCTATTCAAAAAGATGTTGTATTGGTTGGTATAGGCGACTTAGTTGAACTTTGAAGTCTAGAAAAATATAACGAATATAACGAAAACTTGGATCAAGAAGAATTAAATAGTATTACAGCTAGATTTGCTGAAAAGGCATAAAATATGACAAATGAGCATATAAGTGTATTATTAAACGAATCAATCGATGCTTTAAAAATTAAAGAAGACGGTATTTATGTCGATTTAACATTAGGCATGGGTGGTCACAGTAGTGAAATTCTTAAAAAATTAAAAAACGGTTTATTAATTGGTTTTGACAAAGATCAATTTGCGATAGAAGAAAGTCGCAAGCGATTAAGTAAAATTAGTAATAAATTTGTATTAATTCATTCTGATTTTGAAAATATAACTGAAGAATTAAATAAATTAGGAATTACAACTGTAGATGGAATATTAGCTGATCTAGGAATTTCAAGTCCCCAAGTTGATAACTCTGAACGCGGATTTAGTTATAACAAAAATGCACGTTTAGATATGCGTATGGATGTTAGTCAAAGTCTTGATGCGCACTATATTGTGAATAATTATAGTGAATCAGATTTAGAGCGAATTTTTATTGATTACGCCGATGTAAAATTTGCTAAGCAAGTTGCGAAAGTTATTATCAATAATCGTCCTATTGATGAAACATTACAATTAGCCGATATAGTAAGAAGTGCTTATCCTGCAAAAGTGGTTAAATTAAAAAATCCTAATAAAGCAGTTTTTCAAGCATTAAGAATAGAAGTAAATCATGAATTTGACTCAATAAAAAATATGCTAAATAAAGCTATTAATTTATTAAATAAAGATGGTAAATTAGCAATTATTAGTTTTCACTCTTTAGAAGACAAAATAATAAAAAACTTTTTTGGAAATTTAACAAAAGATAAATTACCTTCAAAATTACCTATTAACGAAGTTAAAAACTTCAGTGTAAAAGTAATCAATCCATCTAAAAATGAAGAACTTATGAATAAAAGAGCGCGCAGTGCTAAATTGAGAGTTCTAACAAAAATAATTTAAAAAAGAAAGGAGAATAATTATGAAAAAATATCTTGCAAATATTTTTTTGAAAAATAACTCATTGAAAATACAAGTTTTTTCAGACAAAAGCATATACTCAATATTTTTTGAAGATGAGTTTAATTATTCTTCTTTTAACAATCAAAATATCAATCATTTTTTAAATAATACAATAAAAAAAATAAACAAAAATATTGGTTCTTTAAAAAGAAACAAAATTAGTTATAGTTTAGTAATTGACGATAACTATGCATTTAAAAATAACATTATCTTTAACAGAGTAGTTAATAATTTTGAACTCGAAAATCAAGTTGTTAACGAAAAAATAAAAAAAATAATTGATAATAACGAAAGCAACTATAAAAAAGACAAAAATGTAAAAATAGTTTCTTTCAATAATTATCTTTATACTTTAGAAGAAGATCTAGAAAATGTAAAAGAATATGCTGAATTCCCATTAAATAAAAAAGGAAATAAAATAAACGTTTATTCTTCTTTTTTATCAGTTTCTAGTGATTCAGAATTAGCTTCAATTTTAGAAATTATTGAAAAAAATATTCAAATAAAATTTATAAAATTAAGAAGTGAATTAATTAATATAAACGAAAATAACAATGAATACAAATGATTAATTCATACTGAAAATAATTTAGTAAGTTATGTATGTACATTTAATAACAAAATTATTGAATATAAATGCATTGAAATTAAAAAAGATTTAATTATCAAAAAAATAAACAAATTTATTGATATAAGCGAAGATGAATTTGATTTAAAAATTAATGCATTAATAAAAAATTATCATTTTATAAAAAAAATACCTAACCTAGAAAAAGAAAATGCAGTTATAAATGTTTTAAAAGCTGTTTTAAACATAATTCTTATTAAAAGTTCTGAAATAATAAATAACGAAAAAAATAATGCAAAAATTATTATATCTGGTCAATATAAAGAAATTTTTGCTAAAAAAATAAGTGAAGAACTAAAAAATCATCAAGTTTTTGTATCAAATAATATTGAATCCGAACTTATGAATTTAGAAGAATATATTTTTGAAATGCTTAAGCTATCTAACAATTTTGATAAAAAAGATGAAAATATTTACAATACCTTAAATAATATTAGCATCTATAATAAAAAAATTAAAATAGCTAAAAATCTTTACTCACCTAATATTAAAGCACTATAAAGGAGTATTAAATGGATAATACTGATTTTTATGAAATAAGCAAATTAAACATCAAAATAATAGGAGTAGGCGGTGCTGGTAACAACGCTATAAACCTATTAATAAATGATGAAGAGCAATTAGTTAAAAACGATAATTTGTTTGTAGCAAACACTGATGCTCAAGATTTAAATAAAAGTGCTTGTAATAACAAAATACTTTTAGGTGGAGCTGAATCTAGAGGATTTGGTGCAGGTGGAAACCCTGAAAAAGGTAAAGAGTTAGCTGAAAAATCAATCGATGAAATAAAAAAAACAATAAATAAAACTGATTTATTGATATTAGTCGGCGGTTTAGGTGGAGGAACAGGAACAGGTGCTTTGCCAGTTTTTGCTAAAGTTGCAAAAGAATTAGGAATTTTAACAGTAGCCTTTGTAACTACTCCATTTGAAAAATTTGAAGGTTCAAAAAAACGTATTATAGCTATAAATGGTTTAGATGAACTAAAAAAATATGTTGATAGTTATGTTGTTATAAGTAATCAAAAATTAAGTGAATATTATAAGGATATTCCTTTAAAACAAGCACTTTTAAAATCAAATGTAACTTTAAAAAACGCAATAAAAATGATAAATGATATTCTAAATAAAAACGGTACAATTAACATTGATTTTAATGATATTAGTGAAGTATTAAGAAATGGTCAAGAAACTATTATAGTTTCAACTAAAGCAACAGGTAAAGATAAAGTTAAAAATGCAGTTGATAAAGCTTTAAAAAATACATTATTTGAAAGTGAAATTAAAAACTGTAAAAAATTATTATTGAACTATCATTTAGATAGTAAGGGCACAATTTCTCAGATGGAAGAAGCTAGCAAATTGATCTATGAATACTTAAACATTGAAGATGATGACAAATTAAAAGTAATTCCTGGAGTTGTTCAAGAAGAAGAAAATGAAAATGGTGAAAAAAGTGATGATTTCTTCATTGTTAATGTTATAGCTTCTGGACTTAATGAAAATACTTATGTTGAAGAAGTAAAAAATAGTAATGTAAAAGTAACAATTAATGAAAATCATAATGAGTTTAATTACGAATTCGACGATGATATTATTGAACAAACAAGCGAATACCATTCAAATGTTCCTGGTTTTATAAACGGGAACTTAAAAAATGAAATAGATAATGAAGATAGCGAATTTTAATTATAAAAAAGGTTGTAAAATCAGCCTTTGCCACATTGTAATTTACATCTTGACACCCTTTTTTATGCAAAAATTAAAAAAGGGTGTTTTTTTATATAAAAAAATCCCAAGAAAAACTTGAGATCACAGCAAATGAATTATATTAAAATTAATTATAAAATAAGAAGCATTATAGATATTAGTTTAAATGTTGAAAGAAAAACTATTTCAGAAATAGCAAAAATTTTAAATATTTCAAGACAATCTATTTCAAATGAAATAAAAATAAATTCTGATTATTGAGGTTATAACTCTGAATATGCAGAAGTAAAGCATAGAAATAGAGAAAAATGAAAAAATCATTTTAAATTTATAAATAAAATGAATTCATATAAACACTACTCTAAAGAGTTTAAAAACAAATATAACAAAAAAACTTTTAGCGTTGAACTAACACATTTATATATTAAAAATAATTTTAATTTTAAGATACCAAGCATTAAAACAGTTTATAACTGGATAAATTCAAATTTATGAGTAATAAAGCGAAAAAATATTTTGAGGAAACAATACACAAAAGGCGGAAAAAGGGATGGTGGACCTGCTTATAAAAGATTAGTTGGTGCTAGATGAGTCAGACCGTTTTGAACAAGACCAAAAGAAATAAACGAAAGAAGTACTTTTGGCCATTGGGAAATAGATTTAATTGTAGGAAAACAAAAAGCAGGGCATTCACACATTCTATCATTTGTCGAAAGATACAGCAGATATGGTATTTTGGTAAAAGTTGACAGTAAAAACCCTTGGTATATTGCTTTAATATTATTTGAACTAATAAAAATATACAATTTAAATGTTAAGTCAATAACATCTGATAATGGATTTGAATTTAATTCACTTTTTATAATTGGATATAAGTTAAAAATTTTTATTTATAAGGCAGATCCTTATGCTTCTCAGCAAAGAGGAACAAACGAAAATTTTAATGGATATGTTAGACGTTTTTTTAAGAAAAAAACTGATTTTAATTTAATTTCTAATAATGAAATTTTAAAAGTTCAACGAGAAATAAACAATATTCCAAGAAAAATACATGGTTACTTAAGTGCTTCTGAAATGTATGCACTTTGTGAAATAAAAGAGCCTGGTCTAAATATACCATTAAACGAAAAACTTTACAGTTGACAAAATAAAAAACGAGAAAGTAACGGTTCAAGAAATAAATTCTGGAAAACTAAAAAATAGAAAGGAAAATGTCTTAAGTTTTTCTTTTTTTATTTCTACTTTTTTAAAAAAAGTAGCAAAAATAAATAATAATAAACTGCGTTGCTGTACTTTTTCAACCACTAAAAATAGGTGTGGTGAACCACTGCTTGTATTTTTGATTACCCGATAGTAATATTTGAAAATAATATATAAAAATGGTAACCAAATTATATTGGTTACCATGTAAAGATGTAAATTACAATTTAGCAAAGGTTGTAAAATCAGCCTTTTTTTATATTTTTAAAATATAATTTAAATGTTAATAATTAAGGAAAGACATGCATAGATTTTTTGTAAAAGAAAAAAAAGATAATTATTTCATTTTAGATGAAAGTATTTTAAAACATATAAAAATAGCACGATTAGAAAATGATTTTTTTTATTGTAATTATGAAAGTGAATTTTATAAATGTAAGCTAGAAAATAAAAAAGCTTTAATAATTGAAAAAGAAAATATAAATCATGAATTTAATAATGAAGTTATTCTCGCTGCACCTATAATAAAAATAAAAAGGTATGAGTGGATTCTTCAAAAAGCAACAGAACTTGGTGTTACAAAAATTATTCCGCTTAATTCTAAATATGTTGATCAATCATTAATAAAGTATGATATAAAAAACAAAGATTCAAGATTTAAGGAAATAATTAAAAACGCAGCAGAACAAAGTTTTAGAAATATAATTCCTGAATATACAGATGTAAAAGACTTTAAAAACGTAATCCTTGAAAATAAAAATAAAAAAATTTATGTGGCTTATGAATTAAAAAATAATGAAAAAGCAGTTAATAATTTAGAAACTAATTCCTTAATTATAGTAGGACCAGAAGGTGGTTTTACACAAGAAGAAATTGATTTTGCAATAGAAAATAATTGTGAAATAGTTTCATTGGGAAAAACTATATTAAGAGCAGAAACAGCTTGTTTATACATGCTCTCTAATATAAAAGAAAAATAAAGGAGATATTATGAGTGATAAAATTAGTATTAAAGATGATTTCTATCGTTATACAAACGATCAATGATTTAAAGAAAATAAAATACCATCAGATAAAGCGTCATATGGTGCTTTTACTGAAATAGCAGATAAAAATGAAAAGAAATTAATAAAAGAAACAAAAAACCTAATTGAAGAAATAAGCAAAAAAAGAAAAAACGAAGATGATATTATAACTAATTATGCAAAATTTGCAGATATGGTTTATAACTTTGATGAAAGAAATAAATTAGGAGTCGAACCTATTGTTCCTTTTCTAAAAAGAATACTTGAAATAAAAAATACTAAACAATTTGAAGAAAAATATGCATATTTTTCATTAAGAGGATATCCACTTCCATTTGATTTTAGTGTTATGTCGGATTTTAAAAATACTGATGATCAAATACTTTATTTAAGTCCAACTGATTTAATTCTTCCTGATAAATCTTATTATGAAGAAAATCATCCAAAAAAAGAAATTTTACTTAATGCCTTTAAAAATATGTCTAGAAAACTTTTAAAATTTTATTATGATGACGAAAATAAAAATGAAGAAATAATAAATAAGGCGCTTGCATTTGATTCATTATTAGTAGAATTTGTTCCTTCAAGTGTTGAAAATGCTGATTATGTAAAAATGTACAATATCTTTAAAATAGATGAATTAGAAAAACAAAGTAATAATTTTAATTTTAAACAAGCTATTGAATCTTTAATTAAAGAACCAGTAGATAAAATTAATATTACATACCCAAGATATTTTAAAAATATAGATAAGATTTTTAATGAAGAAAATTTAGAAAATATAAAAGCTTGAATGTTATTATTATCAATAATTAGATATTCTAAATATTTAGATGAAAACTCTAGATTAATTTCAACAGAATTTCAAAGAGCAATAAGCGGACAGGACAAGCCAACTAAAAAAGAAAAAGCAGCATTCTATTTGGCTTTTAATCAATTTGGAATACCTTTCGGAACTTATTTTGCAAAAAAATATTTTGGCGATAAGGCAAAAAAAGATGTTGAAGATATGATAAAAAATATGATTTCTGTTTATAAAGAAAATATTTTAAATAATGATTGATTAAGTAAAAAGACAAAAGAAAAAGCAATTATCAAGCTAGAAGCATTAGGTGTTTTTGTAGCATATCCTGAGATAATGCAACCTTATTTTGAAAACTTTAAAATAAAAACATACAAAGAAGATGAAAATGTTTTTTCAAACTTAATTAATATGAATATTATAAGAGCTAAATATGAATTAGGTAAATTTGGAAAAATAATAAATCGTGATTATTGATCAATGTCACCAATGGAAGTTAATGCATATTTTAACCCTTTTATGAACCATATTGTCTTTCCAGCAGCTATTTTGGATAAACCTTATTATTCTATAAAACAAACTAAAGCTGAAAATTATGGTGCAATAGGAGCTGTAATAGCTCATGAAATAAGTCATGCTTTTGATAATAACGGCGCTAACTTTGATGAAAAAGGAAATCTAAATTCTTGATGAACAAAGGATGACTTTAAGACATTTAATAAAAAAAGTGAAGAAATGATTAAATTATTTGATGGAGTACAATCACATTATGGTAAATGTAATGGAAAATTAACTGTATCAGAAAACATAGCTGATTCAGGCGGTTTAAAATGTGCACTTGATGCATTCTTAAAAACGGGAGAAACAAATGTTGAAGACTTCTTCAGCTCATGAGCTAGAGGATGAAGAAAATTAAGTAAACCTGAATATGCACAAATGCTATTAGCTGTTGACGTACATGCTCCCGCTGATTTAAGAGCAAATTTACAATTAGCTAATTTAGATTTATTCCAAGAAACATATGACCTTAAAAAAGGCGATGGCATGTTTTTACACAAAAATAAAAGAGTTAAAATTTGATAAAACTTTATTTAAAGGTAAATAATGAATTACAATAAAACATTTTTAATAGGAAGAATAGCAAGAGAAATAAATTTTTTTCAAAATTCAAGCGGTATAAGCACTGCTAGGTCAGTTATAGCTGTTAATAGAAATATAGCTAGTGATAGACAAATGACTGATTTTATTCCTATTGTAGCATTTGAAAAACAAGCTTTTTTATTAAAAAATTATGCATTCAAAGGCACGCTGTTGGCAATAGAAGGTTCAAATATTGTAAATTCAACAAAACAAAATGATAAAACTATTATTAACATGGAAGTTAAAGTAGATAATATAGAATTTTTAGAATCAAAAAATAAACAAAACCAAAAAAACAATAATATTGAAAATGACTATAAAAAAGAATTTTTAGAAAAAGAATTTGATAACAAAAATTCTATAAATGAGCCAACATTTTCAGGTTTAGATAAACCTGATAGCAATTATAAAAAAATATATAGTTTTCAATTTGACGAAGACGAATAAGGCTTTTTAGCCTTTTTTTATTTTTTTAAATAAAAAAAATATAATTTAAAGTATTATTAATATATATTAATAATAAAGTTTGTGAGGATAATTATGCTAAAAGTTATTGATCATCCGTTGATTAAAATTAAACTTACAAATATGAGAGATAAAAAAACAGATCACTCATATTTTAGAAAAAATCTTAATGAAATAGCTTCTTTAATGGTTTATGAAATATTAAGAGATTATGAAACAAAATTAAAAAAAATAACAACTCCTTTAAATATAGAATTTAACGGTTTTAATTATAATAAAGAAATTGTTTTTGTACCTATCTTAAGAGCTGGTTTAGGGATGGTAGAGGGTTTACTTGAACTAATTCCCGAAGCTAGAGTTGGACATATTGGAATGTATAGAGATGAAAAAACTCACTTACCAAGTGAATATTTTTATAAAATTCCAGCAGTTTCAAAAGATAGTCTAATTTTTGTTGTTGATCCTATGTTAGCAACAGGGAATAGCGCAATAGATAGTATAAAAAGACTTCAAAAAGACGGTTTTACTAATATAAATTTAGTATGCTTAGTTGGTTGTCCAGAAGGCGTTGAAAATGTGTTGACAACTTTTGGTGAAAAATTTAATATATTTTTAGCTAGTTTAGATGAGAAACTAGATGAAAATAAATATATACAGCCTGGTCTTGGCGATGCAGGGGATAGAATTTTTGGTACTAAATAAAAGAAAATCTAAAAATTTTGAATCAATTTATTACAACAAAAGAATAAGTGTTAAGATAGTTTATTCGGGATTTTTACTTTCTTTGGCTATAATTTTAAATTTATTTAGTCAAAGATTTTTAACATTTCCACTTGTTTCTTTTTTAAAGTTTGATTTAACAATAATTATTTTTATGATAGCTTTTATTAAATTAAACCTTAAATGAACAACTCTATTAATTTTTCTATTAGCCATAATAGCTCCAAGTTATAGTAATCAAGGATATGAAATTATTAGCCTATTCGGTCAATTTATACAATCTATAACTCATTTTATTTTTGTTTTATTTTTCGCTTTATATATTAATATTTTTAATAAAAAATGTTTTAAACTAGCTTATTTAATATTAATTAAATTCTTAACTATTTTTAGTACAACATTTTCATTAATAATTTTAAATATGTTTATATTTACACCTATATATTTAACGTTATTTAAAATAAACGGTAACGAGTTTGTTTATATAAACTATCTCAATAACTACGAAAACTGAAATAAAATAAAGGGATTATTTTTAGGGATTAATAACTACTTTTTAGCAGTTTTCGTTATATATTTGCTTTTTAACACAATTAATTTAACAATTAATTCCTTGCTAGTTTTTAGAATTATTCAAATAAATGCTAGAACTAACTTTATTAATAAAATTACAAATTAACAATTAAAGAGGTGTATATGTCAAAATACAATCCAATAGAAATTGAACAAAAATGACAAAAATATTGAGAAGAAAATGAATACTTTGAACCTTCTTCTGATTTTTCATTGCCTAAAAAATATATATTAAGTATGTTTCCTTATCCAAGTGGAAATATACACATGGGTCATGCTAGAAATTATACAATTGGAGATACATTAGCTAGATTTTATAGAAGAAAAGGTTTTAATGTTTTGCATCCTTTTGGTTGAGATGCTTTTGGTTTGCCTGCAGAAAACGCAGCAATAAAAAACAATATTCATCCAAAAGATTGAACCTATAAAAATATTGAAAGTATGAATGCAAATTTAAAAACATTAGGTTTAAGTTTTGCTTGAAATTATGAATTATATACTTGTGAAGAAGATTACACAAGATGAGAGCAATTAATTTTTATAAAAATGTGAGAAAAAGGACTTATTTATAGAAAAAAATCTCCATTGAATTGATGTGAAAAAGATCAAACGGTTTTAGCTAATGAACAAGTAATAAACGGTCTTTGTTGAAGATGCGATGAAAAAGTAGTTCAAAAAGATATGGATCAATATTATTTAAAAATAACCGAATATGCTAAAGAATTACAAAATGATTTAGAAACATTAAAAGATCATTGACCAGATAAAGTGTTAATGATGCAAAAAAACTGAATAAATTACCAAGAGGGCTATAAAGCAGAGTTTTTAGTAAAAGATTTTAATAATAAAATAGATATTTTTGTTGCAAATAAAAATGAACTAGAAAAAATTGATTTTATAGCTATTAACGCAAATCATATTTTAATTGATGAATTGATTTCAAACAAAATTTTAAATAAAATTGATATTGAACAAATTGAAAACATTAAAATGAATGCTAATATGAAAAACTTCGCAGATAAATTATCTTTTAAATTGCCTATAAAAATTTATTTAAAAGATAATAAAAATATTCTTTTTGATGTATATATTACAGATTTTGCTTCTTTAGGCAGCAAAAACAATAGCATTATTATAAACACAAACAAATTACAAAGTTATGAAAAATTTGCGGAATACAATAATATAGAGATAAACAATAAACAACTAGAGTTAAACTTAAATTCTTTAGAAAAAGATGAAAAAATAAATCTTCAAGATTGAGGTATTAGTAGACAAAGATATTGAGGTACACCAATACCAATGATTCATTGTGATAAATGTGGTATAGTTCCAGAAAAAGAAAACAGATTGCCTGTTTTATTACCAAGAAAAGTAGAATTTACGGGTAATGGTAATCCTTTAAATACAAATAAAGAATGAGCAGTTGTAAATTGCCCAAGTTGCAATAATAAAGCCAAAAGAGAGACAGACACATTTGATACATTTTTTGAATCAAGCTGATATTTTTTAAGATATACAACACCTCCTGAATTAAGAGATAAAGTTGTTTTAGATGAAAAATCAATAAAATATTGACAAAATGTTGATGAATATATAGGTGGAATCGAGCACGCTATTTTACATCTATTATATGCTCGTTTTTTCACAAAAGTAATGGCCGATTTAGGATATATCAATTTTAGAGAGCCTTTTAAAAATTTACTAACTCAAGGAATGGTTTTAAAAGATGGCTCAAAAATGTCTAAATCAAAAGGAAATGTTGTTACTCCAAGTGAAATAATTGAAAAATTTGGAGCCGATACAACAAGACTATTTATTTTATTTGCAGCACCGCCTACAAAGGAATTAGAATGATCAAACGAAGGTGTTGAAGGGGCTTATAGATTTATTAAAAGATACTATGAAAAAGCTCAATCTGTAAATTATGAACCATTCTCAGATATTAATTCTATTAAATTAACAAAAATAGAAAAAGAAGCAAGAATGAAACTATATCAAGCTTTAATAAAACAAGATTCTATTTACAATGATAGAAGAAACGAATACGCTTTTAATACATTAATTGCTTTAATGATGGAAATATTAAATATTTATGAAAAAATTAATAATAATAAACTTTTAAATGAATTTTATTATGTTTCTTTGAACATTTTAGAACCTTTTATTCCTCACCTTGCATGAGAATTAAGTGAAAAAATGTTTAATTTAGAAAATCTTAAAGATTTTAATATAGATAAAAAAGCTTTAGAAAATGACGAAGTTACCTATGGTATAACAATAAATGGAAAAGCAAGAGCACAAATTACAGTGCACATTGATAACAATAACAAAGAATTTGTATTAAATTTAGCTAAAGAAGAAGTTTCTAAATGATTAACAAATCAAGAAATAATAAAAGAAATTTTTGTTCCAAATAAACTAATTAATATAGTTGTAAAAGAAAAATAAATAATAATTAACAAGCATTTTATGTTTGTTTTTTTATATATAAAAATTAATAAGATAAAAAAATAAATTTTTATTTTTTAAAAATACCAAATAAAATTATTCTTTATGATTTTTGTTTATTCTGATAATTTTTTTATAATCTAAATGCGGGTTAATTTATAATAATTAATATTTAACTAATAATTACAACATATTTTAAACGTATTATTAAAGTCGGATGGTTATTAATTTTCAAAAAAAAAAAAAAAAAAATATTATTATTTTAAAAAATATAGTGTATTATATTAATAGTGGTCATAGCAAAGGGGAGCACCTGAATCCATTCCGAACTCAGTAGTTAAGCCCTTTTACGCCGAAGGTACCAGAGATGGGAGAATAGGAAGCCGCTTTTTTTATTTCTTTTTTTATTAAAAAAAGCAAAAAATTTATATTTTTAATTTTAATAAAAAACAAACACTTAAAAGTGTTTGCTATAAACTAGTATTTCTAGTTTATTTTTATTTAATTAATTTTTCAAATTCTTTAAAGCTTCTATTTTTTCTCTTTCTAAATCAAGTTTTTTAGCTTCTATTTCAAATTGTAAATCAGTACTATTTTTAGATTCACTCATTAATTCTTCAAGTTTTTCCTGAACTGTTTGTATATTTTTTACCCTAAACAAAGTTAGTTCTTTTTCTTTAGAATTATTTGAACCAGAAACAAACGTTAAATGTAAATTTGACCCATTAGAATGAATTTCATCAATTTGATCAATTCTCATTGAAAAATTAAATAAACTACTAAAACCAATAAATTTTTTACTTTTTGAATTTGTGTATATAGAACCTTTTATTTTTTTGTTAGTAATAACAACTTTCTGTTTTTTACTTTTTAAATATCATAGAATAAATAATATTCCAACTATAATTTCAAAAATAACAGCGGAAGACAGAAAAACAACATTAAAAATAGTCATACCTCCACTATTAAATAGATAATTTTTCATTCAGATTATTAACCCTATAGTCAAAAGTGAAATAATAAACGATAAAATTGCAATAACTAAATATCATGTTTTTGGAATAAACTCAATTCTAAGTATTTCTTTTTCTTCAGAAGAATCTTTTCTTATTTCATGCATTTTTTTAACCTTTCTAGACATTGTTGTCTAAATTCATTTTACAAAAAAAAAAAAAAAATAAGTACTTCATAAAATAATTTAAGATTTTTTACAAAAATACCTATAAAACAGATATTTTAATAAAAAATAAAGGAGGATTGAAAATAAAGTAGGTAGAAATACCTATTTTTTCTTTTTTGTTAAAGTTTTTTGAAAAAATAAAATGAAAATTTAAAAAAATGAGGGGTTTTATGCTGTATAAAATGTGGAATAAAGAAAAATTTTGTACAAATTTTTTCATTTTTTATAAAAAATATAAACATAAACCTACCCATTTTGATGCTCAAAAATTAAATTCTTTATTTCATAAAAATATTATTGAAAAAAATAAAAAATTACAATCAATGAAATTATCTAGTTTAATTGATGCAATAACAAATAATAAAGTTTATGTTTCTTCTACTGGAACAAAAACAAAGTTTTTAAATATTGATATTGATTATAATGGGAATGAAATTTTTAAAACATTATTGAAATATTACAATTTTGTTTTTGAAAAAACTGATTTAAATAACAAAAATAATCTTGAAATGAGTTTTTTAAAGTATTTTACTCCTACGTTTTTTTACGAAACAAATTCATCAAGTTTTACTTTAAAGAAGATGAGATTGGTTTATGCGTTAGATGAATCAATAGAAAAAGAATTAGCTGTTAAAATTGTTGAAAAAATGATTTTAATTATAAAAAACATATTTAATGCTGAAGTAGATAAAGCATCAAAAAATTTAAAACAACTGTTTTATGGAACAGTTAATAAAGTTTTCTCAAACAAAAATGTTCGTATTTACAATGCTAAAAAATTACTTGAAATTTTAGATTATTTTATTAATTTATATGAATTAGAAGAAAATAAAAAGACTAAAAGTATTTTTTCATATAAATACAATTTAACAGATTTTATTGAAGTAGATAATTATGAAGACGCTTTATGAATTTATATTGCGCTTTTTAAAATCAATATGGGGCATTTACTTATAGCTAAACAAAAATGATTGGATAAATTTAAAGATACTATGACTAGAAGACCTTATTTTAAGGTAAAAAGAAATTCAAAAGGCTATGAAATATTAAAAAATTCTAAATTAATTTAATGAAAGTAGGTTTTAATATGATTTTAAAAAAGGATAATAAATAAATGAGTACAAAAGTTTTGTATAACAACGATAATGGGTCAGGATTAGCAAAAGAAATTACTAATTCAGTAACTGGTGGTTTTCAAACTATAATTTCAGCAATAACAGTTCCAGCTATAATTATTTCAATTGCATTTTTAGTTTGATTAATTATAAATTTAGTTAGAAGATTCAATAAGCTTTCAAAAGTAAAAGCAGATGAATACAAAATGGAAGTTAAAAAGCTTTGATGATACTTAGCTGGTGTGATAGTCTTATTTTTATCAATAATCTTTTTAATTACAATGAATGCTACTAATTGAAGTATATTAAATACATCTGTGTCAGGATAATTAAATGCAATGACTTTTAGATAATGTTGGATATATTATTTATAGCGCTTTATGGTACATTTTAGTGTTTCTACCAGCGTGAATATTACACATAGTCTATTCAACATTAGAATTTATAGCCTTAAAATTACCAATATTTATACTTTTTGGTGGATATAAAATTGATTTTACAAGTACATTTTTTATTAGATTTTTTACCATAATGGCAATAAGTTTAATATTAGTTTTTGGAATTGTTATGTATCGGTTTTTTAAAGCTCAAAAAGATAAAGAAAATCAACTTTTATTTAAAGAATCTTTAAAAAGAGGATTTTTATCTGGCTTGATAATGATTGGAATACCAATTTTAATTTGATTAATGATGGTATTTTTTACAATTATTTATCAATTTATAAAATCTGTTTTATTAAATAGCCAAGATAATTCTATTACTTCATTTTTATTTCAAACATTAGAACCTAGCTGAGAAAATACTTCGCTAGGTCATCAGGATTGAATAGCTGTTAAAAATACTTATTTAGCTTTAAATTTTAAAGGATATCAAAATTTACGTTCAAGTTCTATTTTATTAATTTTAGAGCTATGTATATCATTTTTAGCAATATTATGAGTAATGCTTAATTTATTTTTAAGAATTGTAAAAATAGTGGCTTTCGAATTCATATATTTATTATGATTACCACCAGCAGTCGCACAAGGGACAAATGATGCTGGTGAAACACTTAAAAAATGATTTACAAAGTTTTTTGAATGTATTTTAAGTACTTTTATTATTTTAGTTGTTTTAATATTATTTTTATTTTTAATAGAAACTACCTTTAAACAAGTTCCTTTATTAATAACAGATATTATAGGCGATCCTAAATATGAAGTATTAAAAGATATTGTTTCAGCTATTTTATCGATTGGAATATTGATAGGAATGACTTTTGGGATTGAAAATATGGTAACAAGATTAATGTTCTTTTTTAATTTAGACCAGTTTGCACAAGGAACAAATATAAAACTTCGTAAAAAAGCAAATGCTTCTAATAATAACAATAAAAGAAGTTCTAAGTCGAATAATCAAAAAGGAATTCAAAATGATAAAAATGTTCTTAAAAAAGATAATTTATCAAAAACTATAGCAACAAAAAATCAAAAAATAAATAATAAAAATAATAATATTTCTTCAAATAAAACATCAAGTGTAATGAAGCCTTGATTTGTTAAACTGTTTGACGCATTGAAAGGATTAAAAAAAGATAATGTTACAAGCAAAACCACTAAAAAGAACAAGATTTAATATCTTTAAAAATATGGCTTGATATGATTTAGTAATTTTCTTTGCTTTACTCATATTAGACTTTATTATAGTTATTTTTGGTTTTCCACAACTTTCAACAATTTATAAAATAGTTATTCCTATTGGTTTTATTCCTTTTATAGCTTTATTATTTTTAAATGTAAAAAATACTCAATATAAGTATTATCAAATTCTTTGAATTTGACTTAAATTTTTAAGTAGTAAAAAGAAATTTAAAAATGAAGAAATAAATAATTTAATGGTTTTTAAAACAATAGATTCAGATGGTTTATTAAGAACAAATTTAACTAATAAAAACTCTAAATCTTTTGTAGCTAAATTATTTAAATTAAACGGAAATTCAATTTTTAAATATGATAATTTGTACCAACAAAATTTGTTAGAAACATTAGCTAATAATTTAGGTAATATTTCAAATTCAGTTAACATAATTAAAATTAATAATTTAAATGAATTTAAAGAAAATAGCTTTATTTTAGAAGAAAAAATAAATAAGTTTAAAGATGAAAATAGTAAAAATTACTTATTTTCTAAAAAAGAAGATTTAGAAAAATTTAAAAATCAAAAATATGAGGAATACTTTATTTTGATTTATGGAGATGATGAATTTAACTTAAATGAAAATATTAATAATGTTAAATATATTTTCGAAAGTGTAAATTTTTTATTAACTGAGCAAAATCAAGTTGAAACTGTTTTGTTTTTAAGCAATTTTTACGGTCTAGAATTAACTTATAATGAAATAGAATTAAAAATATTAAATTATGCTAATAAAATTGTTTCATTAAATAATTTATTAAATTTTAAAAATATTGAATTTGCTAAAAGTTACTTTAAAATAAATGAAAATTATTGTTCGTTACAAGCTATAAATGAATTTGATTATGAAGTTGATAATGGATGATTAAATACTATTTATAATAGTAATTCAAACGTAATAATAAATTTAAATAAAATAAATAATAATTTAGCTGAAAAACTTTTAGAAAATGCAAATAGAAAAATTGGAGCCTTAGCTAATGAAAAAACTTCTCATTTTTTAAGGGATCAGAAAAAACAATATGAATATGAAATTTTTGAAGATTTAACAAATAATATTGTGAAATATCAAAATAAACCATTATTAGATGTTTCTGTTTATTTATTTAATAAATCCTTAAATAAAGATGATTTAGTCAATTTAGAAAAAGAAAATATAGAAAATGCTAAAAAAGAAAAAATTTCTTTACATAAGTTTGATTTTGAACAATTTAAAACTTGAAATCAAATGCAACTAATACCAATGGATATGCTTAATACAACTATTCAAGCATTACCAGAATTAATAGCTTTTGGTTGACCTTGAAATTTAGAAATTTTAAATGATAATAATGATTTTATTTTAGCAACTCAACTTCAAGATAATTCACCAGTATTTTTTGATTTATTTTACAGAAATTTTTTCAGAAGAAATAGCAATGCTATTATTATTGGGACTTCCGGTGGTGGTAAAAGTACTTTAAGTAAAAAAATTTTATTAAATGAATTTTATAATGGTAGTCAAATTATGATTATTGACCCTCAGAATGAATACAATAAAATCTGTAATCAAGTTAAAGGCCAATTAATTGATTTAAAAGATGGCGATAAAACAATTATTAATCCATTACAAATCCAAATTAATGAATTTAATGAAGAAAATATAAGAATTTATAATGTTATTGATAATCATATAGAGTTTGTATCCAATTGATTTGAAACCTTGTTTCAAAATATTTCAAAAACAGAATTAATTGTAATAAAAGAAGCTTTAAAAAATTTATATATTAAATATAAATATTATGAGTTTAATACATTAGAAGAATTTAAAAATATTAAAAAATGACCTATTATAGATAATTTTATTTCAGAATTAGATAATTTAAAATTTAGAAATAATTTGGAAAAAAGTATTTATGAGATACCTATTGCTAAATTAATAAAAGAATTTAAATTTTTCTTTCAAGAACAAAAAAGTTATAAAAATATTTTTAATGCTCAATCAAATATTAATCTAAATAATAAATTTATAGTTTTTAATGTGAAAAAACTTTTATCACAACAAAATCAAAGTTCAGCGTTAGCACAAATTTATTTATTGTTAAAAATAATAAATACTAAAATTAGTATTAATTCAATTAACAAATCATACTATAAAACAGTACTTTTTATTGATGAAGCGCATTTTGCTTTAAAAGATAATACTCCTCAATTAAGAGAGTTTATTATAGATACAACTAAAACAATTCGTAAGTTTAACGGTTCATTAATTTTAGCTACTCAAAATGTTGTTGATATTTCACAAAATGCAAGCAAAATTTTAGGAAATATACAATATTCATTTTTCTTTAACTGTAAGCAAATAGATTTAAATTCAATTCAAAATTTATATGAAACAAGCCAATCATTAACAGAGCAAGAATTAAAATTTATATCATCTTCAAAAACTGGGGAATGTTTAATGTTCTTAACTGATAAACAACATTATCAAATTTCAATTAACTATAATGATTTTGAAAAAGATTTATTATTTGATGATTTTACAATATATCAAAAACACATTAAATCATTATTGTTTGAAATAAATCAGTTAATAAACAAAATAGATGATAATAGCATAAAAGAAAGTTTAAGTATTGCTTATAAAAAAGAAATAGAGATATATGAAAATAATTTGTCAACATATAAAACATATTTAACATATTTAAATTTTTTAACAGAGTTTAAAACAAATTTAATAGATTCATTTTAGATAGAGGTTATATGAATGAATTGCATTAAAAATTGAATAAATAATTTTAAAAGTTTGTTTTTAAATATTAATTAAATTTAATGGATTTATTAATTTATTAAGGAGTTTTTATGAAAAAAATAAAATTATTACCAATTTTATCTGTTCCTTTAGCTGCTGCACCTCTAGTGAGTTTATATGACTATGAGTTTGATAAAATGTATTATGCAGAACATATTGTTACAATTTCTGATATTCAAAAACTTTTTAAGGAATTATTTCAAGATAATTTTATAGCTAATTCATATAATCCCAGATATTACGGTCATTCAAGTTATAGACTAATTAATAATAAAAAATATGTATCAAATAGTAATTTAAGTGGAAATTGATTTAACAAAAATGGACAAATTAATTTAAATAATTTAGATAATATTAATAATTTATCTTTTAATAGTTTTTATTCACAATTTAAAAATGAATTAAATCAATTTGAAGTAAATGAACAAGATATTTTTAATGTTTTTAGTATTTATAGAAATAAAAAAAATGAACTTAATTTTAATAATATAGAAGAATTAAAAAGTAAAGTTAAAACTGAAACTATAAATGTAACAATTGATAAATTAGAAAACAACAATTTATTTAAGTTTGATGACGATTTTTACTATGAATATGATGAATATACTATTAGATATGAAAATGATAATAGTAGTTTAGAATATGCTGAATTTTCAGGTGAAAATGATTATTATTATAATGCATTAAATGATGAAGAAGACTTATTAAAATCTGGTCATTTAGTTATAAATAATGATGAATTTTGACCTTCAATAGAATATTTAAAGTTATCAGATTTTAAAATATCAAAAACTGATGATGATTTTTATTTTTTAAAAACTAAAATTGATGAACAAGAATATTTAAACAATAAATTAAGCAGTTTATATAAATTAAATTTATATTATGAAATAAAGCCATATTTATCAAAATATAGAAATAAATTTTTAGTATCTTCAACAAATAAAATATTTTTAGATGTAAACAATAACATTCCTACTTTTAGAACAGAAATTTCATATATTGATGAAATAGATATTAAAGATTTTTTACTATCAAAATATTTAAATAAAAAAGAAGTTAAAAATATAAATGAAAATTATATTTATGAAGTTGAATATGATGATTATGCAGAATTTATAGTGAATTTAGGGAAAAACTACACATCTATGTCAATTTTTAATAAACTAATTCAAAATTTTAATGATAGAAATATTAAAATGATATATGATAACCAAAATCCCTATTTTGAAGCTAATTTCGAAAACAAGAAACTTAAAATTTATTTAAAAATAAAGCCGAATTCAACAATTAATGATTCATTTTGATGGAATAGATTTAATATTGTTGTACCAAAATATAATTCAAATAATGCTACACAAAAACTTTTTAGTTTAAATGTTTCAGTTCCTGCTGACGATAGTCAAAATATAAATAATCAATATAACATTTCTGTTTTAGAAAAACCAAATAAAACATTTTTTTCACAAGCGCGAATATTTTTAAATCTTTCTAACAAAAGAAACGAAGAATTAATTATTAATGATAATATTGTTCCTATTGGATTAACAGGATTTATATATAATATAAATCCAACTGATAAAAAAATGAAAATTCAAATCAAAGTGTATGATGTTGATTCAGATAATAATATTTTAGATACTTATAAAGTTTTTACTATATCAGATAATCTTTTTTCTGATATAGGGATTGAAAATGTATATGATGAAATTAATTTTAAATTACATAGCTGAAATCCAAAACAAAATTTAGAGCAAGCACAAAAAATAAATCCTTATATAATTGATGAAAATTTTAAAGAAGTGTCTGATAAAGACGGAAACTTAATTAAAAACCCTGAATATGATTTTAAAATAAATCCTAATACAGGAACTTATGAATCCATATGAACTTTAAATAAGGCTTTTTATGAAAATATTAGTGATTTTGTTGTTTGACCTAAAATAAATAAGTTAGAAAGCGAAAATAAAATTTTAGAATATTTCGCTAATGAAAATGATTCTATAATTGTTAAAACAATTTTTGCCGATAATGGTTTAAAACTAGATTTTTCTCAAGGTTTTACAGAAATAAATGGATATTATTTAGGAAATGACATTAATTCATTAGGCAATTCTTTTACAAAATTTTCTTTACCAACAGATAAAGATAAAATACTTTATTTTACAGCGCCGTTTAGCGAAGGATGATATTTATTATCAGCAATCCAAAAAACAGGATTAGCAAAATATTATTTGATTTATCAAACAAATGAAAAATTTAAGAATAATAGTCAAGAAAACGTTTTAGATAATTCTTTTTTAAATTTAAAAAATCAAAATAAAGTTAATAATTTAATAAATTCGAAATATTTTTATTCATTTAGAGATTATGTAAAGGCACAATCGTTAGATATACAAAATTTAAGTTATTCTGATTTAATTATTCAATACGAAAATTTTTTACTTTTTAATAATTTATCATTTAATGTTTATTTTGATAATTTAAAGCAAAATGATTTTATTAATGATTTTGAAAATTATTTAATTTCTAATAATAAATTTGGCGATACAAAGCCAACTTTAAATGAGTTTAAAGAGTTATTATTTAACTTTATTAATAGTAAAATGAATAATGATAAAAATCAAAAAAACATTTACAGCTATATAGAAACTAAACCTATTGATAATTTAGAACCACAAAAATTTGATTATTTAAATAATGAAAATGATAAAAATTTAATAATAATAAAACCTGATGAAGATTTAAATATTTATAATTTTAAATTTAATTATAATATTGACCCTTCAACAACTATTGTTAATTTTATAAAAAATAAAGAAAGTTATAATGTAGATTTAACAGAATGACTTTATAAAAATGGTTATAGAATTAATTTTCCATTGGAATTAATTTTTAATGAAAATAAATTAATAGAATTGATATCTAAGAAAACTATAAATGATTGATTAAAGAATGAATCCTTATTAAAAGAAATAGTAAAAGAAAATATTACTCATTTTAAAATTTTTAATAAAGAAATAGATATTAATAATGAGACTTTTGAAATAAATGGTAAAAATATTAATATTACTGAATTATTATCTTTATTAAAAAATATTTCATTCTCATTTAGTGAAAAAGGCATATTTATAAATATTTTCGGAAAATATGAAATTAATGGTGAAAAATTTATTATAAATAGTTCAGACTTAAATTTAAAAATTGATTGACCTATTTATTCTTCTCCTTTTAGTTCATTTAAAATTAATAATTTAAAATATGATAACTTTAATTTAGAAAAAATTAAAAATGAGTTAAACAAAAATAATTTATTTTCAAATCAAAACTATGAAACAACAATAGAAGATGTTTTATACGAATTTATTTTAGAGTATTTAAATGATTTTAAAATAGATAATATTTATTCTGATATTGATTTATTAGTAACTAGTGAATATACAAAATATTTAACAGATGAAGAATTATTAGATGAAGAAAAAATTAAAAAAATTACTAAAAATTTAGTTCTAAATAAAATAAGTAATGATTATGTATTAAATAAAATAATTGATGAAATTAAAGCTAAAAAATTAATTAATAGTTCAGAAATAGATTTTAATATAGATAAAAAAGAATTAAAATCTAAATTAAAACAAATATTAAATTCAAAATACGATGAATTAAATAACAAATATTCAAAACTTTCTGAAATTATTAATTATTGAATTGATAAAGATAAAATTATTTTTTCAATTTCAAACCATAAAATTAGCAAATATAATGAAGATATTTCTGAATTATTAAAAGATTTTAACAATCTAAAATTTGTTTTAGAAGACAAAGAAGCTAATTTTAATTGAAATAACATTAATAACTTTTTTGAATATAAAAAAAGATTATTAAAAATAATAAAAAATAATTTAGATAAATATAGATTTAATTTAAAATCATTAGAAAAATATCAAGAATGAATAAATTATTATGATTCTTTAGGAAATGGTTTTAAAAAAGAAATTTTATATATTTTATGAACTTTTTTCGATAAAGAAGCAGCAAAAATTTCTAAAAATAAAACAGAAGAAATAAAATTATTTAGTCACTTTTTTCCAAAAGAAAATATTAATAACATTATTGAAAATTTCTTAATTAAACAAAATTATAGTTTAAATGCTGAAAAGATAAATAATAATGAAATTTTTAATAATTTATTAATTAAAAACAAAGAAAAGTTTTTATCATATACAAAAGATATAGTTTTAATTTCTCCAATAGAATCAATCACAGGAGAAAAAAATATAAGTGCAATTTCTATTTTAAATATAGAAATTGATAAACTGATTGATAATTCAAATAAATCAAATAATGATAATAGTAGTGATAACAATGATAGCAATAATTCTAATAATGATAATATTAATACACAAAATAATGATGAATCAAAAATAAATTTATCTAGTTTTTATTTTAATGATATTTCAATTTTCTTAAATCAAAATGATAGCACTTCTTACAAAGATAAAATAATTACTAAAATTATTGAAAATATTTTAAATGTTTTTGATTTTAATCAAGAACAAAAAGCAGAATTATTAAAAAATATAAACCTTCCTACTTTTAATGATGCCTTTTTTAAAGATATTTTAGTAAAAAGTAATAATTTAGCTATTTTAGAAGAAAAAGAATATTATAAAAATTCTAAAAACATTAGTTTTAAAGCTAATTTAAATTCAAAAAAATTTATAGGTGAAAATAATTTCAATCTAAATATTTATTTAAATAAAGATTTTGATTTAGATTATGAAGAAAAATTAAAAGAAAAAACAAAAATAATATGAATAAGTACATTAGTATTAGCTTTAATTTTAACTTCCGGAATTATAACTACTGTTATAGTTTTAAATAAAAAACAAAGAAAGGTAAAAATTATCTAATGAAAAAAATAATCAAACCATTAAAAATGAAATTTTTATGAATCTGGATTTTAGGTATTGTTCTAGGAATTTTTATTCCGTATTCAGTTTTTGATTTATTAAATAAATGAAATAAATTAGATATTACTCAAATTATTATTGTTATAGCTTTTAGTGCATTTATATTAGTTTACTTTATATTATCAATAATATTTTTAAGTATGCAAATAAGAATAATAAAAAGGAAAAGAGATTTAAACAATACATTAAATAAATTGAAAAAAGATGAGTCTTTAAATAAAGCAAAAATAAAAGAAATAGAATTAGAAATCAATACATTAGAAGAATTATATTATTCAAAAGAAAAGAGATAAAAATGAAATTTTATTATTATGGAACTGTTTACAAAAGTAAAAATGACAAAATTGTACTAGATGTCTATGGAACAGGTTATTTACTTAATGTTATTAATGCAAATAACTTTATTGATAAAGAAAAACAAAAAATATATGTTTATGAATTAAAGACTGGTGAAATGTATGGCTTTAAGAAGTATTATAATTACCTAATTTTTAAATCTTTATTAAATGTAAAAGGATTACAGCATTATAGAGCAATAAATATTCTTAAACAAACTAATGCATTTGATTTATGCAAATCTATTGTTGAAGAAAATTTAGAAAAATTTAAATTGTGAGGATTGCCTACTTCTCTTGCATTAAAAGTTATAACAAACTTAGAAAAAACAGCTATTTTTATTATTGATAATTACATAAATAAAAATAATGAATTAAATGAAGCCCAAAACGAAGCTCAAAACGAAGCTCAAAAAAACTATAATATTGATTTTAATCAACCACCATTTAATTATGAAGAATAATTTTAAGGAATAAATTGAAACAATATGAAACAAAAATAAATTTTAAAAATTCATTAACTTTTTATTATGAAATTTCATTTAATGCTTCAAAAAATAAAAATATTTTGCAAAATTTTGGCAATATTATATTTTCAATAATTGAAAATAATAATTTAATAGATAAAAATAAATATTGAAAAAATATTTGAAACAAAATAAAAAATATTTGAAAAAAATGAGAATATGAAGCCAATAAAAAAGGTTTAAATTTAGATTTGAATAAATTTATTGATTTTATTAAATCAGTGTATTTAAACAAAATAATACAAACAGTAAATATTTCATATGAAAATTCAAAATTTAATGAAAATGATATTTTAATTTATATAAACAATTTTGTTATAAATAAAAATGAGTTTTATGAAGTGTTTTTTGAAAATCCTATTGCTTTTTTTAAATTAAATCAAATAGAAAAAGAATCATATATTAAAGAAGTATCAAATGTTTTTAAATATACAAATTCTGATTTTTTAGAATATATTTTAAATTTTATAAAAAATCAAATTATTAAATTTGTAAATGATAATAATATAAAAATAAATTTTGAAATTAACCAATTAATACCTAATTGATATGGGCGCATTATGCGAAGACAATATTTTAAAATATAGCAAGGTTTAAAAATGACAATAATAAATAAAATCAAAAAAATAAAGCCTGTAATACGGTTAATTGGTTCAAAATACAGACTTTTTAATCAATTATATATACATTTTAATTTAAGTAATATAACTAAATTTTATGATGTTTTTGGAGGAACAGGTATAGTTGGAATAAATATAAAAAATATAAATCCAAATATTGATGTTTATATTAATGATTATGATAATATACTTCCATTAACAAAAAAATTTGTAGAAGATAACAACAAAAGATTTAATGGATTTGGAGGTTATTCACAAGCGGCTATACAACAATATAATAAAAAAGTATTAAACGGATTATGAACTAAATTAAAAATTTATAATAATGTTTTAAAAAATATTAATATTAGTCATTTAGACTATAAAGAATTATTAAACTCTCATTCATTTAATAATAATGATTTAATTTATTTAGATCCACCTTATTTTTCTAATTTTAAAGCCTATAAACATAAAATAAATCTAGATGATTTTTTTAAATTTATTCTATTTTTTAATTCAAAAAATAATTGCAAAATAGCCATTAGTTTTAAATACAATGAAAAAATATTAAATTTATTTAAAAACTGAAATATTTATTATTTAAATCATACAAATACCAATATTTCAACTATTAAAAAAGATAAAAATGCAAACGAAATTTTAATAACAAACTTTAAGGAGTAGATTATGAAAAAATTAAACTTTCAAACAAATTTTAATTCAAATGGATTATTTTTATCACCCTTTTATGAAATATCTATTAAAAGTGAAAATGTTAGATATGATGGAGTTTCTGATTTTTTATATAATGTAATTAATAATAATGAAAAAATATATAAAAAAAGAAAAGAATATTGAATTAATTTTGAAAAAGAAATAAGAAAAATTTGACTATCTTATGATAAAGATAATAAAATTGAAGAATTAGAAAATGTTTTAAAAAATGATTATTTTAATAAAGTTTATCATTTTCAAAATATTTCTAAATCAGAAAGAATAGAATGAATTTTATCAAATAATAATATTATAATTTATGTAGAAAATGGATATATAGACTTCGAAACATTTTGAAACACTTGATTTGAGGCTATGCCAAAAATATTTAATTTAAGTGAAAAAGATAAAAGTATTTATCAAGATAGAATTCTAGGTCTTTTTATAAGTCATAATAAAGAATTCTTAAAAGAAATAATTAAAATTTTAAAAAAGGATTTAATTTGGTTTTTAGAATCATCAAATAAAAAACCTAAATTTGATATAAATTTAATAATTGTTAAAAATCCTGAAATAAAAAAGAAATTAATATATCAAATTGACTAATATAACTAAAAAATAAAGATATATGTAAAACTATGAAATATTATTATTACTTTAAAATAAATAAATACACATATACAAATAATAAATTTAAAGCAATAATTTTTAATAAAATTAAAAACAGCTTTAAATATTCTATTAATAAAATTTATTTAAAAAATAATAAGATAATTATTCCACAATCAGAATATGGTGATTTTGGAGAATATTTAGGTTGATTTGCTTATGAACAAAATGATATCAATGGTGAAATAATTTTAAAAGTAATTAGCAATAAAATTGAAAAAATTATTAATCAAAAAATATCAAATTTAAGAAAAAAATCATTAATGAGTTTTATACCTTGATTAATATACGCTTATGAATAAAAAACTAAAAATACTATAAATAAGTACTTTTATAATTAGTTAGTTAACAAAATTAACTAACTTTTTATATACAATAAATTAAATAATTTTTTTAAAAATATCATTTGTTATAATTTAATTAATATTAAATTATCAAATAAAAGGAATAATTATGAAAAACAAAAAAATTTTAAAATGAATAGGTGCTGTTGCTCCAATTTTATCATTACCAATTTTATCTGCTTCTTGTTTAGAAAAAGTAAATCTAATATTAAATGGAAATAGAGAAGGTGAAAAGGATAAAGAAAACCCTGAAACATCAACAAATCCTACTCCTAATCCAACAACACCACCAAAGGATTCAACAGAACCTATTAAAAAAGAAGACGAAAAACCAAAAATTACTCATTCTGAAATAATTAATAATTTTAAGGAAGTATATTCAAACAATGCAATGCTAGATGCTAATCCAAAAGCATTCAATGATGCAGGAAACTTTTTAGCTTATGACTTAAGAACTGATCCTAAATTTCCCTATTCATTAAAACTACCAGACCCATTAACAATAATTTTAAAACATCCAACAGCTATTTGATACTATTCAGGTATTAAAAAATACTATGATTATATTTTACAAATGGATAATGTTTATAATAATAAACAACAACTACAAAATAGATTAAATAGACTTTTTAATGAAGGAAGTACAGAATTTATTAATACAAACTATTCAACAAAAAGATTAGGAATAGTTTGAAAAGATGCATTAACTTATAATTTAGATAAAATAATTAATGCATATGAAGATATTTACACAAAAAGCTCTGAGTTTTCTTCTATGTATCACGGTGTTTTACCTTTAGATTTTGGTGAAAAAGAAACAGAATTGCTTGAAAAACACAATGAAGAAGAAGCTGATTGAAATAATCACGGTCAAAATCTTGAAAGAGAAACAATGAACCCTAAAATCAGCTACAAAGAAATGTATGATATATCAAAACAATTTTATAAACGTTTAGATAGACACTTTTTACAAGAAAGAATTAATCATAAAAATAAAACATTATCATTAGAGGCTGTTCCAAATAAAGATATAAAAGCTGCTGATTATTTTAATGATTGATATAACTTTAAATTTCCTTTCCCAGTTGACCAATCTTCCAAAAACTATATAGGTGTATTTTCTTACGGTTTTCAAACTTATTTAGAAAAAAGATGAAACCCTTATGATTTTTACAATAATTCAATTGTTTTAGCCCCTTTTAAAGCTATTCAAAATTCAAATATAATGGCGACTAGCCTAAAAGTCTTAAAAATATTACTTACACTTTAAATTAGTGCTTTCTATGCTATCAAATAACCCTAATAAATCATTTTTAGAACAATTAGATGAAACTAAAAATGAAAAACTACAAGAATTTTATAAAAAATATAATTATACAAATGGTTTTTCAAGCTTGCTAGAAGTATTAATTAATTCAGTATCTAAAATTTTAGACCCAACTATTTATGTTAATTTTATTGATGAATTCGGAAATAAACATTACTTTTATGATGAATGAAAAGATAGTTTAATTTTAGGTAGAAAAAATCATATTCAAGATTCAAATCAAAGACAATTTTACATATTTGCTTTAAATTTATATAATAAACTTTTAATGCCTTTTAATTATTTAGTAAATAGTTATGATAGTGAAATAGAATTTAATACTGATTCTGTAAATAGTGATTTAAGTTCTTGAAATATTCGTAAATTCAAAAAAGAATTCTACAAAGAATTTTATCAACCTATTTTTGGGGAAATTAAAAAAATGCAAGAAGCTACTGATGAAGCAAAAACAAGAAGCGCTAAAATAATGATTAAAAACTTTTTAGAGAATTCTATTATTAAAAAACCTGATAACAATAATCAATTAACAGAAAATAAAAATTTAATTAATACATATGAACTTAGAGCAAAAGATATAACAGGAATTGAATTTAATGAATATTGATTAAATCCTAATAAGGATGAAAATGAATAATACTAAAAATTATTATATTTATTCTGATGAATCAGGTGTTTTTAGTAAGAATGATAGTTTTTTTATAATAACTTTTCTAGTTTTTAAATCTAAAAAGTCAATATCTAAATCAAAAAAATTATTTAAAAATAAAGAAGACCGAATAAAAAAAATAAAAAATATTAATCCTGAAGAAGAATTAAAAGGTTTTACTCTATCATTAAATCTTAAAAAAAGTATCATTAAATCATTTAATACTATAGATAAGTTTTTTGTAAAAATTGACATAAGCAAAATAAAGGAAGAAATCATTGATAACAAAGCAAATAGACGAAGATTTTTAAATTGAGTAATAGCTGTTTCTCTTAAAAAATATTTTCAAAATGAAATTAAGAAAAATATTTTGTCCAAAGAAGATATTTTAAATATTTTTTTAAATTTAGATAATATATCAACAAAAACAAGTGGAAAATATACCTTAGAAGAATCAATAATAAGAGAACTTTTTTGAGAAGTTTATAATTCTGATTGTGATATTACAATACCTCCATTTTTTAAAAACATAGGATCGCTTACTCTTTCATATTTAGATTCAAAGTATTCACCTTTAATAAGAATGGTTGACGTGCTATCAAATTATATTTATGTTAATATTAAAAAAGGAAATAAACTAGATGAATTTTTAAAATTTTATTTTCCTTTTTAAAAATCAATGTATAATAAAGGTGCAATTAAGTTTGCGTAAATCAAATGGATAACCTAACAATGTTTAAGCGTATTTTTAGTACGTAGGCCCTGAATGGATTTCTACATTTTAATGTAGATTTTTTTATTTTAATGTTATAATGATGTTGTGATTAGAGCATACACAACTCTCCTGAGTCGTGCACGTTAAAATAATTGGTCATACTTCATTACAACCGGTCAGGTATGTGGCATTAACAGTTGTTTTTTTATAATATATTAATTATTTAAAAAAGGAGGCCATATGAAAAATACAGAAAAAGATTATATTTATGCTGATGATAGTTTTTTAAAAAGTCTTGATGAAGATTTTGCGAAATTAAATATGGATGACTTTTTCAAAAAACACGGAACTTATGAAGAAGTAGAAAGAATAATGAAATCTTTAGAAAAAATGTAAAGAATTGTGAATAAGATATTACCTTCTCCCACCCTGGGCACAATAAAATAATATAGGGACGTCAAAATTAAATTGGCTGGTTGTAATATAACCATTAGGCCAATTTTTTTATTTTAATGTTATAATGATGTTGTGATTAGAGCATACAACTCTCCCGAGCCAGGCACATTATAAAATAAAAGGCCACATTTTAATAACCAGCTACTGAGTATGCAGTTTTTGGCTGGTTTTTTATATTTTAAAATAATAAAAAAGAAAGCGCAAAAACTTTCTAAAACTATTTTATTTTTTAAAATATTCAATAATTATTATTTAATATTAAAAAAGGTTTAATATTTCTTATTTTTAATTTTTTTCTATTTAAATTTATGTTAATAATATTATTTTTTATTATTAAAGGAATTGATTTTATCGATATTGGTATATATGTTTCATATTGATAATTAGTATTAGAAATTTTCTTCAATACAATTTGTGGCATTTTTTGTTTGTTTAGGTCTCACATTAAAAAATAGTTTTTATTATCATTGCATAAATAAAATGTAGTACTTTGATTTGCATATATTAGCTCTATAAAATCTACAAAAATTTTAAATCTTTGTATTAAAAAAACAAAAAAATCATTAGAAGAATATTTACTTCTTATGTCAATATCTAATTTTGATCAATTGTTAATAACAATTTTTTCTAATTCTTGATAAGGATTTTGAAAAGCTAACGATTTATTTATGAATTTTTTTATAAATAAATAATTTTTGACTTTTATATCATTTGTATTAGTTAATTTTTTTCAATAATGAAAACCTAAAATATGAAAAATATATTTTGGTTTAATCTGAATCAAATAATCTGTTTTATCAGTACTACTTGTATTATTCATAAACACATTTAATTTGTTATAAGTAGATAAATTATTATCAATTTGGTAAAACATATTTTTTAATATATAAATTATTTTTTTAAATATTATCTTTAAACTATTATTATCCATATAAAAGTAAACCTTATAAAAAAATGATGGGTTTAAATAGCCAACAACAGCCCCCATCCTATCGTATCGCTAAGCAACCTTATTTTATTAAAGTGTGGCAATGCTCGCAAGTCGGTTGTTCCACTTTAACACACTTAATTAAAGTATATCATTTTTTATATTTTTTAAAAAATAAAAAGAAAGCATAAATGCTTTCTAATCTTATCCTAATTTTTTTTCTTATAACTGTTACACTTTTCAAATAACACAGAGCCCAGCTATTAGCATTTGTGGATAAGCACAATATACTTAAAAGTAATCTGTGTACGAATAAATTATATATAAAAATAAAAAAAGACAAAACTATATTAAATAGTAATGTCTTTAGAGATTAAATAATCTCTTTTAACATAGGTACAAACCATCTTTTAATTTATAAAAGCGCCTATGTTCCATGCATAATAAATTATATATTAAAAAAATAAAATTTAACTAATACATATTAGCTTAGAGTAAAGAAAATAACAGAAATTTAATTTAATGAATATTGATTAAATTCTAATAAAGACAAAACACAAAAACAGATTAGTAAAAAAATCATATAAGTCTTTTTTATAGTCCTATATGATTTTTTATTAAGTTAAATTAACTCTTTAATAATATAATATTTGTTAATAAAAAAATGAGAACAGTGTCAGCATTGCTGTCTTATTCTCGAGAAGTTTATTTGTTAACAAATGCCTTCTACTTAACAGGGCAACACTCCACCTTTTAAAGTATTTCTAAAAGGGGGCCCTATTCCTTACATAATAATTATAGTATAAAAAAATTAAAATTTTATATTTTTTTTAATTTTTTTAACAAGTTTATAATCAAATGTTTCATTATTTATAAATGTATTAAGTGTATCTACAAAAATTTCTAACAATGTTTTTTTAGTACTGTTATATTCGTTTATAAATGAGATAATCACAATTATATCAGTTAATTTTATTGTCTTTTTTATTTTAATATCTAATTTATTGTTAAATATAAAATTTGAAATGTTTTCATAATATTTACTTTTTCTATTTGGTGCTATTAATTCATAATTCAGAATAATAGAATTGTGACATATAATATTCCTAATTTTTTTGAAAATATTCATTAGACTTATTAATTGATAATAATTAACATTCAGTTTTTGATTTATTTTAGCAAAATGATTTAAAACTAAATTTTTTATGTCTTTATTTAAATAGTCTAGCAGTTTAATTAGCTGACCAAATGTTGTCATATGTAGTATTTCTCAAAGATAAAGATTATTTAAGTTTATGTTATTCTTGACTTTTTTATTTTTAAAATCTATTTTTATTTCTTTTATAAATTATTTTATATTTTTTCCTTTTTTAAAATTACCATAATTATTAAAAATGTAATACAATCTTTTTATATTTCATTTAAAAATTTGTACTTGTTTTAATTCAGTTTTTAAATTAAAATCGATTTCCAGTTTTGAAATAAATTTTTCAATTGAATTTAATATTGCATTCCTTAATTTAATTTCTATATTTTGAATATTAGTTAATATTAATTTTGATACAGTTCTATCGCAATTAAATAAATCAATTAAATTAGAAGACTTGGCATTTAAAAAATATCAACCATTAGATTTATCTTTATGAGATAATAATCATTTTCATTTATAAACTAAATGATTATAACCATAATTCATTAAATATAATTTGAATCTATTTTTTTCAAAATCTGTTTCCCAATTAATACCTTTGTTTTCAAGAAACTCAATTTGTTCATCAAATGATAATAAACTTTTTAAATTATTTTTATTCATAATTACTTATTATATAAAAATAATTGAAACTAATTAAATTAAAATTTAATTAGGGGAATAAATGAAAACAAATGATATTGAATATATTAATGAATTATCAGCTAAGGAAATAACATTTCTTTCAGAACAATTCAAGAATTCTAATAAAAGAAAAGAACAAAAATGATATTTAAACAAAAAAATTAAAAGAAAAATTATTGGACAAAATTTAAAGATATATGAATTTACAATTTACCAATATTACTATTTTATAGGTAAAAATAAAAAATATATAAGCTATTATCCAGAAAAATATAAATATTTAATAAACAAATCATATGATTTAAAATTAATTTTAGAAACTTTTTATTTATATTGTGGACTTATTAGAAATAAATTTGTAAAAATTAGTTGAAATTTATGCAAATATTATGCTAAAAAATTAAATCTGTTTAATGAAGAAAATCATACAAATATTAAACAATATGCAAGTGAAATATACATACATATTGATGATTGTTATGATAAAACAAGAGTAAATAAAAAAGTTATTAAATCAAATACTAAAATAATTAAAATTAATTCAAATATTGATAATAAAGTAATTTACACATACGAAAATTATACTGCTATTGATAATGAAAAAATAGCTAATATTTCAAGAGCAAAAATTATAATAGAATTAATTAAAAAACACTATTTTATAGACTCAAACACTAAATTGTATCTTTTAAGTGATGGCGCAAAATACTTTCAAAATTTAGCAAAAATATTAAACGCAACACATATTTATGATTACTTTCATTTTATTAAAAAATTTAACGATATTTTTATGAAAAGAATATATATTTACAACAAATATAAAAAAGAAATTTTGAAAATTAATGGATTATCAGTACAAAAATGATTAAAACTATCTTTGTCAAATAAAGATGAATTATTAGAAAAATTAAATTATTTATTAAAATTGAAATTCAGTAAAAAATCAATTTCAATAACAATAAAAGCTTTTATTAATTTTATAAAAAATAGTTGCTCAAATTATAAATTTTATATTAACAATATAACAGCTCAATCAGAAAGTGCAGTTAGCTTATACAAAAGCTTTTATTCTAAAAGATATTCTACTTTTTCAGTTGAAACAATTCAAAACTTAATAAAAATTCAAGCTTCTGAAAAATGAATTTTTATAAATTTTAAATCAATGATAAAAGAGTTAAACTTAAATGTTTTATATGAGCCTTTACTTTGAGAGGTGCATAAAAACAACATTTATTTATAGCTTTATTTTTTAACTTTTCATATTATATATACGCGCACGTGATAAATATATTAGAATAATATATTGCTTTTCGCTTGCTAATACCCCCAGGTCAGCTAATGTAAATAACGTACTTATTTAATTAAGAAGACCTTCAAACTAAAAGAAAAAACAACCAACCCAACCACCACCAAACAAACATTTTTTATTGAAATACCAATAAAAAATGAAATATATAGTGTATTCTGAACAAAAATGTAATGAAAATTAAAATAAATAGTAAGTTTATATGCCTACATAGTAAAAGAATCATAAATTTTATATAAAAAATCAGCAAAATTTATGCTATAATAAGAAAAAAATGTAGTTACCTACATAAATTTCTATCCCTCAAAATAAATTGATTAAATATATTTATAATTAGTTTTTTAAATTATTTATAATTTAAAAGTAATTTTATATGGAGGTATTTATGAAAAAAACTTTAGCATTATCAATATTAGGAGTTGTGGCCTTTGTTGTTTCTTGTTCAACAAATGAAATTAACGAAAAAGAAACAGAAAAAAATAAAGAGCAATTTTTAAAAAATAAAGAAGAACTAAAAAATATTATTCTTAATTTAAAATATCCTAGTGGAAAAGATTCAGCAGTTGTAAAAGAAATTATAGAAAAAATTAATTCTATTGATTCAAATGACCTGATAGCTTTAGAAAAAATAAAAATTATTAAAAAATACGTATTAGAATTAAAAGAAAAAGTTGAAAAAGCTAATAACGAACTAGAATCATTAGGTTATGAAGATTATGTTATAAATGAATTATTTGATTCAGCTGACACAGATGAAGAATTTTCAAAACTTTCTGATGCTATAAAAAAAGAAAAAGAAAAGAAAAATCTGGAAATAAGAAAAAACAATTTAGATACAATTGTTAATCTTTTGCCATACCCTGATAAAAATGGTGAAATTATAAGCGATATAAATGATGCGCCTGCAATAGATAGAATAAAAAAAATTTATCATAATGATTTAACTAAAGTTATAGAAATTGAAAGTAAAATTGAAAACTTACGAGAAAATATTTTAAATTTTATTGAAAAAATTAAAACAATATCTCCACAAAATAGAATAAATTTTATAAATGATAATAGTGAAAAAATTAATTTTTATGAGTTGCTAAGAAATTCTATTTCATATGAAGACTTCGAAGCTTTAGAAAATAAGATAATACTAGCTTTAAAAAATGAAAAGGACAAAGCTATTAATTATATAAATAATTTAGATAATTTAAATTCTAATAAAAAAAGTGGTTTTGAAAACCAAATTAATAATTCTAAAAATTATAATGAAATTTCTAATATTATAAATGAAGCGGAAAATAGAAATAAAATTGATGGTTTAAAAAAATTGATTACTATAGAAGATTATATTATTTCTAATGAAAACCGCCAAAATTCTTTATTAATAGAAAAAATCAACAGTAGCATCAATAATATTTATTCAAGAATTGATAACATTAATATTCAAGAATATAATGATCAAAAAAATAATTTAATTAATTTAAAAGAAGAATTATCTGATATTAAAAACATTATAAATTCATTAGCAAATAATGATGTTTATTCATTAGAAGAATCAAAAACAAAACTAATTAATATGCTTGCTTTAGTTCAAAGCTTAAAAAGTGCAGAATTAGTAAAACTAGAAATTGAAAAAGATAAGTTAATAAATAAAGCATATAAACTTCCTTATCCTGGAAAAAATAACGAAAATAGCAATATTATTGCTATTCAAGATATACTAACTATTATCAATAATATTAGAGAATTAAGCGAATTAAATGTTGTTAATAACACAATAAATGAAATACCTCAAAAAATTAATTTAGCTATAGATGAAATAGAAAGTATTTCAGAAAATAATGAAATTCAAGATTTAGAGAGTAGAAAAGAATATTTAAAATCAGAATTAAATAAAGCAAATACAGAAGAAGAATTTAATGATCTTTTTGAAAACATAAGACTAGCAAAAACACAAAGTGTTGAAGAATATAATAAATATAGAAAAAATAAACTTATAGAAAAAATAAAATCTTTACCATATCCAGGTGGAATTGAAGCAGAAGCGATAAATGAAATTTTATCTTTAATAGATAATAGTGAACTTTCTATTGACGAATTAAATAATGTTGTAGATTCAATAATTATAAAAATAGATCAAATAATAAATAGAATAAGCGGCTTTTCACAAGATAACAAAAATATAATTAATGAAAAATTAAATTCAGCAAATACAGAAGATGAATTTAATAAAATAATCAAATTAATTGATGCTTTAGAACAGGATGAAAACAATAATTTTGCGACAAGAATAAATGCATTAGAATTTTTAAGTGAAGAACAAAAAGAAAATTTTATAAATCAATTGAAGAATAAAAACTTTGAACAAAGAAAAGAAATATTATTAAATGCAATTAAAGAAAATATTATTTCAAAAATTAATTCTCTTCCATATCCTAATAATAATGCTTCTGGAAAAAATATTTTAATTGTTGAAACAAATATTTTAACAATTGAAAATGAACTAAATGACAAATTAAACCAGATAAAAGAAATTGAAACAGCAATAAATCAAACAATAAATAAAATAAATAATCTTCCATATCCAGATGGAACAAGTGCACCAGCTGTTTCAACATTGAAAAATAGATTAAATAGTTTATCAAATAAAGAAGAAATTTTAAATTTAGTAAATCCATTATTAAGCGAAAAAATAACTTTATATAAAAATATTTTAAACTCTCAACTTAATCCTTTCCCTTCTGATGCAAGAGATTATGGACTAAAAGATAGAATAAAAGGGCTAATTGACTTAAATTCTAATTATGAAAATGAACTAAAATGAAACTTATACGAAACCAAAAGAAGACGTGTTGTTAATACATTAATTGATAATTTAGATATTTTAGATTCAAATGCTAAAAGTAATTTAAAAAGAGAAGTTGTTGAAATACCTGATGCAAGAAAAACAGAAGCTATTGATGATTTTGAAACAAAAATGCAAAGTTTAGACAACATTATTTTAAAAGCTCAAAAAGAAAATGCAAAAGCTCACGTTGATACAATTTCATATCCTAGTTCAGAAAATTCTTTAACTGCTAGAAACTTTTTAAAAAATTTAATAGATCAAGCTAATAATATTTCAGAAATTAATAATTTAAGAACTCAAAATCAAAATATAAAAAATAGAATGTCTACAACTATAAATAATGTTAATTCTATTGTAAATGTCCAAAGAAAAAATAATATAAATAACTTATTAAATAGTGTAGATAATATCAATGACTTTGATCAAATTGATATTGAAATAGAAAAAAATAAAGCTTTGGATTATTTAGATTCATTATTATTTTTAAATGAAAATCAAAAATCTACTTATTCAAATAACATTAATACTTCATTAAACAATCAATCAATTGAAACAATTAAAAATGAAGCAAGAATACAAAATTTAAAAGAAGAAGTTAAACAAGTAGTTGATACTATACCTTATCCAAATAGTAATTCAAGAGAAGCTAATAATTCAAAAAATACATTAAAAAATGAAATTCAAAACATTGTTTTAGAAAGTGATATTCAAACAAAAAGAACTTCTATAGAGCAGTTTAAGGAATTATTGATTTCTAAAAAAACTGCTATAAATTCTTTACCATATAATTCTAATTCTGCTTTAGCTAAAACTGAGCTTACTTCACTTTTAAATAATGCTACTAACATTGAGTACTTAAATAGAATTTTACCTGAAGATTGAAGTAATAAAGTTTTAATGTACAAAAATCTTATAAAAAGGTTTTTTGGAAATAATAGTGAATTGCTCGCTAGACTTGATAAAACGCACCCAACTAAACAAAGAGTTAATGATGATGATAACTTCACATTGCAAAATCTAGATTATCAAGTTTTAGAAACAATGAAGCAAAACAATATTAGAAAAGTTAATAGTCTTTCTAATTTGGATCAAAATAGAAAAAATCACTATAGAGATTTAATAAATGCAATTCAAAATACCGGAGAGGATTTATTACCAAATCCTAATAAATTTGAGCAAATAAATAACTTATATTTAGACTCTAAAAAAGAAAGCGTTACAAATAAAATAAATAATTTAACTAATTTAACTAATTCAAATTTAAGCGATTTAAATAATGTAAATAACTCAATTCAAAATTTAAGAAACTCATTACATAATAATTTAAGAGGAATAAATAATGAATCTGAAATAGATACATTTATTACTAAAGTTAATAAGTTAAATGAAGTTTTAAGTAGTTTGAAACAAAAATTCCAAAATGACTATATTATAGTTATTAAAACATTTGTTGATAAATTAATAAATGCTTCTAGTTTAATAAATATTAATAGTATTAATGATGAAATTAACAATTTCTATAGAGAATTAGAACTATTAAAAGCATCAAATGGTTTATTAACAATTTATAGCAATAATGTAAATAATATTACACTTGATAATGTTAAGTATAAGGCTTATAATACATTATTAAATGAAGTAAAAAATTCTACAAATTGAGAATTTTTAAGAGACTTAAATAATAAAAAACCTTTATACGAAGCTAATATAACTTATACAAAAACAAATAGAGAAAATATTCCTAATGTTGCAATACAAGGGTTTAATAGAAGAGTTTTAGAAAGTACATCAGTAGATCAAATAAGTCAAATCACTAATGAACTAACAAGTTATAAAACCAAGTTTGATGAATCTGTTTTATTATTGAATTCAATTGGTAAACAATCAAATAGAGTTAGTTTAAATGCATTATTAAATAATGCTTCTAATTTAGAATCATTAGATAATTTAAAACAAAAAATATTTGAATTTAGCAATATTTATAATAGGGCAATAGAATTAATAAATCAATATAATGAATCAACATTAAAAGAAGAAAATAAATTAAATCAATTTAATCAAACATTAGATAATACTCAAAATAAAAATGATATAGAGTTATTAATACAAAATATAAATAATGAAATAAATAAATCTAATAATCTTGAAAATGTAAGAAGCTCTTTAATTGAAAAAATTGAAAATTCTAATATTGAAAATTATTTAAAAATCGTTATTAAAGAAAATTTGATGAATCAAAATGATTTACAAATAATTAAAACTTTATACAACAGCTTTTCAAATTTAATTGAAAACATAGATGAAGAAAATACAGAATTATTTATAAGAAACATAAATGATTTAGATTCTTATTTAAGCATAAGAAATGATTTAAATAATGCATTTAACAGAAATAAAATTAATACTTTAAAAAATATTATTCTTGAACAAGATTATTATGTAAATGGTGTTACATTAACCCAAGAATTAAGAAACAAGATAAATAATACTTTAAGAGAAATCAATTTATCAATTGAATCAATAACAATTAATCAATTTGAAGAAAAAAGAAATTCATTGACCGAACTTAAAAATAATTTATCTTCTACAAAAGATTTAATTAATAATTTAAATAGTTCTGATGTAATTTCATTAGAAAATACAAAAAATAAAATTGCTAATTTACTAGCAGTTGTTAAACATAACGATGAAATAAGATCAGTTAAATTAGAAATTGAAAAAGAAAAAATTAGAAATAAAGCTTTTAAATTACCTTATCCTGAAAAGAATTCTCAAAGTGATAATATAATAGCAATACAAGATATTAATAATTTAATAGATTCTTTTAATTCTTATGATGATTTAGTTGCTTTATCTAGCCATATTGATACTATTCCAGAAAAAATAAATAATGCTTTAGAAAAAATAAATGAAATTAACTTAAATGTTGAAAATTCTCAGTCTAGAAAAGAATCATTAATTACAGAATTAAAAAAAGCTAATACAAATGAAGAATTTATTTTATTAATAAGCAATATTGAAAATGCTAAAAATCAATCTCAACAAGAATATTTTGAAAGTAGAAAAAATAATTTACTTGATAAAATATCTAGATTACCTTACCCAAATGCAAATGCAACAGCTAAAACTTCATTAAGAAATCAAGTTTCAAACATTAGAAATGAAGAAGAATTATTAGAAAAAACAACATTAATAAATGAATTAGAAACAGCAATAAATCAAACAATAAATAAAATAAATAATCTTCCATATCCAGATGGAACAAGTGCACCAGCTGTTTCGACATTGAAAACTAGATTAAATAGTTTATCAAATAAAGAAGAAATTTTAAATTTAGTAAATCCATTATTAAGCGAAAAAATAACTTTATATAAAAATATTTTAAACTCTCAACTTAATCCTTTCCCTTCTGATGCAAGAGATTATGGACTAAAAGATAGAATAAAAGGGTTAGTTGACTTAAATTATAATTATGAAAATGAACTAAAATGAAACTTATACGAAACCAAAAGAAGACGTGTTGTTAATACATTAATTGATAATTTAGATATTTTAGATTCAAATGCTAAAAGTAATTTAAAAAGAGAAGTTGTTGAAATACCTGATGCAAGAAAAACAGAAGCTATTGATGATTTTGAAACAAAAATGCAAAGTTTAGACAACATTATTTTAAAAGCTCAAAAAGAAAATGCAAAAGCTCACGTTGATACAATTTCATATCCTAGTTCAGAAAATTCTTTAACTGCTAGAAACTTTTTAAAAAATTTAATAGATCAAGCTAATAATATTTCAGAAATTAATAATTTAAGAACTCAAAATCAAAATATAAAAAATAGAATGTCTACAACTATAAATAATGTTAATTCTATTGTAAATGTCCAAAGAAAAAATAATATAAATAACTTATTAAATAGTGTAGATAATATCAATGACTTTGATCAAATTGATATTGAAATAGAAAAAAATAAAGCTTTGGATTATTTAGATTCATTATTATTTTTAAATGAAAATCAAAAATCTACTTATTCAAATAACATTAATACTTCATTAAACAATCAATCAATTGAAACAATTAAAAATGAAGCAAGAATACAAAATTTAAAAGAAGAAGTTAAACAAGTAGTTGATACTATACCTTATCCAAATAGTAATTCAAGAGAAGCTAATAATTCAAAAAATACATTAAAAAATGAAATTCAAAACATTGTTTTAGAAAGTGATATTCAAACAAAAAGAACTTCTATAGAGCAGTTTAAGGAATTATTGATTTCTAAAAAAACTGCTATAAATTCTTTACCATATAATTCTAATTCTGCTTTAGCTAAAACTGAGCTTACTTCACTTTTAAATAATGCTACTAACATTGAGTACTTAAATAGAATTTTACCTGAAGATTGAAGTAATAAAGTTTTAATGTACAAAAATCTTATAAAAAGGTTTTTTGGAAATAATAGTGAATTGCTCGCTAGACTTGATAAAACGCACCCAACTAAACAAAGAGTTAATGATGATGATAACTTCACATTGCAAAATCTAGATTATCAAGTTTTAGAAACAATGAAGCAAAACAATATTAGAAAAGTTAATAGTCTTTCTAATTTGGATCAAAATAGAAAAAATCACTATAGAGATTTAATAAATGCAATTCAAAATACCGGAGAGGATTTATTACCAAATCCTAATAAATTTGAGCAAATAAATAACTTATATTTAGACGCTAAAAAAGAAAGCGTTACAAATAAAATAAATAATTTAACTAATTTAACTAATTCAAATTTAAGCGATTTAAATAATGTAAATAACTCAATTCAAAATTTAAGAAACTCATTACATAATAATTTAAGAGGAATAAATAATGAATCTGAAATAGATACATTTATTACTAAAGTTAATAAGTTAAATGAAGTTTTAAGTAGTTTGAAACAAAAATTCCAAAATGACTATATTATAGTTATTAAAACATTTGTTGATAAATTAATAAATGCTTCTAGTTTAACAAATATTAACAGTATTAATGATGAAATTAACAATTTCTATAGAGAATTAGAACTATTAAAAGCATCAAATGGTTTATTAACAATTTATAGCAATAATGTAAATAATATTACACTTGATAATGTTAAGTATAAGGCTTATAATACATTATTAAATGAAGTAAAAAATTCTACAAATTGAGAATTTTTAAGAGACTTAAATAATAAAAAACCTTTATACGAAGCTAATATAACTTATACAAAAACAAATAGAGAAAATATTCCTAATGTTGCAATACAAGGGTTTAATAGAAGAGTTTTAGAAAGTACATCAGTAGATCAAATAAGTCAAATCACTAATGAACTAACAAGTTATAAAACCAAGTTTGATGAATCTGTTTTATTATTGAATTCAATTGGTAAACAATCAAATAGAGTTAGTTTAAATGCATTATTAAATAATGCTCAAAATAATCAAATTTTAAATTCTATTAATGCAAGTATTATTGAATTTTCTAATTCATTTGCTTTAGCTCAAAGATTAATAAGTGAATATGACTCATTAAATGGAAAAGATTCAAGAAAAACTAATGAATTTAATAGCGAGCTTGATCAAGCTCAAAATAAATCCAATATAGATTCTTTAATTGACAAAATTAATAATGAAAAAGATAGAATACAAAATGTAGATAATAGAAAAAATGAACTTTTATCTAAAATAAGAAATGCAAAAATAGAAGATAATTTAAAAAATTCTATAAATGAATTTGTTAGAATTCAAAGTAATATTGAATTAATTGAATCATTAGACGCAGAATTGTCTTCATTAATAAATTATATTGATGCTGTTATTGAACTAAAAAATGATATAAATAACAACTTTAATATAAATAACGTAAGAGGAAATAGACTTTTAAACTTTAAAAAAGAAATTGCAAAATTAAATAAATTTATTTCTTCTAATAAATTGAAAAAAATTAATTTTTCAAATATTAATGAAACAAAAAATGAAATTGAAACTATAATAAATAATTTAAATTCTATTAAAAATAATACAGATAATTCAAATACAAATACTTCAATAGAAGATTTAATTAGAAATGAAGCAAGTAATATCTTTAGACTAGAAGCAAACTCTGATGCAAACAAATTTAATTTTAATCAATATGAAAGTGTTGGTTCATACAACTTAAAAAATGCAAAATTATTTTTTGATAATTTTGATACTGATATATATGATTTCGAGATAGTAGATATTCAATTAATTGGAAATAATTTTGAAAAACTTTCATTTAAAATTGAAGCCACAATGAAAGATGATGAAAAAACAAAAGTTCATTTCTTTAAAGAAAAAACCTTTAATTCGGGAATTAAAAATTTAGTTGACCAAATTAATTTTTCAAATCTTGATGAGCTTTTCAAAATTAATTATGATTCAATAAGAGTAAATACCTTAAATGAGTGAAATAATCTAAGTTTAAAGCAACAAACAGACAATTTTGTAGAAACAAAATCATCTATTTCAAATTTCTTTAAATATGAAATAAAAAATAAAATAATAATTTCAAATTCGAAACTTTCTGCTAATGTTTCAATAATGTTTAATAACCAAGTTGTAAAAAATATAACTTTAAATTCTGTTAATAATATAAGCTTTAGAGAAGTAACAGAACAAAGACAAACAACAATAGATAGAATAAATCTTGAAAAAGTTATGTCTATTTTAAATGAAACAAATCAAAATAGAAGGAAAGAGTTATTTTTCGAAAATACCTCTATTAAAGATTTGAATAATTGAGATGTTCATAACAATTTCTTAGCTTCACAAGCAAAAGAAAAAATAAATACTCTTTATAATTTACCTAAATTTGGAAAGTATGAAATTTTTATAAAAGATATTTACAATATTAATGATTTTAATGGTAAAGCATTCTTTACTTTATGATATAGAATAAATGGTCAAGAAGCTCCAGGATATAATTTAGAGCAAAGAAAACAATATAATTTTTGAATTGATGGTTTCCAATTACAAAACTTTTATGATGTTAGACCAAAAGGCGAACACTTTACAGCTGCAGATTTTGATAATTCAGAATTTACTAGACCTGGACAAGATATTATAGATTTAGCAAATAGCATTAATGAAAGCAATTTTGAATGAAAACATGCCATTGGTAGATTTTGAGGTTGAACAAATGGTACAAATCAAAAATTTAGATCTTTAAATGCAAAAAGCTTTATGGAACAAAAAGCATTTTTAAAATTTGAATATTTTATAAAAATGGTAAAAGGTAGAAATAGTAAAGGAAATAACAGAGTTAATGATGAATATGATTCAGTTGGAAACACAGCTTTATATGATAAAGATATTGTTGTTAATACAGCTAACATAAATCCATTAAAAAATAATTTTTATAGATATTTTTATGATTTTATATTAGAAGATGATAGAAGTTTAAGTTTTAAAATAGGTTACATTAAAAAAGATAATAATAATATTAGATACTCAAACGGAACTAGATATAGACTTATTAATTTAGTTAATGATTTTGAGCAAACATTATATCCTGATGTAATGGTTAATAATATTAAATATTCTGATCTAGATATTAATACTGCTGAAATTGCAAAAAGAACTATTTCTTTTTATAAAGGAAATATTAATGAACTTAAAAAACATATTAAATTAAGAGGTAATGCTCAAAATAAAATTGTTTATAAGAATTATTGAATGAATAGGGATTCTTTCTATGTAACTGACATAAAAAGAATAAATAATACTGAAGCATACGTAAGATTTGAGTCAAGAGTGTTTAATGCAGATGCAGGTAGAAAATTTTTAGGTGATGCATGATATAAAATATCTGGTTTCAAGGCTGAAAATAATAATACAGCAGAAACACTATCATTTACAAGTGAAAACTTGCATACTATATTTGAATCAAATAATGAAATTAAAAGAAAAAGAGTTATTGAACCTTACTGAAAAGATTTAATGTGAAGCTTAGATAAAAACACTAATACTGCTAGTTGGTTATTTGACAAAAAGTACATACAGAAAACTTTATTAGAAAACAATCCTTCTAAAAAAGAATTAGAGTTTAAAATTTTTGGAAATATTTTATTTAATGATAACTCTAAAAATAGTAGAGTAAGAAATGAAAATGATTCGATAGCAATAAAAATTAATTTAGATGAACTTATCAGTAAAAGAATACTATCAAAAGAATTTACAACACCTTTAATTGAAGGAAATTCATTTAAATATACCGTTACCTATGAATGAACTGAAAAAGGTATTAGTTTTAAAATTTTTACAAATGATAGAACAAACAAAATAATTATTGATGAGCCAGAAGTTCAAGCTTTTGATAGTAATGTTAAATTTGATAAAAATAGAGCTTTAATAATATTACCTGCTGCTGCAAAAGTTTATATTTCTTATACAAACAATTTAGAAAAAGAAAATTTTGGAGTAGAATCTAATAAATTTGATTACAATGATGTTGAATATACAGAATTTGAACAACCTATTTTATTTAGCAATGATCTTGATTTCTTAAAAGACAAATCGATTTATAACCCTAATCAAAATGTTGATTATAGATTACACGAAGGTTATAAAATGAATATTGAACAAATGAGAAAACACAAACAAAGAGATTGAGATATAGTTTCAACAGCTTATATAAGATCTATGTTAGTTATGCTTGATAGAGCATATGGTTCAGCTTCATTATTTGGTAAAGTTAATGATGACCCTAACGACTTTAAGTTTTACGGTATAACTAATAGACACGTTGAGAATGTATCTAATATTTCAGAAATTTCTGGTGATAATTTATTATTAGAAAGAAGAAATAAAAAATATGTATTTTCTCCATATACAAGTATTTCTCAACCTACACCTTATAATACTGTTTCTAAACAATATGAAACAAACGACATTATTAGACTTTTATCAAACCAAAATACAAAATTAAATAAAATATAAGGTAAAAATATAAACATTATTTGATCAGGTGTAAATCAATCAAATAATAGTGGTTCAAATACAAACGCAAATGTAGATTTAACTATTTATGTAATTGATCTTAAAGAAGATTATTTAAGAGCAAAACGTGAAGGTTGAATGAATATTGTCTGAAAAATTGAAAATCTTATGAAAAGAAAAGGTACAAATTTAGATATAGATTATAAAAATTCTTATATTTCAGTGCCTAATATTAGAGAAGTTTCTAATATTGCTTGACCAAATGTTAAATATGCAGCTCAAATATTTAGAAGATTTTCGCCTAATAAATTTATTTCAAATGCAAATAGAAAAGCTTCTTTTGATCATGGTTGAATAACATGACAACAGCAACATTTTCACTCTCAATACTTCGGTGGAGGGGGAGCTAGTGGTAGTGGCTTATTTATGGATGGCGATATTTTTGCAGGCGCATGAAATTCAGGTTCAAACGGTAATTTTGATGGTTTCTACTCTGGTGGACCAAAATATGCAACAAGAGATTTTAATTATTTAGGAATAAACTTTAATAATGAAAATCCTTTTACATTAAATAATGTTAATTCTTTTGCTGCACAAATTTTAAGAGCAAATCTAAAAAAACCTAATGAATATGATTTACCTTGATTCTTTAGAGAATATTAAAAAAATAAAAAACTTATAATTTGCCAAAAATGCTTAATTATAAGTTTTTTATTAACCCTTAATACCTAATATTTTATTTTTATATTCATAATATTTATTTAATGAACCGAATTTTTTCTTATTAATTTTATCTTCAATATATGTAGGTAAAAATGATAAAAGAATATATATAATAAGAACAATTACAATAGAAATTCTAGATATTAATAAATCATTAAATAAAGAATTTACATTAATATTTGAAAATGCTATAGAAGCTTCCAACGAAGCGTTTAAATTCATCGTCTCAAGAATTGTTCAAGAATTTTTATAACCGTATTGATTATTTAAGAACACATTCATATTCTGAAAAGTTAAATTCCTTGCTGTATAAAGCGAGTCGAAACCTATTAATAAAAATAAATCAATAATAGGAATAACAATTGTTACTAATAATGAGATAAATACAATTATTACTGAAATATATGCAGCTGGTAAAAAATATTTCTTTTTATCAATTATTTTAATCCTATTTGTTTTTCTATTAATTATTCCACCAAGAATAGCAACTCCTATATATGCAAATGTAAATGAAGATGTTCAATTTGACATAAGATCGGCAAATGAATATAATCTTGACATTGACCCACCTGATTTTGATAATAATGCTCTTCAATCATTTTTTGAATCAAATACTAAATAGTCTTTATTTAAAGGTAAATAAGCTAATGAACCAATAATTGTAAATATTGTTACAATAGTTATAGTAATAATTAATGAATATATAACGCCAACAATAGGACGATTTGGATTTAATTTTTTGTTTAACTTTTCCCAAAAAGGCAAATCCCCTAATGCTAATAAATCTTCAATATATCTTGGAACTCACATTGAATAACTATTAATTATTCCAAAAACTCCAATAGTTATAAAAAGATTCATTAAACCGAAAATAATTTTTGCTACTTTTAAATTACCGAATAAATTTCCGATATAATCTTGCATTTTCGAAAAAGAACCACCGTTAATAGACATTGAAATAGCTATTAATAAATAAATTAATGTCGTAAAAGCTAATCCTAAAAATATAACTGCTGGAGTTTTTTTAGGTTCTTTCATTTCTGATTGAACACCTGCTGCGGCATAAAAACCATCATATGCAAAGAAGATAGCTGCTATTGCCAAAAACACGCCTAATCCAGCACCAATGCCGCTAAATGAAGCGATACCATCTCCAACTTTAATTGCATGTGATATTGAACCATTTGATTCAACTAATATTTTAACTTCAGAAACACCACCTGTGTTTGTGCCTGCTAAAATAAAGCCTATAATAGCTATAAAAACAAGAGGAATAAACTTAAAACTTAAAAACACTTTATTTTGAATATCACCTATTCTAGATCAAATAGTTGGAATAGTTAAAAAATAAATAGATATAAATAGAGAAATTATAAGTCAAATTAATCAATCATGTGAAGTTCCAAATATTATAGGTTTTCCAAAAAAAGCTGTAAAACTGTCTTGTAAGGTTAAAATTGCATATAAAGGCATGAAAAAGTATGTTAGTGGAAAACATATATAAGTCATAAAATTTTTTGATGATAAATAAATTTTTCTGTTATTAAATACTTTTGTTCAACTCATCAATGATAAATTATCATTTCTAACTGAAGAAATTTCTATTAAAGACAATCCCATAGTAATAACAGCAACTGATGCTATTATTCAACAAAAGGCTGCTAAAATAATTGACGAATGCGAACTACTTAGTACACTACCTGATTTAAAGAAGATACCTGCACCTATTGATCCACCTATAACGATCAACATTGCACTAATAAAGGAAATCTTCTTTTCTTTTGTTTTTATATTAGGCATTTATTCCTTTCTGTTCTATTTTATTAATATTAACATGTTAATATTAAATTAAATTGTATGTGAATTATACTTAATGTTTTAAAATTAAAAAATAAAATACACAACTAGGTGTATTTTATTTTAATTATTTCATTTTATTAATAGCTTCTTGCATTTTTGGATTAACTAAATCATAAAGTTTTGCTTTTTCAGAAGAAACTTCTTCTTCATTTTTGTTATTTTTTAGTTCATTATATTTTGTTTCAATTTCATCGTGAATAGCTTTAAGATCCTTAATATAAGCTGGACTGTTGTTTTTAACTTCAACGTTTGTTGAAATTCTTATTTTTTCCAATAAAGCTATTTTGACGCTATTTTTATTAAGCAATTCATTTGTTCTATATTCATCTAATTTTGTTTTAGCTTCAGAATATTTAGTATCAGAAGGATTTTCTAAAGAATCTTCAATTTCTTTTAATTTTTCATCAAATTTTACTTTTTCAGTTTCATTTAACATTGAGCCATAATAATTAGTCAATTCTAATGAAGCAGAATAATCTTTTTTAGCTTGTGAATCTTCAGCTTTTGGTTCCTCTGGGTTATTGCATGAAATTGCAATTGTAGGGATTGAAAAGGAAGAAACTAATAACATAGATTTTAAAATTTTATTTTTCATAATTCCTCTTTAATATTATGCCAAAACTTGTTCTTTATATTGAGATAAAATTGATGTTTTGTATTCTTCATATTTTTCTAATGAACCAAATTTGTGTTTGTGAATTGCATCTTCTATGTAAGAAGGAGCAAATGATAAAGCTATGTATAATGCTAATACAATTACTAATGCAACTCTACTAATTATAAGATCATTTAATTTTGAAGCTACATTTACATTAGCAAATGCTAAGGCAGCATCTGAACTAGCTTCTAAATTCATGTTCTCAACAATTTTTGAAGCACCTTCATAACCATATTGATTATTTAAGAATGCATTCATGCCTTCAGAAGCTGCATCTCTTGCTGTGTAAAGTGAATCAAATCCTGCTAATAAGAATAAATCGATAATAGGAACAAGAACTGTTACTAATAATGAAATAAATACAATTATTACAGAAATATATGCTGTTGGTAAGAAGTATTTTTTCTTATCTTTAATAAGAACTTTATTTGTTTTTCTATTAATTATTCCACCTAAAATAGCAAATGCAATAAAAGCAAATGTAAATAATGCAGTTCAGTTTGACATTAAATCAGCAAAGGTGTATAGTCTATTCATTGATCCACCTGATTCTGATACTAATGCTCTTCAATCGTTTGGTGAGTCATAATATGCATAATCTGCATTAAGTGGTAAGTAGGCTAATGCACCAATAGCTGTAAATACTATAACAACTGGTATTGTAATTACTAATGAGTATACTATACCGATAATAGGACGATTTGGATTTAATTTACCTTGGAATCTATTTCAAAATGGTAAATCACCAAGAGCTAATAAATCTTCAACATAACGAGGAGCTCACATTGAAAAACCATTAATAATTCCTAGAACACCAATAGCTATACAAAGATTCATAATACCAAATACTATTCTAGCAGCTAAAGAACTACCAAATAAGTTTGCCATATAATCTTGCATACTAAAGAATGAACCACCATTAATAGACATTGAAATAGCTATTAATAAATAAATTAATGTTGTTATTGCAAGACCTAAAAAGATAGCTGCTGGAGTTTTTTTAGGTTCTTTCATTTCTGATTGAATACCTGCTGCTACATAAAAACCATCATATGCAAAGAAAATAGCTGTAACTGCTAAGAAAACACCTAATCCAGCACCAATGCCACTAAATGAAGCGATACCATCTCCAACTTTAATTGCATGTGATATTGAACCTTTTGATTCAACTAATATTTTAACTTCAGAAACACCACCTGTGTTTGTACCTGCTAAAACAAAACCAATTATTCCAACAAATACTAATGGTAAGAACTTAACAGCTAAAACAACTTTATTTTGAATATCTCCAACTTTTGATCAAATTGCAGGAACTGTTAAGAAATAAACTGTCATAATTAATGATATAACTAACCAAATCATTCAGTCTTGTGATGTACCAAATACAGCATCTCTACCTAATAAAGCAGTAAAACCATCTTGTAAAGAAAGAATTACATATAAAGGCATAAAGAAGTATGTAAGTGGTAAATAAATATATGTCATAAAGTCTTTTGATGATAAATAAATACGTCTGCTACAAAAAACTTTTGTTCAGCTCATTAATGATAAATTATCATTTCTTACTGAAGAAATTTCAATCAAGGCTAATGCCATTGCTATAACTGCAAATGAGGCAATTATTCAACAAAAGGCTGCTAAAATAATTGACGCATGTGAGCTACTTAGTACACTACCTGATTTAAAGAAGATACCCGCACCTATTGATCCACCTATAACGATCAACATTGCACTAATAAAGGAAATCTTCTTTTCTTTTGTTTGTGTTTCACTCATGATTAATTTCCTTAAAATTAATTAAAATAACTTATTTATAGTGGTTTAGATTTATTTATTAATAATTCTTGTACCACTTGTTCCTAAAATAGCTTCTCCTACTTTTTCTAAACTTGCTATAATAGCAACATTTTCAGGATTTTCTTTTACAAAAGCAATTGCTGCTTTAACTTTTGGAAGCATACTACCTGGTGCAAATTGATTTTGTAAAATATATTCTTCTAATTCGCTAATAGTAACTGTTTTTAAATCTTTTTGATCTGGTTTATTATAGTTAATACTTACATAATCAACTGCTGTTAAAATAATAAATGTGTTTGCATTAACTTTTGAAGCAAGTTTGCTTAATGCGAAATCTTTATCAATAACTCCATCTACTCCTTCAAACAAGCCTTCTTCGTTAATTATTGTAGGTATTCCACCTCCACCACCAACAATTACAACACCTCCATTATCATAAGTTTGCTTAATTGTATTCATTCCAATAAAATCAATTGGCAATGGTGAAGGAACAACTTTTCTAAATCCTCTACCAGCATCTTCTACAATTGTTGAATTAGGATTAGCAACTTCTGCTTCTTCTTTTGTTTTATAAAAAGGTCCTACTGGTTTTGTTGGATTTGCAAAAGCTTTATCATTTGAATCAACAATAGTTTGTGTTAAAAAGTATGAAACATCCTTTTTAATTCCACTTAACTTAAGTTCATTTGTTATTGAGGTTAGCATATGATAACCTATATAACCTTGTGACATACCTCCAGCTTCAGCAAATGGAATTAATGGTGTCTTTTCATTAACTTTTTTTGCATCTGCAAAGGCATTAAATATCATTCCTACTTGTGGTCCGTTTCCATGACCTACTAATACTGAATGTCCTTCTTTGACTAATGCTGCAATTTTTTGAGCAGGAACCTTAACAAGTTCTTTTTGTTCTTGTGGATTATTTCCTAATGCATTTCCACCAAGAGCTATAACAATTTTTTTCATAATTATTAATATCCTAATGTAGCTAAAATAACTGCTTTTATTGTATGCATACGGTTTCCAGCTTGTTGAATTGATTTATTGTATTTTGATTGGAATACTTCATCAGTAACTTCCATAGCTCCTGTTGCAACAACTGGATATTTTTTACCAAATTTTTCTTTAATTTCAGCTGAAAAAGCTGTGTGATCGTCATGGAAAGCTGGTAAACAGTGTAAGAAGATAACATCTTCCTTAGCTGCTTTAATCATATTCATATCAACTTGGAATGCTCCTAATTCTTGAATACGAGGTTCAAATAATGAGAAGTCTTCTCCTAATGATACTCAAACATCTGTATAAATAGCATCTGCATCTTTTGCGGCTTCTATTTTATTATCTGAAAATGAAACTGAGCCACCGTTACGTGCAAATAATTTTTGACAAGCCTCATAAACTTCTTTATGATCAGGTCCGTTTTTAACAATTTCTCATTGTGCTTTTGGACCACATAAAACAATATTAACTCCAAAGAATGCTGCACCTATTAATAATGAACGAGCAACATTATTTTTAATATCACCGGCAAATACTAATTTTTTACCTTTTAAATCACCTTTGAACTCTTTCATTGTCATGTAATCGGCAAACATTTGAGTTGGATGTTCTGCATCTGTTAAACCGTTTCATACTGGAACACCAGAATATTTTACTAATGCATCAACGTCTGATTGTTTAAAACCACGGAATTCGATACCATCATACATTTCTCCTAAAACCATAGCGGTATCTTCGATTGATTCTTTTTTACCAAAGTTTGATCCTGATGGTCCTATGTATGTACAGCTTGCTCCTAAATCAGCTGCTGCTACTTCAAAAGCGCAACGTGTTCTAGTTGAGTCTTTTTGGAATAAAATAACAATATTTTTTCCTACTAATGGACGATTATTTGTGTGTAAACCTTGTAATTTACTTCTTTTTAAATCCATTGATAAATCTAAAACATAATTTACTTGTTCTGTTGTTAAGTTTAAAGCTGAGTCTAAACTTCTTCCTTTAAGATTAATTGGCATATTTCTCCTTTTTAATTTTTTTAAAATACTATAAAATAATTATTTTAGTCAATATCTTTTCTAATTAATGGCATTGACATACATCTAGCACTACCCATTCCTAGTGATAATTGGTTACCTTTAAATGATAATACTTTAACACCGGCAGCTTTTAAAGCAGCTTCTGTTTTTTCATTTCTTGAATATCCAACTACCACACCTGGTGCTATAGTTAAATAGTTTGTTCCATCGAAGTGTGTTTCAATATCGATATCTAATTGAGAAGCACCTTCTCCTGCAATAGGGATCAAAATAGGTTTTTCTTTAATAATTGTTTCTAAAATTTCTGCTAACGAACCTTCTATTTCATTTCATTCTATAGAATCTTTATTAAGATCTATTTCTCAAACTTTTAAAACAGATAACATATTTGGTGAGTATAAAAATTTATTTCTATCTACCATTGTTAATCATGTGTCTAAGTGCATTAAGTTTGGCATAGGTGGAACATTTATTGCGTAAATTTTTTCAAATTTTGCTTCTTTGTCCTCTTTTATCTTTCTAGCCATAACATTAATAGCTTCTTTATCAGTTCTTTCACTTACACCTATTACTAAGGTTTTTGAATTGTAAATAAAAACATCACCACCTTCAATACTACCCTTATCTGTACGATCAAATCATTTTGGTACAGACATATAGTCTGGGTTATTTGCAAAAATAAATTCAGCAAATATAGTTTCTCTTTGACGTGTTACATACTTCATGTGATGTAATGAAATACCATTACCTACTGAAGCAAAAGGATCACGTGTAAAGTATAAATTTGGCATTGGGTCAACAACCAACACTCTATCTATATCTATATTTAATTCTTTTTTCTCAATACCAGCCATCATGGTTCTAACCATTTTTTTAAGGTCTTTTGTTGAAAGATTTGTGATGTAATCTTCTACTATTTTTCTCAATTTTGTATCTAATTTTGGTTCACACTCATCAAGTCATTTAGTGATGAATGCTTTTCTAGCAGTTTCACTTGCAACTTTTCAAGTTGAAACTACTAAGTCATCTAACTGAATAACTTTTACACCATTGTCTTCTAAGACTTTGATGAAAGCTTTGTGTTCTTCAACAGCGCTTTTAGGTTCTAAAATCGCTGAAAACAATAATTCATCAAGACGTGTAGGTGCTACCCGCCTTATCTCATCGCCTGGAGTGTGAACTAGAACTTCTTGTAATTGTCCTATTTCACTATAAACATTAATTTTACGCATTTTCAATTCCTCAATCTTGAACTTAATTATTATCGACACAAATTTGCTTTTTAACAAACGTGTCATTAAAATTATAGTTTTTTTATTTATTATTTTTAAAATATGATAAATTTTCCATATATTTTCCATATATTGAAGATAAAATGAAAATTTAGTATCAATATTATTTTTTTGTTATATATAAATAATAGACTAAGTAAACATAGAAAAACACTTTTTATAATTAATATTGATATATAAAAAAAGACAAAATAATTTATAATTAAATTATTAATTATAAGAGGAGTAAATATGTTTAATAGAATAAAAGGCACAAGAGATTTAAATCCGAAAGAATATCAAATTTTTGAATATATAAGAAAAACTTTTCTTTTCACATCAAAAAGTTTTAATTTTAATTCAATTGAAACACCTATTTTAGAATATGCTAACTTATATAAAAGAAGTGTTGCAGGAAGTGATATAGTAAAAAAAGAAATGTATGAATTTATAGATAAAAGTGATAGAGAAATAGCTTTAAGACCTGAAGGGACAGCAGGATTTGTTAGAGCATTAATTGAAAATAAATGATATGCAACATTAAAAACAACAAAATTTTCTTATTTTGGTCAAATGTTTAGATATGAACAACCACAAAAAGGTAGACAGAGACAATTTTATCAAGCTGGCGTAGAATCTATTAGCTCTGAAAATAATCCTTATATTGATGCTGAATTAATAATTATGGCTGATCAAATATTAAAAATGCTAGGAGTTAGCACAACACTAAAAATTAATTCAATAGGTGATGAAGAATCAAGAAATAAATACCAACAAGTTTTAAAAGAATACTTTTCAAAATATATTGATCAATTAGAAGATATTTCAAAAGAAAGACTAAACAATAATGTACTAAGAATTCTTGATGATAAAATAGAATCTAAAAAAGATTTTGTTAAAAATGCTCCTAAAATAAACAAGTATTTAAGTGAGTATAGTAAAAATTACTTTGAAAAACTAACAAAAATATTAGATAGTTCTAATATAAAATATCAAATTGATTATTCCTTAGTAAGAGGATTAGACTATTATGATGAAATAGTTTACGAATTTGTTTCAAATAGCAAAAATTCTGGAAGTCAATCTACTTTAATAGGTGGTGGAAGATATAATTCTCTTATTTCTGAGTTAGAAGGACCTAAATTAAAAGCAGCTGGGTGAGGATTTGGCGTTGATAGAATAGCTGAAATTATTTTGGATGAAAATATTGATTTTGAAAATGATGATGTTGAAAAAGTGGATATTGTAATTGGTTCTATTAATGAATATAATCAAAATATTTTATTTTCTATTTCAAATGAATTAAGAAAATATGGCATAAAAATAGATTTTATTTTTGAAAAAACAAAAAGTAAAAAAATATTTGAAAGAGCAAAAAAAATGAATGCAAAGTTTGTGATATTTGACGATGAAATAAATAATAAAAATAATTTTATAGCTAAAGAATTATCAGAAAACGATAAATGTATTTTTTCTTATGATGAAGAAGGTTTTGTTAATTTATTAGAATTTTTAAGTTTTTATGAATTGGAAGCTTTAGAACAAATAGATATTGAACAGGAAAGGGAATAACATGAATAGTAAGAAAATTAAAAATAATGAACTTAGTTTAAAGGACTTAAACAAAAAAGTTATATTACATGGTTGAGTTGCAAATAAAAGAAGATTTGGTGAATTAACTTTTATAGACTTAAGAGATAGATATGGTATAACACAATGTGTTTTTAAAAAAGACATAAACGTATCAAAAGAATCAGTAATTGAAATATCTGGTGTAGTTAAAAAACGTATGACTCCAAATTTAACCATTCCTACTGGTAAAATAGAAGTTTTAGTAAAATCTTTTAAGATATTATCTGAAGCACATGCTGAATTACCTTTTTCAATAAGAGATGATATTGAAGTTAAAGAAGAAACAAGATTAAAGAATAGGTTTTTAGATTTAAGAAGACCTATTATGCAAAAAAATATTGAACTAAAATATAATATTATGCATGAAATAAGAAATTTTATGCATGAAAATGAATTTCTTGATATTGAAACTCCAATGCTTGCTAAAAGTACACCAGAAGGTGCAAGAGATTTTTTAGTTCCGACTAGAAATAAAGGTCAATTTTGAGCATTACCACAGAGCCCTCAATTATTTAAACAATTATTGATGTGTTCTGGATTTGAAAGATACTATCAAGTTGCTAGATGTTTTAGAGATGAAGATAGTAGAAAAGATAGACAACCAGAATTTACCCAATTAGATATTGAAACAAGCTTTTTGGATGTTAAAGATTTTCAAAAAATAATTGAAAAATTAGTTAAAAGAATAATGAAAAAAGTAGGTTATAACTTAAAATTACCTATTCAACATATTAATTATGATGATGCAATAAGAGATTATGGTTCAGACAAACCTGACTTACGTTTTGATTATAAAATAAAAGATATTAATGACTTTTGTAATAATACAGATTTTGAAATAATAAAAAATGCAAAAAGCAAGCGTTTACTTTTTGTAGATACATTAATTTCTAAAAATGATTTTAAACATTTAGAAGAAATAGCCAAGAAAAATAAAGCAAACATATTATTTTACTTTGTATATGAAAATGGTGAAATTGTTCATACTAATTTTGCTAAAAAAGTTCCTGAAGCCGTAAATGAATTAATTAAAAATAATAAAAATAAAAATGGATCATATTTTATTGTTGCAAATGAATACGAAAAAGCTTCACAAGCATTAGGAGCTATAAGAGTAGAATTAAATGATATTTATCATTATGAAAAAGAAGAATACAAATTCGCATGAATAGTTAATTGACCTATGTTTGAATATGATGAAGAAACTGATAAATGAAGTGCAGCACATCATCCATTTACAAGATTTGCTCACAAATTTGAAGAATTAGATAACATAAATAAAAAAGATATGAGAGCAATAGCTTATGATCTTGTATTAAACGGTTTTGAAATAGGTGGTGGTAGTGCTAGAATCTTTAAAAAAGAAATTCAAGAAAAAATGTTTGATTTAATTGGATTGTCAAAAGAACAGCAAGAATCAAAATTTGGATGATTTTTAAAAGTTTTTGATTATGGTGTTCCCCCTCATTGTGGAATGGCTTTTGGTATCGATAGATTAATAATGATATTAGCTAAACAAAAATCAATAAGAGATGTAATTGCATTTCCAAAAAATGCAAAAAATCAAGACTTATTTATGGATGCACCAAGTGATGTGACCGAAGATCAATTAGCTGAATTAGGACTATCTTTAAAAAAAGATTAATAAATTAGGTGGATTTATTTCCACTTTTTTTATTTTTTTTCATATTTTTTTCATAAATATTAGAATTTCTATCTATTACAACTCAATTTAATATAATTAAATAGATATGAAAAAAAATAAAAATATTTTACACTTATTAAAAAAAACTTCAATATTAACAGGAGTATTATCTTTACCTATTTTTTTAAGTGCATCATGCACAAATAATGAAGAAAAACCAAAAAGCAAAGTTAATGAGGGTAATACTTCAAGCTCTAAATCTAATGAAAATGTTGGAAATCACTCAACACCATCAATAATAAAAATAGATGATATTAATGATAGACATGAAGAAAACAATGAAGAAATCGAAGGTATTACAATAGATGAATGAATAAGAAATACCATTATACCTAATACTACAGTTAGCTTATCAAAAAAAATAATAGATAATAAAAAAGCATTATTGCCTTCAAGCATCGATGAAAAAAACTTTAGAATAAAAATAAAAGATGTAACAAATGCTGATTTGAAATTAAATGGAATTCATAGAAGCAAAAAAGTTATTTATAACGACAAAAATGGATCAATTATTGTAAAAGTAATATATACAATAGATGAAGATAATTATGAAAAAGATTTTCTATTTGAAGGATTTAAAATAAATAAAAAAGCTTCTTCAAATAATGAATTAGAAAACAGTAATTCAGAAAAACCTAAACCAGACAAACCTAATAAACCTTCAAGATCTAATAATGAAACTAATGATATTTCAGAAAGTGTTTCATCTAATGCTGAAAGAATTAGATTAGCTTCTTGAAATGTTTTAAACTTTGGTGATGGAACCTTGAAAAATGATTTTAAAGTTGAAACTCTTTCTAGCATAATTGATAAACAAGGCTATGATGTTGTTGGTTTAATGGAATTAGATGATGAATCAGCTGCACCTGCAATAGCAAATTGATTAAACAAAAAGCAAAAAAATGCAAATTGAAAAGTTGTTCAATCAGATAGAAAACTAACAAATAGTAATAAAAATTCTGCTGAATATGCAGCATTTATATATAAAAGTAATTTATTAGAAATTTCTGGATTTAAGAATTCAAATGAACAATGATTAGCATATGACGATACAGGTTGAGTAAATTATGAAGGAAGTAAAGAAAAATACAGAGGATATAGTAGACCTCCATTTGGTGTTAAATTTAAAACAAAAACAAAAATTAAGAATGATTTCACCTTTGTAGTTTCACACTTAGATAGTCCTGGTGCTGCCAAGGATGAGGAAAAATCTAAATTATTAAAATATGCTCAAGGTGCACAAGAATCAAATGAAGCTGCTAATTTACATAATGTAATGAACTGATTTGATAAAAAAGATGGGCAAAATGATGATTTATTCTTTATGGGTGACACAAACATAAAATTTAAAAATTCAGACAAAGCTTTTGAAAATCTTAATATAAATGGATATAAAACAATTTTTGATGAAAGAAAAGAATTTTTCAGTTCATTAAATACTAAAAACGGATATGCAAATCCATATGATAAATTATTTGCTAAAACAAATTTAATTGTTACAAACCCTAAGGTTTACGCTTTGGACAGAGTTACTACAGACGGAACATTAAAACATTTAAATATTTCTAATTTAAGTCAATTCGTAGAATGAGCTAAAAGAACTACTGGTAAGTCTTATTCATCTCAATGAGCTGCTATTAGATCTATTTCAGATCATAATCCAATAAGTGTTGATATTATTTTAAATTCAAATGATACTAATTAATATTTAATAATTTTTTAAAAATAGAGTGCTATTAGTGCTTTATTTTTTATATTTCTAATATAATTTATTTATAAATTATATATTTATTAGAAAGGAGGCAATATGGCTTTAAATAAAAAAATATTAAATAATCAAGAAAATGAAAATGCTAAAAATCAATTAATAGTTGCTTCTAAAATGTCAAATAAAGAACTTTTTGAAATTTATAATTCATCAAGTCAAGGTTTAGAAACAGAAGAAATAATTGAAAACAACAAAGAAAAATATGGTGTAAATATTTTAAGTAAAAAAAGTAAAAATACCGTTTTAAAAAGATTTGTAGATGCTTTTTTAAATCCTTTTTCAATAATTTTATTTGTTTTAGCAATAATTTCTATGATTACAGATATTATTTTGCCTATTTATGATAAAGATCAAAATACTGGAGCAGAACCAGCAACTATGATTATTATACTTTGTATGATTTTAATAAGTGGTATTTTACACATTGTTGAAGATACAAGAAGTAGTAGTTCAGCTGAAAAACTAGTCAATATGATCCAAACTACAACAAAAGTTGAAAGAAATGGAATTAGATACGAAATTCCATTGGACAAAGTTGTTGTTGGGGACATAATAATATTAGCTGCTGGAGATATAATACCTGCTGATGTTAAAATTTTAAATGCAAAAGACTTATTTGTTTCTCAATCCTCTTTGACAGGTGAAAGTGAATCGATAGAAAAATTTGCTAACTTAATAGATGGAAAAAATTATGAAAATGTTACTGATAGACATAATTTAGCTTTTATGGGATCTAATGTTATTTCAGGTTCAGCTAAAGCAATGGTTATAGTAACAGGAGATAGAACTTATTTAGGACAAGTGGCACAAAAAATTAATGCTAAACCAGTTAAAACAAGTTTTGAAAAAGGTATAGCGTCAATTTCATGACTTTTATTAAAAATAATGCTTGTTGTAGTGCCTATTGTTTTCATAATTTCAGGATTAAGAGGTTATTTATCTGATTCTAATAGAGATGCTAATAAATGATTAGAAGCATTTATGTTTGCAATCTCAGTTGCTGTTGGACTTACGCCAGAAATGCTTCCTGTTATTGTAACTAGTACTCTTGCTAAAGGTGCTGTTTCAATGTCTAAAAGAAAAACAATTGTTAAGAGCTTAAATTCAATACAAAATTTTGGTGCAATGGATGTTTTTTGTACAGATAAAACTGGAACATTGACTTTAGACCAAGTTGTTTTAGAAAGACATCTAAACATTTCTGGTGAAGATGATATAAATGTTTTAAAACATGGCTTTTTAAATAGTTATTATCAAACTGGTTTAAAAAATTTACTTGATTTATCAATTATTGAAAAAACAGAAGAATTAAGTGAATTACATGAAGAATTAGACAATTTATCTTCTAATTATGTTAAAGTTGATGAAATACCTTTTGATTTTGTTCGTAAAAGAATGAGTGTTCTTGTAAAAAGAAAAAAAGAAGATTCGTTATTAATGATAACAAAAGGAGCAATGGAAGAAATATTATCCATTTGTAATAGAATAGAATATAATGGTGAAATTATTAATTTAGACGAAAAAATGTCTAAAAAAGTAATGAAACAAGTAGATGAACTAAATGATCAAGGAATGCGTGTTATTGGTGTTGCTAGAAAAAACGACCCTTCTAATGTAGGTGAGTTTAGTGTAAGAGATGAAAATGATATGACTTTAATAGGCTATTTAGCATTTTTAGATCCGCCAAAAGAATCAACAGCTTCTGCTATTGAAAACCTCTATGAAAATGGAGTTGACGTAAAAATACTTACAGGTGATAATGCAAGAGTAACAAAAGCTATTTGTGCAAAAGTTGGAATACCTTCAGACCATATTGTATTAGGTAAAGACGTAATGAATATGGATGATGAAACTTTAAGAGCAGAAGTAGAAAAATATAACATTTTTGCTAAATTAAGCCCTGATCAAAAAGCTAGAATAATAAATGCTTTGAGAATAAATGGACATGTTGTAGGATACATGGGTGATGGTATAAATGATGCGCCTGCTATGAAAGCAGCTGATGTTTCTATATCAGTTGATACTGCTGTTGATATTGCAAAAGAAAGCGCAAATATTATTCTTCTTGAAAAAGATTTAAATGTATTAAACACAGGAATAATAGAGGGTAGAAAAACTTATGCAAATATGAATAAATATATAAAAATGACAGTAAGTAGTAATTTTGGAAATATTATAAGTATTTTAATTGCATCAATGATGTTGCCATTTGTTCCATTAGTAGCAGCTCAAATATTATTCATGAATTTAATTTATGATATATCATGTGGTGCTATTCCTTGAGATAATGTTGATAAGGAATTTTTAAGAAAACCTAAGACTTGAGAAACGAAAAGCATAATTAAATTTATGCTATGATTTGGACCTGCAAGTACGCTGATTGATTTACTTTCATTTGTAATATTACAATTTGTATTTTTACCTTTACTTTATCCTAATATAGAAGTAAATGGACCTGAATGACAATCATTATTTCAAACTGCATGGTTTATAATTTCAATGTGAACTCAAAGTATAATAATCCATTTCATTAGAACAGAAAAACTTCCATTTGTAAAATCAAAACCTGGCTGATTATTATTACTTTTTTCAATTTTAGGAATCGTAATTGTTACAACAAGCCCTTATATTCCAATATTAAACACTGCATTAAAATTATCTATTTTAAATCCATATTTTTATATTTTATTAGGTTCATTAGTTATTCTATACATTTTACTAGTTATGTTGGTAAAATTCATATACATAAAAAAATATAAAGAATTATTATAAAAGAGTTTTTTGCTCTTTTTTTATATTTTTTTACTACTATAAATCAATTTTTTTAGTTATTTTTTAATAATAAAAATTTTAATTAATTTGCTTCATTTTTGATGTCTTAATATTATAATATTAATGTTACTTATTGTAACCATTCTAACAAGGTTTAAGTATTCAAAAAGAATCACCTCAAAGATGAGCCACATTACAGAGGAGGTATTGCTATGTTAGCAATTATCGAAACTGGAGGCAAACAAATTTTAGTTAAAGAAGGTGAAACAATTTTTATCGAAAAAATTGAAGGAGAAGTTGGAACAGAAGTTGTTTTCGACAAAGTTCTTTTAGTTGGTGATAAAATTGGTGCTCCTTTTGTAAAAAGCGCAAAAGTTACTGGAGAAATCCAAAAACAAGGTAGAGCTAAAAAAATTATCGTTTACCGTCACAACGCTAAGTCTACACACAAACGTAAACTTGGTCACCGTCAACCTTATACACGTGTTAAAATTACTTCTATTAAAGGATAATTAGAATATGGCACACACGAAAGCCGGTGGTAGTACACGTAATGGACGTGACAGCCGTGGTCAAAGATTAGGTATTAAATTAGGTGACGGACAATTTTGTACAGCAGGATCAATTATTTTTAGACAAAGAGGAACAAAAATTTTTCCTGGTACAAATTGTGGACGTGGTAACGATGACACTCTATATGCGCTTATTACAGGATATGTAAAATTTGAAAAAAGAAGAAATAGAACATATGCCTCAGTATACCCAGAAAGAAAAGTTGAAGTTAAATCTTCAAAATAATTAAATACCATGCGTTCAGCATGGTATTTTTTAATAAGCAACATAAACAGGTTGTATATATTTTACTTCTGTATTTTTCATATTTTTTTCATTTATTAATGTTTTTTCTTCATTTCACTTAATTGAATTATCTTTATTTTTTATTTCTCCACTATTTGTTTGGAACATCTTAACAACAGATGCTATGGCTGATATTGCTGATAAAGCCAAGGGAACTATTGTGCTAATTATAGCCACTGCTGAACCACCACTAATGTTTGCTAATTCATTTTCATTTATTTTTTTAAATAAATTAGTTTTATTCATATTCCTCCTTTCAAAAAAATAGTTATAAAATATAGCAAATTTAATCTAAAAAAACAAAAAATTAGACAAATACAGCTTTTGTTTCTTTAAAATAATAAAAAATAATTGGTTTCCCAATTATTTACTCCTTTTTTAAAAATAAAATCCTTTTTATTTTTGGTGGTGTTCAGCCAATCTTTTATTCATTTCTTTTAATTCAGCTAAAATATTTTCTTCAACTGAAGGAGCTGCAATTGTTGCAACTGGTGGATGTTTCTTAAGTCTTGCTGATATAATAGCATTTTTAATTAAGAATACAATAATTAACATTAAGAAAATAAATGTAGCAACAACTAAGAATGAAACTAAAGCTGAAACAAATTCTAAGAATAAAGTACCCTCACCAATTTTATCAATTCCAGGGATAAAGCTAAAAATTAATTTTGCTAATGAACTAACAACAGCATTAAATGACTGTCCTAATAAAAGCCCGATAGCAAGCATAAACATATTTCCACGTTTAACAACGCTTCATGCTTCTTTTACTGATTTTTTAAACATGTAATTATTTTAATGTAATTTCTTAAAAATCAAAATTTTTATTTTATTTTTTTAAATAAGAATTTTCAGGACCCTTTTCTTCTAATATTTTTTTAGCTTGAACATCTGTTGACTTTAAACTTGTAACAACATTAGCAACTTTTATAACTCTATCATATAGTTTATATCCTATTGATAAAACATTAATTATTGTATTAGATTCTAATTCATCATCAATAAACTGATCCATAACCTTTTGAGTATTAGGATCAAATTGTTCTCCAAAAATAGGTCTTATTTCTTCTAGTCCAAAATTTTTAAATAATTCATCAAATTGTCAAATTGTAGCTTTGTAATTAGAAAGTAATTTCAATCTATTAGAATCTTCCTCTTCTTGAGCTTTTAAAACTAATTTTTCAGTTGTAAATTTAAATACTGAATAATATTTAGAAAACTCTTCAAAAAACTTTTGTAATGAATATCTTTCAATTTCTTTCTTTTTATCTTCTGGTATAGAAACCAATTTTTTAGATAGTTCAAAATCTTTTTCTTTAATAATTTTTTCTAAAGAACTAATATGTTCTTTTAATTGAATATTTGAATTCTTTGATTTAACATATTTACTTTCTACATAATCATTAATTTTAACCTCAACTTTTAATTCTTCATTAACGAATTCTTTTAATGATTTGTTGTCTTCTTCTACTAAATAATTAAAAATAATTTTTTTATTTAAAGTTTTACCAACAAGCATTTTTGAAAGAAAAGGTAAATAAAATTTTCCTCCTAGAATCAAAGAATAATTTTTAGTTGAAAGTTTTTTAACTAAAATGTCTTTATTATAGACATTTACATCAATTATTATTTTGTCACCTTTTGATAATATATTTTTTTCTAAATCTAATTTCATTTTTAATCCTTATTATTTTTAAATACTTCATTAAATGCTTCTAAAGCTTTTAATGCTTTTGAATAATCCATTCTATTTGAACCAACTAATGAAATTTCTTTAATTTTGCTTGATGAAATTTTAGTTGAAATATATGAACTATGATCATCTCTAATTGCTATTTTTATATTTTCATCTTCTTCCGTTTCTGCTTCAATTGTTTCCCAAATTGATTTATTTTCAATGGTATAGAGAATTTTATTTAAATCCTCTCTAGAGATTTCATCAGCTAAAATAATATTGCTTTTTCCGTGTATATTATTTTTGTTTACAAATTTAAATATAAAAATTCCATTAATAAAATCTTCTAATAAATCTTCATAATTTTTAATTTTTAAACTTAAAATTGGTTTTAGCGCTACTGCCATTTCACCTAATTTAACAAGAGGAACATCAATTAATCTTTCCTTAAAAATTCTAATAGCAATTTTTAAATCATTCATAGATACTTTACTAGTGTCTAAATTAATTGTTCTTGAAGATACTTCTCCATCCGAATTAACTAAAATAATTGTAGCATCTTGATCATTTAAAGGTACTAATTGTAAGTGTTTTAATAATGTGCCTTCATTACTTTCTGTTATAACTAAAGTAGCACCAACAGAATCAGTAATTATTTTGGCTACTTCATTTATAGTTTGATCTATATTCATTCTTCTTTTAGCGAAAATATCTTTTATTCTTTCTTTTATTGATTCATTTTCATCAATAGCTAAATTTTTAGCATAATACTCATAACCTTTTGTAGAAGGTATTCTTCCACTTGACGTGTGAGTTTTTTCTAAATATCCTAAATTTTCTAACTCGTTTAATAAATATCTAGCTTTTGCACTTGAAAAATCAATTAAATTTCTTTTAGTCAACTCTAAGCTGCTAACAGGATACCCTGTTTCAATATATATTTCAACAATATTCTTTAAAACAAATTTTAAATCTTCTGTTAAAACTTCATTTTTATTTTTCATATTATTTATTATAACATTTTTTATCAATTTAATATAGAGAGTGCTAAAAAATAAAAATTATTTATTTTCTTATTTATAGTACTTTTTGTAAAAAAATATATTCTATTTTTATTTTTTTACAAAAAGAGTGCTAAAAAAATCCCAAAAAGGGATTTTAATATTATTTTTTATTTGCTTTTGCAAGTCTTTGGTTAAATTTATCAATCATACCAGTAGCTTTTGTTTTTGCCTTGTCACCTGTATAAACAACGTGACATCCTGAACAAACATCAACAGAAATTGTTTTTTTAGTAGAACCAAATTTGAATTTTGTACCACAAGTTGAGCATGTTGCTTCAACAATTTGATAATCTGGGTGTAAATCTTTTTTCATACTTTTTTTCTTCCTTTAATTCTTACTATTTTGAATAGAACTCAATTACAAAGTTTTCTTTAACTTCTTGATTTAATTCTGATCTATCTGGTAATCTGTTGAATGTTGCAGCAAAGTCTTTAACTGATAATCAAGCTGCTGCTGGTTTAGCTTCTAATGAAGCTGTAATTTGAACATTTTTACGAGATGCTTCTTTTAATGTAATAACATCTCCTGGTTTAACAATAATTGATGGAATATTAACTTTTTTACCATTTAATAAAAAGTGAGCGTGACTAACTAATTGACGAGCTTGTCTTCTTGTTGCTGCAAAACCTGCACGATAAACTAAATTATCTAATCTGCTTTCTAATAATTGTAATAAGTTTGTACCTGCAACACCTTTCATTTTTGATGCACGTAAGAATGCTTTGTGCATTTGTTTTTCACTTAAACCATATATAAATTTAATTTTTTGTTTTTCGTATAAGTGTAAACCATAATCTGATAATTTTACACGTTTGTTTCCGTGTTGACCTGGTGCGTATGTACGTTTTCTTCCTTTTTCAAATTCTTTACCTGTTTCAAGAATTGAAATTCCATAACGACGAGCTTTTTTAAAAACTGGACCTAAGTATCTCATTTTATTTTTCCTTTCAAAATGCATAAAACATTTAAAGGGTTATTCTCTAATTTAAAAATAATATTTTAATGATTTTGGTTTTCAGCTTACCTACTATCAACTCAATAGAAACCTTATTTATTAAAATCATGAATAACTGCTGTTTATATGCTTTTTAATTTTATTAAAAATAATCAATTTTCAAAGAAAAAAACTTTTATTTTTATTTTAATATTTTATTTTTATAAATATTTTTTACTAAAAAGTCTATTAAATAGTATTTTTTGTAAAATTAATATTTTATTTTTTTATGTATAGAAAATATTTATTATTTAATTTTTATATTAATAATATAATTAATATTATTAAATACATAGGAGAAATTTTATGTTTAAAAAAACTCAAGATATATGTGTTATAGGAGCTGGACGTTTTGGTTCTGCTGTTATTGATCAACTTTCAAAAATGAATACTTCTTTATTACTTATTGATAAAGGAGAAGAAATACTAAAAGAATATGCAGATATTGCACAAAAAGTTGTTGTTGCTGATGCTGCAAATATGAAAAGTTTAAAAGCTTTAAATATTCATGAAATTGATACAGTTGTTGTTGCTGTTGCTGATAATATAGAAATTGTTGCTGCTTTATTAGAATTAAAGGTAAAAAATATAATTGCTAGAGCGAAAACTGAAAGACATGCACGTGTTTTAAATCAAATTGGTGTTAATGTTATTATTCAACCTGAGTTAGAGGCTGGAACAAGAACAGCATTAATTGCTGCAAATCAAAACTTTATAAAGTTTAGTAAAAACTTAATTGAAGTTGGAGACGACTTCGTTATGGGAACTACACTTTTAAACAATCCACAATATGATTCAAAGGCAATAAAAGATGTTAATTTTAATAAATTTGGAGTTAGTGTTGTTTTAGTAAAAAGAGGAACACAAAATATTTTACCGAATGGTTTAACTATGTTATATAAAGACGATTTATTGACTTTAATAGGAAAAGTTCAAGATGTAACAGATGTTATAGGTGAGCTTAATAAACAATAACAAAAAACCGTATAAGATTTTTTTAAAGTCTCATACGGTTTTTATTTATATTCAATAGTTTTTGACATATCTATAGAATTTTCTAAATTTGAAACATTAGATTTTATAGCTTGACGCATTCATTTTTTAAATTTAAAAAACATTTGTAAATAATCCAAATATCATGATACAGAAGTTTTATTACTTTCTAAACAAAATTGATAATCAAATATAAGTTTTTCGGTAATATAATCATAAAAAACAATTATTTGATGTTTTTTATCACTTGTAAATTTAAACAATGTATATTTATCATCCATAAATGATTTATATATTTTTAAATTCTTAAAATAAGCTTTTGTAACATTAAAATTTCTTGAAACTATATCAATAAAGCTTTTTATTTTAGAGTTATCAAATTTATATTCCTTATGTTTATATAAAACCAACCCATGATTTTCATACAATTCTTTTCATTTAAAACTTAGTAAATTATTACGATTTCTAAAACTATTTAACATTCAAATTAAACTTATTAAAAAATAATAAATATTAAAAACTTTTGAAAAACGAGGATTAGTATTAAATTTATTATTTGCATAAGTTAATAAACAATTTTCATTATTTAAAAAATTATTTATATTTTTTTGATTATAGTAATGATACTTTACATCATAAAATTTCAATAATTCAACGATTTGAAATGATGCATTATATGGCAATATAACAAACAATTCCTTTGTGTTTATGCCGCTTCTTTTTAATTCATTAATTAAAAAATCTAAGTATAAAAGCATTAATTGATTTTCATTAAAATATTTGTATTTTTTATCAACGTAAAGATATGTTTCAATGTTTGAAAAATCATTTATTTTAAAGATACTTTGAATTTTTTTTCTTTGAAATATAGATTTATCAAAAATTGTTTTTAAAAATAAATCATTTTCCGATAAAGTAGGTTTATTTAAAACATCAACATCAGATTCGTAATTATTAAAAAGTTTACTTAATGTTTTTTTTGTAAAATCATTTTGACTAAACATTAACGATTTACTTTTATACCTAGATTTAATATAAGTAAAATCTTTTAATAATTCTTCATGTGAACATTGAATACTTATTAATTCTTCTACATTTATTTTTTTTGTTAAATAGCTATTTGATATTATTTCACCAGTATAATCTTTACTATCGAATTTATTATATTGTTCGTATATTTTTCTAAAAACATCATTGTTCAAGAACATATTTGATTTATCATAAACTCTTATCTTGTAAACATTTTTTTTATAACCATAAATTTTAACAACATAATCTAAATTATTATGTCTAAGCGCAACATCATCTAAACTTATATCAAATGAACTTTTTTTGCCATAATTGTATACAAAATGTTCATGTTTAGCAATACAATAATTAATTTTTTCTACTAATTTATAATTTTTAATATTTCCTTGGTATGAAACTAATATTTTTTTATTATTGCCTATAAATATGTGCTTTTGAAACAAATCTATTAATAACGATAAAGAAAAATCACTTATGGCATTCTTGCCATAAGCTTTTAAAACTAATGAATTATTACATCAAAATAATGTATTTTTATTATTGTTATTATTTGCTTGACGCATAATTACCTTAAATTAATATTATTCTTCTGAATCTGTTAAATCTTCATCATCTATGTCATCTAAATCATTTTCATATTCTTGATTCATAGTTTCATTTTTAATTTTTTCTATCATTTCTTTATTTTTAACTAATTCTTCTTCTGAAGCTGTTTTAGCATCCATTTTAACAATTTCTACAGCTTGAATAACTTCATTGTTTTTTAAGTTTATAAGCTTAACACCTTTAGCATTTCTTGAAGTTAATGATATTTGATTAATAAATGTTCTTATTGTTAAACCAGAGCTTGAAATAATTATTATCTCATCTTCTGGATTTACAAAACGAGCAAAAACAAGATTTCCAGCAAGTTTATTATTTATACCGATTGTTCCTTTTGCCCCACGTTTAACAAGTCTAAATTGACTATGATGTGTTAATTTACCAAATCCGTTTTTACCAATAGTTAATATTAATTCACCTTCTGCATCTGATGAAGAAGAAATACAACTTTGGTTTTCTTCTAATTTTATACCTCTAACACCTGTTGCTGTTCTTGAAATTGGTCTAAAATTATTTGATAAAAATTTAACTACTCTTTGCTCATCATTTGCTAATAAAATGATATTTTCATCAGTAATTATTTGCGCTCTTATTAATTCATCATTTTCAATTAATTTAAAGGCATATTTACCATTTTGGTTAATTCTTTCATAATTATCAAGTGAGGTTTTTTTAATAATTCCTTTTTTAGTAGCTGTAAACAAGTATTTATCTTTATCATAAGAATCAATGCTTAACATTGAAACTATTCTTTCGCCTTCCTCAACATTTAAAGATGGCACTATATTTATAAATGAAGTTCCTTTTGATTGTCTTGATTGTTCAGGAATTTGATGAGCTCTTATTCTATATACTTTTCCAATATTTGAAAATAAAAGTAAATCTGTATGTGTTGTTGTTGTTAGAATTGAAGATATATCATCATCTTGGTATGTCTTCATTGTTGAAATACCAACACCACCTCTTCTTTGAGTTTTATATTCTTCAAGATCCATTCTTTTTACATAACCATTTGTACTTGTTGTAATAACAATATCTCTTTGAGGAATAAGATCTTCATCATCTATTGATGTAGCTATAGTATTGTTTATTCTTGTTCTTCTTTTGTCATTGAATTTTTCTTTAATAATTGTTAATTCTTCAACAATTAAATCAATTAATAAATCATGATTATTTAAAATAGCAGTGATTTTTTCTATTTCAATTAATAGTGTTTCTTTTTCTTCAACTAATTTAGCAATAGAAGAAGAAGTTAAACGACCTAAACGCATATCAATAATATATTTAGTTTGAATCTCAGATAAATTAAATCTAGCCATTAAATTAGCTTGTGCATCAGCATCAGATTTAGATTTTTTAATAATAGCTATAACTTCATCGATGTTATCAACAGCTATAATTAAACCTTCAACAATATGCAATCTGTCTTGAGCTTTTTTAAGATCAAATTTTAATCTTCTAGTTACAACATCTTCTTGATGTTCTAAATAAACTTTAATAGCTTGTTTTAAATTGATTAATTTTGGTTCACCATTTACTAATGCAACAAAATTAACATTGTAATTACTTTGTAATGGCGTATGTCTATAAAGTTTATTTAAAATTATTTCTGGGTATTCACCTTTTTTAATGTCTATTACAATTCTAATACCTTCACGGTTTGACTCATCACGAATATCACTAATACCTGAAATTGCTTTATCTTTTACAAGATCAGAAATTCTTTCAATTAAATAATTTTTCTTTGTTTCATATGGAATTTCAGTAATTATTATTTGGCTTTTACCGTTAACATTTGTTTTAATATCAGCTATTGATCTAACAGGAATTGATCCTTTACCAGTATGATAAGCATCTCTTATACCTTTTGTGCCTATTATCATAGCACCTGTTGGAAAATCAGGGCCAGGAATGTATTCCATTAATTCATCAATTGTAATTTCGTTATTTCTTGCATAAGCAATTGTTGCATCGATTGCTTCGCCTAAATTATGAGGTGGAATACTTGTTGCCATACCAACAGCTATACCAGAAGCACCTGTAACAAGTAAGTTAGGAAAACGAGCAGGTAAAACAGTAGGTTCTAATTCACTAGCGTCATAGTTATCTACAAAATTAACAGTTTCTTTATTTATACCATCTAACATTTCAGAAGCTAATTTGCTTAATCTAGCTTCTGTATAACGCATAGCAGCTGCTTCATCGCCGTCAATAGAACCAAAGTTACCATGACCGTCAACTAAAGGATAACGCATTGAAAAATCTTGAGCCATACGAACCATAGCTTCATAAACAGATGAATCACCGTGTGGGTGATATTTACCTAAAACGTCACCAACTATTCTTGCACTTTTACGGTGTTGACTTGATGAATCAATTTTTAATTCATTCATATCAAAAAGAATACGTCTGTGCACCGGTTTTAATCCATCTCTTGCGTCAGGTAATGCACGAGCTACAATAACACTCATAGCATATTCCAAAAATGAATTCTTCATTTCAGTAGAAATTTGAATAGGGTTTATTCCATCTTTTGCTTCAATTAAAATTTGTGATTGTACCCTATATTCCGGTTTATTTTGAGGAATGTCTTCAGCATCATCATCTTCAACAATTTTTTCTTTTTTAAAAGCAACAAACATTTTGTCACTAGTATCTTCTACTTCGTACTCATCAAAAACATTTTCTTTTTCTTTATCTTCTATTTTTAAATCATCTTTGTTGTCTATTGTCATAATAACCTCACTCATTTTTAATAATTATATTAATATATATATTAATATTATGTTAATAATTATAACAAAAAACTGCACTTTAAATTACTGAAAAAATTTTTTTATAAAATTAATTTTTTTCTTTTTTTGATAACAAAAATAAATAAAAAAAATAATTTAAAATATAATATTATTATTAATAATATTCAAAATATAAAATGAGGTTTTATATGAAAAAAATTAGAACAAGATATGCACCAAGTCCAACAGGATATTTACATATTGGTGGAGCTAGAACAGCATTATTTTCTTACTTATTTGCAAAACATTTTAATGGAGATTTTATTTTTAGGTTAGAAGATACAGATGTAAAAAGAAATGTTGAAGATGGAGAAAGAAGCCAATTAGAAAATTTAGCTTGATTAGGAATAATTCCAGATGAAAGTCCTTTTAAACCTAATCCAATATGTGGAAATTATAGACAAAGTGAAAAGCTTGAAAGATATAAAAAAATTGCTTTAGAATTAGTTGAAAAAGGCTTTGCATATAAGGCATACGATACAAGTGAAGAATTAGAAAAACAACATGCTGAAAGTGAAGCGAAAGGTATACCTTCTTTCAAATATGATAGAAATTGATTAAAGATTTCTGACGAGGAAAAACAAAAAAGAGATAAAAATGGAGCTTATTCAATTAGACTTTCAATGCCTTTAGATACAACATTTGAATGAAATGACCTTGTTAGAGGACATATAAGTTTTAATTCTAATGATATTGGTGATTGAGTAATTCAAAAATCTGATGGTTTTCCAACTTATAATTTTGCAGTTGTAGTTGATGATTATGATATGCAAATAAGTCATGTTTTAAGAGGCGAAGAACATATAACAAATACTCCTAAACAATTAGCAATATATAAAGCATTAAATTGGAATCATCCCGAATTTGGTCATTTAACTGTTATTACCAATATGGAAGGTAAAAAATTATCTAAAAGAGATACTTCATTAAAACAATTTATTGAAGATTATAAAAACGAAGGATACAGTCCAGAAGGGTTATTCAACTTTTTAGCACTACTTGGATGAACAAGCGCAGATAGCAAAGAATTAATGTCAAAAGAAGAAATTATTGAAAAATTTGATCCAGAAAGATTAAGTAAAAGTCCTTCAAAATTTGATATCAAAAAAATGCAATGATTTAGTAAGCAATATATTAAAAATTTAGATAATGTAACTATTTTAAGTAAATTAAACTTAGAAGAAAACGAATGAAATAACCTATTTGTAGAAACTTTTAAACAAAGTGCAACAATAATTAGTGAAATAGAAAATGAATTAAAACAATATAAAGAAATTAGTTCAAATAAACCAGAATTGTCAAATGAAGATAAAAATGTAGCTATTGTATTTTTTAAAAAATTAAAAGAAGTTGATTTTACAATTGAAAATATACAAGAATGTATAAATCAAACCATGGTGGAAACCGGTAAAAAAGGTAAAAATTTATTTATGCCTATAAGATTAGCTTCAACATTTGTTGAACATGGACCAGAATTAGCTAAAGCAATTTATTTATTTGGTAAAAAAACTGTATTTGAAAGATTAGAATTATGAAAATAGCGTTCAAATCTGTTGTAAAAATGGATGATACTGATGATATTGTTACTGAATATATAACAGATGCAAATTCTGAAAATTATGAATATGATGGAATATTATATAAAGTTTATACTTACAAAGAATTTGGCAATGGTCCAATAAATCGTATTGAATTAAATGAAAATAATGTAAATATTTTTAGAGAAAAAACTTCAATAATAACAGTAAAAAATAAGAAAAATGAAGAATCTGAAATAGATTTAGGTACAGGAATGACTTACAAACTTATTAGTGAGTTAATAAATGTTGAAAATTTTGATAAAGGTTGAAATATTCACTATATATTATATTCCTTAGCAAATCAAAAATTAAGCGAATGCTATATAACAATAATTGAGCAATAAACAATGTTTATTGCTTTTTTAAATAAAAAAACACCTTTCAATAACAAAAGAAAGATGTTTGAATAATATATATTATTTAGCTTCAGCAGCTCTTGCAGCTCTTCTTTCAGCACGTGCTTGTTCTAATTGTAATTTATGTGTTCTTTTAGCTGCACGTTCTTTGTTTTTAGCTCTAACAATTTTACGCATATTTTTCCTCACATTTTTTATATAAAAAATTAATAAATATTTATGTTTTTTATTTTATCATATATTCTAAAAATTAAAATATTTTTTAATAGAGTCAACCATATTTAATTTTTCTCATGGTACTTCTAAGTCATTTCTTCCAAAATGCCCAAAGTAAGCTGTTTTAGAATAAATAGGTTTTCTTAAATCTAATTCATGAATTATAGCTCTTGGTCTTAAATCAAATAATTCAGATATACATTTAGCAATTTCTTCTTTTTTTACTTTTTCAGTATTAAAAGTTTCAACAAGAATACTAATAGGTTTTGCTACACCTATTGCATAAGAAAGTTGAATTTCAACTTTATCAGCCAAATTTGCTGCTACTACGTTTTTTGCAATTCATCTCGCTGCATAAGCCGCTGATCTGTCAACTTTTGTAGCATCTTTTCCACTAAAGGCTCCACCACCATGGTGAGCTGATCCACCATAAGTATCTACTATAATTTTTCTTCCTGTTAAACCTGTATCTCCCACTATTCCACCTATTACAAATCTTCCAGTAGGATTTATTAAAATTTTATCAGGTAAATCTAACTTATATTCCTTTAAAACAGGCTTAATTATCATTTCTTTAATAAATAATTTAAACTCTTCTTCATTATAATTTTCTTCGTGTTGACATGAAAAAAGTACAGTATCAACAGTTGTTTTATTAGGATGTGAGTAATCAAGTGTTACTTGGCTTTTCATATCACTCTTAGCTCATTTAAAAATCTTTTTATTTCTAAGATCATTTGCTAATTTAACAATTTTATGCGCTAAGGTTATAGCAAGAGGCATATATTCTTCAGTTTCATTTGTTGCATAACCGAACATAATACCTTGGTCACCTGCTCCTATTTCTTCTTCATTTAATAAAACACCTTGAGCTATATCATTACTTTGAGCATGTAAATCAATAAAAAATTCTAAATTTGCATTAATATAATCGGAATCAATATTTGTTATTGTGTCATAAGCTATTTTTTTGATATCTATATTTTTTGCATTTGAACTAATTTCACCAGTTATATAAATTTTATTGCCAGAAGCCATTGTCTCAATAGCTGTTCTTGAGTATGGATCTTGTTTTAAGTATTCATCTAAAATAGCATCACTTATCTGATCACAAATTTTATCTGGGTGACCTTGACCTACTGATTCACTTGTAAATAATTTTTTAAACATAAAAAAACTCCTTTAACTTAGCGCTAAAAAAGTTAAGGAGTTTTTTATTACAAAATGCATGCTAGATATAAATCCCTTGCTATCCACCTTACTAAAAGCAGGTTGGCATGTATCAAAGCCGCTAGGCTCCACAACTCTTAATGCGCTATTTAATTAATTTAATAATTATGAAATAAGTATACCAAAAAAAATCTTTTTAAAAATATTTTAATTATTTGTTTTACTTACTTTTTTTAATCTAAATGATGCTTTATAAAATTTTCAATATTTAGATTTTACAGAAATTAATTTAAAATTGCCTTCTTTTGTTCTAACAACTTTAAATTTGCTCATAAATGAGCTAATTATTATACTTAATATTATTAACGTATATCCTAATATGGTTCAAGTAACTATGTGAATAGGTCATTTTGATAAAGGACCAAAAATTCATGCAAATTCATTGTAATCATCTAAGCCTAAATATCAATAATTTGAAATATATTTTAATCTTTCATTAGGATCATTAGGGAATTTAGCAAAAGCTATTTTATAAGATGCATAATTTATTGCAAACATTACAAGACCTATTGCTAATGAAACTGCAAATGTATAAAGTGTATCCTTGAAAGAAAATCTTACACCAGAAACATTTCATAATAAAACTGTAAATAATATTATGAATCCATGAGCAAATAAATAATCTCAATATCATCAATTATCAAATCCAGAATGTCTATAAATTCCTGGTATAGCTACTGCAACAATAGCAGCTCAAACTGCTAAATAAGCATAAAATTTAACGAATTTTATTTTATTTATTATTAAAGAAATAGAAATAAACAATAACATTATTCTACAAAAATGTAAAGGTATTATTTCTCATAATTTTGATTTTACAGTTCCGTCTAAATCATCTATTTTATAGTCTATTACGCCATATTTTTCTATAAAAATTATCATTATGCTTCTTAATATTATAAAAAACATAATTATTCATCCAACAAGCATTCAAAAAGTTTTTTTTGACATACCTATTATTTTTTTGCTTCTCTTATAATTTAATCTAATCGGAACTCTATATAAATAAATTAAAAAAGAAGAAATGAATATGAAAATAAAAAACACTCAATAAAATACTAAAGAATATCAACTATCTTTAAATGATAGTGTTCCAGGTATATTTTTGAATAATTCCTGAGCAAAAAAAGAAGATTGGAAAAATTTAGTCATTAAAAATTGCCTCCATTCATCCCTAATTTAGTTAAATCGCTTAAATCGCCTTTACCTATTTTATTTGATAATTCTGACATTCTTTTTGTCATTGCTTCAAAATCGTTAATTAATCTATTATATTCGTGAGGAGTTCTACCAGAACCTTTTAAAATACGGGCTTTTCTACTAGCTTGTTTAAGAAGTTTTGGATTTTTTCTTTCGCGTTTTGTCATTGAATTAATTAGTATTTCGTAAGTAAATAATTTTTCTTCGGCTTCATTTATTTTTTCTTCATCAATTTTTTTACTTAAGCCTGGAATCATTTTAAGTAATTTGCTCATTTTTCCTAGTTTTTTAATTTGAGCTAAATTTTGCATTAAATCATCTAATGTAAAATTACCTCTTAAAATTTTAGCAACCATATTATTAGCCATTTCAGGATCAATAACTTCTTCAGCTTTTTCAATCAAGCTCATTACATCACCCATTCCTAAAATTCTATCAGCCATTCTTTCTGGATAAAATAAATCTAAATTACTTATTTTTTCACCTGTACCAATAAATCTTATAGGTATATTTAATACTTTAGTTAAACTCAATGCTGCACCACCTCTAGCATCAGAATCAAGTTTTGTTATTATAGAACCAGTTAAATTTAATTTATTATTAAATGTCTCAGCAACATTAATAATATCTTGACCACTCAAAGCATCAACAACAATAAAAATTTCATTTGGATGAGCAATTTGTTTTAAATCAGCTAATTCATCCATTAATGCTTCATCAATACTTAATCTACCTGCAGTATCAATAATAATTAAATCATTTTCATTTTCTTCAGCCACCATTAAAGCTTCATCAACTATATTTTGAGCAGTTTCATTAATTCCTTTTTCAAAAAAATCTACTTGTATGCTTTTTGCTAAAGTAACTAATTGTTGAACAGCGGCAGGTCTATAAATATCAGCAGCAACTAATAAAGGATTTTTTACATAACCTTTTTTTCTTAAATAATAAGCTAGTTTAGCACAAGCTGTGGTTTTACCACTACCTTGCAATCCAGCCATCATTATAATAAAAGGTTTTTTGTCAATTTTTATTTCTTTTACTTCTGAACCTAAAATTGTAACTAATTCAGCATGAACAATTTTTAGCATAGTTTGAGAAGCATTTAATGTCCCTACTAATTTAGCTTCCAATGCTTTTGCTTTTACATTTGATATAAATTCTTTAACAACTTTTAAATTAACGTCAGCTTCTAATAAAGCCATTTTTATATCTCTTGTAACCGCTAAGATATCTTCTTCATTAACAACTGTTTTAGAAGCCATTTTTTGAATTGATTTTTGAATTCTATTTTCTAAAAAACCCAGCATATTTACTCCTATAAATTAAAATATAATATTATTTTACTAAAACTATTTTTTGAAAATAAAAAAAAATAGTGAAAAAATGTTATTTTTCACTTATTTTATATTATTTTTCGTTTCTTTTAAGTTCTTCTTCAATAAGTTCTTTTAAAGAAATAAGTTCTTCTAAACTTAAAGTAATCCCTTTACTTGAACGCGAATGATCTTCGCTTCAATCACGAATATCATATTTTGGACTTGAATTATTTCAAGAAATTAAATTTAATTCTCTTTTATATCCGCCAACTGTAACAGAAATATCTCCTACATGACGAACAATTTCGTTTGTAATTTGTGGTTTTTTGTAAGGCATATCACTCCCATTTATTTAAGTTTGTATACTTTAATTATATAAATTAATATTAAATATAATACTTAATATAAAATAAAATGATTTTTTTCCACATTTATTCCACTATTTAAATTCTATTAATTTAAAATTATGATTATATCCTCTTCCTTCTTTGGCTTGATTTTTTCCATTTAAAATTGTAGCATCAGCTGAAAAACCACAAACCATTTTAAACATTGCTTGTCCTACACCATAAGCATCTACTGGTGCTTTTTCAGTTTCAAATTGAGCAATTTTAGAAGGATTAAAACCTGATGAAACTGCTATTTTAACATGATTAGCACCTGCATTATCAAGAGATTTACGTAATCTTTTTATTTGTTCAACATTTACACCATAATATTCTGGTTTATCTTCTTCATTATCAAACATATGATCTTTCATATTTTTAGATGTATCAATTCTTACGCCATAAAGATTCTTGCCTAAAGCCTTAAATGATTCTAAAGATTGTTCAATAACATTATTGTGATAATCAACTAAACTTATAATTTTTACATTAGGATACATATCTAGATAAGCTTTCATAGCTTTTCCTGTATCACCGTCAAAATTCTGAATAAATATATGAGGAACTGAACCAAAAGTATCATCATTTTGAATTATATTTTGAGCTTCAGTTGACATAGAAGTTATTCCACCTATAGTTACAGCTTTGCCATCTCTTTCTTGCATTAAATAATGATCAGCTCTATCACCCATAAAAATAACTTCTTTTCCATTTGCGGCTATTACACAGTCATTTGCGTTTGTAGCTAAGGAACTATAACGAGATAAAATACCATCAATAATCCCTTCATATTTTCCAAAATATTGATAATTTCCAGTCAATTCTAAAACAACTTCTCTATTTTGAATTTTTGAACCATCTTTTAAATATTTAATTTGATATTTTGAAGTATCTGTATATTCTTTTAATAATTCTAAAACTTCTTCCATTCCAGCTAAAATAGAATTATCTCTTCTTTGAAAGAATTGTAATGTTATAACATTATTTGGATGTTCTTTAAGTAAAATTTTTTCAATATCATGAAAATAATTTGCAATATATTTATCTAAGTTTTTCTTTTCCATATCTTATCCTTGTTCTTTTAATATTAAAATTTTATCACATTAAAATTAATAAATTTTAATAAATAAAATACACATACGTGCATTTTATGAAATTAATTTTCTATTTTTGAAATTGAGCTTTTTGTTATATTAAATTTGTAAATTTTATCAGAAATAGCTGAACTTGGTAAATCTGATTCATGTGATACAGCAGTTAATGAGTTGCCTATTTTGAAACTAATTGTAATAGATTCTTTATCTTGAGAAACTACTTTTGTAGCTCCTACTGCAAATTCAAATGCATAAATAGTTCTTTCTCTTCTTTCAGTTTCTGAAAGTTCATTAAAATCTCTATCATCGCCTTCAACTTTTCTAATTCCTAATATTCTACCTGATTGTCTAGCTGTTTCTTTAACTATACTAATTAAGTTTCTAGCATCTAATAAATATTGTTTTATATCAGAATTATTTCAATCTATTATTGATCTTTGTCTTCCATAAATACCTAATCAAATATCAGTTTCATTTGAATTTAAAATTAAATTAACATTTTGTCTATCTGCACTAGCAAAATAATTAAAGTTTTCTTCAGAAGGTGCATTAAAACCTAAACTAGAAGCGTTAAGATAATCAATTAATGGTTTTGCAAGCAATTCACCTAATTCATTAATTATAGGGAATAAAGTATTAGATATTTCTTCTCTTGAAGAATAAGCTAATTTAAATTTATTTTTATATTGTTCTTTTAATTCATTAATTCTTGCTAAATTAATAATAGAATGATATTTTTCAATTTTTAAAAATCTTGCAAGAGGACTTTCATCTCTTTCATTTTCTGGAACTTGTTCATTACCAAACATTTTTGTATAAGCACTTGCAAACATTGCATCTGATTCTGGTCGAATAGCATTTGTAACAAGATTTTGAGCTTCATTATTTAATTGTTTTATTTCATTTAAAATTGTTTCAATTAAATCAAAATCAATATTTCCATTTTTAGAATCATTTATAGCGTTTTGAGCTTTTTCTTTAGCTGCAACAAGTCTATCATGCATATTTTTAAAACTTTCAGATTCATTTGTTCTATTTATCCAGACATTTGTAGTTGATAATAAATTAACTAATTTAGGAGTTAAATCTTCAGGTAAATAAGTAATAATTGTTGAAAGATTTCTTAATTCTCTATTAAAAGCTTCATTTGCAGAATAATCAAAAGAATCTAAATTAAGTACTAACTCATCTAACTTAGTTTTTGTAGAATTAAATGATTGAAGTACATTTGCATATTTATTTCTTGAATTTTCATTTCTATTTATTTTTTCAATTAATTCTTGGGTATTAAAAATTGTCAAAATATATTTTTTAAATAAATCAGAAATATAAATATTTTGAGTTTCTAAATCACTTGCAAAAGTATTGATTTCAGTTGTAATTGTTTGTTTAAATAAATTTTGTAACATTGTTGAAATTCTAGTTGTAATTTCTTCATATTTTTTATTAATTAAATTTTTTAATGTTTTTGATTTTTCATCAATAACAAAATTTGAAAAATTATGTTTTCTAGTTCTAATTTCTCTGCCTTTTTCATCTCTTTTGTAAACATATCTTCCAAAATATAAAATCTTTTCCAAATATTCTTGTTCTAATTTTAAAATATTATCAATATTAGTAATTGAGCCCTCAATTAATTTAGCTTGATTTTCTAAATTAGTAAAACTGTATTTTTCATCATTTAGATAATACTTTGAAATTTCATAATTATTTTTAAAATGATTATAAAAATCATCATAAATTGAGTTTATTATAGATAAATCAATATTATCATTTTTATACTTTTCAATTTGTTTATTAATAACTTCTTTTAATTCATTTAATTTTAAAAAGTAATTACTATAATAAGTCTTTAAATTAGTATCATTTTCAACTTTTTTATAAAAATCTAAAAGTTTTTTAATTTCTAAATTTAATGCTTCATCAAGATCATTATTTGTACTAAGGATTTTATTTGCTCTAGCTAATAATTCTTCAGCTTTTAAATTTATAGGTTCAAATTCTAAAATTAATAAATTCTTATTTTTTTCTTGTGATAAATCATTATAAAATTGATTGTTAGTGTTTTCAGGTGTTGTATTGCCTGGTTTTTCAGGTGTTGTATTACCTGGCTTTTCCTCTACATTACTTGGGCTACAAGCTGCCGAAACAAAAGGAATAGTTAAACCAACAACAGAAGGGAGCAATATATATCTTTTTTTCATCTTTTCTCCTTAATTTTTAAATTATTAATAAATTATATATAATAAAAGTAATTTTTAAATATTATAATTATAATGTTAAAAATCATTAAGGAGCTATAATGAAAAAATCAATTAACGATTTAAAATTAAAAAATAAAAAAGTAATTATGAGAGTTGACTTTAACGTTCCAGTTAAAGAAGGTGTAATTACTTCAAACAAAAGAATTTTAGCTGCTTTACCTACAATTTCTAAGGTTGTAGAAGAAGGCGGAAAATTAATTCTTTTATCTCACTTAGGTAGAGTTAAAGAACAAGCTGATTTAAAGAAAAATACTTTATATCCAGTAGCTATTGAATTAGCTAGATTAATAGGTAAACCAGTTCATTTTGTTGACAAAACAAGAGGAATTGAACTTGAAATAGCTGTTAACAAACTTGAAAAAGGAGAAATTCTTTTAGTTCAAAACACACGTTTTGAGGACTTAAATGAAAAAGCCGAAAGTAAAAATAATCCTGAACTTGCAAAATATTGAGCTTCATTAGCAGATGTTTATATTAATGACGCTTTCGGTGCAGCGCATAGAGCGCATGCTTCAACAGCTGGTATAGCTGAATATGTAAAAGAATCAGCTTTAGGTTATTTAATGAATAACGAAGTTGAAAAATTATCTAAATTATTAAATGATTCAGAAAAACCATTTGTAGCAATTATAGGTGGTGCAAAAGTTAGTGATAAAATTAAAGTTTTAGAAAACCTAGTTACTGTTGTAGATAAAATTTTAATAGGTGGTGGAATGGCTTATACCTTTAAAAAAGCTTTAGGTTTTGAAGTAGGTTCATCATTATTAGAACAAGATTACTTAGAATTTGCTAAAGACTTTATGGAAAAATACAGTGATAAAGTTCTTTTACCAATTGACGATTTATGTGCTAGAGAATTTGCAGATGTTGAACCTATTTACCAAGAAGGAAATATTGAACAAGGTTTAATGGGTCTTGATATTGGTCCTAAAACAATTAAATTATTTGCCGAAACATTAAAAGATGCTAAAACAGTATTTTGAAATGGACCTATGGGTGTTACAGAATTTAATAACTTTACAAAAGGAACATTAGCTGTTGCAGAAGCTATTGCTGAATTACAAGGTAAAGCATATTCAGTAGTAGGCGGTGGTGATAGTGTTGCTGCTGTTCAAAAACTAAAAATGGTTGATAGTTTCTCACACGTTTCAACAGGTGGTGGTGCTTCATTAGAATTAATTGAAGGTAAAAAACTACCTGGTATAGAAGCTATACAAGATAAATAATATTAATAAATAACCCTTTAATGTAGAAATAATCTATATTAAAGGGTTTTTAGTATAAAAATATTTTTTATTATTTATAAATAAACATATAATTTAATAATAATTTAAAAAATATAGGAGTAATTTAATGAAAATAATTAATTATACATTGCTAGGTTTAGGATCATTGAATATATTAATAATTATATTGTTTGTAGTTATTGGTTTATTTGACATAATGAACTTTTTAATAACAATAGAAAAACTTTTTTTACAAAGTTATATTGAAGAAAATAAAAAATTTGATACAAACAAAATAAAATATGTTGTAAAAATAATATTAAAGTTTTTTATTCCTTTCACTATATTTAGTTCTTTAATATCAATATTTTTATTTATAAATTTATTTTCTAATTTAAAGTCAAGCGGAGATGAAATTATTATAAAATTTTATTCAATTATTACTTCTTTTAATTTAGCTGTATTTTTTATTTCATTTATTTATACAATTTTAATGTTAAATATTTTAAGAAAACTTAATAAAAAATATAAAAATTCTTATGAAAAAGCTGTTTTTAACGAAAATAACAACTTAAAAGAAAAAGTTTATATTCCTTTAATAATAATTTATAGCATAAAAAATAACGATATTCAAAATGATAAATTTGGAATGTATTCATTAGGAAATTTTAGAATATCTTTAATTTTTATGAAAATTTCATTTTATGTATTTAAAAGAAATAAAAATTTAATAAATAATTTAAAATACGCTTTATCATTATTTAATTTTGATTTAGTTTTAACAGAAAACATAAATAATGAATTATGATTAAAATATATAAATAATTTATAATAAAAAAATAACTAATTTATTAATAAGCATTAATTAAACTTATCTATAGATTAGTTATTTTTTTATTTGAAATTATGTATTTTTATTATTAATTTTTTTTAAATTAAAGGTGTAATTTGAAGGAATTCCGTTTCCTATTTCTATAGAAGAAATTCTTTTTATAGTTATAGATTTTTCATTATTAACATCACTAATAAAATAGATAAAATATTTATTTCTATTTTCATTCATAACGGAAAACTCTTTTTTTGACATTTCAAAAACAATATTATCTTTTAGAGTTTTTATTGTAGTTTTAACCTCAACAAAAAATTCTTTATCATCATTAGTTGTATAACTAAAATCATAACCTTTTGAATCATCTTGATTAATACCAAAACATCAATTGTATATATTTTTAATATTTAAAATTTTTTTATTTTTTTCTAAATAATCAAGGACAATCTTTTCACCTTTTTGTCCTATTTCTTTTTTCTTTTTTTCTGTTTCAATATCTAATAAAATGATTTTTTTTGAATCTTTTTATTATTACTTTCTTCTAAAACATCAACATTAAAATCAATTAATTTAATGTTGTTTTTTAATTTGTTTAAAAAACCAGAATTACTATAAATAAAAGCAATAAACATATTAGATGAAAGTATTTTATTAATAGAATTTTTTGTATAAAAATCTCATAAGGCTTTTCTTTTAGATTCTACTGTATCTAATGAATCAAAATTTATCTCTAATAATTTTAAAATTTTATCTAAATGGTCTTCGCTATAAATAGGAAGTTGATTTTTATGATTATATAAAAAAGCTAATTTATTTTTAAATTGCTTATTAAAAGGACTTAATGAAATTGACTTATAATCATTTTCTTTTGAAAATTTAATAATTTCAAGTAGTTGTTCTTTAATATTAGTAAAAATTTCATTAATATTTGAACCAAATCCTTTTCTATTTTTGTGATTTTTTCCGCCAAAAACATATTTATTTTTTAAATCATCTCAATAAATTACAAATTTTTGATAAGCATTTGTTCTTCCGCTTATATTTCCAAAAAACTTTAATTTTTGTTCAACGTAATAACAAAAAGTTTTTTCTCCTTTTCCTATTACATACTCATCAATAGACATATTAGAAATTTTATTTTCATTAAAAATATTATTAAATTCTTCTAATTTTTTTAATTCTTCTTGCTCTTTTAAGACTGAATCTTTATATTCATTTGTCTTAACTCAATTATTTATTTTCTTGATTAAATCGTTCATTTGTATCTCACCTTTTACAATTTTATTTTAAAACGTATTTAAGAGCTAATTCAATTTACAATACCATTTTTTGTGGTTAAATTTATATTATTTATTTTATACGTTTAGAACCAGTTATAAAAAATTTAATAAAAATATTTATTATTTTATTTATATTTATAAATTTATTTATTTATTTATTTTTAAAAATTGAATTGATAAACCGTTTTGTTTTACTGCTTCTAACACAATATCATCGTCATATTTAAATTTATAATAATTTTTATCATACTTTAAATCATTTGAAACAAACTCTAATGCTAAACCATTTTGTTTTACTGCCTCTAAAGCAATTTCTCTATCGTTTTGTAAATCATTTGAAACAAACTCTAATGCTAAACCATTTTGTTTTACTGCTTCTAAAGCAATTTCTCTATCATTTTTTAAATCATTTGAAACAAACTCTAATGCTAAACCATTTTGTTTTACTGCTTCTAAAGCAATTTCTTTGTTATTTTTCATGTCATTTGAAGCAAATTCCAACGCTAAACCGTTTTGTTTTACTGCTTTTAATAAAATTGAGTTATCTGATTTTAAATGATCTTCGATAATTTCTAAATATAATCCATTAAAAGAAACTAGTTTATCAACAATTTCTCTATCATTTGTTATTACGTTATTTATAATTATTTCAAAAACTTTTGGATTTTGTTTTACTGCTTCTAGTATAACTTCTCTGTTGCTTTTTAATTCATTTGAAGCATGAATTAAAAGATTTGCATCCCTTTTAATTAATTGAGTAATAATATCTTTATCATTTTTTATATTAATTGAAGCAAATTCTATTAATGAAGGAATTGCACTTACAGCTTTTAATACAACTTCTTTATCATTTTTCAATATATTTGAAGCAAACTTAAATGAATTGGGATTTTGTTTTATTGCTTCTAATACAATTTCTCTATCATTTTTTAAATTATCTGAAACGAATTCCAAGGCTAAACCGTTTTGTTTTACTGCTTCTGAAACAATTTCTCTATCGTTTAGTCAATCTTTTTTTCAAATAATTTCCTTAAGAGCTAAACCGTTTTGTTTTACAGCGATTTTAATTATTTCTCTATTTGAATCATCATATTTATTATCAAAAGTATCAATCAATAATCCATCCTTAGTTAATGCTTTGAGGAATAAATCTTTATTTTCATCAAAATAATCAGAATATCATAAACTTCCATCAATTTCAAGTCTATTATTATATATATCCCATATAGCATCTGTATTTTTTTCTATTGAAGTTTTTAAATAATCTTTATCATTGAATAAATGTCTATATTTAGAATAATACATATATTTATGATTTTGAAAAATTCTTGCACCTTTATTTATTGCTTCTATTAAAAATGATTTATCGTTCATCAATTCATCTGGTGCTTTTTTTATAAAATTTGGATCTATTTCTATTAATTTTAAAAGTAAATATCTATCACTTATAATTTCAAATGAATCAATTATTTGCGGTAAATTTAATTTTTTTAATTTATTAGCAAAATCCAATTGTCAATTACTATTATTTTTTAAGCCTTCAGGAATTTCCTTAATAGTAGCTGCAGACATCAATGCAATTTCATAATTATTTTTTAGTTGTTCAGAAGCGTGATGATAAGCATTGACATTTTGACTTATAGCGGCTTTTACTATATTTAAATTATTTTTTAATCTTTCAGAAGCAAATTTTAATGATAAACCATTTTGTTTTATTGCTTTTAATACAACTTCTCTATCATCTTTTAATTCATTTGAAGCAAATTTTAATGCTAAACCATCTTTATCTAAAATTTTTAAAATAACTTCCTTATCATTTTCAAAAAAACTAAATATATCAAAAAAGTTTTTTTTATATGTTTGTGTAATTGGTTCTTCGTATAAATAGTTTTCTGCAGCTGCTAAAGCTCAAGTTTTATTTTCAGAATATTTATTATAATAAGGATTTTGATTATTTGGAACACTATACCCTAAATAATCTCCTAAATTCGTGAAAAGAGAATAAAGTACTTTATTTGTTGGATCATTTTTAATTGCTTCCAAAATAATTTCTTCATCTTTTTTAAGTTCTTCATCAATATATTTAAATAAGGAACCATCTTTTTTTATTACCTCTAAAACAAATTTTTTATATTTTGTTAATCATCATCAATTATTAAATATTTCTCTTGCAGTAATTGAAAGATTGCTATTTTTATTTATAGCAATTAAAGCTAAGTTAATCTCTTTTGATCTTTTTTCATTTGTTTCCTTTTCACTTCTTAAAATTTCATTTATTTTGTTTATTTCATTTGATTCAGAAATATCAATGCTATAATTCCTTTTTTCAGATTCTAGTAAATATTGAAGAGAATTAATTTCTTGTATTGCATTTTTCTTTTCTTCATCAGTTGGAGACTGTGAATAATTATTTTTTTCTTTTGGTAATTCTATAATTTTATAAAAACATGATATTGTAAATAATGGTGTCAAAGTGAATGGCACAAATAATAATTTTTTAATTTTATTTTTAAATTTCATAAAATGTAACCCCTTATGTTTTTTACTTAATTTTTAAAAAATATTTATTATGTAATATTGCAAATAATTAAAATATAGTAATTTTATAAAAGTTTTTTTAAATAAACTTATAAAAAAGTATTATAAAAATAAAATCAAAACTATAAAATCACAAAAATTGTAACAAGAAAAAGGAAAATATTAAATATAGTTAAATATTTTCCTATCTCATAATTTAATTAGATATCTTTAATTCTTTTATTTTACTTTCGATAATTTTTTTACAATTTAAACTATCAACAAGATTAGGCAATGGGTATAATTCACCATTATTTAATTTTATAAAAAGAAAAGAAGTAACTTTTTTTGCTATAAGAGGATTAGTAATTTCCATTTCATTTATTTCTAATATATTTATTACGTTATTTGGTTTTAAATTAATACTTCATTTTTTATTTAATTGCTTACATTCATATTCACTATAATTTATAAATAATTTATCATTATCCAATTTAAATTCTGTTTTTTTATAAGATTGAATTGATAGAGGAATAAAAATTATTTGAAAAATAATAAATGCCGCAGAAGAAATAGTTAAGAAACCATAAAATATTTGATAAAAAAATCTTACTTCCATCTCACCTTTATAATGTTTTGCAATATAAATTACATCAGAATTTGTTCAATGTCAATTTAAAGATGATACTATCAATATTATTAGAGCAATAATAGCAGTAATTAATCCACCTATTATATATTTATTTAAATTTTTTCGTTGAAATATCATAATATTTTTCTCCATTAAATAAATTTAATAACTTATTTTAAAATTTCACTAGTAAAAAATTTAATAAATTAAAATATAAAATATTTTTAATTTTATTTTTTATCAAATAATAATCAACACTAAAAAAATGCTTTTCTTTTTTAATTTGTAATATTTTATTACTATCATTAATTTTTTACTACATTAATATAATATTCAAAAAAAAAAACAAGTAAATAGTTTTCCCTAAAAATTAGAATAGTTGCATTCAAATAATAATTGAACTTTAATTATTATCATTTTAAACTAAATTGTTATAAATTATTTTATTACTTTTTTCATGTACATTACTTTAAATTTCATGAAAAATGCAACAGTAAAAAAAGAAGTTTATTCCTCACGCGGTTTTTTAAAAATATGTTTTGTTTAATTAATCTTTAAAAATTTTCTGTATTCATTAATAAAATTAATAATAAATTAGATTTCTTTTTTGACTTTATTGAGTTTGCTTCTCTAGTTTGTTTTTTAATTAATGTTAATAAAAAATAATTATCACTCTTAGTACCTATTACAGTATGTATTTCATAATAAAGAAATTCGCTTTTATTATTTATTTTTTTAGGTATTTTTGAAATATTAATTGCATTATTTAAGGATCTTTTACTTTTTTAATGCTTTTCTTGAAATATTTAACATTTTAGAAATTTTACTTATAGTTTTATTTTCTATATTTAAGTAAATATCAATAATATTTCTAATTTTATAATCTATTTTTATATAATTTATATTGGTATGTCTCGAATTTCTTTCGGGGCTTTTTTATATAAAAAAACACCCTATTTATATTTTTTCATATAAATAGGGTGCTACTTTGTAAATTACAATATGGCCTAACATAATATTTTTATTATGCTAGTTTACAATATTTTAAAATTCAATTAAATCAAATTTTTCCGGCTCACTATTAACTTTATTTTGTAAAAACTTTTTAAATGAATTCAAGTTCTTATCATTTTCATAACCAAAATAATCATAATCAAATGAGCTAAATAATCCAAAACCGTATTCATTATCACCAATATTTTGCATGAATAAGCCTATCATATCCATGTTTTCGTCAAATACTAATGATCCGCTTCCTACAGAAATTAAATCATATCTTGAATTTAAAGATAAATCATCTTGCATTTTAAATGATTTAAAATAACCATATTTTTCAAAACCTTGTGGTTGATCATTCATTATTATATCTTCTATTCTATTAACTATATGTTCTCTATATCTTTTTCCAGTAAATCCAGCATATGGATCTGTTGGAAAACTAGATAAATAAAAGTTAACTAAATTTCCAGAATCTAAATATTTTATTTTTTTGCTTAATTTTAATGGTTTTAAATTTTTTCAATTTTCAAAATAATTCAAAATTTTTAAATTATTTTCAAGTTTTGCTTTATCAATAATAGGTTTAATATTTATTATATTTATAGAAATATCAGCATTATTTAAATTAATATTACTGTTATTTAAAGTTCCATCTCTTCTATTTTGATTTATAGCTTGTCAAAAATTAATTGTTAATCAATTTTTATCAACATCTAATGAAATATCATTATCATAATTTCTAATTTTAGAATCATCTAAATCAGGAATTATTACTTTCTTAATAACTCTATGATCGTTTCATCTTGATTCTAATATATCTGATACATGTCTATTGGTTATAAAATAATATAAATAGTTATTCTCATCAGATGGTTTTACTTTTGAAATCATTGTACTAGTACCACCACCTATCGTAAATACTCTTTTTCTTATTTCATTAAACATTTTATTATTTTCTTCAGATAAAATTCTTCTTCCATTATTAGCAATTAATTCTTTATTTTCTGAAGAATAAAGAATTTCATTTGTTGTTAATTTTGCATGTAAATCATTTTTTAAATATTTTTTATTAGAAAAAGAAATATGTTTATCATTATCTTTTTCTACTTCATACATTATGTCAAATAAAGTGTTATATTTTTCAAAAACATATTTTGAATTTATTTCATTATGATCAAAAGAAAATAACCCGTTTTTTAATCTAAATTCAAATTTTATTTTATTATCATCGCTTAATGAAATTTTATATTCTAAAAAATTTAAATTCGAATTTTTTCATTCTTGAATTTTATTATTTAAAAGTTCTTCAATATTAACCTTAATTTCCAAAATTGAACTTGAAAAATTATTTTTTACTAAAGCATATAATGAAAGTGTTCTATTTTTGAATGAACTTAAAATAAAATCAGAAATATTTTTTTCAATAGACAATATATTATTATCTAATATTAATTCATTGTCTTGAACATAATCAATTATGTTCTTTTTAACTAATTTAGTATATTGATCATTATTTTTGAATCAAACATGCATATCAGGTATTTTTTTATATAAATCCTTTTTAGCTAATTGTTGATAATTTTGATCATAAAAATTAAATCATTTAGGAATACTATCAAAAAATTCATTTGCACCTAAAATAGTTGAATAAACTTTTTTCATTTCGCTATTGAAATAAGAACTAACTATTTGTTTATTAGTGCTAATATCCTCTAAAACAATATTTTTTGGAAATTTATCTAAATCAAATATTTTTTTAGGGTTATAAATATTGCCATTATGGCTTATTGATAGATTTTCTGGTTCAATAATTGTTGGAAAATTAAATAATTCTTCTTTTATTTCTTTAGAATCATGTAATTCATTTTCATTTTCATTTTTTGGATTTTCAATTGTTGGATTTAAATTATTATCTTCTTCTTTTTTAGTATTTTCTAAATTTGATACTGGAGTAGAATTAGAATCTGTATTTTTTGAATCTATATTTTCTTCTTTTGTTTTATCAGAAGGAGTTTTATTTATTTCTTTATCGTCACTTAGCTTTTTCTCATTAATTGAACAAGAAATAGAAAAAACTATTGGTAAAGAATTTAATGTTAATAAAATTTGTTTTTTTAATTTCATATTTTTCCTTTTATTTTTTTAATAGAAAAAATATATCAAATTTATTAAAAAAAGCAACTTTTTTGATATTTTTAATCAAAAAAATCACTTTTTAAAAAAATCTATACTAATTTATTTTGTAAATCAATAGCTATTTTTTTAGCATAATCACCTACGTTTATTGATATTGAATTAGTTGAAATCATTAATCCTGAAATATATTTTAAATTATTTAATTTATCTATATTTACATTCTTTTTATCGTTTATAAAAATTTTAACTCTTGATATAGTTGATTCAGCTTTTAAAATATTTTCTTTTCCACCTACTAAATTAATTAATTCCTCTATATCAATACTGCTATCTAATTTTTTATAATTTCCATTAATAATATTTTGTCTTTTTTTATGTTGTATTTTTCAATATAATCAACAAAAACCAAATGTTACTATTGTTAATATAAAAACTATAAATTTATCCTTTTTAGTCATAAAAATATTATATTCTAAATTAATAAATTTTATTTTTTATATTTTCTTTAAAAATAGTAAAAAAAAATAAGCTATAAAAATATATTAAATATTTTATATTTAAAAGTGGTAAAATTAAAAATATTAGAATTTTAAGGAAAAAAATGGAAAGAAAAAGATTAGTTAGTGGTATAAAACCTACAGGAAGTTTAACATTAGGAAATTATATCGGTGCTTTAAAAAATTTTGTAAAACTACAAGATGAATATGAAACATATTATTTTGTAGCAGATTTACATTCTTTAACTATGGGAGATTCAAATCCAGAAGAATTAAAAAAAAGAAGAAAAGAAATTGTCGCTTTATATTTAGCTTGCGGATTAGATCCTAATAAGTGTTCAATTTTTTATCAATCTGATATTTATGAACATGCTTTATTACAATGAATCTTAACTTGTGAATCTACTTTAGGTGAACTAAATAGAATGACTCAATTTAAAGACAAAAGTCAAAAAGCTCTAAAACAAGCGAATGGAACTGAAAAAATTCCAACAGGTTTATTAATGTATCCAACATTAATGGCTGCTGATATAATCTTATACAATGCTGATTTTGTGCCTATTGGTGAAGATCAAACTCAACATTTAGAATTAACTAGAACACTAGTTGAAAGATTAAATAAAAAATATAAGTTAGATTTAAAAGTTCCAACAGGTATAGTCCCAAAAGTTGGAGCTAGAATAAAATCATTAACTAATCCTTCTGAAAAAATGTCTAAAAGTGAACATGGAACAAAAAGTACTATTTATCTTTTTGATGATCCAGAAGTAGCTTATAAAAAAATAATGAAAAGTGTTACAGATTCGGAAAATAAAGTTTATATTTCAAATGAAAAAGAAGGTGTATTAAACTTATTAAATATTTATGCATCATTAAAAAACATAACTTTATTAGAAGCAGAAAATCATTTTGAAAATGCTAATTATGCAGAATTTAAAAATGAAGTAGGACTTGTTGTAAAAGAAGAATTAACTAAAATTCAAGAAAAATATAAAGATGCTTATGAAAAAGTTGATGAAGTTACAACAAAAGGTGCAGAAAAAGCTAAAGAAATAGCTAAACAAATAATTACTAAAATAATGAATAATTTAGGATTTAATTAGGAGTAAATATGAAAATAAAAGCTGACAAACAATTAAACCATACAACAAGCCATCTTTTAGGTGCAGCTGTTGAACAATTATACGGAAATGTTAAATTAGGATTCGGTCCAGCAACAGATGAAGGTTTTTATTATGATTTTGAATTCGAAAATACTTTCAGTGATTCTGAATTAGCAAAAATAGAAAAAAGAATGAAACATCTTGCAAGTAGAAATCTTGTTACAATAAAAATTGACGAAAAAGATTATGATTTTACTAATAAACCATATAAAAAAGAATTATATGATGAATTAAAATCTCAAGGTAAAGAAATAACATTTTATGGTTTACAAGATCCTTTAAATAAAGAAATAGTTTTTAAAGATCTTTGTGCAGGAAATCATATTGAAAGTACAAAAAATATTAAAAACTTTAAACTTTTAAATATAGCTGGTGCTTATTGAAGAGGAAATAGTGAAAATATTCAATTAACTAGAATTTATGGTACTTCTTGATCTTCAAAAGAAGAATTAGATAATTATCTTGATGTTTTAAAAGAAAGAAAAGAAAGAGATCATAGAAAAATTGGTAAAGAGTTAAAAATATTTTCAACTAGTCAATTAACAGGTCAAGGATTTCCAATTTGATTAGAAGACGGAATGTATATTCATAATGAAATAAGAAATTTAGTTTTAAAATTAGATAGAAAATATGGATTTACAGAAGTTCTAACACCTCATTTTGGTGCTGAAGAGTTATATAAAACAAGTGGTCACTTAGCTCATTATAAAGATGATATGTTTTCACCTATTGTAGTTGAAAATGAAAGATTAATACCAAGACCTATGACTTGTCCACATCACATTGTTTGCTATGGAATGGAAAAAAGAAGTTATCGTGATTTACCAATAAGATATAGTGAGCAATCACAATTATATAGATATGAAAAATCAGGAGCATTAACTGGACTTGAAAGAGTTAGAGGTATGCTTTTAACTGAAGGTCACTTATTCGTAAGACCTGATCAAATTCAAGATGAAGTTAAAGCTATGTTTAGTCAAATAAAAGAAATGCTAGAAATTTTTAATATTCAAATTAGTTATATTTCGCTTTCATTAAGAGATCCTAAAGATAAAGAAAAATACTTTGATGATGAAACAATGTGAACAAAAAGCGAAAAAATGTTAAAAGAAGCGCTTGACGAAATGAAAATTGAATATGAAGAAAAAATAGGTGAAGCTGCCTTTTATGGACCTAAAGTAGACATACAAATCGATACAGCTTTAGGACATGAAATTACAGTTTCTACTATTCAATTAGATTTCTTACAACCAGAAAGATTCAATATTTCTTATGTTGATAAAGATGGTAAAGATGCTCGTCCTGTTATGATTCATAGAGGGCTAGTTGGAACCTATGAAAGATTTGTTGCTATATTATTAGAACAAACAAAAGGAGTTTTACCATTTTGAATCGCACCTAAACAAGTAACAATAATACCAGTTAATTTAGATGAAAATCTTGATTATGCTAAAAAAATTCATTCATTATTATGAGAAAAAGAATTTAGAGTAAAAATTGACACAAGGGACGAAAGACTGAATAAAAAAATACGTGATGCACAAGTATCTAAATCTAAATTCCAAGTTATTTTAGGATCTAATGAAATTGAAAATAATACAATTAGTTATCGTGAATATGGTAAAGATGAAACAACAACTCTTTCAATTGACGAATTCATAAATAAATTAGAAGTTTTAAGAAAAAATTATGAATAAAAAAAATAAAAAAGAAAAAATAAAAATAGTCTCATATGGACCATTAGTTATTCTTTTTTTTATTTTTATATTTTGTATTATTCCACATTTTATATTTATGATTTTTTCTGTCAAAGAATTTGGTAATCAAAAAATAGAAAACTTGTATTTAATTATTTTTATACCACTAGTAATTTTTATTTTTTCTTTATCTATTCAAATATTATTTATTTATTTTAAAATAATAAATTTAAGAAGCTTAGTTTTTTCTATACCTATAAATGTTTTTTTCATTATAGTAATGCTTTTTTCATTAATAGATATGTATTTTTACATAAAGTATATAATAGCAATATCAATAACAATAGTTAGTGCTTATCCATTAAATGTTTTAATATCAAAAATCGAAGATAAATTAAGCTTAAAAAAACAAAAAAACAACTAATAGCTCTATAAAATAGTGATATATTTATTATCAATTATTTTAAAACTATTAGTTATTTTTTTATATTCTATTTTGATTATTAATAATTCATTGCTTTTTCGTATTCATCAAGTGTTCCATGATAAATAAAACTTTTATCTGGAGCTATTTCTAAAATAACATTTGCTACTTGATTAACTAAAGCTCTATTATAAGTAGTGAAAATTGCTCCACCACGGTATGCTTTAAGTCCTGAAATAACACTATCAATACTTTCTGCATCTAAATGGTCTAATGGTTGATCTAAAATTAAGAAATTAGCTTCTAAAAGCATCATTCTTGAAAACATTAATCTAGCTTTTTCACCACCAGAAGTAACTTTAACTTTTTTGAAAACTGTATCATTTGAAAATAACATTCTACCTAAGAAACTTCTCATTCTTTGATCAGAATTATCTTTTGTTTCTTCTGTTGAATTATGTGAAGGTCATTTTGATAATCAATCAATAATTGTTTCATCAGCGTCTGTAAAATAAGAACTATTTTCATTTGGATAATAAGTAGTTTTAATTGTTTGTCCTCATTTAACTTCGCCTTTTGTAGGTTTTGTAATGCCTAATAAACACTCTAAAAATTTAGTTTTTGCAATATCGTCTTCACCAATTAAAACCATTTTTTCACCTTTAGCTAATGTAAATGAAACATTTTCGAAAAGTGTTTCACCTTTTTCATTAACATATGATAAACCTTCAACATTTAAAATATCTTTTCCGGGTTCACGATTAATTTCTCAATTAATATAAGGGTATTTACGATTAGAAGGTTTAATTTCATCAAGAGTAATTTTTTCTAAAAGTTTTTTTCTACTGGTAGCTTGTCTACTTTTTGAAGCATTAGCACTAAAACGAGCTATGAATTGTTGTAATTTTTCAATTTGATCTTCTTTTTTAGCATTAGATTGTTTTGTTAACTCTTTAGCTAATTCACTACTTTCTTTTCAGAATGTATAGTTACCTGTATACATTTTAGCTTCATTATAATCAATATCAACTATATGTGTACATACATTATCTAAAAAGTCGCTATCATGCGAAACAACTATAACAACATTTTGATAATCAGCTAAAAAGTTTTCTAATCATTTGATAGCTCTTAAGTCAAGGTGGTTTGTAGGTTCGTCCATTACAAGAATATCTGGATTTCCGAAAAGAGCTTTAGCTAATAAGACTTTAATCTTTTGATTAGCAGTTAAATCTTTCATTTGTGAATTTCATTTTTCTTTAGGAATTTGTAATCCAGCTAATAATTCTTGAGCATCATTATCTGCAGTTCATCCGCCTAAATCACCATACATTATTTCTAATTCACCAGCTCTTTCATAATCTTGTTCTGTAGCTTCTGGATTCATATAAATTGCATCTTTTTCTTCTTTAACTTTGAAAAGATCTGTATTACCTGCAATAACAACATCTGTTACGTTCATTTCATCATAAGCGTTATGATCTTGCCCCAAAACACTTATTCTACGGCCTTTTTCAACAATTATTTGTCCAGAACTACTTTCAACTTGACCTGCTAGTATTTTTAAAAATGTACTTTTTCCAGCACCATTGGCACCGATAATTCCATATGTATTTCCAGCCATAAATTTTAATGTTACGTTTTCAAATAATTTTTTATCACTAAAAATTTTACTTAAATTTTGTACTTCAATCATTTTATTCTCCTATAAATTCTTAAATTAATATAAAAAGCTAAACATTACGTTTAAAGCTTTTTTATAGTATTTTATTAAACATCTAGTTCAATATCTTTTGATACTTTTTCATAAAGTTCTTTATCTCAAATTTTAATTAAATATAAAGCACATTTTTGATGTTTTAACATTCTTTTAACATTTTCAATACTCATATTAGGATTATTTGAAGCTATTGACTCTTTTAACTTGTTAAATTTATCTTGAGCTTCTTCATCTGTTACTTCTATTTTTGTTCTAGTTAATATAGCATTTTCAGTTATTGATATATTAAATGATGAAATAGCTTGCATTCTAGCTGTCTCTAACATATTTTTTGCATTTTGTGTTTTATTTTTAAATTCTTCTAGAATTGATTGTCTATGTTCAGGCATCAATTGCATTAAATAATTATCAATATTTAAATTTGTGTTGTAATTAATATTTTCTTCAGGGATATTAAATTCATTTTTATTAGTGATGCTATTAATTGCATTTTCATAAAATTTTAATAAATATAATTGAACATTTTCTTTTCTAGTATCATAATAAATTTTATTTTTAAAATCTTCAAGAGAATTTACACCACTTAATCTAATTTCACTAATATTTTCATTTGTTAGTTTAGTTACAGTTGGTCTTAAAATTTTATTAATTGTTATTTTTCAAAAAGTTCCATCTGGAGCATTAGTTTCAATTAATTCATTTTTATTTTTTCCAATAACAAGATTATTTATTGAAAAATCATTTGTTTGTTTAACTTCTATTTCAATATTTTTTTCTTGTTTTACTAATTGATCTGCAAAATAAATATCAGCATCAAAGGTAATAAAATCATCTTGTTTTATAGCCTCTTTAGATTCTTTTAATAAAGTATAATTATTCACCATATTATTGTATATTTCATCTAAATATTCAACTGGGGGTTGTTGGTATTCTAATTCTATTTTAGAATTTTCTAAATCAACTTTATTTAAATCAGAAAATAAATAATACGAAATAGATAATTCAGCTTTAATAGCATTTTCTTTTTCTTCAATAATATTTAAAATAGGTTGTAAAATTAAACTTTTTGGGCTTTCAGTATTAATTTCTTTAATTAATGTGTCAGTTTGTTTTTTAACATATCCATTTAAAGCTATTTTATTAATGTCTTCCATTCTAATTTTTTGATTAGTTGCTATAGCAGTCATTAAAGCTTCATTTTTCTCTTTATTTAATAATTCATCTTGAAAATCAATAAATATTTTTTTTGTTTTAAAATTAACCATTATTCTCCTTGAAAAATAAAAATATATTATATACATTCTATCATAAATGTAATAATTTTGAGTTTACAAATTTCTTAAAAAATAAGATTATAAAAAAATAAAAAAAATATGAAACACACGGAAAAGTTGTTATATAATTAAACCAACTATATTTTTATAGTTATAAAATTAGGACATTAAAAACTTATATTAATAGTATTAACAAATGAAAGGAAAAAAATGCCTACAACAAATCAATTAGTTACAAATGGTAGAGTTAATAAAGTTCGTAAACAAAAAGCTCCTGCTTTGAACTTAAGCTTTAACCTTTTAACAAAAGAAGCTCGTAAAATGCCTGCACCTTTTAAACGTGGTGTATGTACAAGAGTTGCAACAATGACTCCTAAAAAACCTAACTCAGCTTCACGTAAATATGCTCGTGTTAAGTTATCAAATGGTATGGAAGTTACAGCTTACATCGGTGGTGAAGGACACAACTTACAAGAACACTCAGTTGTTTTAATCCGTGGTGGTAGAGTTAAAGACTTACCTGGGGTTAGATACCACATCGTTCGTGGAACACAAGACTTAGCTGGTGTTAACAACCGTAAACAAGGACGTAGTCTTTACGGTGCTAAAAAAGCAAAATAATTTTTTAAGTAATTAGAAAGGAAAAAGAAATATGTCAAGAAAACACAGTGCCCCTATTAGAGAAGTGCTTGCAGATCCAGTATTTAATTCAGTTTTAGTTACTAAATTAATTAATACAATTATGCTTGATGGTAAAAAATCAATCGCGCAAGACATCTTATATTCAGCATTTGAAATTGTTAAAGAAAAAACAAATAAAGATCCAATGGAAGTATTTCAAAGTGCTATTGAAAACATTACACCTCAATTAGAGGTTAGAACAAGAAGAATTGGTGGTACAAACTACCAAGTTCCAACAGAAGTTTCAGCTAGAAGAAAACAAACATTATCATTAAGATGATTAGTTCAATACGCTCGTCTTAGAAATGAAAAAACAATGGATGTTCGTTTAGCTAACGAAATTATCGATGCATCAAATAAAACTGGTGGTGCAATTAAAAAACGTGAAGACACACACAAAATGGCTGAAGCCAACCGTGCATTCGCTCACTTTAGATGATAATTTCATCCATCTACTTTTTAAAAGTAATAATTTATTAAAAAACTTTATATTTTAAAATTGAAAGGATGAATTTATGTCAAGAGAATATAAATTAGAAGATTACCGTAATATTGGTATTATGGCTCACATTGATGCCGGTAAAACTACTACTACAGAAAGAATTTTACTTCACACAGGTAAAATTCATAAATTAGGTGAAACACACGATGGTGCTTCACAAATGGACTGAATGGCTCAAGAACAAGAACGTGGTATTACTATTACTTCTGCTGCTACAACAGCTTTCTGAAAAGGAAAAAGAATTAATATTATCGATACTCCAGGTCACGTTGACTTTACAGTTGAAGTTGAACGTTCATTACGTGTTCTTGATGGAGCTGTTGCAGTTTTAGATGCTCAAAGTGGTGTTGAACCTCAAACTGAAACAGTTTGAAGACAAGCTACAACTTACAAAGTTCCAAGAATTGTTTATGTAAACAAAATGGATAAAGCTGGTGCAGACTTCTTTATGGCAGTTAACTCTGTTAAAACAAGATTAAATGCAAATGCTGTTGCTATCCAATTACCTATTGGTGCTGAATCAAACTTTACAGGTATTGTTGATTTAGTTGAAATGAAAGCTTATGAATTCGACGGTAAACCAGAAGAAGTTGCAAAAGAAATTGAAATTCCTGGTGACTTAGTTGAATTAGCAAAAACAAAACGTCAAGAATTAATCGAATCTGTTGCTACATATGATGAAGAATTCATGATGAAAGTTTTAGAAGGTTATGAACCTACAAATGATGAATTAAAAGCTATGATTAGAAAAGCTACAATTACTTCAGAATTTTTCCCTGCAGTTTGTGGTACATCATTTAAAAACAAAGGTGTTAAGAAAATGATCGACGCTGTTGTTGATTACTTACCATCACCTTTAGATATTCCACCAATGAAAGCTACTTTAGATGATAAAGAAATCGAAGTTCCTGCAACTGACGATCATCCATTTACAGCTTTAGCTTTCAAAGTTATGACTGACCCTTATGTTGGTTCATTAACATTCTTTAGAGTTTACGCTGGTACATTAACAAAAGGTAGTTACGTATACAACACAACAAAAGGTGTTAAGGAAAGAATTGGACGTATTATCCAAATGCACGCTAACTCACGTGAAGAAGTTAATGATTGTTATGCTGGTGATATTGAAGCAGCTGTTGGTCTTAAATCAACTACAACAGGTGATACATTAGTTGCTGAAAAAGCTCCTGAAATAGTATTAGAAAAAATGGTATTCCCAGAGCCTGTTATTTCTCAAGCTTTAGAACCTGAATCAAAAGATGCTATGGAAAAATTAGCTCTTGGTTTACAAAAATTAGCTGCTGAGGACCCTACATTTAGAACATACACAGATGAAGAAACTGGTCAAACAATTATAGCTGGTATGGGTGAATTACACCTAGATATTATTGTTGACCGTCTTAAAAGAGAACACGGTGTTAAAGCACAAGTTGGTGCTCCACAAGTTTCTTACCGTGAAACAATTACTAAAACTGCTGAAGTTGAAGGTAAACACGTTAAACAATCTGGTGGTAAAGGTCAATATGGTCACGTTTGAATTAAATTTGAACCAAATCCAGATGCTGGTTTTGAATTCGTAGATAAAATTGTTGGTGGTAAAATTCCTAAAGAATACATTAAACCAATTCAAAAAGGTCTTGAAGACAAAATGCAAGCTGGTATTCTTGCTGGATATCCAATGATTGATGTTAAAGCTACTTTATTTGATGGATCATACCATGATGTCGATTCATCTGAATTAGCTTACAAAATAGCTGCTTCTAAAGCTTTAACAAAAGCTAAAGATATTTTAGGAACTGTTTTATTAGAACCTATTATGGATGTTGCTGTTGTTGTGCCTTCAGATCATATTGGTGATGTTATCGGTGATTTATCACGTCGTAGAGGTCTTGTAAATGACCAAGAACAAAGAAATGACGGATCAGTTATTGTTAGAGCTCAAGTTCCATTAGCTGAAATGTTTGGTTACTCAACAATTCTTAGATCTATGACAAGTGGTCGTGGTACATATCAAATGCAATTTGATCACTATGAAAAATGTCCTAAGAATATTGCTGATGAAATTATTAAAAAACGTAACATTAAAGTTAAAGACGAAGAATAATAAAAAAGTAAATACTTATAATGGTATTTACTTTTTTTACTAAACAAACTATAAAAAAGAACTTTTAGAAAAATTAATCATTATCTAAAAGTTCTTTATATTCAGTTAAATTATATTTGTCTAATTCTTCATAAGGTATAAATTTTAAAGAAGCGGAATTTATACAATATCTTAATCCACCTTTATCTTTTGGACCATCATTAAATACATGTCCTAAATGAGAATCAGCATTTGAACTTTTAACTTCTGTTCTAATCATATTGTGAGAGAGATCTTCTTTTTCTATTATTAAACTCCTATCAATAGGTTTTGTAAAAGCTGGTCAACCACAACCTGAGTTATATTTATCTTTTGATAAAAACAATGGTTTATTATCAACTATATCAACGTAAACGCCTTTTTCAAAGTGATTATTGTATTCATTCGTAAAAGGTCTTTCAGTGTAACCTTCTTGTGTTACTTTATATTGTAATTCAGTTAAATGATTCAATTCTTTTTTATTTTTCATACTTAAATTATATACTTTATGCTCAATAAATAAAAAAACACTTTTTCTATAAACTTTATAAAAAAGTGTTTTAAAACTGATTTTAATTATTCTGTAAAAGTAAAATCTTGTGTATATTCTTTTTCATTAACTACATATTTTAATGAAACAGTCTTATTTTCGGTATTAATTTTTATTTTTACTGAAAAAGTTTTTGTTTTTCCTTCGACAAAATTAGATTTTTCAACATTTTCTTTTAATTTAAATACTTTATTGTATTTTTTAGCACCATTTGCTTCTAAACCAATTACATCATCTTTATAAAATTGCAATTTAATATCTTTATAATCTTCTGAATTTAAATGTTGTTTTCATTTATTTTTACTATCTGCATCAGCAAATGTATTAGAAAAATTAGCATCATTATATGTAACAAATGCGTTTTCTAAAACATCTATTTCTCCTGTTTAAGAAACAGGAATTTCTGTTGGTGATTCAGTATCGTTTGCAGAAGTATTTGTGTCACTTGAAGAAACATTTCCACTACCATCACTTGTGCCACTACTTGAATGACTTGGATTAGAAGAAGAATCTGTATTTCTACCATTATCACCAGAAGGGTTGTTATCTGTTACACTTGGAGAGGTAGTAGAAGTTGAATCATTAGATGAAGCGCTTCCACTACCATCACTTGTACCACTACTTGAATGACTTGGATTAGAAGAAGAATCTGTATTTCTACCATTATCAGCAGAAAGGTTAGGTTGATTGTTGTTTGTGTTATCAGTATTTGTTGAACCAGAAGGATTAACAACAAAATCTTTTTCATTATCTTTTTCAGAACCTTCTGAAACTGTTCCGTTTGTATTTTTGTTATCAGTTGTTTCAATTGGCTGATCAGATTTGTCATTTACACTAGTAAAATTTAAATCAAATGATAATGAATAATCTTTTGATGACTTAAGTTTTGTAGTTCTATTATATATTTTAAAGCTAAATGAAAGTGTTTTTGAACTAGGATCATAATTCGCTTCTAAAAATTGAAGACTTTTTTCTTTATTTTCATTTAACTTATTAGGAGAAACTAATGAAAATTGATTTTTTGAAAATTCTTTATCATTAATTTCTGCAATACTTACTTTTGCATTTTTAATTTTACTGTTTTTTAAGACTGTATTAATAAGTGTTGTACCATTTTTTCCATTTGAAACTGATAGTTGATTTCCATATTTTTCATTATGTCATTCACCGCCAGCAAAAGTTTTAATAACTTTTTCTTTTTCTTCGTCAGTTAATTTTTTAACTTTTAATACATTATTAAAAATATTTTCTGCATACGCGTCAAATTCTTCTTGTGTCATTTCGTTGTTTTTAGAAGGAGTTTTAGGTTCTGAGCTAGGATTTTGATCTACAGGGTTAGTAGGCTTATTTTCATTTGTTTGATTTGTGGCATTTTCTGGATCTTTTTGTACCGGAGTTGAAGGATTAGCACTTACATTTTCTGGAGTTGATACATTAGTTTTATCATTATTTGTACATGAAGCTGCAACAAATGGAATAAATAATGATGTACTTAATGTTCCTAATAATATTTTTGTTTTATTTTTCATTTTTTTGTTCCTTTTATTAAATTAATATATTTTTATTTTTAGCAAAATAATCATAATAAAAAAAATATTTAAATAATAAAATAATTAAAAATAAATGAAAATAAATGAAAAAATATAAAAAAATAAAAATATACTATTAAAAAAATATTTTTATATTAATATTATTATTTTTAATTAATAAAAAACGTTGCCTAGCAACGTAATTTATTATGAAATTGTAAATGTTTGACTATATTCTTGTTCACCTTCAGAAGCAAAATATTTTAATTCAATTGTTTTTGAAGTTGTATTTATTTTAATTTTAGCCTTAATTATTTTTTTATTTTTATTATCAGAAATTAATTTTAATTTATTTACTTTCTTTTCATCTATTGAAAAAATTTTATTATAAGATTCAGCTGAATTACCTTTTAAACCATAGAAAGATTCAGCTCCTTTTGTATAAGGTTGCAATTCAATATCTGAAAAATCTTCTTTATTTAATAATGGTGTTCATTTATTTTTATTTGTATCTTTATCTTTTTCTTTTTTAGATTTTGGAACTTTTAATAAGAAAGTTTTTTCCATTGTAACTTCTGAAAATAAAGTAAAAGCATTTTCTAATGAAACATTTTCTTCTTCACTAGTATTTGGTAAAGAATTACCAGATGTATTTGGTTGAGAATCTTTATTTCCTTCGTTAGAAGAACCTGGATCAGAATTATTTGGTTCTACAACAGATTCATCATTTTTTTCTTTAGGATTAGTTGGTTTTTCTGCAGGTAAAGCTGTTGTTATAAATGTTAATTCATAAACTTCGCTTGAAATTATTTTTTCAGATTTTTTAAATAATCTTACTAAAACAGTTATTTGGCTATCTGTTGAGTTTTATAAAACATCTGCATAGTTGCTTGCTGATACGGTTTTATTTTTCTTATTAGAATAGGTTGGTTTTAAAGCTCCAGAAAATACAACACCATCAGCTATGCCAGAAAACGTTCCTAATTCTAATCCTTCATGAGGTTTTTTACCACTTGGATATTTACCAAAAAGTGTATTTTTACCTTCATGAAAATTTAAATAAATAGATGAAGGGTTTCCTATTTTTTTAGGAGCTATTAAATTTTCAGAAGCAAAATTATTAGTTCCAGAATTAAAAGTAAAACTTTCTTTTGAAATAGTTGATAAATTTAAACTTTCATTATAGCTATATCCTTCTGGTAGAGTTGCAACTTTAACCTCTCCTTTATGTTTTTTTATCTTTATGTTTGTACCTACAATTTCATTAATTGTATCAACATTAGAATTTTTTGGATTAGTTCCTTCGTTTTTTATTGATGGAGGTTGAGTATTTGATTTTTCAACTTCATTTTTAGAATCACTATTCGAACATGAAGCTGCAACAGAAGGAATAAATAATGATGTATTTAAAGTTACAAAAAATATTTTTAATTTCTTTTTCATAATGTCCCTTACTTATATAAATTTTAATTATTTATATATTTTAATATTAACTAATAATGCTATAAAAATGAATTATTTAGTAATATAAATGAAAAAAATTCCACTTTGCTATTAAAATATATTAAATATATTTCCAATATTTTAATATTGTATTAATATTGTTATATAAAAAATAAATGGAGGAAAAATGAATAAATATTATTACTTAACAAAACGTGATGAAAAAATATTATTAAGTGCTATTTTTAAATCAAATTTTAAAAATATTGATGAAAAAATAAAAAAAATATTAATAGAAAAAGATGGATATATTACAGAAGATTTACAAAACAATAATGCATATATTTACATAAAGGATGAAGACTATAATTATGATTCATTAGTAGAAATGATTAGAAATAAAATTTTTACTAGAGGAAGAAATTATCAATTAAATTTAGATTCTTTCAAAACAAATAATTTATTAATAGAGGATGTTTTAAAAGCTTTTTACTCACAAGTGATATTTTACGAATTTAATTTATTTAATAAGAAAAAAGAACAAACCAAAAAGAATAATTACACTTTTTTAATTGAAGATAATAAACATTTAGAATTAGCTAAAAAATTAGAAGCAATTGCTTCTAATAGAAATATAGTTCGTAATTTACAAGTTATGCCTGAAAATTTTCTTAATTCAGAAAAATTAGCAGATTTTATCCAAAAAGACTTTTCAGAAGTTAAAAACGTAAAAATTACTGTTTTAGGCAATAAAGAATTAGAAGAATTAAAAATGAATCTTATTCTGTCAGTAAACAAAGGAAGCACTCATGAAGCTAGAGTTGTTGTCTTAGAATATAACGGAAACCCTGACTCGGAAGAAAAAACTGTTCTAGTTGGTAAAGGTATCACATTTGATACTGGAGGAGTTAACACAAAAGGATATCATATGGAAGGAATGAAATATGATATGTCAGGTAGTGTTATTGTTGCATATGCATTAAAAACAATAGCACAACTAGAAGCAAAAGTAAATGTAGCTGCAATAATGTGTATAACAGATAATAGATTAGATGGAGATGCTTCATTACCTGAAAATGTATATGAGTCAATGTCTGGTTTATCTGTTGAAGTAGTTGATACAGATGCTGAAGGAAGATTAGTTTTAGCTGATGGACTATATTATGGTGCAGAAAAATTAAAAGCAACTTTATTAATTGATGTATCTACATTGACTGGTTCAATTATAAGCGCATTAGGTAATACATATTCTGGTATTTATTCAACAGATGATAAAAAATGAGAATTATTTGAAAAAGCTTCTAAATTAGCTCATGAAAAAATTTGAAGAATGCCGTTACATGATGATTTTCATGAGCCAAATTTAGAAAGTATAACAGCTGACTTAAATAATTATAGTAATTCAGAAACTTCTGATAGTAATACAGCAGCTATGTTTTTAAAACAATTTACAAAAGATGTTCCATTTATTCACTGTGATATAGCAGGAACAGCAGATATAAAAGGCAAACCACAAGGTGTATTAGTTGACACCTTAGTTGAATTTCTTTTAAGTCAAAAATAAATTTAAATGCATTTTTACTTAAATAAAATGCATTTTTTTATCAAAAGATTTTTCATAATAGTATAATAAAAGTTATATTTTATCATTTATGATAAAAAGGCAGAATTTATGAAAAAGAAATTTGTTAAAACTTTACCTTTTATTTTACCAATGTCAACAATTGTTTTAATTTCAACATATACATTTCCTAGTGAAACAGTTGATATATGAAAAATTGAAGGACATTCGTATTATAATAATGGAAACTTTGGAATTAAATCTTACAATTATTCAAAATGAATGACAAATATTCATGATGATAAATTATTATTTGATTTAAGCATACCATCTACTCATGACTCAGCTATGGATAGTGGTTCTGGTATTGCTTGAACTTTTGGTTCAAATTTCGCTAGAACTCAATCATTAAATACTTGAGATCAATTTGAAGCAGGAATAAGAGGTTTCGACTTAAGAATTGATAATGATATGTGATTAAGACACGGTTCAACTTATTCTCAAATACAATTTCAAAATTGATTAAATAGTGCAGTTAATTTTGTAAAAGAAAATCCTACTGAATTTATTATAGCAAGAGTTAAAGATGAATCATTTGACGTAAATAATAGAAGACTTGCCAATCAAGCGAGAACAAATTATGAAAGAATAATAAATTCTCCTCAATATAATCCTTATTTATTTAATAATACAGGGCAAGACCCTGATACTTTAGATTACAAAGTAAAAAACTTAAGAGGAAAAGTTATTTTAATTAATAATTGACACCACAATATAACATCTACGAATGTAGGTGGTTTTAGTTTTGACAAATTTTTATATAGATCATATAGTTTACAAGATGATTACAATGCATATCCTAACGATAAGGAAAGAAAAGTCAAAGAAATGATGGTAAAATCAAATAGCGATTGAGAAAATAACCAAAATATTTTATTTATGAATTTTTTATCAATTGCCACAGGAACTTCAACTTATCCTTATCATTATGCTTCAGATATTAATAGAAGAATAATAAGATACTTAAATTCAAATGAAGATATAACAAAACTTGGTATGGTTTACATGGATTTTCCCGGTTCTTCTTTAATTCAAGCTATTTTTAAAAGAAATTATTCTTTTTCTGATTATGAATTAAATAATGGTATTTTAGGAAGAATTATTCCAGAAAATGAAATACAAATTGATGATTTGCTCACTTATAGCAATAAGATAACTATACATGGTCAAATAAGCAATTTTAAAATAGATATTGTAAAAAGCGGGAATGTTATAAAAACAATTACTGTCCCTGAATTAAATTCAAACACATATGAATTTAATTTTGATAGAAATTTTGAAAACAATGAAACCTTTTACTTTAAATTTTATAAAGAAACTCCTTCGAATCAATTTTATTCATCAAAAAGATATAATGAAATTAATATAGAAAAATTTTCAAGAAATCATCAGCACACAACTAACACTGAAAATTTAATAAGAACAATTATTGAATATGTAAATAGTTTACCTAACCATTTAAGCGATTTAAAAAAATATATAAGTAACACATTTATTAATTCACTTCAAGAAATAAAACCATTCACTAATCAAAATAGAAATAAATACATAAGTATTAAAGCAGTATGAGAATCATTTTTAATTGATTTTGATATTTTAAAAGAAAAATTCAGTTTACTTTTTAACAAAATCAATGATTTTAAAAATAAAAACAATAGTATTAATGAAATAATAGATGAAAATTTACAAAATAAAATAAGTGAGTTTAACAATTACGTTTTAAATCTTCTTAGAAGTTATTTTAATCAAAAATCTTATACAGACCATATAGATTTTGAAGGGTTATTTAATAAAATTGATTCTATATCAAAAAGTCTTGATTATGCTGATGACATAATTAAAAAGAATAAAAATAATACTTTTATAAATAATAAAAACCTTATACAAAAAATGTTTAATAACTTTGATTATGTTGGAAAACAAAAATGGATAAATAAGATAAATTTAATAAAAAGTAAAAGTAAAGAAAAAATTGTTAGTGCTTTTAATCAAGCCAAATTAGGTACATTTAATTTAATAGTTGATAATGAAATAAATGATTTAATTTTAGAAATCAATAACATAACAAATAATTTGCAAACAATTATAAATAATATGAAAAGTTTAATAAGCGGAATTGGTTTAAATACGCTTCAAATAAGTTTTTTTAGAAATAAAATAAATGAAATTATTGAAAATGTTTCTGCTTTTGAAGAATTATCTAGGGATATGACAGATTATAAAAATGATTTAACAAATTCAAATAGATTAATAAATGATAATGAAAGATTTTTTCAAGAAAATAATTATGAAAATGTGACAACTGCTAAAAATAGTTTAATAAATAAAATAGATTTATTAAAAAATAAAATTATTAACCAAAGTGGCAATATTAATCCTACAGAATTAAAAAAACTAATAAGTGAAATAAACAAATTAAAAGAAAAAGTTGTTGAAGAATATACAATTGTTAATAATGCAAAAACTTTTATTTCTAATCTAAATGAAATATATGAAGAACAAAAAAATTATTTTATTAGATTAATTGATGAAGATTTATTGGTTTCAAATAATGAAATAAATATAATAATAAATGATGCAAATTTGTTAAACAATGAAGGCTTTTTTACAAAAATTCCTAATTTACAGTATTTAAATAATATCCAAAAGAGTAATTTATTAGAATTTGTTAAAGAAAATATTAATATTGAATTAATAAAAAACAAGTATTCAATATATAAAAAAATAGATGAAGAAAATAATAAATTAAAAACTTTATATGATAGTTTTGAAGGATACAATTCTAGATTAGTTTTTAATAATTTAACTCAAGCAAAAAAAGAAGAATTTATTAATTATTACAATGATGCTGATAGAGTATTAAAAAATGGTGTTTCTTTAGAGGAAATTTCTATAGCTTATAGTAATTTATCTAAATTTAAGTTTTTGAATAATTCAGAATTAGAAAATGATATTAATGAATTAATAACAAAAATAAATAATACAGAAAATATTTATTTATTTGAAAAAGTACCTTTAATAAATGAAATTATTGAAAATACATCTAACTTAGAAAAACTTGAGCATTATAAAACAATTGTTGATGAAAAAATTGAAAATAATCAACCATTAAAAGACTTAAATATTTATGAAAATTTAAATCAAATCCAAAAAGAATATTTAAAAAATTCATTATTTGATTCATTAAATCTTGTTGAACTAAATGATAAAAAAAATGAAGCAGAAACAATAAACCAATTAATGTTAAATGCTATAAATATTAAAAATAATAATGCTAATTATTTTACAGAAGAATGATTTATAGAAAATAATGAAGAAAGTAAGGATTTTTTCAGGAATGCTTATACTTTATTTTCAAACAAAATAAATGAAATAAGCTTTGACAAAAAAATAATAAATGATACTATCGAAGAATTTTTAAATTCTATAAATTTAACTAAACAAAATTCATTAATTTATATAAATGAAAGAAATATTAACAACGCAAAAAATGAGTTTAATAAAATAAAAGATGAAATTAATAATATTTTATTAGAGTTTGAAAATGAAAGTGATTACAGTTTGCTTAAAGAATATTTAGATAGTATAAGAAATCAAGTAGATTTATTAAAAAATACTTCAAAAAATTCAACTAATCATATTGAAATCTTAAAATTAAAAGATGATTTAATATTGATTAGAGATCAAATAAAAAATAAAGTAAATGAAATAAGAATTAAAAATAATGAAGAAAATGAAAGATTATTAAATGAATTTCTTCAAAATATAGAAAATGTTTATTATGCTATAAATAATAAAAATAAATTACCTTCTTGAGTTATTAATAATGAATTAATAATTAATAACTTACCAGATGGTTATAAAATTTTAAATTTATCTTTAAATAGTAATGATGATTTAGGTATATTAAATATAAGTTATGAAATTTCTAACAATAAATTTACTTATACAAAAACTCAAAAAATAATTGATTTTATGACTTTAGATCAAATTAATTTGGAAAATGAAAAAAGAATCTTTAATGAAGAGTCTGAAAAAATAGATTATTCTGTTTTAAATAAAGAAAAACTTCCTTCTAATGTAAATGATTTTTTAGTAACTAATTTAAAAGAAGGATTCACAACTGAAATTATTGAAAGAACAAACAATGATTCAATTGGTGAAATACACTTAACAGTTACAATTAGAAAAAATTCTTTTTCAAAAACTAAAAACTTTATTTTAAAAGGGTTTTTAACAACTTCTCAAGTTGACTTTACAAATAAATTAAATAAAGAAAAAGAAAAGTTCAATGAAATTATTAATAGCTTTAATAAATTAATAATTAATAGTAAAGAACATGAAAATTATCATGACTTTGTAGATTATCTTAATGAAATAGAAACTTGCATGTTGCCAAATATTGAAATAGTAAGAAATTCTAAGGATATAGATGAAATAAAAAAAATATCACTACAAAGTTTAAATAAAATTGAAGAAGTAAAAAGTGAAATAAATAAATTATTAGAATTAGCTGAAAAAAATAGATATGATCTTTTTGACAAAGAAGCCAATACAATAGTTTATTTAATCAAAAATAAAAACCAATTACCTAGTGAAGTAGATGGAAGTCAAATAGTAGTAAAATATCTTCCAAATTATCTCAATTCTAATATTACAAAAATTGAAAGAGATGATCAAGCTGGTATATTTAAAATTTCTTTTGAAATATCTAATAATAAATATAAAAAACAAAGAGAAGTTTCTTTAACAGGTTTTAAAACAAGAGATATAAATGTTGTAATAAAACAAATAAATGATAAAAGAGAAGAATTTGATAAAAAATATAAAGAATTCTTAGATTTAATTTTAACACTAGATAATTCAAAACATTTCGAAACAGTAAAATTCTATAAAGATAGACTAAATATTGAGAAAGAAGAAGTTTATTCTAACCAAGCTAACTTAATTTCAATAAATAGATCAATAGATGCTCTTAAGGATTTACAAAATAATTTCTTAATTAAAAAGAAAGAAATTATTAAAAAAGATATTGAAGAAGAAAAACTAAAACAAGAAGAAGAAAAGAAAAACGAAATTGAAAAAAGTAAACAAAAAACAAAAAATATTTTAATGTATACTTTAATTCCTATTGCTTCTTTATCTGTTTTAGGTATAGTTATTTGATTAACTATTTACTTAATTAAAAAAAATAAAAAATAATGTTGCATTTTTGCAACTTTTTTTATTTTTTTAAACTAATTTATTACATAAATTAAATTAAAAAAAGTTTTTTTGTAATAAAATAAATATTAATTATGGAAACAATTAAAAATAAAAAGAAAAAAGTTATTTTAGGAATGTCAGGTGGTGTTGACTCATCTGTAAGCGCATACTTTCTTAAAAAACAAGGTTATGAAGTAGAAGGTTTATTTATGAGAAACTGAGATTCATTAATGAATAACGATTTTTTAGGAAATGAAAATATTAGACAAGATGTTTGTTCACAAGAATTAGATTATCAAGATGCACAAAAAGTTGCAGATAAATTAGGAATCAAATTACATAGGGTTGATTTTATAAAAGAATATTGAGATGATGTTTTTGAAAATTTTATTGAAGAATATAAAAAAGGAAGAACACCTAATCCAGATATTTTATGTAATAAATTTATAAAATTTAAAGCTTTTTCTGACCATGCATTTCAAAAATTAGGTGCAGACTATATAGCAATGGGTCATTATGCTAGTGTGAAAGACGGTCATTTATATAGAGCAAAAGATGAAAATAAGGATCAAACTTATTTTTTAGCTCAATTAACTCATAAACAATTAGAAAATGTTATTATGCCTTTAGAAAATTTTGAAGATAAATCTGAAGTTAGAAAAATAGCAGCTGAACAAGGGTTAATAACCGCGGATAAAAAAGATTCAACTGGTATTTGCTTTATTGGAGAAAGAAGATTTACTAAATTTTTACAAAATTATATTCCTGCACAACCTGGAAAAATTGTAAGTATTGTTGATAACAAAGTCGTAGGTGGTCATGATGGATGCTACTTTTATACAATAGGACAAAGAAAAGGGCTTAATTTAGGTGGTATGAATGAATCACACTATGTTTGTGGTCATGATGTTCAAAAAAATATTATTTATGTAGCTCCATCTAGTGATATGTCTTATTTAACTAGCGATAAATTATTAGCCTCAAATATAAATTTTAATAACGAAGAATATAATGAAAATAATTTAACTGCAAAATTTAGATATAGACAAAAAGATATTAAAGTTAAAATTGAACTTTTAGAAAACAATGAAATGTTTGTCTACTACCCAACAGAAGCTCAAGCCGTAACACCAGGACAACAAGTTGTGATATATGATGGCGAAAAATGTATTGGTGGTGGAATTATTGAAAAAGTTTATTATAAAGATAAATTAAAAGAATATTTATAGGAGAAAAAAATGAACTCAAAAGAAATAAGAAAAAAATGATTAGATTTTTTTAATAAAAAAGGGCATGAAATTATTGAAAGTAAAAATTTAATTCCTGTAAATGATCCTTCTTTATTATGAATTAATTCAGGTGTTGCTACTTTAAAAGATTACTTTTCAGGTAAAAAAATACCTCCTTCACAAAGACTAACAAATAGTCAAAAAGCTATTAGAACAAATGATATTGAAAACGTTGGTATAACTTCTAGACATCATACATTTTTTGAAATGCTTGGTAATTTTTCAATAGGTGATTATTTTAAAAAAGAAGCTATTGATTTTGGTAAAGAATTTTTATTTGATATTTTAAAACTAGAAAAAGAAAAAATTTATATTACATATTTTAATGAAGATGAAGAAACAAAAGAATATTGAATTAAAAATGGAATTGACGAATCACATTTAATAAAAGGTGGACGTGATACTAATTTCTGAGATGTTGGTTCTGGTCCTTGTGGTCCTTGTACAGAAATTTTTTACGATAGAGGTGAAAAATATGACAAGAGAGGAATAGAACTTTTAAAAGAAGACATTGAAAATGATCGTTATATAGAAATATGAAATATTGTTTTTAGTCAATTCAATAACGACGGAGAAAATAACTATACTGAATTAAATCAAAAAAACATAGATACTGGTGCAGGTTTAGAAAGAATAGCTTCTATTTTACAGGATGTTCCAACAAATTTTGATACAGATTTATTTCAAGGAATAATTAAAGAAATTGAAAAATTCACAAATTACAAATATGACATAAACAACTATTTTACAGGTGAAAAAGAACAATTTGAAATAAATAAAAACTTTAAAATTATTGCAGATCATATAAGAACTGTTGTTAACGCTATTGCAGATGGAGCCAAAGTTTCAAATGTAGGTAGAGGTTACATTATAAGAAGATTAATTAGAAGATCAGTCTATAAGGGTATGCAGTTAGGTATAAAAGGATTATTTTTATATAAACTTGTAAAAGCTGTACAAGATAGCTTGCCATATGAATATGATGGAAAAATCGTTGCCCAAGAAATTAAAAATGAAGAAATTTTATTTTCTAAAACAATTGAAAAAGGTAAGTCTTTATTAGAAAATCATATTGATGAAAATACAAAAATTTTTAATGGTGAAATTGCATTTAATCTTCTTGAAACTTATGGATTCCCTATTGAATTAACTGAAGAAATATTAAATCAAAAAGGAATTAAAGTTGATTTAGAAGGTTTTAAATTAGCTAAAGAAAAACATGCTGAAGCATCAAGAAGTGAAAAAATTTCTGGAATGGCTACTGTTATAAATTCACTTGCTTTAATAGAAGAAAAAATAGATGAATTTATTGGTTATTCTGAATTAACATCAAAAAATTCAAAAGTTTTAAAATTGCTTGATAATGAAAAAGAAATTTTATCAACAGACTCAAAAGCTTATTTAATTTTAGATAAAACACCATTTTATGCTACTAGTGGTGGACAAAGACATGATAAAGGATACATGATACAAAATGGCAATAAAATAGCTGTTTTGGATGTTTTTAAAGATAAATTCGGCAATCATATTCATTTAATTGAAGGTAAAATTAATAATAAAGATATAGTTGAATGTTATGTTGATCCAGAAATAAGAATAGGTTTAGAAAGAAATCACTCAGGAACTCACTTATTATTTTGTGCTTTAAGAAATGTATTAGGAAATTACATTGAACAATTAGGATCAGATAACAATGAAGAAAGATTAACTTTTGATTTCCCAGGTGATGAAAAACCAACTGAAGAACAAATCAATAAAATAGAATCTTTAATGCATCAATATATAAACATGGATGTTAATCGTGAATATTTAGTAATGCCAATTGATAAAGCAAAAGAATTAGGTGCTTTAATGACAATTGAAGAAGAAGAATATATGGATCCTAAAGCTGTTCGTGTTGTTCGTTTTGGTGATATAACAAGTGATTTATGTGGTGGAACTCACCTTTCAAATACAAAGAAATTAGAAAATTTCAAAATTACAAATGTTGAAAGAAAACAAGCTGGAATTTATAGAATAAGAGCTATTAGTTCAAATAAATTAGTTAGAGAATACAATTTAGACTTAAATTCTAAATTAACTAATGAATTAAATAAGATTGTTTTAAAAAATAAAGAATTAAATAATGATTATAAATTTTCATTTGAAAACTTAGAAAAATTAACTGAATTAGAAGATAAAAATAAAGAATTAAATGTTTTAATAGAAAAAGCAAGAGAAGATTACAAGATTCTTTTAAAAGAAAAATCAGTTATTGAATTCGACTATGAAAATGTTGAATTTGAAAAAATTAATAATTATAATGTTTATATTAATTTAGATTTAGAACCATCAAATGTAAAAGTCGTAGCTGCTACTATTAGAGATAAATATAATAACAATAATATCGTAGTTACTGGAAGTAAAGATTCAAATCAAACATTATTATCAATAGCTTCTAAAATTGTTGATTCAAATAAATTATTTAGAAATATTGCTTCAAAATTAAACGGCCGTGGTGGCGGCAGTTCAATAAGTGCAATGGGTAAAGTTGATAATTCTAATAACTTAATTTCAATTATTAAAGAAGAAATTAAAAATGCGTAAATTAGCATTAGATCTAGGAACAAAAACTTGTGGATTTGCAATTAGTGATATTCTTGAAATTTCCGCAAATGGTTTAGAAACAATAAGATTCGAAGATTCAGACTTCGAATCTGTTCTTTATAAAATAGAAGAAATATTAAAAAATTATCAAAATTCAATTGATGCCTTTGTGTTAGGTTATCCTTTACGTAGTAATGGAGCAAAAAGCGAAAGAACTTTAATGGTTGAAGAATTTGCAGATAAATTAAAAAATAGATTTAAAAATATTGAAATTTATTTAACTGAAGAATATGGAACAACAATTAAAGCAGAAAGAACTTTAAAAGATGCAAAAGTTAACAATAAAAAAACTAGAGCTTTAAAAGATACTTTATCAGCAGTTTTAATTCTTAATGATTTTCTTCATTATGGAGGAAAAAAATATGAATAATAAAATCTTATTTAGTTCTTTATTTTCAACCGAAAAAGCAAATTCATCATCATTGCCTGCTTGAGCATATTGATTATTATTATCAAGTGCAGTAATAATAGGGCTTTTTGGTTCAATATGAATGATTGTTACTTATATTAAAGTTTATAAATTAAAGAAAAAAATCGATAAAGACTATAAAAAAGCAGCAGAAGATGCTGTCATTAAGATAAAAGGTGAAAAATTACCTGATATAAATCCTAAATTTAAAGAATTATTTACAAAAAATATACTTAATGATTTAGATGTTTTTCAATTAGTTAATACAGCATATTTAAATGAAGCAAAAAATATATTATTAGTAGGAAATGAATTAGAATATTCATATTCAATTTTAAGAAATATGTGTGTTTCTGAAATTAATTTATTTAGAAATTCAATAAACTCTGAAATTTGAAATAGTGCAGTATTAAAACAAAATGATTTATTTAAAAATAGCCCTGATTTTATTGATGAAGAAAAATTTAACAAAAAAAACTTTAAATTAATTTATTTTATTAATTCAAATTACTCAAGCTATGAAATATATAAAAACTATTATCACAAACTAGAAGAAAATGGAATGATTGTAGTTATTTTAAATAGTGAAAATAAAAGTGATTTAAAACTATTAACAAAAGAATTAAAAAATAAAAAAATAAGATATGAAATATCTAAAAACAAAGAAAAATTTCTATATATTGTTAATTCTAATTAAATAGTTCATTTTAATATATAATTAAAATATTAAATATAAATGAGGTACATATGGCAAAAAATACTAATGATTTAATTTATTTATCACAGGATACACTTGATAGATATAAAGAAGAATATAATAATTTAATTAATGTTGAAAGACCTGCTGTTCAAGCTGCTTTAAAAGAAGCTAGAGCACAGGGTGACCTTTCTGAAAATGCTGAATATGATGCTGCTAGAGAAAGACAAAGTATTGTTGAAGGTAGAATACATGAACTTGAAAGTATTTTAGAAAGAGCACATTTAATCGAAAGCGATAACAAAAGAACTATAAGCAATAAAGCTGGAATTGGTTCTTTAGTTAGATACCTAAATTTAAAAACTAACGAAGAAAGAGAAGTTAGAATAATGGGTATGCACGATAGTAACCCTCTAGAAAATAAAATTTCAAACGAATCACCTGTTGCACAAGCTATTATGGAAGCTGAAATTGGTGAAGAAGTTGAGGTTGAAGTTCCAAATAAATATAGTATTAAAATAATTTCAATTGAAAATTAATTTTTAGTGAGGTATATTATGCAAGAAAAAGATATAAGAATTAAAGAAGTTTTATACGATAAAGAAACTTTAGAAAGCAAAATAAAAGAACTTGCTAATTGAGTTAATGAAACATATAAAAATTCAGAAAATTTAATTTTGGTTGGTTTATTAAAAGGTTCTGTTCCTTTTCTTGCGCAATTAATTAAGGATGTAAAAGTTGATCATTCATTAGATTTTATGACTGCTTCTAGTTATTTTGGTGATAATAAAAGTAGTGGTAGCGTTAAAATAATTATGGATTTAGCGCAAGAAATAATGGATAAAGATATCTTAATAGTAGAAGATATTGTTGATTCAGGAATTACGCTTAATAAGATAAAAGAATTACTTATAACTAGAAATCCTAAGTCACTTAAAATTTTAACTTTATTAGACAAACCTTCAAATAGAAAGGTAGATTTAAAAGTTGATAAAAGTGGATTTATAGTTCCTGATGCGTTTTTAGTCGGCTTTGGATTAGATTATAAAGAAAAATTAAGAAATCTTCCTTACATAGGTATATTTGATGAAAAATTTATATAAAAAATTGTTTAACAGCCTTTTTGGTAAAATCCAATAGTGTTATTAAACAATTTTTTTATATTAATAATCATCGTCTCAAGTAAATTCAAAACCTTCTATTCTAACAGTATCGCCTTTTTGAATGTTTAATTTCAACAAATCATCTCAAACGCCAATTTTCTTTAGCATATTATTAAATCTTAATAAGTTATCATAACTTACAAGAGGAATTTTGTTGTATAAATATTCTATTTTAGGGCCAGAAATTTCAAAAAAACCATTATAAGGGTTATCGATTTTATAATCTTCTTCTAGTTTTATTTCAACTACTTCATCTTCTTCATTTTCTTCAACAACTGGAGCCTGTTTAATTTCTTCAAGCATATTTCATATAGCATCTTTTAAAGGCTCTAAATTTTCTCTTAAAAGAGCACTGATTCTAATAACTTTTAATTCAGGATACTTTTCTTTAAATAATTTAAAATGTTCTTCAAAAGCAGGCATATCTTCTTTATTTGCAATTATTAATTGTGGTTTTTTTCTTAAATTATCAGAATAATTAGCTAACTCTTCATTTATTATTTCATAATCAGAAATAGGATCTTTATTTTCGTCACCAAAATCAATTATTTGAATAACAATTCTACATCTTTCAATATGTTTTAAGAATTGAATTCCTAAACCTTTTCCAAGTGAAGCGCCTTTTATAAGCCCTGGTAAATCTGCAACTGTAAATGAATTATCATGGTATTTTACAAGACCTAATTGAGGAACTAATGTTGTAAATTCATATTCTGCAATTTTAGCTTTTGCATTACTTATTGCACTTAATAAAGTACTTTTTCCAGCACTTGGTTTTCCTATAATTCCAACATCAGACATAACTTTAAGAACAATGTTTGCTAAATAACTTTCACCTTTTGAACCATTTTCAAAAATTCTAGGAGCAGTATTTCTAGCTGATTTAAATTTAGCATTACCTCTTCCACCAATGCCACCTTCAGCAACTAAGTAAGGTTTTTCTTCAATAATATCAGCAATAACTTTATCGTTTTTATAAACTATTGTACCAATTGGAACTTTAACATATGTATCTCTTCCAGCAGCTCCATAAAGATTTTTAGGTCCACCATTAACACCGGGTTCAGCAGTTATTTTTTTGTTTCCATATAAACTTAATAAAGTATTTTTTCCTTTATCACCAACAAAATAAATATTTCCACCATGACCTCCATCACCGCCATCTGGGCCACCTTTGTCAACATGAGCTTCTCTTCTAAAACTTATAATACCGTCTCCACCTTTACCAGCTTCTAATGTAACTTTTATTTGATCAATAAATCTTGCCATAATACTCCTTGATAATTCTTCTAAATAATTACTAATTATATTAAAAGTATTAAAAATCTATATAAAATATATAAATCTATATTTTATATTTTAGTTAAATAAAATTTGATAAATAATAAATATAACTTTTTTATAGGTGTTTTAGTCAAAATTTTATTATTAACTTTTTTTATTATTAAAATATATATTTTAATGTAAAATTTATATTGAATTTATTTATCACTACGATAAATATTTTCAAATTTTATAAGCTTATACAAATTATTAGACACTATTATGAATCCGTTTGGGTGTGCTACGAGAAGTAGTGCTAGACGTTAGAAATAATAGGATGATTAACAAACTAAAGGAAAATTATGGAAAAAGAAAAAGTAGTTGCTTCACAAACTGAAGCTAAAAAAGAAACAAAAGAAGTTAAAACAGCTATTGTTTCAAAAGAAAAATTATTAGAAGCTGGTACATATTTTGGTCACAAAAAATCATTATGAAACCCTAAAATGAGAGAATACTTATACCCTCAACCAAAACGTGGTATGCATATGATTAATACAGCTGTTACATTACAAAGATTAGAATTTGCTTACAACTTATTAAGTAAATTAGTTGCAAAAAACCCAAGAACTTCATTTATTTTTGTTGGTACAAAAAAACAAGCAAAAGAAGCTATTAAAGAAAATGCTATTAGAACAAATAGCTACTATGTTGATGAAAGATGACTTGGTGGTACATTAACAAACTCTCAAACAATTTCTAAGAGAGTTAAATACATGGAAGAACTTGAAAAATTAGCTGAAGAAGGTTTTAAAGGTTATACAAAGAAAGAAGCTCTTTTAAAAACAAAAGAACTTGACAAATTACACAAAAACTTAAACGGTATTAGAAAAATGTTTCCTAGCTACCCTTCATTTATGATTGTTGCAGATCCAAATGAAGACAAAATTGCTATTAAAGAAGCAAGAAGAAAAGGTATCAAAGTTATTGGTATGCTAGACTCAAATACAGATCCAGATTTAGTTGATTTCGGTATTCCTGCTAATGATGACTCAGCAAAAAGTATTACATTAATTATTACAATTTTAGCTGATGCTATTGCTGTAGCACGTGGTGGAAAAGCTAAATTTGCTTACCAACCAGATGAAAACATTGTTTTACCAGAATACAAAAGTGAAAAAGCAGTTACAAACACAAATAATAGATTTTTTACAAGAAGAAGAAGTGAAGAATCTTCAGAACAAGAATAATTTAAAGTAAAAGGTGGTATCTATTATGGATAAAATGAACTTAATTAAAGAACTTCGTGAAAGAACAAACGCTGGTATGATAGATTGTAAAAAAGCTTTAGAAGAATCTGATTGAGATATTGAAAAAGCTATTACATGATTAAAATCAAGCGGTAAAATTAAAGCTGCTAAAAAAGCTGGTAGAGTTTCAGCTGAAGGTTTAGTAGCAGTAGCTGGTGATGAAAAATTAACAGTTATTGTTGAATTAAACTGTGAAACAGACTTTGTTGCTAAAAATGATGACTTTAAAAAATTAATTGATGTTATTGCTAAAACAATTATTGCAAACCCAACAGTTGCTGATGTTCAAGCTGTATTAGCATTAAACGCTAAAGGTAAAAATGAATCAGTTAACGATTTAATTGAAGAAGCAACAGCTAAAATTGGTGAAAAAATTGAACTTCGTCGTTTCGAAGTTATTAAAGCAGAAGAAGGTGAAACAGTTGCTTCATTTGCTCACGTTACAGGACAAATTGCTGCCGTTGTTAAGGTTAAAGGTTCTGATGTAGAAAGTACAAGAAATGTTGCTATGCATGCAAGTGCTATGAAACCTGAATTTATGTTTGCAAGCGAAATTCCTGCAGAAAAATTAGCTCAATTTGAAGCAGAATTTGTTGTTCCAGCTAACTTTGATAAAAAACCAGAAAACATTCAAAAAATGATTCGTGAAGGATCTTTAGCTAAAAAAATTGCTGAAGTTACTTTAGAAGAACAAGCATTTATGATGGATGATTCAAAATCAATTAAACAATACTTAAAAGAACACAAAAATGAAATGGTTAAAGCTATTCGTTATGGTGTTGGTGAAGGTATTGAAAAAACTGAAGTTGACTTTGCATCAGAAGTTGCAGCTGCTATGAATGGACAATAATATAAAAATAAAAATAACGTATTTTAAACAGAAAAAAATATTCGGACAACCGAATATTTTTTGTTAAGGATTTTTATGCGACATTTTTTAAAAAAGATGAATAAAAATATTTAAATCTTACGACTTGTACAAAAATTGTTCTTGTAAATTTTAAGGTGCTTAATTAGCATCTAGTTATTTTTATTTTACACTATTATTTTATTTTATGTTTAAAATTACCGAATTAGCCTTTCGGTAAATTTTTTTTACATAAAATTATATTTTTTTTATTTTTTATAGATTTAAAAGCCAAATACACGTGCGGGCGCACACGCACGCATACTTTAAAGTACTGGGGTAGGTTTCACAAAAAACCTCTAAACGAGTTGCGAATAACCCCAGCTATATTTATATAATAAATATAGAAATTTATATTTATGCATATGTTTTTTACTAAAAAAACACAAAAAAACTCTATTTTTTTAAAGAATATTCACAAAAAACTACATTTTTCAAATTTACATATATACTATGTATATATGTACGATTTTTTTATTTTTGGATAAAAAATGGAATAATAAAAAAATAATTTTAAAAAGCTTAAAAAAGCACGATTTTTAACCCTCATTTAGCCCCCTCGAAATTAGCCTTTATTTTAAGAATACAAACTTCTAAACTATATAAGCACCAGCTCTTTTTAATCGCTTTTTTGATTAAATGCGACACAAAAGCTTCGGCATTATTGTTTTTAAAAAGCTCGTTATTTTCGCTTACCTCTATTAATCCGTCATAATTATTATGGATATATCTGCATAATGAAAATAGCAATTTAGCCCTATTTTTACCTAAACAGAGCTCTATGTTTTCAAAGTTAAAATATATTAATTGGGTGAGGTCGTCGTATTTTTTAGCCATTAAAAGATTAAAAAAAACGGATCTAAAATTAAATCCGACAACCTTATTTAAGTATTTTAAATCTTCTTTTAATGTGCTCGAATTATTAAAAATAACTTTAATTTTTTGTCATAAATGAAATCTACAAAGTATATATTTCGCCTTCAATTTTTTAGCTAATTTGCTAATTCAGGTTGCGCCATCACCCAATATAATTAATTTAAAATCTTCGCTATAACATTCTTTAATAACCATTTCAATTTGTTTTATAATATCATCAATTTTTAGTATTTTTTTAGTATTTGAAATAAGAAAAATATGGTTTTTAAATACAGGTTTTTTATTAGAATCCAGCATAAAAAAATTAAGCATTCTGGCACGTTTTTTATCTACTAAATATTTATCTTTTTTACTGTGAAAATATGTATCATCTACGCTTAAATAAATAGCCTTATTTACCGTTTCAAAATTACTATATTTAACTAATTTATCTTTTTGGTTATCATTAATATTTATCGCACTTTTTGTGTGGCTTGAAATTAGTGTTTTTGATATGTTAAACCTATTAGAAATCACACCTAAATTTGTACCAGTTAAATATCAATTTTTAGCTTCTTCTAATAATGAAATATCAACTCTTTTTTTATAATTTTTTTCTAGTAATTCATCTTTATTAAATATACAAGTTTTTAATTTTCCGTTTTTATCATAATATTTGTATTTAGTTAATATAACTTCTAAAATGCCTTCCTTCAATTTAATTTTTCTAGTAATATAAGAATGAATTTTTAAACCGAGATTAATGCGCTCTTTTGAATGTTTGAATATTTGATCCTTTTTTTCTATATTTTTCTTTAAAATCTCTAAAATATAATTAGTCATAATCTAATATTACTAAAATAAATATTTTTAATAGAGTATAGTTTTTTAGTGTATAATTTAGATATATTGGAGAAGAGATATACCACTCCGGCTCATAGAACGGCGCAATGTACTTGCGGATGCTTATTGGAAATGAAAAATGGTATAGGCTAGCAATTGCTAGTTTTTTTATATTATAATTTAGATATGTATATTAATGGAAGTGTTTGAAAAGTAAGAAATAAAAATATAAATGTAGCTCCTATTGCAAAAAATGCCGATAACTCTTTAACAACAATTAAAACGCCTATAAATAAACTTGATAGACCACTTGTCATATTTATTTCAAATGACAAAGTTTATTATTTAGCAATTAAAACAATAAATGATAAGAACGCATCTTCAACAATAAGAGATAATACTAATATTATTTTATGAAATGGTATTTACGAAGATAGACACCCTAGTGCAGTAAATACCAGGGCGATAAATGTTATGGATAAAACGCTATTTTTTTCATTATTTCAACCAAATAGCGCAGAAAATGCTTATTCAATAAGACAAAAAACATATAATGCAATAATGCTACAATTAGAAAAAAATATTAAAGATAATAATTTTGTCATAAATGAAATTTTAGGTTTTACAACTGTTGAAAAAACAATTTGAGTAATGGGAAAGAAAAATGTCGAAAGAAATTTAGATTTTGTTAAAGAAAGCGTCTTTTACTATAATTCAATAATTGATGATAAGGAAAAATATGATGCTCGCCTTAATAATGATTTTTTCAAAGATCACTATGAAGATTACCTCAAAAACAAAGATAATAACCTGAAAAAATCGGATTTGGAGCTAGAATTTGAAATTTAAAAACCAGGCGATTCATGCCTGGCTATTTTATTCTTTTTTTGCCGAATCTAACATATAAAGCTCAACCAGAAAAAATTAATACACCTAATAAAATAATAGAAAGCGGAACTATTCAGGCTAGCCATAATTTATTAAATCCTGTCGTTCTAGCGCTAGTTTCGAGCTTTGTATTATTATTTTCATTTTTTTCTTCAATAGATTTACCATAAATATAGAATTTAGAGTTACTATTGTCTTCTAAATTTTTTGTATTATTTTCTTTTGCTAATATAGATATAGCAATATTATTAATATTTTTTACTAATTCATTTTTATAAGGTTTTTTATAAATATATGATAACAGTAATCAATCATTATTTCTATCTTCATAATCATAATTAGTTGAATTAAAATTATTATTAACATAAGCTAATATACTGATTTTGTAATCATCATTTTTATTTAAGTTTAATGTTTTAATTATCTTGTTATTGGCTAAATGTTCTTCAATTTTATTTTTGATATCGTTTATTTTATTTTGGTCGCTCAAATTATTATTTTGTAAAATAACTAAATCATCTATTTTGATTTTATTTAATGCATACGGCTTATTTGCGGACGGGTGATTATTTTTGATTTTTATAGAAAATAAACCCTCGATATCTAAATTATTACCATAAATATTTAAATTTATTTCCGCATTATACAATAATAATTCTAAAACTTCATTGTCAAGCTCCGGTTCTAAAACAAAAGAATTATTTTCAATAAGATAAGAGTATTCATTTAAATTTTTGGTTATTTGACTATTAAGATTTTTAACAATAACTTCTCTTATTTCATTTAGTATTTTCAATTTATCATAATAAGAATTTAACTCATTAGCATCTACATTAATATCAATATTGTTTCATATGTAGCTACTTAAATTATATTTTGCTACTTTTAGAGCTATAAAAGTTTTTAATCCCGTGATTTTATTGCTTGACCCTTTTATGGTTATATTTAAGTTTTTTGGCGCATTTTTGGCTATAAACCCATTATAAATATCATTATTATCAATATTTAAAATTTGATAATCTTTAATATACTCTAAATTATTTATAAACGATAATTTATTTTTTATATATGTAATAATTTCATTTTTTATTAGTTCTGGCTTTGAAGAAACTAAATTTAAGTCTTCTATTTCCAATTCGCTAATATCATAAGCTTTATTTGCGCTAGGATTATTATTTTTAACTATTAAAGTACTTTCACCCTCTGCTAACGAATTAAATTCAATTTTGGGTGCTATTTTAATAACTAAATCATTTTTTGTAAATAGTAATTTTAATTGTTCTTCGTTTATGTTTGTTATAGTTAAATTAGTATCTTCATCAGTTGTATAGTAAAACATTTTATTAGTTTCATCTCTAATCTTTGAGTTTATATATTTTGTTATTTCATTTCTCATTCGAGCTAAAACTTCTAGTTCATCGTTTTTATCGATATTATTAATGTTATAATCTAACAATAACTTATCAAAAATTATATTTGTAAAGTTATATTTAACTAAATTTATAACAGGGACAAGAATTTTTGATTTTGAATAATAAGGCTCTTTTGCTTTGATTATTAAATATGGTGTTAAATGTGTCTTTTAATTGTATATTTTCATTTTTGATAATCTCGTGGCAATATCATCCAAATTTGTAATTTGATAGTGCTGATTTAAAACTAAATTCTCATTATATAAACTAATTTGATCCGTTATATTTTTGATTATTTTTTCCTTTATTTTATCAGCATCAGTTTCATTTATTAGTTTAATTTTTTCACTATTAAAATTATTAAATATTTCAAAATCTTCATCCAAATATTGAAAATTATATTCAAATTCAGGGTTTGCTAAAAAATAATTTTGTCTGTATTCGTCTTTTAATTTAACTGATATTTTTAAAATGGTATTATCCTTTATTTCTAGTGGATTAAACAATTCTATATAATTGTAAAAACTATTATCAATTATATTTTTAAAACCATTGTTATTTATTTCATTGTTTAATGTTTCTAAAAAACTTATACTATCATTTGCATTAGAATAAAGGTCATTTAAATTATGAGTATTCCAATTTATAAATAAATTAGTAATTTTATTATTGGCTGAATTTGTTGCTAAATTAATTTTGTAATTTAGTTCTAAATTAGTTAATTTAAAACGGCTATCAGCACTTTTTACATAAATTATTAGTTTTAAAGTTTCATTTTCATCATCAAATTCATAATTTCGTATTGAAACTAAATCACTGTATTTAAAGTTAGCAAAATCATTTATTATTTTATCTTTATTATCTAAATATTCATTGTTGAAATGACTTTTAAAATCATTAAATGAGTTGTACTTATTTTGTAATCTGTCGATATTAAAATAAGGCTTTATATCAATTATTTCTTCTGTTATTGTAGATAAATAATTTATATATCTTTTTCAGTATTCAATTATTTCTTCATAAGTTAAAGTTTTAACATTGTTTTCATCTATTCCATAATTAGCTGTAATATATTTTAAAAAGAATATTCCCTGTGTTGTATCCCAAAGATAATTTACATAATTTAATTCGCCTTGAATTTCACTAAATAATTTATTATTTACACTTTCATCGTTTCGACCATCGATTAGAATTAATTTATATGAGCTAATTTGCTTATTTGCGGATGATGTAAATAAATATAGCCCGGGGGTTGAAAAATAAGAGTAATCACTCGTTTTTATATCTAATAAATCGGCGTTTCATCTACCGTCTTCATTATTATTTAATTTATATACTATGTACTGTTTTGTATCGCCCAAAAGTTCTTTTACAGCGCCCTTTGATATAACAGAAGCTTCTGCAATTACTCCTTTATCATTAGCCGTTATTTTACCTTTTGTAGTATGCAATAAATTCATAGTTAAAGGTGGCAACGAGGTTGTTTTAAAATAGCTATACATTTTATTCTTTGGATAATCAGCTTCGTTAATTTGATACTTATTTTTATACTGATTATAAACATTATTAAATTCTATTTCACTAATATTAAAATTCAATTGCGAAAAATCAACTCAAACTAATTCTTTTTTAGTTCCTGTTTTAGCATCTATTAACGGATCGTATTTAGGGTTTGGTATGTAATTACCATTTTCATCTAAAAGTTTTTTTCCATCAATATTTTGTAAATATTGGGTTATTCTATCTTTTTGACTTCTAATTTTATCAGGGTTTCAACCGTACCACTTATAGTCTTGGCTTTGAGCTTTTGAATCAACTATTATTTTATAAATGTATGAATTTTTAACTTCTTTATCTATGTTTATATTATTAAAAGTTTTTAATTTTATAATATACTCATTTTTTTTAATTTCTTCTTTTTCTTCTTCCTTATTTTCATTAATATTTATTAAACTATTATCGTCAGCATTGGCTCTTTGATCGTAAAGTGTATAGTTAAAGTTTTGATTAAGAACATCAATTTTGATATTATTTATTTCTAGTATTTCATTTTCTTTTGTTAAAGCTTTAAAAGCAACATCGACAGGTGCGTTATATATTCATGTTCCTAAATAATAAGTTTTGCCATCGCTTTCTAAACCGATAGCTTTATCGTTTTGTAATCTAGTTGGTTTATCAATCACTAAACCAGTTGGATTTTCTGCGCTTTGAGCTTTAAAATCAACATATTTTGAAGGGGTAATTATTAGTCTTTTTGTAATATCTAAATTACCTAATTTATTACTAGGTTCTCATTTAATTTCAATATTTTTAAAAATATATTGCTTTTTATTATTTGAATTTTCTATAAATAAATTGAATGCATTAGCATTATTTGTTGAAACTTCCCAACGAATTGAATAGCCATGATAATCATTTGTACTAAATGTTCTATCAAATCAGTCATTTAACATTTGTCTATTTGTTTTGAAGCCAGAATAAACATTATCTTCGTTTGGAGTTGCTAAAATTGTATCATTTTGATAATCGGTTGGTAATTTTAATTTATCATCTAAACTTTTATTTTGATTATAATTTTCTAAAAATTTCTGTTTGAAATACTCATATGCCGAATTATCTTCGACATCTAAAAAATCGTAATTAACATTAACCCTAATTGTCGACTTTCTAACGTAAAAAGTTTTATATGTTTTTACCTTTTTATCTTTCTCCCTATTTATATTATATTCGGCGCTTTGACTTGATTGTTCTTTAAATTCTATATTTTCAAATGAAATATTAGATATTGCTTTGATTTCTAAATTTTTTTTAGTTGATAAAATACCACTTCTTAATTCACTAATAATTAATGAATTTAATTGGGTTTTAAATGTGTCATTATTGTTATATAGTCTTTTTAAAAATAAATTTGTTTCTAATTGCGAGGGATTATTTACTGGGTGTGTTCGGCTAAAAACAATTTGCCCTATTCTTCTAGGCGAAAGCCTACCATTTCCTACGCCTGTTTGACTAATGTTTCGAGTTCCGATTTGTTCTTCTTTATACAATAAATTGCTTGCTATTGCTTCGCTTTGTGTTGGCAAATAGATATTCGAAAGGACAATACTACTTTTAGTTTCATTTTTGATAGTATTTAAACCAAATGGTATTTCTCTCAATTCATTAATGTAGCCGGCATTAGGTACTCAAATTTTTTTATCATTAGCTTTTTCTTCTTTTTGTCTTAAAATATGAATTCCTCAGCCTATACCACTAACAGCACCCAATACTGCTAAACCTATTAATAATTTATATCTTTTTTTCATATTGCCCCTCCTTAATTCTTATTGCTTTGATTTAAAGAATATATCTTCTAAATACTCTTCATTATTAGTTTCTATTTCATTTTGTGCATCTCTTAATTTTTCTATTTTTTCATCAACTTTTGAATTAAAATCATTTTTTATTAACTTAAATAATTTTGGTTCTAATTCAATATCATTAATAGTTAAAGATTCATATAAATCTTTATCTTCACTCAGTATTACTTTGCCTAGCAAAATGTTTAATATTAAATTTATTTTGTATTCCAAAATATTCAATTTTGTTTCTTGTATTAATCCCCTTTTTTCAATTTTGTTATAAAAAGGTGATATTGATGCAAATATAGCCTTTGAAAAAGCATATCTTATTTCGCTTTTAAATGTTTTTATCGAGCGTATAGCTTCACTTTCTAAAATACCTTTTCTAACTAGGTTATTTATTTCTCGTTGTCTAGCTATACCTCTTGCATCGATACTGTTTTCCCACTTCTTATAATTTAAAATATCATCAATATTGGTAAATCTAAAATAACCTCTAACTTCTCCATTTGTGTTTGTTTTAGGTCTGCCACCCTTTAAAATATAATCAGCATATAAAATATCGTAGTTTAATAAGTTTTTGAACTCTTGGTCGGCATCCTTAAAAAAACTCATTAATTTCGCAATTTTTGCACTTTGTTTTGCCATTATTCGTCTCCTCATTTTTTCCCATCACCTTTTTTGAAAATCTGTGATTTTTCAAACCGGTTATAGTATGTTTCTAAAATAAACCTTGTTGAATTATCAACATTAAAAATTAATTCACCAATTCCTGCTGTTGATAAAAACATTTTTTCCGCTTTTGTTAATCCGCCACGGCTTCTATACATCTCATCAACTAAATCTATATCTTTTTGATTTAATTTAAAAATTCCAGTATAAGCTAGATTATCAAAAAGAGCTTGCGACAATCCACTAACATTCAAATTTTGTCTGAAATCACTTAAATTTTGCGTTGTCAAAATTAATGATCCGTTATATTTACGAATAGTTTTAACAGTATCAAATAAAAATCTTAAAGATGACATATTTTGAGGATCTATAAATTTATGTGCCTCATCAACAACTAAAACAATCTTTTTGTTTTTATCTTTATTGTAAAAAAAGTTGTTGGTAATTCTATTTTGAACGAAAGAAAGTATTAAATATAATGCTCCTTGTGTTGAAGAATTTTGGTTTTTAACATCTAAATTGTAAGTATCTAAAATTGTTAAATCATTTTTAAAGTCAATATTAGTGTGTCCGTTATATAAATGTTGGTAGAGACCGTTATTCATAAAATCATATAAGATTAACAACTTAATTTCATTTAAGTATTGTTTTAACAAACTCTCTTCTAATGCATTTGCAAACTTAAATGTATTTATAAATTCATAAAAATCACTCATAGTTGCAAAATCTGTATTTTTAAGATTATTAATGTTTAGTTTTGGATCATAATAACCTTGTTTTTTGTAAAATGCAGTCAATAATATTGTTAGAACTCTTAAATGTCTATCTTCTAAATCTGGGTATAAAAGTGTAAAAAATTCTTTAACCTTTTTTATATTTTGATTAATAATAGTTAAATTTTTAAAGTCTTTTTCGATATTTTCAACAAACATATTATCAAGTTGTAGAGGGTTGATTTTAGTTTTATCGCCCCGGCCCAATTCAATAATATTGCCGTTTAGTTTTTTGGCTAAATCACCATATTCACGTTGAGGGTCGAATACAATAACCTCGTTATTATTCATAATTTGGTTTCATATAAATTTTTCTGTTAAAGCTGATTTGCCAACACCTGAAAGACCCAATAAAGCCATTGAAAAACTAGTTCTATCTTTTGTTTTTTTAAATATATCAAATATAACTGGTGAGCCGGAATTTAAATTGAAACCTAATAAGAAATCGTTTTTATCGTTTAAATCATTATTTACCCACATCCAGCCAGCACTTATATTTTTTGATGTAATTTCTAAATTATTTTTTAAATAATCTTTTTGAATAAAGTTTGTGTTGGCATAAGCTTCTTTTTGTAAGTAAAAATTAGGATTTATGTTTGCTGTTGTTTGATTGAAATTTTGTTTATTTATTTTTTCTAATTCTCTTAAAGAATTTAAATCATTAGCTCTATTTATTAAAGTTATATTCATATTAAAGATATTCATGTGTTGAATATTAATTTGCTCTATCAAATCATTAATAACTTCCAATGTTGCATTTTTCTTTGATTGTCTAAATTTTGATTTATCACTAGATGAATTAGCCTCAATAATTAGTGATGTTTTATCTAAAAGCTTTTGCTTTTGATTTTCATTAAGAGGTTCTAAATTCACAATAAATGTGCTTATGCTTCCACTCATTAATTTCATTCATCCATTATTTATAACTAAACTATTAAATTCATTAAAGGATTGATAAGATAAATAATAATCATCAACTTTAACATAACTTTTTTTAAATTCCACTTCTTTTGGTTTTAATAGATCTACTAAATTATTGTTTTTATCATTATCTTTTGTTTCATCTTGTTTTTTAAATAATAATAGTTTTAAATTATTAATAAACTTTTTAAAACCCGATACTTTTTTAATATCTTTGTTTTCTACATTAGATTTTTTAAATAACAAGCTTTTTTCATCTCTCTCTAAAAAATTAATATAATCTTGCTCTTTAATAACTTTTGAACTAGAAATTGTCAATAGATTAAGTAATTCAGCATTTTTTATAATTGAAACTTTAAGTTTTGTATTATAAAACATATTTTGTACATCTTGCTGTCTATCTCTTAAAATTTTTTTATCATTAGCATAAATAACTAAATAATAATAATCTGTATTTCTAGCATTATTAAGTTCTGTAAAATCGATTAAGTTATTACTATAATAATTCCTTATCGTTTCGTTTGTTTCTATTTCTTTTGACGATAATACATTATCCTCAATAAGCTTAATATTTTTTTCTAAGACCATTGGTTCGGTTTTCTTTATAAATGTAATTTTAAAATCAATATTATTAAATATTTGTGTTAATTGATTAAAATATGCTTCTTGGTCTTCAAAGTCATCTGTAAATAGATCATAACCCCTAATCTTAAAGGCACTAATATAATTAGATATTAGGGATGAATTTACTTTAACTATATCTTCGTCTTCCAATTTTTCGTAAGGTATTAAAAAACTAGTATCGGCATTTTTTAAGTTATTTTTATATTTCTTAACTTGTATTTTAAATTTAATAATTCTAAATACCAAAAAGTAATATCTACAATTATGTTTTGCGCTTTTAAATAAGACTCAAAATGTACTTAAAAACACAAATATTGTAATTAATAATCTTAACCAGATATTGAATTTGTTTGTTGTAAATCCCAAAACAAAACTAATACCTATTATTAGAAAGAATATCGCCAAATCTAAAAAAGTAAAGTTTTTAAATATAGTTAATTTATTTGCACTTAATTTTTTATTTTGTAGCATTAAATATCCCCTTATTTATTAAAATTAGCTTTTTCTCATTGTAATTTAGAAAGTAAAGCGTTTGTTCTATTCGCATAAGCTTCTTTTCTAAATTCCATATCTTTAATTTCATTTTTCATTCTTTGAATAGTATTAATTTCATCTTTGGTTTTATTTGCCTTGTTTTCTAATAAAGATAATTGACTTTTATTTCAATCAATTTCTTTTTGGTAATTATCATAATTGCTTGTTACCATATTTCTAAATGCTTCTGGGTTTTCAAAAGCTTTAAATTGCTCTTGAATACCACCTGTGTTTTCGACACCATGTGCTAAACTTTTCATTTCTGCCAAGTTTGCTCTTTGCGCACTTATATTGTTTTTATTAACGCCAGAATTTGAAAACATTTTTGCTCCGGCTTTTGAAAATCCTGCGCTAGTTTGTTTGCCGTATAATATTGATTGTCTTGTTCCATTAATAGCTTTTCCTATTGTTCCACCAATTAAGCCTGAAACACCACCTTTTGCAGCCATCGCTCCTAGTGTTGCGCCACCTGTTGCTACTGCACCGGCGGCCATTGCCATGCCTGATGCTAATTTTAACCCGGTTTTAAATGGCGTCATTGCAGATTTTAAATCATCCTGGCTCGTTGATTCACCAATAAATGAAACTACTAAATTTGATAATGATTTAACCGCTACCGCTGAACCACAATAAATAATAATTTGCAATAGTGGTAAAAGACCTGTTTTGGCAACTGTATTTAATCCTGTTCCGTTTTTTAATTCGGATAAATATTTTTCAATTCCAATCACAAAAATTAAATAAAATTGAATTGCTATTGTTTGAGTTAAAATGGCTAAATTTTTTTGAATATACATTTCTTTTCATTTGTGCAGATTTTTACCTCCATCTATAACGGAGCTAACCGCAACAAAAGGACTAATAATGAATAAGAAAAATAAGTGAAATACTTTAACAACAACACTAATAACTATTCCACCTAAAATAGTTAATGTAGTTCAACCGACAATCGCATTAATTAAAAATCTAATTCCTATATCTCACGGACTAAATAAAAATGGTGTAAATCATTCTGTATAGCTCGGAGGTGCAAATATGTTCTTTGTTTCCATAGCTTCTTTTACCGATGGATAATCACTATTTAAAGATATGTAAATTTTTTCTATTACATTTAGTTTTGACGAACCGTATTCGCTAAGTGAAAGCGCTTTCTCTAACGACTCAAAAGCCACCATCATTAATAAGTTAAACAAAAACAAAATCAAAGGTATAAACACAATTATTGATATGGCGGGTATAACATTTTTTAAGGCTGTCTTAATGCTAGTTTGTCCCTCTTTTGTATCCTTTCCGCCAAAATGATATTTAATTACAACAATAATAATTGAAATCAGTAATAAAGCTATGCTAATTATGGCTGCGCCCAAAAAAGCGGCCGGAACAGAATTTGACCCTAATTTTTCAGGGTCGGAAGTCCCAAAAGCTAACACCTGAAAGAATTCGAAACCGAAAAATTTTATTGCATAAAATATGCCATTTAGTAATAAAAAGGGGAAACTTATAAAAATTCCCCAAAATACACCAAAAAGAGCATAGAATATAGGGCTCAATAATGCACTTGCAACACCATTTATAATCATATATTTAGCTCCTTTCTATATTTTTTAATTTCAGCCAATAATTGCGGCGGCAATGCCCATTGCAATACCAAATAATGCAAATATTACAATCGCTATACCACAACCTATTCAACCTCATCTAATTTTTGTTCTTGCTTTTTTAATTTCTTCTTCGTCCTTTACATTTTGCAATTTAATTCCTTGATAAATCGTGTTAATTAAAGCTCCTAAAAAAGCTATAAATAGTAATATCCCACAAATAATCGACCCTCATGTACCGACTAACTGCATTAGATCTTTACCCTTTGTTTTTATTGTTTCAATAACACGCCCACTTTCATCAATATCAAACATCATAAGTTTTTTTAATGTTTCCATGTTTTCTCCTTTTTTAATATGACAAAATAGATGTCTCTTTTGAGCCATCTTCTTTTATAGTATAAAATCAATTTAAGGTAGGTTTTTTATTCAATTTCTTTGAATTTCAAATTCAAAGCAGAATTTTTAGTTAATCATTTAGATAAATTATCATTTGCTTCTTGTTTATTTTGTTTTATTAATTCACCCACATATTGAGCGCTTGAATTGTCCCATTGTTTATACAAATATTTTGTATAAAGTTCATTTCTAAACTCCAATTTAACATCTTCCCAAAAAGGGATGTAATTTTTTGTTAATCAGGTTAGAGGCAAAATAAATTCATTAATTAATTTTAATAGTCGATTAAATTTTCAACCGTTATCATAATTAGCTTTGAAATCAGGTAAATCAAATAATCATTTATAACCATCTAAATCTAAAAAAAAGTAATTTTTAGGTTCCATTAATAAATTAGTTTTATTATATAAACTTTCTATTTTGTTCTTTGTTTCAGCTGTAAGCTGAATTTTTAAAGGTAAATCACTTCTATTTAAATCTTTTTTTAGCGCTTCAATAACAATAATGTACTGTTCTAAAAATTCCAATGTCATTTTTGCATCTCGTGCTCTTTTTAATAATGGTTCTATTAATGAAAAATTAGCTCAATAATCACTATTTAATTCGTTTAAAGCTTTTATATCATTTTCTTTAAAATCTCTAAAATATTTATCATTATTCGCTATTCTCCTTTGTGAAAAAAGTCGATAGTTTGATAAATATTCTTCATAACTAAAAGCGTCTGAATTATTTTGTCTAATTTTTTCTTCATAAGATTTGCCGTTTTCGGTTCCAAAAAAACCGGGGCTAGATAAAAAACCGTCTGGCACTTGCATTCCAAAAATTATTTTTACATGCGGGTTTCTTTTTTCATCTATATCTAAAATATCTTTAATAGCACTTTTTACATAATCTTTTAATTCGGCTAATTTTTGATTAAATATATCACCATCAATAACTCTGTTATTAATTTCCATTGCCCCCAAATTTAAAGCATAACCAAAAAGCTTATCTGCACTATAGCCTTTTGAATAAGTTGCTTCTGGCATTTTAGTTTGACTAGTAGCTCATAAAGCCGAATATTCATTTCTCATTTTATCGATATTTGTATATTCTTCTGGCTTAGAATTAGATTTATTATCCTCTCTTTTGTTATCTGTCGGTTCCGGTTTAGGATTAGGTCTAGCTCAATCTGTATTATTTCAATTTCAGCAACTAATCGCCGTTAATGGCATTACAGACCCTATTAAACTAGCTCCAAGTCCCAAAAATCATATTTTATTCTTTTTTTTACGATTCACTTTTACCTCTTTAAAAAATTTATAATTTTTTAATTACCTTAATTATACCTTTTTATTAAATATTTGTAATCATTTTAATTGAACAATCGCAAAATCAGCTTCTTCATAGTTTTTTGCATTATCTATTAGTTCTTTTTTTGCATCTAAATATTTTTTATAAACTTTTTCAATTTTTAAAGCTTTATTTTCAAAAACTCTCACAATTGCATAGTTTTTGTCTTTTATTTCGCTATATTCCATTTTTAACCTTTCTCTCGCATGCGTTTAAGCGTAATAATATGTGTGTTGCGTGAATGCGTTGTGAATGAGTGCTAATTCATATATTTATTCACAACCCACTCACACGTATACGCATAATGCGTATATACACCTATACTCATGTTTATAAGCACGCTTAAATTTATAATAATCATTTTTCTAATATTCCATCAGTTTCTAATTCTGTGTAATCCAATTTTTTAGAATATAAATCTTCTATATCTTTCAATACAACGGGTAAAAATTTTTTAATTGAATATGGTTTTATATCTAATGTTTTAGATAATGTTGTATCTTTTGTCTTATAAATTTTTTTACCTAATTTAAGCACTGCATAAAATAATTTAGCAATATCGTTTCTATATTTAAGTTTTATTTCATGTTCTTTCATAAAATCATCTATATATGTATTCATTTGATTTCCTTTTGTTTTTATGCGTTTTAAGAGCCAGTTTTTACTTTGGTAGCATAAACTATCATTTTTTTATTTTCGCCCGTTTAATAGCCTCAAAACATATTAAATAGCGCAATTATTTAAAATAGCAATTAGATCATTATCATTTTGGTTTAAAAACACCTTATATTCTTCTCCATCTCATTCAAAAACATCATTAATACCATAAATATCTAATTCTTTTATGTTTCTTATTTTTCTATTAATTACTATTTTCATATTTATATTTCCATTTCTAATTCGATATTATGCTTATGAATTTCTTGTTCTGGTAAAAATTTTTCTAATCCTAAATCTTTTATTGCTTTATTGCTTATATTAACCGAATCAACTATCATGTTTGCTACTTGACTTTCATTAGTATTCAATAATAATGATTCTTTTTCACTTCACGGTATTTTAAATTTATTACCTGCATATAAACCTAATTTTTCGACAACTAAAAACCCACTAAGTCTTCTAACAAAATCATATTTTTCAGCTTCATAGTTTGTTTCTCTTCAACTTCATTCGCCAATTGTGCTATCTATCATATAAACAATTCTGCTTTCATCGATAATATTGTTCTTATCAAAGTCAAATTTATATTTTTTTGTTTTGGCATTATGGTTTAACTTATTTAAAATATGTTCTCCTAATAGCTGTATCGAGTTTTCATCTCTTTCATAAAACGAAACATTATAATTGCCCCATTTATTGCTTAATGTTTCTGGGTATTTTTCATATTTCAATGTGGTTTGCGATATATCATACGCTTCAATTTCTTTAAAATAGTAATCTTTGTTTTCTAGTCCGTCTTTTAAAACTTCATCGATTATTGTGTTATTAAACAAAACTATACTCTCAACTTTGATTGGTCTTTCATTTGCCTTAATATCAACCCCGTATTCTTCTTTTCAAAATTTTTTACTTTGAATAAAACTAACATTTTCATTTTGCAAATAAATTCGTATCCTATTTTTTATTTCAGTATTGTTTAACAATATATCTTGTTTTACTTTATTCTTTTTGGGCTTGCTAGATATAAATTGTGCTTTAAGCATAAATCATTTATTTTCATCTATTAAAAGATACTTTAACTTATCTTTATACTTGGATCAAATTGTTTCATCTCTTCCGGTTTTTTCTAAATGTATGTGTTTTTTACGTTCTCAATCCATTTATTTTTCCTCTTTTGTATTATTTAATATATCACTAGGTAAAGCGATTAATTCTCCGTTTTCGAATGATGCTACAAAATATTTTTTATTTTCGTAATAAAATACATCTCCTGCATTATATATATCTAATTCTTTTAAATCTTTAATATTATTAATTCCTAATGCTATTTTCATTTTAACTCCTCTTAATTTTCCACATCTTCTTGTTTATCTTTAAAATAAAGCATATAAAATGGCTTAACTTTAATTAATAAAACTTTTAGGTTTTGTTTTTCATCGCTTGTTAAATTATTGTTTTTATTTAATAATTCCATTAATAACTCAAAATCCTCATTACTCAAAAATGCTTTTACAAAATCAACATTGCTTTTTATGTATTTAATCAAATCATTAATAGTAATTGGCTTTTCTTCATTTTTTATTGTTTCGACCATTTTATTTGTTTCTTCTACAATTTGACTATTGTTATTTTTGTTAAATTCTGTCTCAACTAATTCTTTATTGTTTAAATTTGAATTTTCAGAAATCTTAAAATCCATAAAATTAATCTCTCTAATCAAAACATCTTTCAAATTATTTTTTAAGTGTTCCGTACCGTCTTTTTGGTTATATTTTAAGTACTCATAAGCAAATTTAATATTTAATAGTAATGCTTTTTCTTGTTTTTGTAATATAAGGATTTGATTTTTTCTTAACTTTTGCAATTCAGCCATTTCGATTGCTTGTCTTTCTTGTGTTGAAGATGTTTCACTTTTTGTAGATGATCCAGTTGTTGTGGATGTTTTTTTATATTCTTCTTTTCCTATAAGTGAGCTTATTTCTTCTAATGTTTTTTGATTATTTATTCCACCTAAAAAAATCCATGAATTAAATACATCTTTGATCGTTTTGCCAGCATCTTTATATTTATCTTCCAATTGCGTTAATGATTGTAATACGCATGCGAAAAATATTCCCCTGCCACGCCCTGCTGATAATTTTGTTTGCATACCTGGTATTGCTGGTAAATTGCCAAACTCATCTAAAAAGTAAAATAAATTACGATATAATTTTCCATTATCATTATCTTCTGCTACATTAATTGCTTTTTGATATAGTTGTAAAATAAAGTTTATTGCAATTGAGCTTCTGGTTTCATCGTCCTCTGGTATTTTTATTAATACTGCAAATGGTTTTGATTTATTATTATCAAACAATTCATTTATCTTTATTTCATCAGTTAAAACTAAATTATTAATTCAACTTTCTTTAACATATGGTAAAACTGCCTGTGTTGAAAAACCTAAATGTCCCGCTAATTGTTTTTCCGGTAAATTAATATAGCTTAATAAAGAGTTTTTAATAGTAATAAATTCTTTTGATAAATCTTGTCTGTCAAACAATTTATAAAATCATGCTCCATTTTTAAAAGTATTAATATCTAATAAACCTAAGAGATTATTAAAATTAAAATCTTCTTTTTTAAAATCATCTTTAAAATAAAATCCCATTAATAACATAGCACAAATTAAGTTATAGAGTATTTCTATGCCGCCACGAGCTCAAAATTCCTCGCTATTACCTGCTAAATTCCATTTTTTAAGATTATAAACTAATATATCAATTTGTTTAAAAGCCTCATCAAAAGCCACCTTATTTTTATCCTTAAAACACAAATCTCAAATCGAACTAAATACATTAAAACCCATTGAATTTTTTAATTTAATTAGATCCAATACTTTTACACTATAACCATGATTTTTAAGTGGTTTAGCGAATATAGATGTAAGTTCTCCTTTTAGATCGGTTATAACCATATTAGGTTTTTTATCATCTTTAAGCATCATGTTATAAAAAATGCTAGGAATAATGATTTTTTGACTTTTACCTGAACCTGTACCACCTAATATTAAAGTTTGATTTTCACTTAATATATAACCCTCTTTTAAATTAGCTTTAATAACTCAACCGCTATTTTCATTAAAGCCTTCTTTAAACGGTTTTTTAATACGATAATTCTCATCGAACTCTTTTTTATCGCCCAAATTTTTAACTTCGTTATACATTCATACCTTGCTATAATCATTATTTTTAACTTTTACTCTTTTAAACAATTTCGGTATTACTCAATATATCAATATCATAAATAAATTAACAACTAAAAAGGCTGTAATTGTAATTCATCAGTAATTATTAAAAGATCTTCACATTACCTTTAAAATATTATTTTTAAAAGCTTCTTGTAATCTTTTATAGTTATCATATAAAAAATATCCTATAAATAAAAGCATTCACAAAGCTAGATTTACTAAAATAATGCTAATTACCTTAATCTTCTTGTTAAATCTTTTTTTATCATTATTCATATTCTAATCCCTCTTCTCTTTCTAAATGTTTAGAATATTGTTTTAATGCTTTTATTCTTGCTTCCAATTCCCTTTTTTCGTTTTCGAATTTTATTTTTTTAATTTCTCATTTGTATTTAGTATTAAAAATATTTTTTGATTTCAAATAATTAGCATTAGGTAAATAATTTATATAGCCAACATTACTTAGTTTGTTTCTTTCAAATTCCTTTAATTTATTTAAAACCAAATTCCCTAAATTGATTTTTAGCTCTTTTCTTTCTTTCTCAATTAATTTATTCGCTTGCTCTTTTTCATATTTACGATTAAATTTATTATCAATCAACATAACTTGATTTTCGAATTCCGCATATTTATAAAATAAAGTATCCTCTTGTTTGATAATTTCCAAAACTAAACTATCAACAGCATTTTTAGATTTAGCATCCAACCTCGCATAATTTCATACATTACTATTTTTATTTTTTATTACTCCATTTACTAAATCATTAAGTTTAGAGCCCTTTAAATCAATAGACTTAAAATCTTGTTTAACATCAACTTTTAAATTTCTCAATTCACCAACTGCTTCATAATAACTTTTATATCTTTCTTTTTCTAAAATCTTATTAGTTATGATTGTTCCAAAAGTTTTAAATTCACCCAAAGGTATTAAACCATCTTTTTTAAATTGCAATTCTTTTGATGAAACATATTTTAATTTTGGTTCTTTTTCTCAAAATGCTAAATGTATGTGAGGATTTTTCGTATTTGCGTGTATTGCGTATAAAACATTTAAATTATTTAAATTTAAATTATTTCTCGTAAAAAATGTATTTAAATTTTCTTCTAGTAATTTTGAAATTTGTTTTGGTGTCATAACTCTTTTAGCAATACCTATTTCTCCAAAACTTAAATGTGTATCTCAAATATATTGATTTTCTTTAAGTTTAGAAAGCATATTTTTACCTTCATTTAATTCTATTGCCTCAAATTTTAAATTAACTGCATTAAAACTATACAAACCGCTTGATACATCATTTACATTATTTAATTTGTTAAATCCTTTTGTATGACTGTTAAATCAATTTAAGGCTTCTTCATCATTTTTAAATTCGGGCATTTCACCAATAAAATCAAAACACGCTTCATCTCTTGTTATGTAATCTATATATTTACCGGTTTTAAAATAATTAATTGCTTTTTCTCCATACGCTTTTAATTTTTCTATTTTTGAAAATCTATCAACTGCCCTGACAAAACCAAAATTGTTATTTTGTTTAAAAATTACTTTGCTCATTAAATTTCTTCATTAAAAAACGAAATATCATTTTCAGGTTCAACAACTTTTTTATTATTAACAATATAACTAACACCTTTGTCTATCAAAGTGTTTAAATCATCTTCAATGTTTAAATTTGTAAATGCTTCTTTAATTTCATCAGCATCATAGTTAAAACTTTCCATAATTTGATAAAACTTACTCTCTTTTTCAACTAGATCGTTTGCAGAAAGATCATCTTTTTCATTTCAATCTAATTCAAAATTTTGTTCTCTATCTATTTCAACATTATTTTCTTTATTTAATGATTTTTCTTTATTTTCTTCTGTATTTATTTCAGCTTTAATTTCTTGTCTTTTTGGCGCACTTAAAAACAAAGTAGAAACAATAATGTCATACCTAAAACTAAAATTCTTATCTTCTATAACAAATTTCTCACTTCTCTTTTGAATTTTGCCAATTACCAAAATATTAGGTTTTGTTTTTATATCTAACTTATCTAAAAATTCCGCATTTTCCTCAAACGCTAACAAATCAAAAAATTCACCACTTGCTAAAATTGAAAACTTCAAATAACTTATATTTTTAGTACTCGTTTTTTTAATTTCACTTTTAGAGGTTAAAATACCTCTCAATTTAACTTCATTCATTTTAAACTCCTAATATTATTCTTTAACAATTCTATTTACAATAAGTCTACAATTGCCAAATACATAACCTGGCATGATATAACCCTGTAAATAACAAAAATCATTTTCTTTAAACATATCCCGTTTTGATAAATTAATAGCGATTTCATCAAAAACTGCAAACTCAAAAATATAAGGTTCGACTTTTAATGAAGTGCTACCAAATTCATCAACTTCAACTTTTAATGAAAGTTGTAAATGAAATACTTCCTTATCATCAATTATCGTCCTTTCTAATTCGCCTATTTTTAATATTTCACCTCGCAGAGCAAAAAAAGTCGGCTGATAAACAAATTCTCGTACATCCATAAATACACCTCACTAATAACACATACATACATTCACGCATAAAAAAACTTTTTAAGAGAATATAAAAGGTTTAAATAGATATATTTATTAAGTTTGATATTTATACTTTATATATCCTCTTTATTACTTTTATCTTTGCAGTAGTTTTTTGCTCCATTTTTTAAATTTAAAAGCGAAAGGGTAATTTTAATATTAAAAATTTCTAAAAATCTTAAAAAACAGAATAGCAAAATTTTTACTACCGCAACATAGTAATTACTTTTTATATCCTCTTACACAACATGCGGTTTTAAAACTCGATATATCTTAAAGATCTTAAACCGACTTTTTTTGCTCACTTTGTTTCTAATGTGATTGCGCTTCTCCATAGACCAAAATACACTAAAACTAAAAGTAAAATAAATTTAGTTTTATATTTTGATACTTCTAAAAATTTATTAGTTATTAATAACTTTATTTTTTTAGAATCCGCTTTTTTTCAAAGAATTTTTTTGACGCTTATTAAAGCTTTGAAATTCCCTGTAAAAAATAGCATTCAATCTTCTAGGTTTTTAAAACTTAAATAACGCATTTTGTTACCATTATTTTTTACAATGTTTTTTTTCAAAAAATAGTATTTGCCCTTAAGAATTATTAATCCTAATTTTTTAAGCTCATTTAACCCATGTTTTAATCTATTTATAGATAAGCCAAAGCCGATCAAATCTCATAGTTTAAAGTTCTTAATTTTTAAAGCTTTTTTAACAATTAAAATAAGCATTAAAATTAAGCTAGCGTTTTGTTTTTTCTCTAGCATTTTAATAACTTCATAATTTAAGTTAATTTTAAAATTTCTAACAAGATTTAAAAACTTATCAAAATTAATTTTTAAATATTTTTTAATACTGCATAGTTTTTTAAAACTTTTAATTTTCTGATCTCTTAAAATTTCTTTTCGAGTTAAGTATTTACTTTCTTCCCTTAAAATTTGCAAATTATTAAATGCTCCCATATTATTACCTCGCTAACAATTTTTTTATTTTGTAAAAAATTTTTCACACCCTGGTATAATATAGGTATCTAGTTATTGTATTATGCTTTTTTGGGCGTGATACTTTTTTTTACCTTAAATTGATTTAACTACAAAAAAAGTAGCTACTAACTAGCTACTAATTTTCTTTTTCAAGAGAGCACTCTAAATTTTACAGCGACCAAAAATTATAAAATTTCTAAATCGTAATTTGAATTTATTTCATATGAGATTAGGTTAAGAAGTTGAGAAAAGTATTCTCTTACATCAATGAGAAAAAAATACAAATTATATAATTTAAATATGAGTATAAAATCAAAACAGGCAAGTCACCCAAAATTTATAAATTGATAAAATACTAAAAAAAATTAGATTATAAAAAACTCATACAGAAATTTTGCTATTGGCATAATTTCTGTATGAATAAAATTGTCCGAAAAAAATTTCCAGTTTACTGGATACCTAAATATTTTGTTTTAATTGAATTTATTTTAAAATATTTCTTCTTTAAAACCGTGGCTATTATTTGAAGATACATATTTTAGTTTTAAATTTACTAAAGCGTCGTCGTCTTTTGATTCTAATAATTTATTTTCAATTAGTTCTCTATTTTTAAAAATGATATTTGATATTGCTTTTACTAAATCAGTTTCTAAAAATAAAATAAGAGAACGAGCTCCCATTGAATCATCAACATTATTAGCAACTAATAAATAATATTCTTCAATCGAATCATCAAATATTAATTTTATGTTTTTTTCTTTTAATAAAAATTCTTTCATTTTTTTAATTTTAGATTTTATAATGTCAATTTTTATTTCTAAAGAGGTAATTTTATTAAAAGGAATTATGTTCGGTATGCCAATTCTATTTAAAATCTCAGGTCTTTTTAACTCATAGCTAAAATATTTTTTAACTTCTGAAATAAAGTGCTCTTGAATTTTTTTATTATCTATGTCTTTAGGCATTGTAGAAGCACCTATATTTGAAGTAAAAATAATAAATGTTTCTGAAAAATCAACTAATTCTCCTTTAGAAGAAGTCAATCTACCATCTTCTAAAATTTGTAAAAATTTATCAAATATTTTTGAATTAGCCTTTTCTATCTCATCAAATAATAAAATAGAAAAAGGTTTTTGTAAAACAGAATTAGTAAGCGTGCCGCCAGCTTCATATCCAATATAACCTGGAGCAGCTCCTAAAAGTTTTTGATCAGATTCTTCATGGTTATACTCTGACATATCAAATCTAATTATTTGATTTGGGTCATTAAAAATAAATTCAGATAAAGCTTTTGCTGATTCAGTTTTTCCAACACCTGTAGGTCCAGCAAAGAATAAAATTCCTCTTGGTTTTGATTTTTTTTGAATGTCAGAGCTTTGTAAAATACCTTGTAATCCAATCTGACTTCTAATTAGTGTGTCTTTTATTTTAATACCAACATGAGATTGACCTTTAACTTTATTGTCAAAATCTTCTAAGAATTTATTTAAATTTTCAGCATTAATTTTTTCTCATTCTGATTCTTTCTTTTCAAAAAAACATAGTCTATATAGTTCTTTAAAATCTTTTATATTATCAATATTATTAGAAAATACTTCAAGTTGAAATAATTCTCTAAAAGTTAATCCATTAGTTATTGCACTTGCATCATCAATTTCTTTTTTGGTTATTAATTTATTATCAAGTTTTTTAAATAAAATCCCTCTTATGTTAAAAAATGATTTTCTTTCCTCTAATGAAGGACTTGGAATTATTAGTGATGTTATTTCCTGATTATTATTAAAAAGTATTGAATTAAATATTTGATCGTTTTTTATCAAAATTATTAATTTAAAATTTGAAGGTTTGTTTTTATGAGCTATTTGATTAATTTCGTTAGTGAACATATCAATCAATGAATTTAATTTAGCGATATCTAATTGAGCATTTTTATCGCTATAAATAGAATCAGCTAAATCTAAGATAAATAAATTTTGTGAAGCAATTCCTTCATTATTGATTTTCTCAATTATTAAACTTTTTAATTTTAAATTGATATCCTCATTTTTGACATTATCATTACTTTCAATATTTACAAAATCAAATATTTCTGATTTTTCAATATCATCAAAAGTTTTCAAAGTATCAGTTTTTTTATCTTTATTTTTAAAAATTTTTATATTTCCGTGAACGATTTCACTCTCCATTTCTCAATTTGAATTGTAAAGATATATATTATCAATGTCTAGATTTTTATCCTGATATAAATAATGCAATAAATATTGATTGAAAGTTAAAAAATCTAAATTTACAAATTCAGTAAGGGATTCTAAATATTCACTTTTTAATAAATTTTTATTTATATTATCTAATGACGGTTTTTTTATTGGCAAATTCAATATTTTAGGAGATATAAACTCAGAAGTGTTTCCTTTTAAAATCACAATATTTTTATTGAGTAATTTAAATTTTAATTGCGTTGTAATTGCTTCTTTTAAATTCATTATTTATTACCTCATCTTTTTACTTTTTCTTTTGCACTATATTTGGGTTTTGTTGCTACAAAAGTTCTATTAACAGTATATTTAACAATATTCATATTTGAATTTTTAGTTATATATTCAAGCATCTGATTAGCCGTTTTTGAACATACATGCCTTTTATAGTCACCGATTTGATATTCAACCGTTCCGTCTGGTGAAACATTAAATATCACTTGTTCTTCTAAATTGTTTTCTAAAATATAAATTACGAAAAGCTTTTCATTAACAACTTTTATTTGTTTTCCTGCTAATTTATACTTTTCTTTAATCATTAAAAACTCAATAAATGGTTTTGCTATTTTATCGGCTTTCAATATTGAATTATTTTTTTCTTTAAATCAAATTTTAAAATCATCAATATCTTTTTTAGTTGTAATTATTTTTATCTTATCTTCAAAATATTGTTTTAATTCGTTATTTTTAATTTCGCTTATTTTTGCATAAATACTATTCTTAAAGCTTCTTAATTCTTCAATAGAAGCTTTGGCATTCATTAGTTCATTAATTTCTAAATTAAGGTTATCTTCAGTTAACTCTAAATTACTATTTATGATCAAATCTCTTGCTTCGTAAGCTAATTTCCCAAATTCATATACATAGTGATTAAAATTTTCTATCGAAATTGAATTATCTACTTTTCTATAATCAACTGTATCAATTATATTTAATAATAATTTATTGATTTTGTCATATTCTAATTCGTATAAACTTAATCCTTTGTATGAATTTAAATCCATTTCAACTTTTTGATTAATATTTGATTTAACATTTTCAATTTGTTCAATAGCTTCTTTTATTAATCTATTGTTTTGATATTCATTAGATAAAAGCATATTATTTAGTAGTTCAGTATTTTTATCACAAATATTTTCTAAATCTTGTTTTTCTAATTCGCTTAAATTCAATGTTACGGTTGCTATGTGACTCATTATTTACTAACCTCAAATTGTTTTATATATTCGCTAATTTTATCTAACTTATTATTTTCAACCATTACTTCTTCATCACTCATTTTCAAAATATATTCAGCCGTAGTCGTGTCTTTTTTAGAAGAATGAGCATAGTTATTAGATAAATATTTGTAATAATCAGCGAGTTTTAGATCTATTTTTTCTAATGATTCTGTAAATGTTGTTTTACTATTTTTTTTAAATTTTTCAAGTCTTTGTCTGATTGATACAGCTTTAGGAATTAAATTATTTCTAATATATTCTAAAGAGTTTTTGATTTCTTCCTCTTTTTTAAAAATATATTCATTAATGTAATCTAAACAATCAAATGCTAATAGACCTTTATATACTTCTTTTTTCTTAAATTTTTCTAAATGATTTAATTTAACTGAAGCTTCAATGTCAGAATTAATTTGTTCATTTAAATTTTCAAAATCGCTAGAAATATGATTTTTTAAATCGTGATAAAATAGTGTTTCTTTAAATTTATTGTCATTATATAAATCAACTAGATGGTGTTCATTAACATACTTTTTAAAAATTTCTCTAAGCATATTATTATTTCATGAAGATATAAAGTTAAAAATATCTAAATTGTGTAAATTGATATTGTATTCACTAATAATGTTTTTAAAAATAAGTTCGCTATTATTTAAAATGCTCATGAATTTATCTAAATCATCGCTAGTTTTAATAGTATTTAAAACATCTAAAAACACATTATTAGAAAATAGTTGAGTAATTTCTTTGAATCTATCTTTAGTTTTAAAATTACTTAAAAATATTCAAATTTTTGAAATTAATTCAAAATTAAAGTTAGATTTTTCTTTAATGTCTTTTAAAAATTTGTCTAAATATTTTTCTAAAGCAGAAGCCATAATATCAGTGGGCGATATTTTTTTATCATAAATATCTTCCAGCAACTCAAGGTATTTTGATTCGGGTATTTCAGTTGGAATAAAAAAGTCTACTCCATTTTCTTCAACTTTATTATCATCAATTTTTACATTAACTTTTATTTTGTTTATGTCAAATATTTTTTTATCTAATAGCAAAAACTTTTCATTATATTTTCCTTCAACAATATTATTTTGATCGAATGATTTTTTTATCATTCATTTTTTGATATCAAATTCTTTTATATCTAATTTTTCATATCTATCTTTAATTCGAAAATTACTCAAAAAAGTATTATTTGGGAATATAGTGTCATATAACAATTTACGATTATTCAGTTCATTAATTAAATTACTCTTTATAAAATCTTCCATGAAGTAATTTTGTGCAATATTCATTGGTCTTATATTAATAGAAATAATAGTTGATGAATTGTTAATATCAAAGGCGTAATCAGATTCAAAAAATGACACTTTAATATCATGACTATTTTCAACACCTTTTTTCAATATTAATTTTGAGTCATCTTTTTCAAAATCATATTCAAGTTTCGAAATCTTTTGATCAATTTCTTTTGATTCATTTTTATCAAAGCCTTCAAAAGAATAGCCATTTCAAGCTTTATCTATATTTTTAGTGTCAAAGTATTTATCATAATTCTCTGATAAAAACTTACTCTTAATATAGAAAGTGAAGTACTTTTTCATCTCTCGGTCAGTTAAACTGTAAAACTTATTCATTTCAACATATTTTTCAATTTTTTTATTTATGTCAATGTTTTTAATATCCATTTCTAATAAATTAAAATCCTCAATCATGCTTTCAGAAGAATTAAAATTTATAGTTATTATATTTTTTCTATGCATATCCCTTAAAATCAATAGCCAAAATTTACGAATCAACACATCACTATTAATGTTGTAAAACTCCTTAAATATGTCATTTACAGTAATATACTTATTTAATTTTTTAAATTCAATAAGCGGAATCAATATAAATTTATAATAATTTTCCATTTTTTCTATTTCACGATACGTAAATTCAACGCGCTTTTGAATAACTGGAAAATTAAGTTTAATTTTTATCTTATCATTCATTGTATTCCTTTCCTATAAATTCTTCTGGGGTTACAAAATAATCTTTGTTTTGCAAATAATTATTTATATATTTTTTCAATACCATTAAGCCTTGGCTACTATTTTTATAATATGAAAAATCACCGACAACAATTAAAATATTTTTTGTTCGACTAAAAGCAACGTTCAGTCTAGCTTCATCGTTTAAAAAGTTGGTATTACGTTTATTAGTTGTTTCCTCTGTTCCTTTATTTTCCGATCTCACTAAGTCAACAATAATAAATTCACATTCTCTACCTTGAAAGTTATCAATCGTATCAATTACTATTGATCTCGTTGCAATATATTTAGTATATAAATCTGGATATTTAGATTGAATAATTCCTCTAATAACAATTGCCTGATTTCTAGTCAAAGCAATAACTCCGATTTTTGATTTTTCATTTTCAATGTTTATTCCATCATGTTCCAAGTCATTTATTAATTTTTGAATTATTTTGACTATTACAATCGCATTATATTGATTCATTCTAGTATCTAGTGTACTCTGATTAAATTTTTTAATAAATGAACTTGATATAAAGCCATCTTCAATTAGCATATTGTGATCAAAATTATTAACAAGGTTAAATTTATTATCAAATTGTTTTATATCAATAATGTATTTTATTGGAAGAGTGTTAGTATCTATTAAATTTAACTTGCTAGTTATATTGCTATATTTTTTAAAGTTAACATCTTTGTTAAATGTTTTAAGTTCCTGATTTTTTTGTTTATATAAAACATTTATAAAATGACAAATTTCGTCTGGAAATCTATGTTGAATATCTAAAAATTCATAAGCCAATGAATTGCCATTCGACATATTCGTTAATTCTTTTATTTTCTCATTAAAATAAGGATATGCCAATGAATCGTTAATTTTATTAACAAGATCATTCTTCATTTTTTTATCGACATTATCTAAGCCATATTTTTCTTTAATCACTCAATTATATAATTCTTCTGAAAAATCAACAGTAGGTGGCAATTGATAAGCGTCACCACATAAAATTGATTTGCCTGAATGTAAACATCTATTTATTATTTCAAATAAATTTGACTTCGAAGTTTCGTCCATAATTGCCAAATCAATTTTATAGTCCATTGTCAAATCAATAAACTTACCATTATGTTCAATTTCACTGCTTGATGTAGTTGTTAAACCAAATAAGTTAACTAATTCATTATCAAATAAAACATCAACTAATTTTTCATTTCAATAAATATCTTCATTTTTATCTTCTAAATCATTAAGTTTGATTGCAATGTTTAACTTGTTTTTTATTTTAAATAAAACTTCAGAATCACAAAAATCATTGATGTTTTTATTTTGCTCATTTTTTACATAATCAGATATGTTTTTCGGTGAATTTACTCCAATTTTTTTTAGTTCTTTTCCAATTTTTAAATAGTCGTATTTTTCTAAAATATCAATAATTTTCTTAGAGTATTTTCTATCAGAAGCGCCGTCATCTTCTGACATATAGTAATGAACTTCTAGCGATTCTTTAAATTCTTCAATTTTCTTTCCATTTTCAATTATTTTTTTAATAAATAGATTTCAAATTTTTATATTATTTTCATTAATATCTTTATTAATATCATTACAAAATTCAAAAATTTTATTGTTAGTTGAGTTAGTTTTATGCAATAAATTCTCTTCTGATATTAAGGCTTTTATATAACGATTAGATAGATTTTCTTTTGAATAAGGATTAATATTATTTGCTCTATTTCCACTTGATACTTTTATTGCAAAAATATTAGGATTTATCGGATTTAATCTAGCAAATCTATCAAAAACATTGTCAATAGCTTCATGTGTTGAAGAAGTTAGCATAATATTTTGATTTTTATATTGATAGTAATCGATCAAAGCTGATATCACTTGAGTTTTTCCAGTGCCTGGAGGGCCTTGTAATAAGAATAATGCATCAGAAAAAATTGCCTTTTTAAAGGCCAAAACCTGTTTTTCGTTCAAATTATATTTAGAAATAAAATTATTAATATCTTCAATAACTTTGCTATTTTCATCTATTTTTACGGTCAATAGTTCAATTAACGATGGCAAAAATGAAGGTTCTTTTATATAACCTTTAAACAAGTTTTTGATAGAATTATATGATCTATTTATTATTGTTTTTTCACCGATATTTATAGTTGATAATTGATATCTTTTTCAACTATTATTTTTAAAATAAGATTCTATTTCAACTGATACATCATCTTTCGTTTTAGGCTCTATTTTTATTGATTTTACTCTTTTAACAAGATACTTTTCGTTATTTATTTTGCTTATCAAATTTTCATATTCTTTTTTAAGAGAAGTTTGTCTATTTATTTCTAAATTTTTAGAATTTATTTCTTTTGTTAATCCATTTTGTTTATTTGTAACTTTATTTATTTCGTTTTCATATTCTAAAATACTTTTTTCTTCTTTTTTTATTTTGTTTTTTATTTCTTCTATTTCTTTTTCAAGTGTTTTTTCATTAATTAAAATCTGATATTTATTAATTAAATTTTGAATATCTCTTATTTTGCCATTATACGTTTTAATATCATTGTTAAAGTTATTTAAATTGACATTAATTTCTTTAATTTCTTTATTTAGTACATTTATATTTTCATCAATTTTTTCTATGTTTTTGTCAAAATTATAGCTATTTGCTTCATTTTTTTGTATATTTTTTAGCCCGTTTTTTTCTTCAAAAAACTTAAATGTTATTTTAAGTGAATCAAACAGGTTTGTCTTTGAACGAATATCTGATAAATTTCAGTCTTTTTTATGTTCTAAAACATTAAAATTATTTTTGTGAAATAAATATAAATAATTATTATCAAAATTAATAATATTATCCTTTTCGTTCTGTTTTTTTTCTAAAATAATATTTTTATTTGACAAGTTCAAAAAAAATGCGGTGTCAGAATTTTTTGTATCATCATAAAATTCTAAAAATAATCTAAAATTGCTTTCAATATCGTTTAATTTTAAAGGGTCTTCATTTTTCTTAAAAATTGATTTTGTATTTTGTAAAACACTTTTTATTATTTGTCTCGATATTAATTTTGAATTATTACAAGTTGTTGAATTACATTTGTTATCGCTATTACATGTAAATTGAACTTCGTCAATCTTATAAAGTTTTCTATTAATTTTACTAATTGGTAAATTATAATTAGAAATATTTATTCTTTGTAATTCAAAATTTATAATTATGTTTTCAGTATTATTGGTATTGCTATAATAGTCATTATTTATACTATTTATTTCTCTAGTTACTGTCAATTTAAAAAATAAATTAATAGCATTAGCATCAACTTCTATACCTTCAATTTTTAAATTTGACAAATCTTTAGTTTGTGCTACAACTAAAAAATTATCATATTCTTTATGTTTTAATTTAGGATCTTTCAAGATTCTAATAAGCTCGTCATATATATTATTATCTTCTTTTAAGTACACTCTCGAAAGACCGCATGTATAAAAGTCCAAATTTTTATCTTCGTTAAGAAATTTAAATAGTTTTCTATAATCTAATTTTTCTCTTTTATTTAGTTTTTTACTTTCTAATTCTTTTTCTAATTGATTTAAAATTGTAATTTTTTTGTTACGAACTTCTCTTTTACTAAAAGTTAATTGAGAATCTTGTTTTCTTAATTCATTGTTACCATTAATTAATTCCGAATACGATATATCACATTTATTTAAAATATTTAATATAAGTTTCATAACACCTCTTTGCTGGTTAATTAAAATTTACGCACTTATTTATAAATGATTTAATATTAGAAAATAGTAAATTTTGTGTAAAAACTGATATCTCATAAAAATTTTTATTTTCTAAAATATAAGATAAATCATTTTTCTTATATAAAAAAACTTTTCTTTGAATATAGTTTTAATTAATTCAAATATAGAAAAATCTTTAATATCATTTAGATCCAAGAAAGGTTTTATTTTTTTTTATTAAGGTAGATTTACCACTAGCGCCCATTCCTATAATTGCTATTCTTAAAGTCTTATTCTTTGAAGTTGCAAAGTATAAATAAATTGAAATTATAAAATATATTAAATTAATCAAAAGAACTGTGATGTTTAAAAATACTATTCCTGAAAAAAATATAAAACATAAAATATTTTTAATACATCAAATTAATCAATTGTTTCTAAAACCTAATGCCATCATAGTTAATGCAACTACTGAAACAGAATTAAATGATGCAAGTAAAATAGAAGCATTTTTTTATAATTAAAATTAGTTCCATATTCCAAATAGTCAATATTTAAAATTTTTCCAAAAATATTATTTGTATAAGAATTTAAAAAGTAAAATATAATAAAGAAAATTATGAAATAAAGAATAAATAAAATTACCTTATAAAATGAATTTCTCAAAGAGCTAATTTCTAATTTAGATTTTATTTTTTGCTTAATAAAAATAGATATCAAAATTACTATATAAATAAATTGTAATGTTTCATCAATAACTAAGCCATTAGAAAAACAAAATAAACTATATATAAAATTGCATTTAAAATAGCATATAAAAATGCAAAGTTTTTTCTTTTTGCAAAATAATAAATAGCCAATATACCTAAAAAAGCAAATAAGCTAACAGATAAATTAACTAATTTTCTTCATAATGAAATTTTGATTGTCAAATCCATTCTTTGCTATCTAAACTATATATGGATAACAAAAATAATAAAAATGAAAAATGCAAAAAAATTCAAAATATTTTTTAATTTTTATTATTTTAAACATTATTATATTATAACCAGAGAGAGAGAGAGAGAAGCAAATTCTCAAGAATTTGCCACATTGTAATTTACAAGGTAACATCTTATTTATATGAAAAAATATAAATAAGATGTTTTTTTATATAAAAAAGCCCCGAAAGAAATTCGAGACATACCAATATGAATTATATAAAAATAGATTATAAAATTAGAAAAATTATTAATATTTACTTAAATATAGAAAATAAAACTATAAGCAAAATTTCTAAAATGTTAAATATTTCAAGGAAATCATTATGAAATGAAATAAAAATTAATTCTAATTATTGAGGTTATAATGCAAATTCTGCACAAGAAAAACATAATAATAGAGAAAAATGAAAAAATCATTTTAAATTTATTAACAATATGAATTTATATAACGAATATTCAATACAATTCAAAAATAAATACAATAAAAACACTTTTAGTATTGAATTAACTCATTTATATATTAAAAATAATTTTGATTTTAAACCACCTTCTTTAAAAACTATATATAACTGAATTAATTAAAATTTTTGAGTAATAAAGAAAAAAGATTAAAAGCTCCAGCTCATATAAAGCTTATTGGTGCAAGATGGATAAGACCTTTTTGAGCACGCCCTAGAGAAATAAATGAAAGAAGCACATTTGGTCATTGAGAAATAGATTTAATTGTAGGAAAACAAAAAGCAGGACATTCACTCATTCTATCATTTGTCGAAAGATTCAGTAGATATGGCATATTAGTAAAAGTTCCAAATAAAAATCCTTGAAAAATTAATTTAATAGTTTTTAATATTATTAAAAAACTAAAATTAAATGCTAAATCAATAACTTGCGATAACGGCTTTGAGTTTAGTTCTTTATTTATATTGGCTTACAAACTTAAAATTTATATTTATAAAGCTGATCCATATGCTTCGCAGCAGAGACGAACTAATGAAAATTTTAATGGTTATGTAAGACGTTTTTTCAAGAAAAAAACTGATTTTAACTTAGTTTCAGATGAAGAAATTTTTAATGTTCAACATAATATAAATAATATACCACGAAAAATACACGGATACTTAAGTGCATCAGAAGTTTATGAACTTTGCAAAATCAAGGGTCCTGGAAAAATAATTTCAGAAAATTCTACTTTGTATAGTTGAGAAAGATCAAATAATAAATCAAACAAAATTAAAAATAACTTTTGAAGATTAAAAAATAATAAAGAAATATAGAAAGGAAAGTTTTGAATTTTTTTTTATTTCTACTTTTTTAAAAAAGTAGCAAAAACAATTATTGATAAACTACGTTGCTGCGCCTTTTGAGAATGCAGCTTTAAATAACCACTCATCAAATTAACATTACTAATCATAATATTAGAAAATATAAAAAAGGTAACCAAAACATATTTGGTTAGCTGTTACCTTGTGAATTACAATTTAGTGAGACCTCGTATTTGAAGTCTCTCATTTGTTTATTCAGTTATTTATGTGAAATATTTTTCTATTTCTTTGCTGATTTTTTCTTTATCTCTATCATGATTACCTTGATAGTTTTTCAAAAGATATCTAGTGTCAACTACAATTCCTTGAATTCTCTCATATGTTTCAGGATTGTTTATCCAATCACCTGTTGCTTCAGCAACGTTACCAAATAAGTCACTAATATAAAAATTATTTTTAGCTCGATTAAATGGCATTAAGAATGCATTATATACCTCTACGCCTTCTGGAACTCTGTTTCGCTTAACAAATTGGCCATATGTAATTTGTTTATTTATGTCAGAAGATTGCGGAAGCACCCCCACTCCAAACTGTGGCTGATTACCATAACGATAATATTTCGCATCAAGTACATAATACTTTCCATTATAAATCATTATTGTGTCTGGTTCTAGAGCACTAGTTGCTCTTCCTTTATTAGCTCCATATCTTTGAGTCCAAATGCCATGAGGAAAATAGTCACTCTTATTCGATTCACCAAATACAATATCTATCAGTTTTTCCCATACGTGTTCAAACTTATCTGTTCCAAAGTAGAATTGTTTATCAATGGTCTGATTATCCATAAATTCTAACATTGCTATCATCGAACTGAAGAGCATTTTATCAACATCGTTATTAGTATTTGCTTTCTTGTCATTCAGTATCGCAACCATTGTGTTTGTATCCGCGGGTGCATATGCAACTTCTGGTGAGTTAGTTGTATAAAGCCAGCCTATTCTCTCAAAACTCTCATAAACACAATATTTATGAATTTTAGTAATCATCATATTAAAATTAGGAGTATTATCCCTAACAACAGTATTTAAATAAATGACTGATTTTCCTTGAAATAATGGCGACACTTGTTTGATTGTTCTAGATCAGTTTGTTTTACCACGTCGATCAATTCTATAAGTCACTTCTGTTTCAGTATAGTAAGAACCGTTATGATCAAGATAATAATTGATTACATTAATGTAGGCTTGGATAGGAAAATCTACGGTTTGAGGTGCGGTAAACTTATCCATATGCAGAACTCTATCAGTTCTATCGGTAAATGCCGCCAAAACCATAAATAGATTTTTTACATCTCGTCTTAACTCGTCGTCATCCTCTGGGAGTTCATAGCCTAACGGAAAATAAATCATGGCATTCATGGAATCAGCTTTAACGCCAACAAATCTATCGCCATCGATATTATCATCTATATGACAGTGTTCTCTTAAAATAAAACGTTCACGGTCAATAGCCATTTGCATCACTCCTTTTTATTTATTCCAGTTTAGGTATTAAAGCATCAACAATATTTTGCTTAAATATTCCTTCAAATCTAGTATTTCCTTTTGCCTTGACAAATACTTCTATTACTTTCTCTAGACTATTAACTTTACTAATATCAAAGATTTCGTCTTTGTTAAATTTGAAAGCATCATCCCACAAGTATTTTAAGACTTTTTCTGCAAACCTTCTATTTTGTCTGTTTGATTTTTTGCTAAGTTCCTTATCTTCGCCTTCATATGTATCAATAACCAAATCTTCCTGAGAGACAAAGTGTGTTCCTAACCTCTTGTCTTCAGCAGATGTCATTCTGATATTCTTATTAAGAATCAAATCGTTAATAACGGTAAAGAATTTTTCCCACGTTACACTTGTATCAAGAATGAAAGTATCTGCGAATGCTTTTTCACTTCCATCTTCAGGAAATTTGTTTTGAATTAAGCGCATACTCCATCTTCTTTGAAAAGCCGTATCTAATGTAAATACGTTTTGATCACTTGTGTTCATGGTGCAAAGTATTGACATATTTGATGGTATAGAAACTTTATGATTTTCATTTCCGTAAACTACTCTTGCTACATCAGCGTTTGTTATTTCATATTCACTTGCACCATAATTAGGGTTTTCTATATTGTGTCCTGTTGTTTGATCTTTAATGAATTGACCTTGTCTATCTAAAAGTTGGAACACATCGCCAAATATCGCAGGAGCATTACCTCTATTTACTTCTTCAATAACCAGATAGAACATTTTATCAGGATTTGTATAAGCTTTTTTTACAAGTTTCGCAAAAGGACCAGGAGTAAATTCATAATTAACAGTTCCTTCGTTTGTAACTTTTGGCATAATTTGGCCTACAAAATCAGAATAAGTATAATCAGGATGGAAAACTAATCTTTCCATGCAAGTTTCGTCACTGCAATATTCGTTTTGAATAGTCCATGATTTACCAGCTCCAGGAACTCCATAAAGGATAATATTTTCGCCTCCTCTTATTCTTCCTATGCTATTATCAAAATTGGAATCTTCCCTATCATCTTCTTGTGAATCTAATTCTTTGCAATACTTATAAAAAACTTGAGCAAATACTACATTAGATATTTCACATTTTTTGACAAATTCACTTATTTGTCCTAATCTTCCAAAAGTAGAATCAGAAGGAATAAGCTTTATCACATAAAGGACTTTTTCTTGCCAATATTTATTATAAAATACTGGAATAACTTCTTTCTCCATCATATGAAAGTACTTAAGAACCCACATGCTATCAATCAATTCAGGGATTTTCGCATAAAGTTTTGTATAAAGCATTAAATAGTCTTCTACTACATTAATTGGTTTTGATTCTTCAATTATTTTAAGTCCTTGTACAAGCCCATCTCTTACTTTTGTTCCTTTTATTATAGCTTTTTCTAAAGACAAACCTGCAGGTTTTTGTCCTGTACCTGACATCCATGTGCTGGTTTCTTTGTCAAAAAATAGCGGATATTTATAAGCGTTGCCACCTTTTATACTACCAAAAAGTTCAGTGTTCATTTTCACATATTCAAGTTCATGACAAAGATTATCTGTATTACCGCCCAAGAATAATGCTTTTAATAAATCTTCACCATTCAATTTTTCAAGAGCATCGATTCCAAATTTAACTTGGAATTCTTTGTATAATGTTTTAGCTTCGAGATCTATATCAGCAAACTCTGCGCCCTTATTCTTAAACCATTCTGGAGTGAACTTTTCTAATTCTATCCCCTCATCTAATAATTCGCCATGTGCAAGTCCCAAAGCTACCTCAACATCATGTACATTCTTGTTTACGCTCATAATTAAATTCCTTCTTTTGCAATCAATTTATTAATTTGACCAAAAGATTGATCATATGACATTTGATATATTAAACCTTTACTGCTCATAAATTTTTTTATTCTTTCTGCATTACATGTTGAATAGCATTTACAGATAATATCGATATAATTATCCCAATTTACATCTCTTAAGGAAATTAAAATTAGTATTGAAAAAATCATATTGATATCATTGTTGAAAGTTGACACAGAATATGCACCACCACTGACAAACTTATGTGCTATTAAATCAGTAGAATTTTTGTTCTGTGAAACTAACAATACATAATCAAACAGATTCTGTTTTTCGTCTTCTGTTGAACCTAAATATATTTTATCAAATTGCTCGTCTTTGGCAAAAGTAATCAACCAAAAAACGTCACTTTGAAAGAGTTTGTCCTTTTTATCTATATAAAGGGATTTTTTCAACATTTCAAGAAATTTAACAGTTTCTAATCCATGCTGTTTCAAATAACTATCCAATTCCAAAACGGATTTTATTAAATCTTGTTTTCTTTCTTCAGTATTGTAGTCAACGATAAGCATCAATAGAATTATCCATTTTTCTTTATCTTTCAAATCCTTATCATTTGATATTCTCAACACTTCATGTCCTTTATCAGTAATATAATATCTATCTCCATCCATTCTGATAAAACCTGCGTTCTTTAAGTTAACAATCCTGTGCTTATCTTTTTCTTGACCGTTATCTTGATAGCTATTCCAGTCATCTCTCCTTAAACCATCTTTTGGTTTAAAAGCTTCTAATTGTTTAAAAAAGGAAGTAAGAGTTCTAAAATTTACGTTTAGACAAGAAAAAAGTTTACCACAGCTATTTTTTCCTGTGCTTTGAAACTTATCAACCCAAGTTTGACTTGTTTGTTTATTTTTATAATATTCGATTAGTTTCATTTTTCCACCTCGCAAATATATAATAATTCTTTATGTCCATCTAAATTTGTCTTACCAGAATTAAAAGCCTTATAGTCTATTTCTTTTACAACAACTTTTCCTCTTCTGCTTAAAGTTTCAATAATTTGTTCACTGGTGATAGTGTTAACTGAAGAAATACTTCCTGCTTTATATGTATTGTTATATGACACAACTATTAAGCTGCAGTCTAAATGTTCAATTAAATCAGCAAACAACATAGGAGCCTTTCTTCTGCAATATTCACTTTTCAACTCGTTTCGCTTAAACTTCATGGAATTTCCTTCGAATTCAGTAGGCTTATTCCAACGTGCAAGATTCTCCAAAACATGATAGAAATTGATGTATTGACGAGCATTATACGGAGGATCTATATATACGACATCTGCTTTTATTTTTCTAGAAACAGCATTTGCATCTTCATTATATATATCTGCAGGAATGACATTATTTAACACTTCTAAAAGAGATAATCGTCACTCTTTATCTTCAGGCTTTTTTCTCAAAAACGATTCAAAATGTCCTACTGTATTGGCTATTCTGTCACAAGAATATAGTAAGGTTGCGACCAAACTATAGTATTCACGAGAATTTAATTCATTTTTTATTCCTTCTATATAATCCCTAATATATCCTATTTTTTTTGCGTCATTATTTGAAAAATATTTTCCGCCGTAAATCTTTGAAAAATAATTGTCTTCCAATTCACTTCCGACAATTTTATTTAAGTTATTTATTATTTCTTCGAGATAATCTTTTCTAATTGGTTCTGAACCAAATACAGTTTGATAAACGACATAATTTGAATACAATGTATCGTTTAATATTGTTTTATATCCTTCTTCAGCAAATTTACAAGCGACAACGCCTGTGCCAGCAAAAATGTCGGCAAAAATAGACCCCCTAGGATATCCATATTCATTTACACTATTAAATATAAAATCAAGTAGTTTTGTTTTACTTCCAATATATCTTCTACTGCTTATTTTCATTGCTTATACCTCATATTAGTGATTAACACTTCTTGTTCATGAGCATTTCGATCAACCTTATGATAACTTGCTCCTCTATAGTGATAATCAATGTTATGAACCTCTACTACCTCACTATTTTTATGGCACCAATAAGATAAAGGTTCATTTGTCTTTCCAACCTTCGTCAAAACATTTGATAGAGCAAAATTAATTTTTTTAGCAATTAATGAGTCTATAAAATCCAGCAATGCATGTTCTTGAGGATTTCCCCAACCAGAATTATAAACAGCATTTCCAATTAAATATGGTGGATCCATATAAATAAAGTCAGCTTGATTAATAATGTCTAATTTTTCAAGGTCAATAAAGCTGGCACATATAAATTCACTCTCTATTGTTTTAATGCGTTCTATATATTCTTTGATTTTGTTAACATTCATCCTGTTAAGATCTGTTTTTCCAACTGGCAAATTAAAATGACCTTCGCTATTAAATCGAATATCATTATTAAATGCATATACCATCAGCATGTATAATAACACATTTGCATCATCTGTATTTTTGTCAAGGAGTTGATTATAATCCTCTCTCATTTTATAAAAACCTGCAGAATTATAATCTTTTAACCCATTATTCGCATTTGCATCATTGCATTTTTCGCGATAAAATTTATAACCATATTTAAACGAATAAGACAAGCCATATTTGTCAATTACATTTTCACATTCTTTTATAAAACCATCAAAATCTTGTTTTGATAGAAAAATTAATAAATTAATGATTCGTTCATTACTATCAACAAATATAATTTTTTTTGCGTTAGTATTTAATCCTACTGTTGCTCCCCCACAAAACAAATCAATCATACACTCTATATTTTCAGGAAAGTACTTTCTAATTTGGTCCATAATACGGTACTTATTTCCTGTGTAATTTAACGGAGATTTAATTAATTGCATTGTCTAGCCTCCATCTCTATGTTGTGTTCTTTGCATATTAATCTAAGTTTTTCTTTCACCAATCTAGTGGGCTCATATTTGCCATTTTCCCATCTATTTACAGACGCAAAAGAGACGTCAAGCTTTTCTGCAAGTTCATCTTGCGATAAATTAAGTATTGCTCTCACTTTGATAATAGTCGCTGGATAGTTTATTTTCATATTATCGCCTCCATAAAAAAATATCAAACTATATATAAAATTATAACACTTATTGCAAAATAAAGCAAGCAATTCGGCAAAACCAATCATCACTGAACCATAATTTTTTTGTAGTAATATATCCTGCTGAAAACAATCGTTCCCTAGAAACACCTATCATTACGTTGACATGGCTTTCGTTGCGTAGGAATATCTAAAAAATTAAAGAGCCTCATAAAAATAAAAACATCGACTATAAATATATCAAGAACTATATCTGTCAAGCCAGAATCCGAACCAATTATGATGGCCACTACGACATTTGTGGCTGAAATAATCGACAGAATAACGCAAAAACGAACGACAACAGTTCCTGATGCGATAAGCAACGAAACCAAAGAAATTACCCTAAGAAACTTCTCGCTGTTGCAGAACACTTTCTTCAATATCTGAGTATTTCTATATTTTTCTCAAATAATTTTTATATCTAAAATCTTTCATTTCACAGTTATATTCAAGTAAAAAAAGGATCTGTAAAAACACTTAACAAATATGTAAGAACCTTTCGTTTTTTTATAGAAATGCCAAATAAACAAAAATCCAGGTTCACTGTTGCTTTTTTAGCTGAAACCAGGATAAATGATGCGGATTTTTGATAAAAAGGCTCTAAAAACCCTACAAAGTGCACAAAAAAAGATTTGTACAGCAATTTTTACTGTATCAAACCTATGCTTCCTATATGGTGCCGACTACGGGAATCGAACCCGTGTCTGCTGGTTACGAGTCAGCTGCCTTACCACTAAGCGAAATCGGCATAATAAAGAAAAACTTTATTATTTAGTTTTAATTAAAATTGTTTGTTTTTTACCTTTTTTAAATATTGCATATTTTCCTTCATAATTGATAGGCATATACAAACTATTTTCATCTATATTATTATTATCTAATTTTAAGGCATTTGTTTGAATAAATTCTCTAGCTTCTCTTTTCGAAGAAATAATTTTAGCTTCAATTAATGAATCAATTAAATTTGAATTTTTTTCTAAAATAACTACTGGTAAGTAATTTTCGATAACTTCTAAGTCTTTTTTATTTAAACTTAAAACATCAAAATTTTTATCAAAAAGAATTTTTGTAATATTTTGAGCTTGTTTTAATTCTTCTTTTCCGAAAATGTCTTTTACTATTTCATCTGCTAATATTTTTTGTGCATAATGAGCTGAAGGGTTTTCAAAATGTTTATTTAAAATATTTCTAATTTCTTCAACAGGTAAAAAGGTTAATCACATTAATAATTTTTCAACCATTGAATCAGGTTGATTTACTAAATATTGATACATATTAAATGGGCTTGATAAAGTTTTATCTAACCATAAAGAACCACCACCTGTTGATTTTCCAATTTTATTTCCATTTTCATCTGTTAATAAATCTACTGTTAATCCTACTGCATTGTGTTTTTCAGGAAAAATTTTAGATATCATATCTAAACCTGTTGTTATATTTCCTCATTGATCAGAACCACCAACTTGTACTTTAATACCATCAGATTTATACAATGATAAAAAGTCATATCCTTGTAGTAATTGATAAGAAAATTCTGTAAAAGATAAGCCTCTTTCTATTCTTTTTTGAACTGATTCTTTTGATAACATATATGAAACATTAACTAATTTTCCAGCGTCTCTTAAAAACTCAAGAACATTCATATCTTTATAAATGTTATAGTTATCAATAACTTTTAACCCAAAACTTTCTAATTGTTTTCTAATGTTTTCTTTATTAGCTAAAACTTGTTCATTATTTAATAAAACTCTTTCAGAATCTCTAAATGATGGATCCCCAATCATACCAGTAGCTCCACCAACTAATGCATAAGCATTAAAACCAAATTCTTTAAATCTTTTTAAAACACTTATTAGAATATAATTTCCTAAATGTAAACTTTTAGCACTAGGATCAAATCCAACATAAACACCAGTTTCTTTTGGATTTAAATTTTCAAATTTTTCTAAATTAGTTATATCTTTTAAAATTTTTCTTTCTTTTAATTCTTTAATAATACTCATTTTATCCTCTTCAAAAATCAAATATTTCAGTTATATCTTTTCCTAAATTATTGTCAGTTGCATTTTCTAAAAAGTTTTCAAATTCGCCTTTTTCTTTTTCATTTAATCTTAAGCTTTCAGATGAACAAAGCATGCCCAAACTATCAACATTCATAACTTTTCCACTAGTTATTTCTAGTCCATTAGCTGTTATAGAACCTGGTAAACATCAAAAGAAATATTTATTTTCTAACGTATATGTTGTATTTGTTATTATTTGACGAGTTTCTGTATTGAAATCAACTTCTAAGACAAATAACTTATCACTTTTTGGATGTACTTCTCTTTTTATAATTTTACCTAAAGCAAAATTAGGTTTTTCATTAAATTTATAGTTTTTATTTAACATTAAAATTTTTTTTACAAATTCGCTTAAATCAATTAAATTTAAAATTGAAAAATCTTTATTTATATTTATTAATGAACTTTTTAGTAAATTTATACTATTAACATTATAATCTTCATCTCTAAAAATTATAAAGTCATCGTAAGTATCTGTTTTTGAAACTTTTATAGATGCGTCAAAATAAATAATTGATGTGTTTTTATATTTATCATTTAAATTAAAAAATACTGCCATAATTATTTAATTATAAATTAATTAATTATATTTTTATACTCTAATCAATAATTATTTTTTTAAACTAAAATATTAGGTATAATGAAAGCATTATGAAATATGCAATTGTAGTTGATTCGTCTTGTGGTCTAACAAAAGCACAAGCAGAAAAATATGGTTTATATTATTTACCACTTTACATAGATATTGATAACAAAACTTACGCAGATGGTATTGATATTAATTCAGAAAATTTATTTAATACTTTTAATTTAAAATCAGAAGTTAAAACTTCAGCTTTTAATCCAGCAGACGCTTATGATTTATTTGAAAAATTATCAAAGGAATACGATGAAATAATTGTCTACCCTATATCTAAGCATTTATCAAGTTCATATTCAACTTTAGCAACCACTTTTAAAGAGGAATTTAAAAAACTTAGAGTAATAGAATCTGTTCAAGTTGCTTCACTAATTATGTTAGATGTTATTTGATTTAAAATGCAATTAGAAAAAGATTCTTCAAAAATTGATGAATATATTAAAAAAATTGAAAAAGGTGATTGAAAACGTTCAATAACATTAGTTCCTAAACACAATAAATATTTAGTAAAAGGTGGAAGATTACACCCTGCTGCAGCCTTAATTGCTAAAGCATTAGGAATAGTTCCATTAATAAAATGAGAAAATGGGCAACTTTTAAAAGAAGGAATAGGAAGAAACTTTTTAAAAACAATTTTAAAAAACATTTCAGATAAATCTAAATCATTTGATGTTAAAACAAATAATACAAAAGTTATAATTTTACATTCAGGAGCTAATCCAGATGAATTAAGTCAATGTAAAGATCAAGTTAATAAAGAATTTAAAACTGATCCTGTTATAACTTACATTCCTAGCGTTGTTTCAATTCATACTGGTCCTGAAGCATATGCAACTATCGCTTTTGAAGATGAAAATGCAGATAAAATTTTAAAAACTTTTTCAGATATTATTAAATAGCCTTTGTCGGCTATTTTTATTTTTAAAAAAATAAAAAAATGGCAGGAGTAACAGGACTCGAACCCATAACACACGGGGTTGAAGCCCGTTGTTCTACCATTGAACTATACTCCTACAATAATAATGGTATTATACACCATTATTTAAGAAGTTTATCAAAAACTTCTACAATATCTTTAACTTTTTTAACTTTCATTAAATCTTCATCTGCAATTGTTACTTCATATTTTTCTTCAAACTGAAAAACCATTTCAGCTAATGAAAGAGAATCAATTTGCAATTCTGAAAACTCAGATTCAAGAGTAACTGGCTTTTTAGTTAAACTTTGAATTCTAGCAATAATGTAATTTATATCCATAATTTTATTATATAGCAATTAAAATTTAACAATAGCAAAACGATATTTATCATTTATATCTTTTAATAATGTTGAGTTTTTAATATTTTTTCAAATATTTTTATGTTTAGGATTTATTTCAAAAATTAATAATCCATTTTTATTTAAAAAAATTGGAGCTTCTTCTAATATTTTTTCATAAAAATATCAACCTTCTTTTGGTGCAAAAATTGCATGTTCTGGTTCAAATTTTAAACTTTCACTTTGCGCATCTTTATCATCATAAGCTACATAAGGAGGATTTGAAATTATAATATCATATTTGCCTTTTATATCTTTAAATAAATCACTTTGGATTATTTTAATATCATGATTTTTACCTAAATTTAATTCTGCATTTTCTTTTGTTTGTTTAATAGCGTTTGAGTCTATATCACTAGCTGTTAAATCTAGAGTATTGTTATTCTTTTTTAATGAAATTGCAATAAAACCACTACCTGTGCACAAATCAAGAATTTTCATATTATTTTTAATATATTTTTTTAATACTAAATCAACCATTTCTTCTGTTTCGTATCTTGGAATTAAAACGTTATAGTTTAAATTTATTCTTGTATTTAAAAACTCAACATATCCCATTATTAGCTGAATTGGCATGTTCATGTTGAGTTTTTTTATTTCATCTTCTGTGGCCTTTTGTTCTAATCCATATCTTCTTTTTTCTAAAAGAAGATCATCAATTGTAGGCATTTTAAAAACCACCTTCTTTTATTTTTTGATTTTGTTCTTCAGTAAGCAATGCATCAATTAATCCTGTTAGTTTACCTTCCATAACAGGTTTTAAACTTGTTGAAAAAGAAATTCTATGATCAGTTACTCTATCTTGTGGATAATTGTATGTTCTTATTTTTTCACTTCTGTCACCATGGCCAGCTAATTTTCTATATCCAGCTTCTTCGTCTTGTTTCTTTTGCATTTCTAAATCATATAATTTTGATTTTAAAACCATTAAAGCAGTCTCTCTATTAGCAATTTGGCTTCTTTCATCTTGCGAAGTAACAACAATACCTGATGGTATATGAGTAATTCTAACAGCTGAGTCAGTTGTATTAACACTTTGACCACCTGCACCACTTGAACGGTAAACATCTACTTTTATATCTTGTGATTTAATCTCAATATCTACAGAATCATCTATTTCAGGCATAACTGTAACTGTTGAAGTAGATGTATGTATTCTACCAGCGCTTTCAGTAACTGGAACTCTTTGTACCCTATGTACGCCAGATTCAAACTTAAATTTTGAATAAGCTTTTTCTCCTCTTATAGAAAAAACTATTTGACTAAAACCACCAGTTGAAGCTGTTGAAGAAGATAATATTTTGAATTTAAAACCTAACTCTTCTGCAAATTTTGAATACATTCTAAATAAGTCTCCAGCAAATATATTAGCTTCATCTCCACCTGCTGCTCCTCTTATTTCAACTATAACGTTTTTATCATCGTTTTCGTCTTTTGGTAAAATCAATATTTTTAATTCTTCCTCTAAAGGAGCTAATTTAGAAGTATTTTCGTCAATAATACTTTTAGCAAATTCTACTTCTTCTGCATTTTTTGAACTTAACATTTCTTTAGCCATTTCAATATCGTTTAAAATATTTTCATAAGTATTAAAAGCTTCAGCTATGTCTTTGATTTTATTAACTTCTTTACTTATTTTTGTATATTCCTTAATATCGCTAATAATTTCAGGTTCGTCTAATTTTTTTAATAATTCATTATAGCTATCTCTAATTTCAGATAGTGATTTATACATATTCTTTTCCATAATTTTTATATTATATATAAAAATATAATAAAAATTCAGCATAAAGCTGAATTTAATTAAAATTTGTGTTCAGGAATATATAATTTTCCGTCAACACTTGCAACATCTGTTATTGTAATAAAGGCGTTTTGGTCAACTGATCTAATTTTCTTTATTAAACGAGGAACTTGTCTATAAAGAGTTATAGAAGATAAAATTTGTAGTTTATTTCCAGAGTAACCACCTTCACCCTTTGTAACAGTAAAGTTATTAATTGTTCTTTGATCATTAATTATAATATCTCTTATTTCATCTAAATGATGTGTATAAACTTTACATTGAACAATTCTAAATCTTGGGAATAATTTATTTAATCACATAACAAAAACAAAATTACAAATAAATGTTGATATAAAGTTAGGTGATATATAAAAATCTACTTTTCATGATAAATCTGCAAGACTTTTAATTGTTAAACGTGCTTGTTCAGACATAACTGCATTACTTTCATAAATAGTTTTAAAATCTTTAGCTATTAAACTAGCAGGTACGTATGTACCAATTAAAACTGATACAACTATAATTATGATATTGATATAACCATTCATTGTTCCGAAATCTTTTTGTTTATAGATAGAAAGGTACTCACCAATAATTCCTGTTACACCTGCTGATCCACCCATAATTGCAATAATAGCAAAGAAATAAGCTAATAAAATTCCATAAACAAAAGCAAATATAATTTGAGCTATTATATTTCCGCCATCACTTCATTGCAATGGAATTAATTTTAAAACATTATTAACATTATCAGAAGTTCATTTAACACCTTCTGTTGTTTGTAATAATGATTTAATTTCAGAAGTTATTTCAGGGTGATTAAAAACACCAAATAAAGTAAAATTATTTATTGCAGGTATTTGACCCATTGCAGCTGAAACCAAGCTACTTACAACCAAAAATTCTAATGTTAAAACTGTATAATGCTTTCCTAATTTTTTTCATGAAAAAATAAATAAAGGAATACTTAATACTAAATATAAAATTCAAAATAAAGAGTGATCGATGATATTAAATAATGTACCGTTAATTTCTGGATTATTTCTTAATAATGTGACAGTTAATTTTGAAATAGCTTGTCCAAAAGCTGCTAAGCCAAAGTTATATATACCTGGGTTCTTAACTAAAAATACACTAACAACTCCAAATAATATTGCTAAACCAGCTGTAATCAAGCCTAATTTTCAAAATGGCATTAATGCGTAAAATCTTGAAAGTTTTAAAACAAAATTACTTAATTTAGTTTGTTTATAAGTTGTATTTTTCTTATCAATAACTTGTTTTCTTGTATGAACATATGAGCTATCACTACTTGAAATATTTTCATTATTTCCAGTTAAAACTTGATCTATAGTAATGTCATTATCTCTATTTGAATTATGAGAATCTGCTTCACATTTTTCATAAACTTCTTTAGCTATTTTTTCCATTTCTTTATTTTGATTTGTAATTTTGTTTAAATTTTCATTTTCTTTATTCATATAAATGCCTCCTTTCTTAAGAATAAATATAAAAAATATTTTATATCAATAACTATATAAAACACTTACTTTTATTCTATCAAAAAAATTAAACATTAGTAAATCATTAAATGAAAAAGTCAGTTATAAACAAAATATTTTAAAAGAAAAAAATGCATAAATTTTGTATAATTATATTTATTATATATTTATATATAAATATATTTATTAAAAGGAAAGCATGAAAGAAAAGAAAAATTTAGAAAGTCTATTTTTTAGTCAAAAAGATATTATTTTAAATGGAATTAATTATTCAGATATTGCAAGAAATAAAGGAAAAAAAGTAAGTAAAGATATCTTAAATTCCTTAGATGAAATAATTGCAACTTATAATATTATTTTAATAATTAATGAAAATACAATAATAAGTTTTAAAAAAGAATTACTTAATAACTTATTTTATAACTATTTTGCTAATAAAAATATTTTTCCAGAAAATGAAGAAGTTTTATTTAACTTTATTTTTGAAGAATTTGGAATAGATTATGATTATTATAATTCGCTTATTAAAGAAAAATTTTTCTTAACTAATCAATCATTAAAAAACGCAATATCTTTTTTAGATAAATTTAATTTTAATTATAAAAATGATATTGTTGGTGCTTTTAATTTAAATTTTGAGGACATATATAAAAATTTATTTTTAAATACACTAAAAATTTATAAAACTGATTTTAGTGTTGATTTTTTTAAAAATGAACTAATAAATCTTTTTAACTATTTATTTAATGTAAATTTTAGTTTAGATAAAATAATTTCTAAAAAAAATATTAATAACATAAATAATCACAATTTAAATTTAAAACAAAATTTAGAAAAAATTGAAAATAGAATCATTAATAACGAATTAGAAGCTATTATTAAATATATTGATTTAATTTTGCTTAAACCTTTAAATTTTGAAAATAATATAATATTAAAAATTTATTTAGATATTTTATTAATTGATAAGTTTAATAAAAGAATAAATTGAAACGCAATAAAATTTGATGATTTTTATGAAGCATACATTAATATTCATAAAAATCCTTCAAAGTTAATAAATATGCTTAATAAAAATATTATATATAATAAAAATAATGACAGCTTAAATGAGCAAATAGTTAAATCTATTTTTGCACTTGATTTTATTGAAATTAATTAGGAGATATCATGGAAGAAATTAACAAAAACACAAATTCAAATTACGGTGAAAGTAATATTAAAATTCTTGAAGGCTTAGAAGCTGTTAGAAAAAGACCTGGTATGTATATTGGAACTACAAGTTCAAGAGGTTTACATCATTTAATATGAGAAATTGTAGATAACTCAGTTGATGAATGTTTAGCTGGATTTGCAAATGAAATTTCAATAACTATTGCAAAAGATGGATATATTGAAATAAGTGATAACGGTCGTGGTATTCCGGTTGGTATACATCCAAAAAGTGGAATTTCAACTGTAGAAACTGTTTTTACTGTTTTACATGCTGGTGGTAAATTTGATTCAAATACTTACAAAGTTTCTGGTGGTCTTCATGGTGTTGGTGCATCAGTTGTTAATGCATTGAGTGACGATTTAGAAGTTTGAGTAAAAAGAGATGGTCATATTTACTATGCGCATTTTAAAGATGGTGGAAAAATTGATCAACCTTTAAAAATAATTGGTGATTATAATGATGGCAAAACAGGAACAAGAGTTAGATTTCATCCCGATTTTAGTATTATGGAAAAAAATGAATTTGATGCAGAAGTTATTTTTGACCATGCTAAACAAATTGCTTATCTTACAAAAGGAACTAAATTAATTTTACAAGATCAAAGAACTAATGAAAATGAAGAATACTATTTTGAAGGTGGTTTGGTTGATTATGTTAAGGAATTAAATAGTCACCAATCATTAATTAATAAAGATATTATTTATGTTGATAGTTCTTATTCTTATAACAACGAGAACGAAGAAATTTCAATAGCTGTTGAAGCTGCTTTGCAATATACACATAATCATCAAGCTAATTTAGTTACATATACAAATAATATTTTAACCAATGAAGGTGGAACACATGAATTAGGTTTTTATGATTCACTTTTAAGAGTTATAAATAAATATGCTCTTGCTCATAAATTAATCAAAACAGAAAAAGATAAATTTAATAAAGATGATGTTGGTCGTGGTTTAGTAGCTGCTGTTTCTATTAAACATCCAGATCCTGTTTTTGAAGGACAAACAAAAGGTAAATTAAACAATAAAGATGCAAGAACTGCTGTTAGAGAAATTTTAGCTCCTGTTATCGAAAAATATCTTGACGAACATCCTCTTGAAGCAAAAGAAATTGTAGAAAAATGTTTAGTTAATAAAAAATCAAGACTAAAGGCTGAAGCTGAGGCTAAGGCTGTTGATAATGGTTCTGGAGCTGATGGATTTACATCAATGACTGGAAAATTAGCTAACTGTACAAGCAAAAACGCTGAATTATGTGAATTATACATAGTTGAGGGTAACTCAGCTGGTGGTAGTGCAAAAATGGGACGTGATAGAAATGTACAAGCTATTCTACCACTTAGAGGTAAAGTTATAAACTCAGAAAAATCTTCTTCTGATAAAGTTTTAAACAATAATGAAATTATTTCACTTATTACAGCATTAGGAACTGGTTTAGGTGAGAGATTTAATATAAATAAATTAAGATATCACAAAATAATTATAATGACTGATGCTGACGTCGATGGTGCTCATATTAGAACATTACTATTAACTTTCTTTTATAGATACTTCAAACCTTTAATTGAATATGGTTTTATTTATATAGCACAACCACCTTTATATAAAATTCAACAAAACAAATTTATTGATTATGCATATAATGATGCTCAAAAAGAAGAAATTCTTGCAAAATTAAATCCAAATGTAAAAATTACAGTTCAACGTTATAAAGGTCTTGGAGAAATGGATCCTGAACAACTTTGAGAAACAACAATGGATCCAAAAGTTAGAAAAATGTATCAAGTTCAAATAGAAGATGCAGCTAGAGCTGATTGAGCTTTTACTACTTTAATGGGAGATGATGTCCTACCACGTAGAGAATTCATTGAAAAAAACGCAAAATATGTAAAAAACATTGATTTTTAGTAAAAAGTTAAAAAAAGCATATTTTTTAGCTAAAAAATCAACTTTTTAAGTATAATAATTACATATATTTAAGGAGAAAATTATGTTTCAAGAAATTAACACAGACGAATTTAAACAAAATGTTTTACCAAATAACAAAGGTAAATTTATACTAGTTTTTCACGCTTTATGATGTCCTCCATGTAGACAATTTAAGAATCCATTAACTGAATTAGCTGAAAAAGACGGCGTTCAAGTATATAGAATAAATGTTGATGAAAATCCTTCATTAGCTGCTGAATATAGAGTAAGCTCAATTCCTGCTTGATTTATTTACAATAATGGTGAAGTAGCTTACAACGGTGGTGGTTATTTACCATATGAAGAAATTAAAAAGGTTTTTGATAGCGTAAAATAATATTAAACAAGAATAGTATTATTAATACTTTTCTTGTGCTAAATTGTAATTTACATCTTTACATGGTAACCAATATAATTTGGTTACCATTTTTATATATTATTTTCAAATATTACTATCGGGTAATCAAAAATACAAGCAGTGGTTCACCACACCTATTTTTAGTGGTTGAAAAAGTACAGCAACGCAGTTTATTATTATTTATTTTTGCTACTTTTTTTAAAAAAGTAGAAATAAAAAAAGAAAAACTTAAGACATTTTCCTTTCTATTTTTTAGTTTTCCAGAATTTATTTCTTGAACCGTTACTTTCTCGTTTTTTATTTTGTCAACTGTAAAGTTTTTCGTTTAATGGTATATTTAGACCAGGCTCTTTTATTTCACAAAGTGCATACATTTCAGAAGCACTTAAGTAACCATGTATTTTTCTTGGAATATTGTTTATTTCTCGTTGAACTTTTAAAATTTCATTATTAGAAATTAAATTAAAATCAGTTTTTTTCTTAAAAAAACGTCTAACATATCCATTAAAATTTTCGTTTGTTCCTCTTTGCTGAGAAGCATAAGGATCTGCCTTATAAATAAAAATTTTTAACTTATATCCAATTATAAAAAGTGAATTAAATTCAAATCCATTATCAGATGTTATTGACTTAACATTTAAATTGTATATTTTTATTAGTTCAAATAATATTAAAGCAATATACCAAGGGTTTTTACTGTCAACTTTTACCAAAATACCATATCTGCTGTATCTTTCGACAAATGATAGAATGTGTGAATGCCCTGCTTTTTGTTTTCCTACAATTAAATCTATTTCCCAATGGCCAAAAGTACTTCTTTCGTTTATTTCTTTTGGTCTTGTTCAAAACGGTCTGACTCATCTAGCACCAACTAATCTTTTATAAGCAGGTCCACCATCCCTTTTTCCGCCTTTTGTGTATTGTTTCCTCAAAATATTTTTTCGCTTTATTACTCATAAATTTGAATTTATCCAGTTATAAACTGTTTTAATGCTTGGTATCTTAAAATTAAAATTATTTTTAATATATAAATGTGTTAGTTCAACGCTAAAAGTTTTTTTGTTATATTTGTTTTTAAACTCTTTAGAGTAGTGTTTATATGAATTCATTTTATTTATAAATTTAAAATGATTTTTTCATTTTTCTCTATTTCTATGCTTTACTTCTGCATATTCAGAGTTATAACCTCAATAATCAGAATTTATTTTTATTTCATTTGAAATAGATTGTCTTGAAATATTTAAAATTTTTGCTATTTCTGAAATAGTTTTTCTTTCAACATTTAAACTAATATCTATAATGCTTCTTATTTTATAATTAATTTTAATATAATTCATTTGCTGTGATCTCAAGTTTTTCTTGGGATTTTTTTATATAAAAAAACACCCTTTTTTAATTTTTGCATAAAAAAGGGTGTCAAGATGTAAATTACAATGTGGCACAAGAATAGTATTATTAATACTTTTCTTGTTTTTTTAAATATTCAAATTTATTAATGCAAATTAATAAGTTTTGAAATCATACTAATAATATAAAATTTAATATATATTAATCAAATTTTTATAATACATTAATAAAAAAAGGAAATATATGAAAAAGAAACTAAATTTATTAAGCCCGTTACTAATATCAACATTATTTACTAGTATTTCATGTTCTGTAAATACTGATTATTCTAAAGAAGAAAAAATTCAAGTTGATAAAGTAAAAAAAATATTTTGATGAAAATAATTTAAATTATTTTACAAATATAAAAAGAAATGTTCTTTTAGATATTGAAAGCAAAAACTATCCAATAGAACTTACAGATAGATTAATTACTTTTTTAAATATTTATAAAAATATTTATAAAACAGATATTAATAAACCTTTTAAAGAGTTAAAGAATTATTTTATTGATAACAATATAACTTCTAAACTTGAAGAGTATGATAAATATCTAAATACAAATAGTAATTTATATAGAAATATTAATTTAGATTTAATTTCACAAATTGAAGAAACTTATTTAAAAATTAAAATAAGAAATGACAAAATAAGTCAAGAAAATGAATCTTTTGAAGAGTTTATAAATAATTTAAACGAGATTAAATTAGACTTTAATATTATTTTTGAATATATAAAATCTTATAGAGCTAATTTATTTATATATTTATATAGTTATAATAAAATAAATCATAATGTTAAAGAGTTAATTCATAGTTTAAATAAAAATATGATCAATATATCTAGTTTAATTAATAATTATAAAAATATTGATTCTAGTTTATTAAATGAAGCAGATAATTTTTTAATAAATTTTAATAATTTAAATAATATAGAAGAAATTATTGCAAAATCAAACAAAATAATTGAATCTTTTAGAGAAACGATATTAACAAATAACCTTTTAAGTTCAAATTTAGTTTCATTGAAAGAAAAAGCGAAAAATAAAATAAATAATTCTAATATTTTAACAAACGATGAAAAAGAATTTTTATTAAAAGAAAATGAAAAAATAATTTTTTATGATGAATATGAAAAAAATGATATTTTATTTAAAAAATTAGAGCAAAGAATTGACAACAAAATTAATGAATTAAAACTTGAAATTGATAAACTTTCATTTTCAAGTAAAAATAAAGAATTATTAAAAGAATATGCTGATATTATTACTGATGTAGAACAAGTTAACTTATTAAAAGAAAATATTGAATTAATTATAAATAAAACAAATGAATTAATTAGTTCTATAAATTCAATAAATGAAAAAATTAATTCAAATACTTTTAAAAATAAATACGCCTATAAATTTTATAAAGAACTGTATAAATTTAATAATTTAGTTGAAAACAACTCTATTAAAAATATAAATATTCTAAATTTAAATGAAAACATTAAAGAAATTGATGATTTAATATCTTACTATAATCAGCTAATTTCAGAAGAATCTTCTGACCAAAACAACAATGAAAAAACTGTTTTAGAACTTTTTAAAGAAGAAACTGAATCAATTTATAATTTAGAAAATCCTAATGTTCAAAGATATTCTCTTAATGAATATAGCACTTCTGCTTCATTTGATTTTTTAAATGCAAAAGTTTTATTTGATAATTTTGATACAAATTCTTATAATTTCGAAATAGTTAATTTAACCCTTGATAATGATGATAAAAATATTTTAAATGTAGAGGTAAGAGCTGAGTTAAGAGAAAAACCAGAAATTAATTACACTTTTATTAAAAAACACACATTTACAAAAGATATAAATCAAACAATAAATGACTTAAATATAGTAAATTTAGATCAAAATTATGAAATAAACTATTATGAACTATCTAAATTAACAATTGAACAATTTAATAATTTAGATTTTGAAAACAAAACAAAGTATTTTAAACCTAAATCTAGAAAAATAAGTAAATTTTTTAATTATAAACTAACAGACAATTTTAGTATTTCAGAAAATAAAATTGTTACAACATTAGATGTTATGTTTAATAATCAAAAAATAAAAAGTTTTAATATATCAACAAATAATGCTATTAATTTTATTACCAATATTGAAAACCAAGAAGAGGAAATAGATAATAGAGATGAACAAAAAATATTAAGTATTATAAAAAGTTCAAATATTTCTGACTTAATGTCTTTAGTAAAAATAAAAGAAGAAAGCAAAGTAAGTCATATAAATTATTTAGCTTCAGATGGTATTGAAGCCTTTCATTCACTATATGAATTACCCAAGTTTGGTAAATTTGAAATTTTTATAAAAGAATTACTAAATATTGAAGATTATGAAGGAAGAGCTGAATTTGTTTTCTGATATAAAAAAGATGGTGTTGAAGTTCCATTTCAAAATATTGAAGAATTAAGAAGATATAAAAAACGTATTGGTAGTTTTAAATTTTTAACTTTTGCTGATATTAAACCAAAAAATAATGAAAATTTTACTGCAGAAGACTTTACTAATTACGAGCAGCCTTCTAATAATTATTTAGAAATAGCTAATTCTATTAATGAATCAAACTTCTTCTTTAGAAAATCATGAGGCGAAACAAGAAACACAAATTATAGAGTTATAAATCCTTCTGATCTAATTGAACAAAAGGCAGAAATTGGTCTTGAATATATGCTTGATATTAAAAGAAATCAAAATACTAATGGCGGCATTAACTATGATAATGATGCTTATGTTCCATTAGAAGCAAGTATTTTTTCAGATGAAATACAAATTAATAATACTGATTTAAACCCATTAAGAAGACAGTTTTTTGTTTATTACTACGATTTACAAAAAGTTGGAAAAAGAGGAATGAGTTTTAAACTAGGGTATATAAGTAAAACAAACACAAATGTAAGATTCACAATAGATAAAAGGTATACATTAATAAATTTAGTAAATGACTATCAACAAGCTTTATATCCTGAAATTATTTTAAATAATATAAAATTAAGCGACTTAAATATAAATAAGGAAGTTTTAGCAACTAAAAAAGCTAAGGAGTTTACTGAAAATATTGAAGAGTTAAATCAATATATAACAATAAATTCAACTAATGATGAACTATCATATAAAAATTATTCATTACCTGTTTCATATTTTAAAATAGCACAAATTGCAAAAATAAGTGGTAATTCAGCTTATATAAAATTAAAGGTTAAAAGCAAAAATGATCAATGAATTATTGGGAATAATTGATATAAAATTGATAATTTTATGGAAACAAATGAACCAATTATAAATGAATATCTTGAATTTTCTAATGATAATTTAAAAACAATTTATGAGTCAAATGATAATATCTTAAGAGAAAGAATTTTAGAACCTCTTTGAGAAGATTTACTATGATCATTAGATGAAAAAATAAATGTTGCAAAATGAACTTTAAAAAAGAAATATTTAGAAAAAACATTATTAAAAAATAATTCAAAAAATAGATATTTGAAATTCCAAATATTAGGAAACTCTTTAGTAAACGATTCTAGAAAAAATTCAAGAATAAGAGATATTTCAAATAGTACTATTTTGCAAATAAATTTTGACGAATTAATAGATAAAAAAGTTTTATTAAATGAATTTTATGCAACAGATGGTAACAATAAATTTAAATATTATATTAGTGTTGCTTGAAATGAAAATGAAGGAATTAAATTTAAAATATGAACAGAAGATAGTAGTTATAAAATAATTATTAATGATCCTGAAACTCAAAGATTTAATTCTAACCAAACTAAATTTGATAAAAATAGAGCATTTGTTATTTTACCTGCTGCTGTTAAAACAACAATTAAATATTCAAATGATGAAGAAAATGAAAACTTTAATATTGATCAAAACAGATTTGATTACAAAAATATTGAATACAATGAATTTTCACAACCTATTTTATTTTATAGTGATTTAGACTTTCAAAAAAATAAAGATGTTTATTACCCAAACCAAAATGTTCATTATAAATTACATGAAGGATATAAACTTAGTGGCGAGCAATTACGTATTAAACAATATAGAGATTGAGATTTAGTAGAATCAGTTTATTCAAGAAACTTATTAATAGATGGAAATACTTGATTTGGTACAGTAAGTATTATTGCAAAAGTTAATAATGATCCTAATGATGCTACATTTTACGCAATAACAAATAATCACGTTGAAGGTGGCAATAGTTTAAATTTTGCTGGTCTTACAGGTAATAATTTCCTTCCTACTAGAAATAACAAAAAATATGGTTTTGCTCCATATACTATGAATAATATTGATAAAAAATATAATATTAGAATTTCTGGTGTACAAACATTGCATAATACACAAATAAAAATTCTATGAACTGGTAAAGAACAATTACCAGTTGAAGGAACAAGTAAAAGTAATCAAGATTTAACTGTGTTTATAATGGATTTAAATGATAAATTAAGAAGTGCTAGATCTAGTGGAAATATGCAAATTGTTTGAAAAATAGAGAATCTAATGAAAAAAGGAAACGCAAAATTTGATGTTCCTGCAAATCAAATCAACGTAAACGTTCCTTCTTTAAGAGAATTTTCTACATTAGGATGACCTAGCACTACTTATGCTGGTTCAATAAATAGAAGATCAAGTATTTCAGATAATTATGTTGAAGTTAGATTTTTAAGTAATTATTCTCCTGTTTTTACAGGTAGTGGAGCTTCAGGAAGTGGTATGTATATATCTAATGATAGATACTTTTCTACATGACAATCAGGAAATGGTAGAGGTGTTTCTAGCGGAATAAGATATGATACACGAACACATAATTATTTTGGCATCAATTGAAATAACGAAAATCCTCTTACTTTAAATAATTTCAACTCTGTTGCTTCACAAATTTTTAAAGCAAATTTATATGACCCTAATAAATATGATTTACCTTGATATTTAAAAGAAATTAAAAACGAAGGAGATAAATAATGTTAAAAAATAAAATAAAATTATTTTCAACCGGAATTTTATTTACTCCTATTGTTGTTATTTCTTGCTCAAACAATAGTAAAACAGAAATAGAAAAAGATAATAAATATATAGAAAATAATAATTTTACTAATAAAATAGATTTAAGTTTAGGTAATAATAATAAAGAAGTTGAAATTAATACACCAAAATTGAACAATTATAAAGCATATATAAATCCTATTTTTAAAATTTTTTCAGGTGAAAAAATTTTAAACAACCAACTACCTAGCAACATTAAATTTTTTACCGAAGATAATAATGAAAGATTTTTTAGTGTTAATTGAAATCATGATGATTTAAAAGTATTTTATAATGATTCGAAAATATTTGGAACTGTAATAATAAACAATGAAGAAGTTAAAGTCTTTGCAAAAGTGTACACTCAAGACAAAAAGAAAATTGTAGAATCTGATTATGTTGTAAAAGAAGATAATTGAAGTATTGATATTGAAAAAAGTACTCACGATGGTGGTATACCAAATTTATCTAAATTAATAGATAGAAACGGAAATTATGTAGATAGTGGATCTAGATGAGACAATTGAGGAACGTTCGGAAAAGATCAAAACAATAATTTAGTTTTTCATTGACAAAATAAAGAAATAATATCTAGATTAGAACTAATATTTTGAAAATACGCCTCAAATGGAAATTCTAGTGGTAAATTACCTAAAAAAATATTTGTTCAACATTCAGAAGATGGAATTAATTGAACGAATGTAAATAATCAAGATAAAATTACTGATGAAGAATTAGGACCTATGGGTACGTATAATAATAGGTTAATAAACATTTCTGATGTTAAAAGAATAAACTTTTCTCCAATAAAAACAAATTGGATAAGAATAAACTGAGAAGCAGCTGTAAATTCTAATAATCAAAAACATATTATTGGTATTACAAATGTTTCATTTAAAGGAACCACATTTGAAGACAAATTAATTATTAATAAAAACAATAATATCAATGAAGTTATAATTGATGAAAATACTTATAAAATAGATTTTCAAAATAAAGAAACAACAATAAACATAGATGATATAAATAAAAAAATTATGTTTTCTTCAAAAGCCACTTTTATTAACACTTTTATAACAGAAGAAACAAATGAACATAAAAAATATTTAATTATTTCATATAATGATATTGGAGATTATAAAATTCATAATTTAATTTTAGTTAAAAATAAGCAAAAATAGAAAAATAATTTAATTAACAATTTATACCTTTTTAAAATACAAATAAAAAGGTATTTTTTTAATAAAAAAACACCTTATCTTTTCTCAAAATACCTATTGTTAGATATAAAACACTTATAGAATATTCGTTAATAAAATTTTTATTTGTTTTATCAAGTTTTTTAAAACCGAATCTAATACTTCTGAAGTAAATTCAGTATAAAGTCAAGTTTTTTTGATTCCTTAATTTTCATCTATTTCTAAAACATTATGTGAATAAAGTTTCAAATTATTTTCATCTTCTAAATCGTATTTAAAAATTTCTTTATATTTCTCTATTAAGATTTTTTCCTCTTAACTAATGTTTATATTTTTTAGAAAATCAAATAAAGAAGGATAAATAATTTTTAATTTAGATGGTATAGTTTTGCTATTAAAAATTTTCATATTTAAACTTTTATTTTTTAAAGTTAAATCTAAAAGTTTTTCTTTTCAATTATTAATATTTTTTATTAATTAATCTTTATTTATTATGTTTTCTAACATGCAATGACTCCTTAATTTAAATTTTTAAATTAATATATAAAAAAAATAAAGTTTAATAAAACTATTATTGATTTTTATATAAACTTTTATACAAATATTATAAACTGCTGTTGAATATTTAAATCGATTTGCACATTTTTTCATATTTTTTATTAAAAAATCGCAAAACCTTTAAGTCTTGCGATAGTTTTATTTTTCTATTGTTTTATAAAATCAAGGTATATCATATGAATTTGGATCAAACACATTTGCTCTTAATATTTGCGATCCAAATGATCTATTATTTAATAAAGTTAAAGGATCTTCATTATTTCAATTTATACCTAAATAATTGTATTCATTTGTTTCGTAATTTCTACCATATAATTCTTTTGAAAGAATACCACCATATAATGTAGAAATATATCTATTGTCATCAATAAAGAATCCGCTACCAGAATTACCACCTGTAATTCTAACAAATGAATAATCATCTTGTATTTTAATAGGTAATGTTTTTTCTGAAACATTTGGTCTATGATTTATATAACCTGTTTGATCACCTAAAGGGAATCCTATATGTGCTGAATCTTTAATATTTGGACCTGGAATAAATCCATATTTAGAACTTTCAAAATCAAACTTTAATTGAGGCAGTTTAAATCAATTTTCTAAATATTTAACTACTTGAAATCTACCTAGTCTCTTCATAGCTTTTATTATAGGATTTATATCTCAAATAACAATTGATAAGTCAGCATTGTCTACTTTTTTACCGTCTTTGCTTAATTGTTCTTTACCTGTTCAAATAACTTTTGTAGTAACATTAAAACCTTGTTGTTTTTCTCTATATCCGCCTACATAATTAAAGCTTTGAGCATCAGTATTTGGTCCAGGTAATAAATTGTTTCCAACATATTCATAAGGTACTGTAAAGTAGAATTTAAATACTCTATCACCTTTGTTATCGTAGTCTTTTAAGAATTTTTCTCCTGAATAATCGTTTCAAGTGTTAATTTTATCATCCATCCCTTGAACGTGATGATTAGTTAAAAAATAAAATCTTCCATCTTTAGGATCATTGTTTAATTTTCCTATCATGGATGCTGTACCGTTAGTATAACGCATAGTTCTAGCCATTATTGTATTAACTAACGGTCATTGTTTTCATTCTTTTATTCTAATATGATCAGCGTTCATTTTATAACCATTATGTAAGTTATATCTTACATTTTGATTTGGATTATAAAACGATGTATTCATTAATTTTAATTCATCATTGTAAAATAAAATAGGTTGATTAGTTTGATTGTAATCTACTTTGTTATAGTTGAATTGGTTTGTGTATTGATTAAACTCTTCATATTCTACATTGTTTTCATACTCTATAATTGTTTTAACACCAGCTGGCATTATCAAGAATGCTTTATTCGCTTCATAAACTTGGTTATTTTCAAATTTAACTAAATCAGGCGAGTCAATAATAATTTTTTGTTCTTTATTATCTAAAGAAATAAAAACTTCAATTCCTGTTTCATTATTTCAATTAAAAGTAATTGTTATATCATAACTAGGAATATTTTTTTCTGGACTAAAGTTTATTTTTTGTTTTAAACTTCCTTTTGAAATTAAATCATCAAAATCAATTTTTGCATTTATTCCATATTCATTTGAAAGTATTCTATTAGTTTTATTAAAGTCATTAATAAATTTATTTGCATAAAAATGGAAAGAAATTTTTCTATTTTGTGCATTATTTTTAAAAAATGTCTCTGCTAAATATTTCTTATCAAGTTTTCAATAAGCTACATTATTAGTTTTGTCTAAATTTCAAATTAAATCTTTATAATTAGGCTCTAAAATTCTTTTTCTATACACTAAATTATTTTCTAAAAATACTGTATTTAAGTTAGAATCATAAAAATCCAATTTTTCACTAGATTTATTTACTTCGCTTTTTCTAAAACCTGTTACTTTATATCAAGTGTTTCCTAAAATTTCCTCTTTAAAATTAATTACTTTATTGTTTTCAAATTTTCAATTTTGTCTTGTAGTTTTAAAGCGAATAAAGGCTTCATCATTGTTTATTTTTTTGATTTGAGCTATTTTAATGTTATTAACGCCAAATTCAAAATTTTTATAAATTAATTTACCATTAATATTGTTAATTGAAATAGCTTGTTCTAATTCTTCTAAATTATTTAAAAACTCATTTGCTGTTTTAGAAGATAAAATACTCTTGTCAATTAATAAATCACTACCTTTTATATTATTTAAAATAATTTCAGGATATAAAACTTGTTCATAATCATTAACTAAGTTTATAAAAGAAAATTCTTTATTTAAAGCGTATCTAATATTTGTGTTCGTTTTATCTATAAAAGCTACTTTAAATTTCAAACCTCTTTTTCCATTTTCTTTTATATCATAATAAAAAATGTGATATTTATTATTAAGTTTATTAATATTTTCTGTATCGTTTTTTACCAATAAATCTTTTTCATAAATTCCTGCATTAAATGGAACATAATCTTCATTTTCTAAATTAATTCCTTTGTTATCAGTTGAAGAAACTAATTTAAAAAAGTATTGTAGTTTAGTAAAAGCTTCTTGTTCTAAAAAGTTCTTTGGATTTATAGATTTATATCATATATATTTATTATCCGAAATAACTTTACCAACAGCCTTTCTTAAATCAAAGTTTGTTTCATCTAAAGTGTTAATTATTTCTAAATCTTCAGCAGGGATTGTATTGGTACTATTAAAATCATCAGTTGTAAAATACTTATTATTTTTTGGAGAAATATCTTCAAAATTTTCCATTCTAAAATTATCAATTTTTTTAATTTTTGAATTTAAGTTTGCATCTGAAGTAATTTCTGCCATATTTCCATTTTCCGTATATCAAAATGTTACTCTTGCACTACCATTTTTATTATCTGCGGAAATTAAATCCTTTATTGCTAATTGATACTTACCAAATTTTGGTAATTCATATTCATTTTCAAAAGCCTCTTTAACTTGTGAAGCCAAATAGTGACTATGAGTTTTTGTAGATGTTTTTTTAATAGAAGTTAATTCAAGAATATTTAAAATATTTCCATTTATTAATGAAATTATTTTTTCTTTATTTACCTTATCAATATAAGATTCTTTTTGTTCAGACTCATTTCTAAAAACAATATTATTTTCTGAAGATAAAGTAAAAGTTTTTATAACTTGATTATTAAATTTTACTTGAATATCATAATTTAACTTGTTTTCGATTTCAGCTGAATTTTTAATTATGTCAAAAGTAAAATATTTTGAAAGTGAATTATTTTTTAATTTTATATATTGTTTTTGTTCATCAATATTAAAATTATTTCATTCATTTTTTGAAAATTTTGAAATTTCAAAATAATCAATAGAAAAAATTTGATCAATATTAGTAAATGTTACATTATCAATAATTTCTGATATATTACTTTGAAATTCTAATCTTGAAGTGCCTAAAACTTTACTTTCTTTGTTTGATTTTAATACTACTTCATATTTAATAATTAATGTATTTTTATTTGAATTTTCTAATTCTAAATCATATATTTTATAATCGAAATATTTTGTATCAGGATTTGTTAAAAAGATATCACTATTCTTTAAAGTTATATTAGCTGAATAAAGATTTGTTTTATCTTTTTCTATTTTTGATATATTAGGATTTAAATCATAAACTACACTTTGAGTTTCTTCTCGTAAAACATCTTCATAACTTCTTTGATCATTTAAAGAAGAATCATTATTAATAATTTCCTTTATTTCATTCAAAGAAGTAGATAAAAACGTGTATTCATTTTCTAAATCAAATAAATTTATATTTATTAAGTTATTTTCGAAAAATTTATTACTAATATCAACCATTTTTTTGTAAAAATCAAATGTTGTTTTTCCTTTAACATTATTTGAGTTAAAACTAGAAATTTTTTCTTTTAATTCTTCAAAAACAGTCTTAATATTTTCTAATTTAGAATCTAATTGATTTAGTTCCTCATTTGTTTCAACATTATTAATAACAACTTTTAAAATGCTATTTAAAATATTATTTTCAAATACTGATTCATATTTATTGATTGAAACAGTTTTAGCTTGATCTACTAAATTACTATTCGCTTCTAAAATTTCATCTACTATTTTATTTAATTCAATTAAACTTGTAGCACTTGAAATTTTGAATCTTAATTCTTCAACTTTTGAATTTTCAAAATTATTTACTTTATTTTCTAATAAATTAGTTACTTCATTTTTCTTTTCTTTTAAAGAACTTAAAATAACATTATTACTTAAAATGTAATTTTTTGTTTCGTTTATTAATTCATTAACAATTTGTAGTGTTGATTCAATAATATTATTTTTATCAATTAAATTATCAATGTTTTCATACCTGTTTCTAATATTAACTATTTTTTCATCGTTTGAATTAGCTAATTCATCATTTTTTAAATATCAATTTAATAAATCTAAATTTCTATTTATTTTTAATAAATCTAAAACAGATTTTTCTAAAAAGTTTGTTTTATAGTAATTTTCTAAATTATCAATAAAGACTTTTTTTATTTTCTCATTATTTATATTATCAAAAATATAAGAAAGTTGTTTTTCAATTTTTAAATTATCTTGAAAAATTTGATTATTTATTTTTAAAAGTTTTTCATAAACGTTTTTTATATCTTCAACAGTTTTAGAATTTATATCTGAAAAAGTTATATATGTATTATTTATCAATTTATCTAATCTTAATAATTCTTTATTGATTTCATTCAATTCTTCTTTATTATTTGTTTCAAAATAAGGTTTATTTAATTCTAAATTAATTATATTTTTATAAATATCTAAAAAGCTTTTTATATCTTTAACAAAATTTTTAAAATTATAGTTTATATTTTCTTCTAAATTTATACTTTCAAAAATTGAATTTTTAACACCTTTAAAATATTCAAAATCATTTAAAGAAAAATAATCATTTATTTCCTTTTTCTCATCATTATATTTTGAATCGTTATAAGAGTTTGAATCATTAATAGAACATGATAAAGTTGTTAAAACTGATGTTATTGATAAAGTAGAAGAAGTTATTAATATTTTATTTTTCATTATTGTCCTTTATTAATAATTAAGTCATAAATTTTATAATTACTTAATTCATTATAAATAGCTATTTTATAGTTTTTTTGATTTTCATTTTCTGTCAATAAAGCTATATCCAAATATTTACCTATATATTCAAAAGTTAAATTTTTTATATCAAAAACATTATTCATAACGAATTGACCATTTTCGTTTAAAGTTGCTTTTTCGTTATTTAACGATATAGAATTTAAAGAAATGTCTGTTTTTACATTATTTTTTAGTTCAACTGTATTTGAACCAAAAAATTTGACATCAGTTACATATATAGAAAGACTTTGATTTTGACTATTTCTAGCAGGTGTCCATTTTACTTTAATCCATTGAGTTGTAGTTTTATCAAAATTAATTGTTTGCGCAGCAAAAGTTCCTTGTCATTTATGATGTGGTTTAAAAGGTGGAAAATCTTCTTGATTTGCTTTGTCTTGATTATTAACATTAACTCAATTTTTTCCATCTTCAGAAGTCTGAATGGTAATATTTGTAGGCATTTTCACTGGATTACCAGTTTGATTTGATTTAAAATCTAATAGCGTAATATCCATTCTTGAAACTTGTTTTGGTTTTGTTCATTTAAAAATAAAATAAGTTTGTGCATTTGCATAATTAAAATCTTCTCAGTTATGTCATGCTGATTGATTAGATTCAGAATTATCGCCACGGTCTATCAATTTAGGTAATTTAGGTATATGAATACTATATTCACGACGTTCAGCTCTTGTCAAAGTTGAAGTATCAACATTAAGACCATCATCTAGTAATTCTAAATTAGAATCATCGATATAAGTATAATCAGTATAAAAAATTAGTTTTGCTTTAATATTTTCATATCCTTCAACATCACCATAAATTATTTTATTGTTAGTTGCAGCAGTAGAATTATCTTCTAAAATTCAATTAACACTTTTGTTTAATAAATTATCATTATCTAAAATTTCAACTGTTGTAGGTAATTCGCTTTTATTTCAAATCTTTCCATTTTCTGTCTTAATTATTTTTGTAAAAATTAAAATTTTACTTTCTTTAATATCATTAATTTCTTTAAATGATAATTCTTTCTTTGAATAATCTATTTTATTTGTAAATAATTTATTTTCATTATAAACATTTTCTTTTTTTCTTTAATTTGTTCTTTTTGAACGTTTTCATCATTTTTACTACATGATGAAAGAACTATTGCACTGCTTCCTAAAATCGGAAGTAATATGTTTTTTAATTTCATTTTGTTCCTTTTTTATAAACATATTATTAAAATTTTGATGAATAATATATATTTTTTTATTTTATCATTTTTTAATTTTTATAAAAATGTTATTTTTATAATATTTTTACGCATTTTTTAAGAAAATTATTATTATTTTCTCTATTTTCTTTTTTTCTAAAAAATAAGTTGTATTAAAATTAAATGAAAGACTAGAATGCAAAATATTATTTTTCTTCATTCATAACTACAATACCTACAATAGCTATTTTATGTTCTAATGAAGCAATAAAACAATTTAAATAAAAATAAAAAAATCAACATTTCTTTGTTGATTTTTTAAATTACTCTAAACCTGATTTATTTCTAAAAATTATATTAATAGGACAACCTGTATAATCAATAGCTTGTCTTATTTGTTTTTCTAAAAATCTTTGATAACTAAAATGAACAAATTTTCTATTATTAACAAAGAAAATAAATGTAGGAACTTTATCTTCTGTTTTACGAACAAAATAAATATTTAATCTGCCGCCATTATAAGGAGCTGCTGGTTGAATTAATTGAGTCTCTCTAATTAAATTACTTAATATACTTGGTTTTATATCTCTTTCAAGATTTGTTTTTACTTGCGTTATTTTTTCTATTAGTTTTTGCATTCTTAAACCTGTTTTAACAGAAATAAATTCAACTGGAACTCATGGAACAAAGTGAAATCTATTACGCATTTTCTTTTCAAAATCATGCATAGTGTATGTATCTTTTTCAACTAAATCTCATTTATTTACACAAATAATAATTGGTTTATTATTTTCTAAAGCATACCCTATTATTCTAGCATCAAAATGAGAAAGTTCTTGAGTAGAATCAATTAATACTATAGATAAATCAGATTCGTCTAGTGAACTCATTGCTCTTTTTAAAGCAAGTGATTCAACTTGATCATCAATTTTACTTTTTCTAGTAATACCTGCTGTATCTATTATTTCAAAATCTTGACCATTTAATGTTACAATACTTTTTACGCTATCTCTTGTAGTTCCTGCTATTTCAGAAACTATAGAACGATTTTCCTTACTTAAAAAATTTAATAAGCTGCTTTTTCCTGCATTTGGGCGACCAATTATTGACAACTTAAAATATGGGCTAGAAATTTCCTCATCAAGATTTAAATGTTTCAAACATTGATCTAGAACATCACCAACACCATTTCCATGAAGAGCACTTATTCTATAAATGTGTTCAACTCCTAAAGAATATCAACTATAATCAAAAGAACTAATATTATCTAATTTATTTGCTACTACAACAATTGGTTTTCCTGATTTTTGTAATAATTTAAAAATCATTTTATCATCATTTGTTATATCACCATTGCCATCTACCATAAATATTATTACATTAGCTTCTTCAATAGCAATTTTTGCTTGTATTTGAATTTGTTCTTGGAATGGTTTATTTTCAATTTCAATTCCACCGGTATCAATTAATCTTATTTCTTTACCATTTCATGTGAATGTTTCATAAAGTCTGTCCCTTGTAACTCCAGGACGATCAAATGTTATACTGCTTCTTTTTCCAATAAGTCTATTAAAAAGTGTGCTTTTGCCAACATTTGGTTTTCCTATAATTGCAATAATATTTTTTTTCATTTACTTTGCTCTCTCTCCAGCTAAAAGAATAATATAATCAACCACTTCTTCAAATGTCATATTCGTGCAATCTATTTCAATAGCATCTTCAACTTTATGTAATGGATCTGTTGACCTATGAGTATCTTGATAATCGCGAGCTATAACTTCTTTCAGAATGATTTCATATTCGCTTTCAAAACCTTGTTCTAAATTTTGTTTATATCTTCTCATGGCTCTTTCTTTTGGATCAGCATTTAAAAATATCTTTAATTCTGCGTTAGGCATAAGTCTAAATGTTGTATCACGACCATCCATAATATAACCTTTATCTTTAACAGTTATATGTCTTATAAATTTAACAACCCATTGTCTAACACCATCGTATTGTGCTATTTTAGAAGCAGCTTTGGAAATTAAATCTTCTCTTATTTCTACACTAACATTTTCTTGATGTAAAAATACTTCTTCATTAGAATTTATAAAAATATCACTTTTATCAAGAGAATTAAAAACTGCCTCTTGATCATCAAGGTCAACTCCTAATCTAACTGCATTCAAAGCCAATGCTCTGTAAACACTTCCTGAGTTAATAAATGTATATCCTAACTTACGAGCTATTTCTTTACTTACAGTTGATTTACCAGCTCCACTTGGGCCATCTATCGCTATATTTATTCGTTTCATAATCCCTACCTTATTTATTTAATATTATTATTATAAATAATAAAATAAAAAATAATAAAGTTAAATTTCAACTTTATTAATAATTATTTCTGTTGTTTCATCAAAATTTAGCTGATGATCATCATAAATTGTATTTTTCTTATTATTTTCAGAATTTAATGTTTCTAAAATATTGTCATATAATCCAGAACTAAAACTAATTTGTCTAAAGTAATTGCTCTCTACATTTTTAGGATTAAATTTTTTAATTTCTACAAGATTTCGAAATCAAAAACTATCATCTAATTCTTTAATTTTAAAAGAATTTTCAAATTTATCATTTTTATCGAAAGCATCTTTAAAAAAGTATTTTTCGTCACCTAATATATTTTCAAAAATCTCTATATTTTTTCTTAATTCTATATCATTATTTATCAAACTGTTAAACATGTTTTCATTTGAATATTGACTTTTATCAAAGACGCTTTGTAATTCTTTAATTGGCTTTTTGTTCATAATTTAATTATATAAAAAAAGACAGTAATATAATTACTATCTATTTTATTTTTCTAATTGAATTACTAATTCTTGTATTTTTGAGCCATTATTAGCATTTCTTGTATCAATAAAATATTGATATATTCTATCTGCATTTTTAATATAAATTGTTATTAAGCCAATTGATTTAACGTCATCTGATATATTTTCACTTGGTGAAAGTTTAATTATATTTTTAATAATTGTACCTTTACGATTTACTTTTTTGATTTCATATTGATCATCTTCTAAAGGCATAAAACCAAGAGGACCTAATATAGGATTTTTATTTAATCTAGAAGCAAATGTGAAATCACTTAAGTCTTTATCAAATGAAGCGTAAAAAGCTTTTTCATGATTTATTACATCTAAAAATTTAGGTAATGAGTAATCTAAATTTTTATTTGAAACAAATGGAGTTTCAAAAGTAATAATATTTGATGAAGAAGATTCAGTTTTACTATTAAATATCTTTATTGATTCTAATTTATATTCAACTATTTCTAGTTTTTCTGATCCTCTTGAAGCTTCAACAGGAATAGGTGAAATAAATTTAACAATTAATTTTTTTGTTTCAGAATCATATTTAAATTCAGAATCTATTTTATCACTTGTTGTTAATATTTCTTCATTAGATCCTTTTACTTTAACTTTTCAATTTAATTCAATAAATTTATTTGTTGGAGTATTAGCATTTTCTAAATAAGTTGGTTTTTCTTCTAAAACTTTTTCATAATTAAAATCTCTTAAAACAGAAGTATTAGCAACAAAAGCTTCTTCAGGTTGTCTTTCTTCTTTTAAATCAACACCTTGTTTAGCTTCTTTTGTATCAAAAAACACATCTTTTCATTTATTATTATTTGATCCTAAAAATGTGTTAAATTGATAAGAATAAATTCTATCTTCATTTTTTAAATATAAAAATCCTATTCTTGCGGTTTCTAAATCAGATAATTCTTTATTTAAAGAAATCTCAACAATATTTTTTATATCAGATCTATTTCTTTTTACTACTTTTATTGTATATTCAGAATCATTCATTATTGTTGGTGTAAGTTCTTTTATAGAAACTAAAACACCTGCTAATTTCATTGATGAAATATCTTTATCGAATTCAACATAAATTTTTGAGCCTTGATTAATAACATCTTTAACAATAGGAGATTTGTAATCCTTTACTTCATCATGAGTAACATTTTGTAATGAAATTTCTTCTGTTTTGTCGCCATTTAAAATTAATATTTTTGAAACTTCATAGCTTATTATTTCTTTGCTTTCTTCAGAATCAATAGCTAATGTTGGTATTGGAGAATTTGTTTTAATAATTATTTTTTTATCACTGGTAGAATACTTAATAAATGAATTAATTTCTTTTGAAATAATAGTTGTTTTTTCTTCCATTCCCTTAATGCCTACTTTAAATTCTAATTTAACTTTAATTTTTTCAGAAGCATCATTGTTTTTTATAAATTCTGGTTTTTGTTCTTTTGGTAATTCAAAATTAAATTCTCTAATAACTTTATTTTGAGTAATAAACGCTTCGCTTTCTATTCTAGAATTTGGTATTACAACTGATTTATAAACTGCAGGTTTTTCAGGTTCATCTGTTATATCTTTATCAATATTAGGATTTTCAAAAATAGGAATATTTTCAATATCAGAGTCTTTTTTAGTTTTTAATGTTATGTTTATATCGTCGAATTTATTTTCATTTCCAGGTGTTAATGTACTGAATTTATAAATATAAACTCTATCAGAATTTTTAACATATAATTTTCCTAATCTAACAGACTCAATGTTCTGATCAATATTAACCAAAGAAATTTCTAAAATATTTTTAATATCACTATTTTTTCTATTTAAAACTTTAATAGAATAATTTTCATCAGGCAATTTCTTAGCTGAAATATTTTCAATTGCTATAAGCATAGATGAAAAAGATAAGCCTTCGATTGATTTATCAAACTCAATGTAAAATTTATTATCTTTTTTAATTACATCTTTAACTTTAGGAAAAGAATAATCTAACGATTGTTCTGAAACAAGTTCTTTATCTAGATTAATTTTTTCAACTAAATCATCTTTTTTAATTTCAATATTTTTTATAGAATAACTTTCAATTTCAACTGGATTTCCATTTTCGTCATTACCTATTGCAGGAACTGGTGAAAATAAAAATAGTTTCAATTCTTTAGAAGATTCAACAAAACTAGTTTTAGCTTTTATTGATTCGCCTTTTACTGTAAGTTTTGTTTTTTTCTCATCTTTTAAAATAATGTTTCATTCTATTATAGCATCAACAATTTTTTCATCGCTAGACTCATTAAAAAATAATGGTTTAGTTTTTGATGAGTAATCTAAAGTTAATGAAAAGTCTCTTGTGACCATTCCATTTGTAATAAACGCTTTCTCGTTTTCTCTTGATAGTTTTAATTCAATGCCTTCATTATTAGGGTTTTCAGGTTTTTTATCTTTTTCTGGAAAAGAAGGTTTTTCAACTGGTTTTTCGTCATCTATAGAACAACTAATTGCTAAAGAAGCAACTGATGCACTACTTATTAATGAAAATATAATTTTTTTGTTATTTTTTTTCATTTTATGTCCTTTATTTTTTTAATATAATTCACTTTATTGCTTATTATAAAACTTTATTTTTAGCAAATAAAACAAAAAATGTAATTTTACTTACATTTTAAAATATATTTTTTTATAGTTTTTCCTAAGCCTGCATTTTTATAATTATATTTAGAAATTACATCTGCAGTCTTTTTAAATCTTTTTGACCCGTTTTTCATTGAAATTAATACGCCTAATTTGTTTCCACTCATATCATTTTCAGTATCACCTATATGAGCACATTCTTCGGGTTTTATACCTAAATTAGAACAAAATAATATTTCTGAATCTCCTTTTGTGCAATTTTTAGAAGTAATTTCAATCATATTATTTCTTTTACCTGTGAAAACTATTTCTAAATCATTTGAAAATTCATTTTTTATATTTTCATAAAATTTTTTAATCTTTCTAGGGCTAAAATCTCAAATCATCATTTTTGAAATTGGTTTTTCAAAAATAAATTCTGAATATTTTTTTGCTTTTATTTTTGAAAAACTTAAAATAAATTTTAAAAATTTATTATTAGTAAAACAATTATTTTTTATGTCAGAATTTATAATAAAAGATAAATTTGTTTTTTCAACTAATTTTATAATTTTTTTTACTAAATCACTATTAATAGATTCATTTTTTATAACTATGCCATTTTGTACAACATATGATCCATTCCATGCTAAAAAATCACTTTCTGAGCCTATATCTTTTAATAATACTTTTGTATGACCGTCAGGTTTTCTTCCTGTTGAAACAACAACTTTAATTCCTTTTTGTCTTGCTTCATCAACAAGTTTTCTGTTTTTTAGACTTATTCTTTTTTTACCATTTTTAATGGAATCAATTGTTGTCCCATCTAAGTCAATAAATATTAATTTTATATTTTTCATAATAAAATTATAAATTTAATTATTAAATAATTGTATTTTTAATATCGTTTTTTACAATTTCAAAAACCTCAAAATCAGTTAGGTTATTTGTATTAATTATTTTGTAATTTATATTATATTTTTTCATTAATAAAATAAATTCACTCTTGTAACAATTCAATAAATCCTGAAAATAAGTTTCATTTTCTTGAAAATTTTTTATTTCTACTTCACGACCTCTTTTAAATATTCTTTTTTTAAAATTAAATCAATCTATGTCCAAAAAATAAGCAATATCAGGTATATCATCATATTCTATTATTTCATTGAATAATGCTTCAAATGCTTCAAAATATTTATTTTCCTTCTTTTTTAAAGTAACTTTAGCAAAAATATAATGTTCCAGATTAAATCTATCTAAAAATATAAATCCTTTATTACCTTCATTTTTTAATAATCAGTTTTCTTTTGACTTTTTAAAAAAATCTGATAAATATTCAATTATATAAGCTTGAAATGAAATATCAATATTAGGCTTTTTTTTATATATTCATTTTAAATAAGTGTTAAATATTTCATCATTTTCACCAAATTCTTCTAATACAATCGAATTTTTAAAACTACTAGCTAATTTTTTACTTAAGGTGCTTTTCCCTGCACCTATCATTCCGCTTATAGCTATAATCATTTTTTTCCTCTTTTTAATACTTTTTTATGATTATTTATTATTTCTAAGGCTTTTTTTAAAACTTCATCTTCACTTAAATTATCTGTTTCAATTATTTCATAAATCAAATTATATTTTTCGGCTTGTTTTATAAAAAGATCTTTATATGCTTCATATAACTTTGTAAAATATTCTTTATTATTTTCATAATTGTTAATTTCTACTTCACGACCTCTTTCAAATAGTCTTTTTTCAAAAGTATCATAAGTCATATTTAAAAATATAGCTAAATCAGGAGTTTCATTCTTTGTGATTAACTTTGTGAATAATGCATCATATCCTTTTAAATATTTTTCACCTTTTACTTTTAAATTTACATTAGCAAAAATATAGTGTTCTATACTAAAACGATCTAAAATAATATGATCTTTTTCTCAACTCTTATTATCATCATTAAATTTGTTTATAAGTTCATTTAATTTAGTTGTATGATTTTCTACAACATATGATTGAAAACCTATTGACAAATTTGGTTTTTTTTCGTATAATCATTTCAAAAAAGTATTAAATACTTCATCATTTTCATCAAATTCTTCTAATATGTAAGAAGATTTAAAATATTCATGCAATTTTTTAGTTAAAGTGCTTTTTCCACTACTTATCATTCCGCTAATTCCTATTAACATATTTCTCCTTTTATTAAAAAATAGATTATAAAAAAGCATTATTATAATGCTTTATAATCACTAATCATTTGTAGAACAGTTTCAAATGATTTATTAAATTTTTGTTCTCTTGTTATAGAATCTACAAATTCCATATTTGGCAAAATATCACTAATTTGTAAAATAGATGCAGCTTTTTTACCATATCTTTTTGCAACCGCAAATAAAGCATAACTTTCTGCATCAACAACATCTGATGCGGTTTCCTTAATTGTATCCTCAATATTTCTTATACTATAAAAGACGTCTGCAGAATGAACACTTCCTATTTTATAATCAAAATTAAGTTTTTTAGCACTATTTATTAGTTCATCTGTAAGGATTTTGTCTGGATAGTATACTTTTTGAAGTTCGTTATTATTTAACATACTTATTGCTGTATTATCACTATAAGATCTATTTATAATAACTAGATCTAATAATTTTCATTCCTTACGATAAGTACTTGCTGACCCGCAACGAATAATTACATCAACACCATATTCAACATATAATTCATTTGCATATGTTCCTGTTGAATATTGTCCCATGCCGTGTGAACCAAAAGTTATCTTTTTGCCCTTGTAATAACCTGTGTAAAATGATGCATTTCTTAAATTACTAACTTCCTTTACATCATCTAAATATTTATAAGCCATAAACTTCATTCTATTTGGGTCACCTGAAAGAATTACTATTCTTGCTATATCGTTTTTCTTTGCATTAATATGTATTGACATAATACCTCCGGATAATTAATTTTACTCTAATTTTTTTATAAAAAGTAGTTTTTATCTTTAAATTTTTATAATTAACTATTCTTCTATATATAATTAATATTAGGAGGAGAATATGGATTTAAATTTACTTATAATAAATTTAATTTTAATAATAATTTTGATAACTTTTTTAACTATTGTTACAATCTTATTTATTGTCAAAAAACCCTTTAAAAAAGTTGATTTAGAAAAAAATAATGATAATTTTAATGAAGAAATTATAAAAAATATTAAATTATTTATAATAGAAGAATTTAATAAAATTGAAAATAGAATATCAAATGAAAAAACAGAATTATTAAAGGAAAATAATAAACAAATTTTAGAAAACAATAACTATTATAATGATCTTAAAAGTAAACTTCAATTGCAAATAAATGATTATCAAAAAAACATTGAAATAAAACTTGAAGAAGCAGTAAAAAATTTTATCAATTTTCAAAAAAATTTAGAAAAAGATAATAATAATTTATTTGAAAAAATTGTTGAAAACAACAATAAAAAAGTGACTGAAGAATTTATTAAATTAAATGAATATATAACTAAAATGGTCAACGAAGGATTAAACAATATTAAATCAGGTGTTGATAGTTACTTTAATGAAAAACTTACAAATCAAATAAATGATAATTTTAAAAATGTTGGAGAAAAAATTCAAAAATTAGACTCTGACATTATAAAACTTGAAAAATTACAAGATGACGTTGGTAATTTAAATAAAGTTATGTCTGGAGTTAAAACAAGAGGAAACTTTGGAGAATTTCATTTAGATCAAATTTTAGAAGATCAATTAAATGGAAATTATGAAAAACAATTTAAATTATCAGGCGATGATTCACTTGTAGATTTTGCAATTAGAATTTATGAAAAAGATAAAAGTTTATTTCTTCCTATTGATTCTAAATTTCCGCTTGAAAATTATATTAAATACATAAGTTCTGAAAATAAAGACGAGCAAGAAAATTACTTAAAAGAGTTGTTTAATGATGTTATTTCAATGGCAAAATCTATTTCTAAAAAATATATAATAAAAGGTGTAACAACCGATAACGCTTTAATGTATATTCCTAGTGAAAGCGTTTATGCATTATTGCTTTCTAATCCAGAAAAAATTTATGAAATAAATAATAAGTATAATGTTGTAATAGTAGGACCTTCAACAATTTTAACTTTTATAAACTATAGTAAAATTACAGTTGCAAGTGCTCATTTAAAAGATAATATAAAATTAATAAAAGAAGCAGTTGATGCAATTGTTAAAAAGCATAGTGAAATAAATTCAAAATTAGATGAAGCTGATAATAGCATAGCTAAATCACAAAAAGCAATTGAAACTGTTAGAAGACATACTGGTACAATATATAATAAACTTACAGATAGAAAATTTAATAAATCATTAAATGCTTTAGAGCAAGAAAATAATACAATAGAAGATAATTAAAAACATATTTACCTTATTAATAGGTAAATATGTTTTTTTAAAATAATTTTATAGGTTGTTTTTATAACGAAAATTTAAAGTTTAAGAAATTTAATTGTTATATTATTTTATTTTCTATTTTATATTTTAAATCCTGATAATTAATAAAAATAAAAAATAAAATAGCTTCTTGTCACTATTTTATTTCATAAATTTCAATTTAATAGTTTTAAATTAAAATTTTTAATATTATCTTTTAATTTCTTTAAGACGTGCTGATTTACCTTGACGGTTTTTCATGTAGTATAATTTTGCTCTTCTAACTTTATTTGATCTAACAACTTCAATGTGTGCAATCATTGGTGAGTTTAATGGGAATGTTCTGTGAACACCTATACCAAATGAAACTTTTCTAACTGTAAATGTTTCTCTTGTACCTGATTCTTTTTTGCTAATTACTAAACCTTCAAAAATTTGAATACGTTCTTTTTCACCTTCACGAATACGTACGTGAACTTTAACATTATCGCCAACACGGAATTCTGGGAAATCTGTACGTAATTGACTTGATTCTACTAATTCGATTAATTTATTTCTCATTTTTAGTCCTTTCTAAATTTTCTTTTATTTTTAAAATAATATCTGGTCTATTTTTTAACGTTTTATTATATTGCGCTTCTTTCTTTCATTTTTCTATTTCAGCATGATTGCCATTAAGTAAAACTTCAGGCACAAGCATTCCTTTATAATCTCTTGGGCGTGTGTATTGAGGGTGTTCTAAAAGACCTATACCTTGAAATGATTCAAATTCATGACTTTCTTCTCTTATTACACCTTTAACTAGTCTAACAATAGAATCAGCCATAACCATAGAAGGTAATTCTCCTCCTGTTAGAACGTAATCACCAATAGATAATTCTTCGTCCACTAAATCAACTACTCTTTCATCAAATCCTTCATATCTTCCTGAAATAAAGGTTATTTGATCATATTTTGATAATTTATTCGCTATTTCTTGAGTAAAGACTTTTCCTTGAGGAGAAACTAAAATTTTATATCCACCTCTATTTTTAAGTGATTCTAGTGCAAGATCTATTGGTTCAATTTGTAATAACATACCATGGCCGCCACCAAAGATTTCATCATCAACCTTTTTATGTTTGTCTTTACTAAAATCTCTAAAGTCAATAACATTGATATCAATTATTTCTTTTTGGATAGCTTTAAAAATAATTGACTCATTTACAAAAGGTTCATAATAATTTGGGAAAAGCGTTAAAAAATTAATTTTCATTTATTATTTATTTTCTTTTGATTTAGCTTCAGCAAATTTTTTATTTAAACCATGTGTTCTAAATAAGTTATATACAGTTTGAGTTACTTGAGCACCATCTTTAATTCATTGTTGTGTTGCAGCTTCATCTACTCTAAAAGCTTTTGTATGTGGGTTGTATTCACCAATAGCTTCGATGAATCTACCGTCACGAGGTGCACGAGCATCAGCAACTACAATTTTGTAGCAAGCATTAAATTTGCTTCCTAAACGTTTTAGTCTAATTTTAACCATAATTCTCCTTATTAATTTAAGCGTCTTAATTTTGCAATGTCAAGTAAAAGTGCTTGACAGCAATTTAGATACATATATATTTTAATATATAAATATTTTTTTATAACAAAATAATAAATTTATTTTTAAATTAGAAAATACTAAAATAATTATTATTTAAAAAAATTAAAATTTATTGAAAATATTTTTATGCTTTTTTTACATATAAAAATAAAAAAATACATATATAATAATATTGTTATATTTAACAAATTTAAAAAAAATAATTTTTTTATTTGTATTTATCATAAATATAATATAATAAAGTAGCATTTTATAAATGCCCAGGTGGCGGAATAGGTAGACGCAAGGGACTTAAAATCCCTCGAACGTTAGTTCGTGCTGGTTCAAGTCCAGTTCTGGGTACCATATGTTCTTTATAAGAACATAAATATGCGCCCGTAGCTCAGCAGGTAGAGCAAATGGCTTTTAACCATTGGGTCAGAGGTTCGAATCCTCCCGGGCGTACCATTTCATGGAAATGACCAACAGGCTTAGGCCTGTTTTTTATTTTTTTTACTTTTTATATTTTTAAAAATATACTAATGATTTTAGTAAAATAAATATTGTAAAGTTATAAGGAGAAAAAATGAAATTATTTGAAAATTTTAAAGAAAGAATAGAAGAAATTTCTTCTAAAGAGTTAAATCAAGATCAAAAAGATTTAGCTATAAAAATTTTAGAAAAATTTAAAGATGAAGAAAAACAATTAGAATATGTTTTTCAATTTATAGCACAAAGAATTAAAACAGGTTTTAGATTTGATGCAGCTCCAGAAGCTAATTCTAGAACAATTGCAATTCTTAAAAAAGATGAAGAGCTTAGCTTTGTTTTAGACGAAAACAAAGCTAAGGAAAATACTTTAATTATCGGAGAAAACTACGACGCTTTAAAGAATTTAATAATAGTCGAGAGAGAGAGAGAGAGAGAGGGAGAGAGGGAGAGAGAGCAGGGCTCTCATATAAATATGATTTAATTTATATTGACCCTCCTTATAACACTGAAGCTACTAAAAATGATGGAAATGCAGTTTCAGATAACAATGAAGAAATAAAAGCGAATAAATTTGTATATCGTGATAAATATTCACGTAATGGTTGATTAAATTTAATGAATGAAAGATTGAAATTAGCTAAAGAACTTCTCAAAGATGATGGAGTTATTTTTGTTTCAATCGATGATACCGAACAAGCCTATTTAAAAGTGTTAATGGACGAAATTTTTGGTGAGGAGAATTTTGTTTGTAATTTTATATGAAGAAATAAAAATACTGGAGGTGGCTCAGATAAAAATGGAATTGATATTGAAACTGAATTTATTCTTTGCTATTCAAAAAATAAAGAAAAAGTTATATTTTCTAGACAAGAAATAATTTCAGAAAATTATAAATATATAGATGAATATTTTAAAGAAAGAGGTAAATACAATTTAATAGATTTAGATCATGTGTCTTCAAAAAGTTCTTTTAAATATAGCGAGTCATTAGATTATGAAATAGAAGCACCTGATGGGACATTTTTTAAAAATTATAGAAATATAATTAAACCTCGATCTTATTCATATACATTAGGAAAAAATACTTTTGATTTTGCTAATAAAAATGGGTTTATAGAAATAATTAAGAAAAAAGATAAAGATGGCAATGAATATTGAAAAGCATATAGAAAATCATATGAAAAAGTAAAGATTGATAATAAAAAATTAGAAATAATACCAAGAGAAGAAGGCAATAATTTTAATAATTTAATTAATGAAGGAAATATAACAACTAGTTCCGGAAAAAGAATGCTAATCAATGTTTTAGAAAATAAAGATTTTGCCTTTCCAAAACCTATTGAATTGTTAAAAATAATTATTAATTTTAAAAATAACAAAAACGCTAGAGTGCTTGACTTCTTTGCAGGTTCCGGAACAACAGCTCATGCTGTTCTAGAATTAAACCGTGAAGATGGCGGAAATAGAACATTTACATTAGTAACAAATAATGAAAACAACATAGGTATAGATGTAAATTATGAAAGATTATATAGAATAAATCATGGAATCGGAACAAAAGGTGAAGCTTTTGAATGAACTAACAAAAACGAACCATATAAATCTAATTTAAATGTTTTTAAATTAGAATATTTTGACGTAAGTCCTAATAATTTAGACATAAATGTAAAAGAATTAACAAATAAATTAATAAATGTATTAAAAGAATTTGGAATAACTTCAATAGATCAAAATAATGAACAAGAATATATTAATTTGCTAAATGACTTATCATCATTAAAACCTTTAGAAAAGGAAAATAATGAATCTAACTAATTCACAAGAAAGAGTTGTAAATAGTTTATTAAATAAAACTATTGAAAGTATAGAAACTAATAAAATTAGTTCAGTTTATTTTAAAGCCCCAACTGGCTCTGGCAAAACATTTATGATGATTAACTATATTGATAAATTAATCGAATGAAACAAACTAAACTTTAACGATAATTTAGTTTTTGTAATTGTTACATTATCAAGCGCGGAATTGCCAAAACAAATGGAAGAAAACTTTAATGAATACAAACAATATCTATCAAATAATGATTTAAAAATAACAAGAATTGAAAGTCCTTCAAATATTAATAAAAATTCTAAAGTTGAAAAAAATTATCAATTTTTTGCTAAACCAAATAATGTGTATATAATGGGTGGAGCTTCATTTAGAAACAATTCAATTTTAAGAGAACAAGGTACAATTGAAGCTTTTTTAGGTGAAATTAGATTAAATGATTATAAGTTAATTTATATAAGAGATGAAGCGCATATAGGCGCTGATACTAATAAGAAAACTTATAAAGAAGAAATTAGTTTTGAAGAAAATATGCAAAAAAATGCTCACTTTATTGTAAAAATGACAGCCACACCTAACGATAACAGTATTGATCTTATAGAACTTAGTGAAAAAGAATTGGCTAATGATAATATAAAACTTTTAAAAAGCGAAAAAGTCTTTAATGAAGGCATAAACGATAACAATGAAATTGATAATATTGATAATGAAGCCATTTTAGAACAAGCTTGTTTAAAATTCAAGAAAATAAAAGAAGAATATAACAATAGTGAAAAAGAACCTGGTTTAGTTGGTATAGATGTCGCTATGTTGATTCAAATTGATAATACTAGCAAAGATATTGAAAAAGAAGCTAAGTTTAAAGAAACATTAGAATTAATAATTAAAAAGTTGAACGAACATAATTTATCCTGAGTTAAATATTTTGATCAAAATGATAAAGAATCAAATTTAAGAATGAAAGAAAATTATTCTCTTAGAGATATATCAAAAAATAATTCAGCTATAGATGTAATTATTTTTAAAGTAGGTCCAGCTACTGGATGAAATATACCTAGAGCTTGTATGCTTGTTAAATTAAGAAATGTTTCTTCAAAAAACTTAAGCATACAGACTATAGGTAGAATAAAAAGAAACCCTAATCCAAGCTTTAATTTCATGCACAATTCAATTGCAAATAAATATTTTATTTACAGTAATGTAGATAGGGAAATAAACGATCAAAAAACATTGTTTTTAAAAGATGATTTTAAAAATGAAAAGTTTGTTTATGGTTCATTAAAAAACGTAAAATCTAACTCTGTTTTCAACATTGAAACCTATGAAAAAGATATTTTAGACGAAATTGATAACTATAATCTAAATTATTTTGAAATGAAAATGGATGAAATAAATTATGAATTTAGCAAAAATAATTTTATAGTAGCTGATAAAAAATATTATGGTAATAAAGAATTCATAGATATTAAATTGTTAAATAAAATTCAAATTGAGCTTTATAACATTAAACAATTAAAATTAAATGAGAAATTTTTAACAAAAAATATTAAAAATAAATTAAATGACTTTTATAATTTGAATCTAAAAAATAAAATAGATAATACTTTATTTTGATTCATCATTATAAAGAATAAATTTAATTATTTTAAAGAAAAATATAATAAAAATATACAAAATCAATTAGATCAAAACGAAATTGAATATAGATTAGAATTTGAAAAACATTTGCCAGAATATTTAATTGAAAAAATAACTGAAAATCTAACTACTAATACAAATCAAAAATTTGCATATAGAGAATTTAATAATGAAATGCCTATTTTAAACACAGATTCTGAAGCTGAAAAAGAATTTGTTAAAAACTTGAATTATTTAATTAGAAAAATGGATAAAGAGAAAAATAATATAAAAATATGAACTAAAAATCCTACTTATAATGGTGTTAATTTTGAATACTTTTTTAAATCTATAAACGGTTATGAAATAGCAAATAGTTATCCAGATTTTTTAATAAAACATAATAATCATTTTATTTATTTAGAAATTAAAACTTACAATAATGATATAGATGAAAATAAAACATTATTGCTTTGAAAAGAATATAAAAAGTACATTCAACAAAATAAAAATTCTAAAATAAATTTAACTCTTGCTATTGCTTTAGTCGATGTTAAAAATGAATTAATTCATATAGCTGGTTCAAGCACAATAAAAGAATTAGATAACAAACTTTCTAACACTGATCCTAATGAACTTTCAATACATGATAAAATAAAAAGCAAGTCAATTAATGATCTTTATGATTTATTATAATTTTTTACAATGGTAAAATAGCAAATTTTTAGTAAATTTAATTACATTGAGAAATTTAAATAAAAATAACCAAAACAGCTTAGTGAAAATCCAAAAGTTTTCCTATAATTGGCATTTGGTTATTTTTTATTCTCAATTTATATAAAGTTATATTATTTTATATTTTAAACAAACATTTTTAAACATATTTATATTTAATTTACTTCTATCTTCTAATAATAAAGTATTTTCACAGTTTATTGCTAAAATCATATAAACTATTATTTTTTGTTTTTCCAAAGGTTGTTTTGCAAATTTTTTATTGTAAATATTACTAAAATAAAGCATATCCGAATTAATAAATTTATTTTGACTTTTAGATAAAACAAAGTTGTATTTATTAATGGAAACATCTAATTGTTTTTCAGTTGAATTTATGTCAATAGTTTTTTCTATTAAACTATTATCATTTAAATTTTTATTTCATTTATATCATTTTTTAATACCAACAAATCATTTAATATTAAATATAAATATTATAAAAATTGCTACTAAAATATACAAAAAAATTGGAAGAGATATAAATATAATTCAGTCCTCTTTATTTAAAAGTAATAGGGTAAATAAAAAAATTGATGCAAATATATTAAAAATTAAAATTGAAAATGAAAAAATAATAAAATTTAAAGATGCTTTTTTATAATGTAAAATTAATTCTTCTTTAACTTTAAACTTGTGCTTTATGACGTATTTTTTAGAATTCGTAAAAGCATAAATATATCATCTATTTTTTGGTAATAATAAATATATAGTATTGGAAATTACTAAAAACAACAAAATTGAAATTAATATTATTTGTAAAATTTGTAATGTATTCATGTTATCCTAAATTGTTTTCTAAAATAGAAAATCTTGCATTTCTTATATATTGTGTCTTTTATTGAGTCATTAACTCTTTTTAAATTTCATAAATTTAATTAAAAATAGAATATTCAAACATTTCATAAATATTTTTTTATTTATAATGATTCTTAAATAAATTAATAATATCTTGCTGTTTAAAATTATTCCCTGTAGAAATAGAAGCTGTTAAAGAGCTAGAAATATTTACAGTTGTTAATCTAAAAAAATAATTAAATTTGTATAAAATAATAATAAACTATTTTTTTATAAGTAAACTTTTTTAAACAAAAAACACTAATATTAATTTAGTATAAAACTTTAATTAAATAAGATTTTCGTTTATTGCATTAGTGTTTTTAATGATATTTTTTTAAAATAAGTAACCAAAATATATTTGGTCACTTATTAATATATTAATTGAAATTTAGATACTTATTTATAAGAGTATTAAATAATTATTGTTCTAATGAATCAAATTGTGATTGATGTAGATTTCAGTAATATCCTTTTCTTTCCATTAACTCATCGTGGCTACCTTTTTCTATAATTTCACCATCATTTACTACTAAAATTAAATCAGCGTTTCTTATAGTACTTAATCTATGTGCTATAACAAAGCTTGTTTTGCCTTTTAAAATATGTTTATTTAAAGCAGTTTGAATAATTTTTTCAGTATTTGAGTCAACATTACTTGTGGCTTCATCAAGAATCAACATTTTCTTTTCGCCTAATATAGCTCTAGTAATTGAAAGAAGTTGTTTTTCACCTTGTGAAAGATTTGAGCCATTGTTTTCTATCATTGTTTCATAACCATTTTCGTTCTTTAAAATAAAACTATGAGCATTAGTTATATTAGCAGCTTCTATTATGTCTGATTTATTAGCATATGGGTTTGAAACTTTTAAATTGTCTATAATTGTATCGTTAAATAAGAATGAATCCTGTAAAACAACAGCCATATAATCACGTAAATTTTCCTTAGGAATACTTCTTAATTCTATTCCGTCTATTTTTATAGAGCCTTCATCGTAATCATAAAACTTACTTAATAAGTTTATTATTGTAGTTTTGCCTGCTCCAGTAGGACCTACAATAGCAATTGTTTGTCCGGGTTTAGCATAAAAACTAGCGTTTTTTAATTGATATTTTTCAGAATTTTTATCATATTTAAAATAAACATTTTCAAATTGAATATATCCACGCATATTAGGTTGTAAATATATTGGATTTTTGATTGGTGAAGGAACTTCTAAGTCTAAAAGTTTAAATATTCTTTGAGTTGAAGCAACACCAACTTGAATTGAGAATATAACATTGAAGAAAACTTGAACTGTAGTTGTGTAATTAAACAATAAATTAATATATCCAACAATAAAACCAGCTCCAGGTCTTAAACCTATTGTATCTCCTGTATTTTCTATTTTAAAAATACCTATTAAGTTTATTTCATTATCTAAGAAATATAATGTTAAAGATAAAATAATTAAAACTAGAAAATTACCAAATACAGCAAATCAAGGGTCAAAAAATTTAACATATAAATCACCAAAGAAAGAATGTTTTTTAATTTTTCTTGCAATTGTTTCTAAATCTTTATCAGCTTTTTCTTGTTGATCAAAAGTTTGAGTTATTTTTGTATTTTTTAACATCTCTTCAACAAAAGCATTTAGTTCACCAAATGTATTTGTAACCTTTATATAAGGTTTTTTAGCATTAGCTATTAAAATTCAACTTATTCCAATAAAAATAAAACTAATTGGAACAACAATAGAGCTTAATGTAACACTATAAAAGAACATATAAGCTATTGCTATAAAAACATTGAAAAAGTTACCAAAAGACTCATTAAGTAGTTGAACTAATGACATACTTGAACTATTTATATCATTAGTTAAAGTTGATATATGATCACCAGCTTTTTGCTTATCATGATATGAAATAGGCATTAATAGTAATTTTTGTGAAGCGATTTCGCGCATTCTTGAAGCTACATTATATGCACTTGTTATAAATAATTTACCTTGTACTATTCTTAAAACTCCGTAAATCAAAAATGCAGCGCCCATTAAAGAACATAATAAAACAAAATAAAATAAATCAAATTTATTAGGATCTGAAAGATATTTTTCGACTATTATACCAGTCATAGCTGTACCTGTTGTGTAAAATAATGACTGTAGAAATGAAATAAAAATACCTCATTTTAATATTCCTGACTTTGAACCCATTAATCTAAATGTTTCTCTTATCAATCCAAAGGTTGATGCTTTACGTTCTACTTTTTTGTTTTCTTTTTTCATGCATCCTCCTTTATTATTGTTCTAATTGTGTTTCATATATTTGTTTATAAAAATCACAAGTTTCTAATAATTTATTATGTGTACCTTGATCTAAAACAAAACCGTTGTTTGATAAAACAAGTATATTATCAGCATTTTTAATAGCACCAATTTTTTGACTTACTATAATTGTTGTGCAGTCATATTTATTTCTGATATTATCAATAACTTTTTTTGTTGTAATATTATCTAAAGCACTTGTTGAATCATCCAAAATTAAAACTTTTGGTTTTCTTAAAAGTGTTCTTGCAATACTAATTCTTTGCTTTTGTCCACCAGAAAGATTACGGCCGCCTTGAGAAACAGGATGATTAATGCCATCTTCAAATTTAGAAATAAATTCGCTAGCACAAGCATTTTCTAAGGCTTCTTTTATTTCTTCTTCTGTTGCATTTTCTTTTGCAAATAAAAGATTTGACTTAATTGTTCCAGAATATAATAAAGCATCTTGATAAATTATTCCTAATGAATCATGTAAATTCTTAGTGTTAATTTCTCTTAATTCTTCTCCACCGACTTTTATTGAACCTTCACTATAAATATAATTGTTCATCAATAAGTTAACTAATGTACTTTTACCAGATCCTGTAGGACCTATTATTCCTAGTGTTTTTCCAAAAGGAATTTTAAAATTAACATCTAATAAAGAATAGTTCGGAGCTGTTTCATAGTATTTAAAGCTTAATTTATTAACTTCAATATCATAATTTTGAAGTATTTTGCCTTCTTTTACATAAAGATCATCTACTTTGTATTCGATAATTTCAATAATTCTTAAAGAAGCAACTCTTGCTTTAAAGAATGAGCCTAAAAACATAAGCATCAATATTATTCCACCAGCCATTAAAAATAAATAATCAACAAAAATATTTATATTAGCAATTAAAATTTTATATTTTTCTAATTCGGCTGCATCATTTTGCAATCCATTAGATTTTAAAAAGTTAGCATTATTTGCTGCTATTGAAAAAATTCCAATCATTAATAAATTTAATACCATGAAAAAAATAGGAAACGCAACATTAAAAATCATTGCTTGTTTATATTGAATTTTATGTCATCTGCTATTTATTTCAGTAATCTTATTCATTCTTTTTTCTTCTAAGTTATAAGTTTTTATAAGTCTTATACCAGAAATATTTTCACCAATTGTTTTTGTTACTTCTTCAACAACTTTTTGAGTTTTCTTTAATAATGGACTTGTTGTAATTCCTATTATTACTACCATTATAGCTACAACTGGAATTATAGCTACGATTGTTAAAGCCATTTTTCAATCAACTAAAAATGAAAAGACAATACCACCCATTATTAAGAAAATACCTTTAATCATAATAGTTGTACCGTTTACTAAGAATTCTCAAAATATTGCAATATCATTTGAAACTCTAGTAATAATTGATTCGGATTTTAAATCAGCTATGTTTTTTAAAGATAATTTTTGTATACTATTAAATAATTTAACTCTATAAAAATAGCTACTTTCCTCTGACGCATAAATAATAACAATTGTCGATAATAAAGCTAAAAGAGCTGTAACTAAAGTTTGGACAACAATTGCAACTGTTAACCATTTAAACGCAGTATCATATGGTACATTTTGCCAACTTTGAGGTGCAATCAAATTATTAAAAAATGATATAGTAAAAGGTTCTCCTTTTTTACTTATCATTAATTTAATATATGAACCAATTAAGTTAGGCAAAAATATATTTGATAAAACGTAAATTAAAACTAAAAAAGCACCAACAATAAAAATCGTTTTTATTCTAGCTGGTAAAATTTTAAGCATTTTTATCATATTTCCTCCTTACATAATTAGTACTTTTAGTACATAAATAAATATTTTATATTATATAAAAAAATATAGTTCTACTATATTTTATTTTTCTTTTGTTTAAAAATTTTATTACCTAAAGTAGAATATTGATCTACAAGTGTTTTAAAATAAGCTGTTGCCTCGTTGTAAAAATCTTCACTTAGTAAATCTACTTCTAATCTTTTTAAAGTTTCTAAAGTTGAATATCTAGAACCAGAACTTAAAAATTCTTTAATATAAATTTTTAAAAAATTCTTATTTTCTTTATATTTTTTAAAAAAGAAGTTTGATACTAAAAGACCTATAGCATACTTGTATACGTAAAAACCATAATAAAAATGAGGTACAGTAACTGCTGCTATATTATTTTGTTCATTATACTTTAAGCTTTTTTTAATGTATTTTTTTGTAACTTCATAATAAGTTTTAGCAAATTCACTATAACTTGGACTTATTTCATTTTTTTCAATTTTATCATATAAATTGTATTCATATTCAGCTCACATAGTTTGTTTATAAACTGTGCCAATAAAATTATCTATTATTTTTGAAGTTAAATAAAATTTCTCTTCATCAGTTCTTGAATTATTTAATAAATAATCATATAATATTAATTCATTAAAAGTAGAAGCTATTTCTGCCAAAAATATTGTGTACATAGAATTAACATAACTATTATTTTTATCTGAAAAATAAGAATGCATTGAATGTCCTAATTCATGAGCTAATGTTTCTAATGATTCAAACTCTCCATCATAATTCATTAAAATATATTTTTTATCTACTCCGTATGATTCTCCAATAGAATATGCTCCTGATATTTTATTATTAACGCTCATATAGTCTATTCAATTTTCATTAAAAGCCTTTTTTATAGTGTTATAGTATTCATCACCATATGGTTTAAATGCTTCTAGAATTATTTTTTGTATTTCTTCAATTGAATAATTATTTTTAACTTTTATCAATTCTCTTGCAAAATCATATTTTGAATCATATTTATCTTTAAATTTTAATTCATAAAATTTTTTGTGACTTTTATTATATTCATAAATATCGCTTTTTATTTTCTTAACATTTTCAAATAATTTTTCTAAAATTGTATTTTCAACTTTATCAGAATAACATAGCATTTCAATTGAATTTTTATAATTTCTTGTTTTTGCTTCGACAGTTATCATTTTTAAATGATCGTATAATAAATTAGTGAATGACTCTTTGTGAACTAGTTTTGCCTTTCTAAAATTATCAACAGCTTGTTTTCTTATATCTTTATTTTTGTTTTTTATTAATTTTGAATAACTCACTGAATCTAATATAAATTTTCTTTTGCCTAATTTAACTTTTTCATAGACTAATTCAGAATCACTTAGTATATCAAATATATTTTCTAATGAAGGAGTTGAAACACTTGTTTTAATAATATATTCTTCTACATCATTAGATAATTTATGTTTTTTATTATTAATTAGTTCGATTAAACTATTTTTATATTCAGATAATCTAGGATCATCAATCCAACTTTTTATTTTTTCAATATTAGCATAAAATCTGTTTGTTTCTGAACCAAATTCATTTATAAATTCTTCAAATATTTTTTGTGATTGTGCTTCTAATTTTTTAATTTCAGGATCAACTAAATTAATATTACTTTTATTACTTAAATAATTACTAATTTTATTTGTTAGAATTGCTACTTCATCTTCAAACTTTAAAGCTGAAATATAACTTTCAATATCATTATATTTTGAATCTTTAATTCTTATCATCTCTTTTGATAAATCTAAATATTCGCTAAATAATTCTTCAATAGTTTTATCTTTTAAAATATCATCTAAGTCAAATTTATACTTTTTGTCAACTTTATCATATGAATCAATTTTTTTCATAGTTTTTTCCTCATTTACAAAAATATTTTTTTATTTTTTTACAATATTAAATATATTGTATAAAATTGTTGAAATATGAAAATAGAAAATTTAAAAATGGATGACTTTAAGTCAAAATTCGTACTTTTAAATTTTAATGATGATGTTAACCCATCATTACCTTTTTATGTTATCGAATATACAAAATATTTATTCGACAATTCCTCCTTACCTTTTTTTAAAAAATAATAATAAAAATTAATTAATAACCATTTGGTTGGATTATAACTTCCAATTTTATTTTCTATTTTTGTATTTATATAAGTACATTAATTAAATACTAACAAGGAGAAAAATGAGTTCTGTTAAAAACAAGGAACAACATATTATTGAACTTAAAGAAATTGTTAAAGAATTTGACAATAAAATAGTTTTAGACAATGTAGACTTAAAAATTAACAAAGGTGATTTTGTTACATTGCTAGGTCCATCAGGAAGTGGTAAAACTACAATTTTAAGACTTATAGCCGGTTTTGAAAAACCAACTCGTGGTGAAATTTTATTTGAAGGTTTAGATATTAAAGATCTTCCACCACATAAACGTGATTTGTCAACTATTTTTCAAGATTACGCTTTATTTCCTCATTTAAATGTTGAAGGAAATATTAAATTTGCGATGCCTCTTAAAAGAATACCAAGAGAAACTGTAAATGAAAAATATGAAAAATTATTAAAAGTAAAACAAGCTGAATGATCAAAGATAGCTCAATCTAAAATAGCTAATTTGCAAAAATTACAGGCTAAATATGAAGAAGATATGTCAAAACTAAAAGAAAATACTTTTTCATATAGAAGAATTCAAAAATGATTAGATAAATCTGATTTTAACTATTCATATTGAGAAAACTATGTGCAACAACAAACCGAAAGTTTTGAAAATAGATATTTAAAACGTAGATTAACAAAAGAAGAAATTAATAGAGAGGTTTCAGAAATTGTTAAATTAGTTGGTTTAGAAGGCAATGAAAAAAGAGCTATTTCTGAGCTAAGTGGCGGTATGAAACAACGTGTTGCCTTAGCAAGAAGTTTAATTATCGAACCATCAATTTTACTACTTGATGAACCATTAAGTGCTCTAGATGCTAAAATTAGACAAAAAATGCAAGTTTTATTAAGAACCGTTCAAAAGAAATTAGGTTTAACATTTATTTTTGTTACTCACGACCAAGATGAAGCTCTTGAACTTTCAGATAAAGTAGCTGTTATGAGAGGTGGAAAAATTGAACAATACGATACACCTAAAGCTATATATGACTATCCAGTAAACAAATGAGTTGCTTCATTTGTCGGTGATTCAAATATTTATAATGGTATTTTCCATTCTGAAGATGCTACTGTAAGTTTTTTAGGAAATAAATTTAAAACTATACACAATGAAGACGATTTTAAAGATAAACAAGAAGTTGACGTTTTAATTAGACCAGAAGATATAGATATCATTTCTGATGCAGATTCTACTTCAAAAGCTACAAATAGATTAAAAGGTAATGTAGTAGATATTGCTTACCGTGGTAGTTATTACTACTTAAAAATTATTTTAAATAATAATGATACTATTTATGTTGAAACATCTAAAAAATTCGAATTAGGGGAAACTGTACAAATTAGTTGAACAATTGATTCTGTTCACTTAATGGAAAAAGATAGCAAGTGAGATTATTCAACTAATGAATTCAAAAACTAGATTTAAGCATAATTTAAATAAAAGAAGTTTATTAGTACTTCCTTATTTATTAATTGCTATCTTATTAGTTTTTATCCCTATAATTTTAATAATTATAAATGCCTTTGTTCACACAGGAGACAATGGTATTGATCCTACAATTTTAGTAAGAGATACAAAAACATGAGATAAAATTGGAAGAAGTTTATTAATTGGAGTTCTTTCAGCAATTATTTCACTTTTCATTGCTTTCCCTTACTCTTACTTTATTGCAAGAACTAAAAACAAAGTGGTTCAAATTTACGCATTAAGCTTAATATTAAGTCCAATGGTAATTTTTACAATTGCTAAAATTTATGCAATAAAGGGATTTTTCTTAACAATAGCACCAACAGAAAATGATCTAAACGCTATTTGATTTATGGTTTTAGGTTTAACTTATTTAAATTTACCTTATATGATTATGCCTTTATATTCTGTTATTAAAGATATGCCAAATAACATTTTAGAAGCTTCAAGTGATTTAGGATATAACCACACTAAAACATTTTTTAAAGTTATATTACCTTATTGTTCTAAGGCTATTTTAAGTGGTTTAGGGTTAATCTTCTTATCAAGTGCTACAACATTTGTTATCAGTGAAAAATTATTACCAGATGGTAGTCAATTACAAACTATCGGTGAATTAATTAATAAATATACAAACCCTGCTAATAAAGCAGAAATAGCAATAGGAACTACTTTAGTTTTAGTTGTATCAGCCGTATTTATAGGTTCATACGCAATTATAAATTTTGTTCCAAAATTAATAATCAAACTAAAAAGAGGTGGTAATTATGAGTAAATTTAGAAAATGATTTAGTTCAATTTACATTCACTTAATTTTAGCTTGTGTTTATATCCCATTATTTTTTGTTGTTGTTTATTCTTTTAATAAACCAACTGATAAAGGTTTTATATCTACAACATGAAACGGAAAAACATTTGAACATTGAAGTACCTTTTTTGAAGAAGGCAGACTAAATGCATTAGTTAACTCATTAATAATAGCCGGATCAGTTAGTGTTATAGTTATCACAATAAGTTTAATTACAGTTTTTGGTATGTGAAGACAAAGAAATAAAAAACTTAATCAAGCTATTATGTCTATTAATAACATTCCTTTAATTAATCCAGATAATATTACTGCAATTGGTTTAGTATTAGTTTTTGGAATTCTTTTCGGTGTTTTAGGATCTTATAGTGAGGGAATTTGAAGAGGTATAGTAGGACAAACCATCATGGCTCTTCCTTATGGTATAACAATAATGTTACCAAGAAGTGAAAAATTCAATGGCAATCAATTTGAAGCAGCTCAAGATTTAGGATATGGTAAAGTAAGATCTTGATTTAAGACTTATTTCATTTATATGTTGCCTTCAATTATTTTTGCAGGTTTAGTAGCAGCTTTTTTAAGTTTTGATGATTTCATTATTCTTAGAACTGTTTCAAATACTTCAACTCTAGGGACAAAATTATATGAAGGACAATTTAAAGGTTGAGGTTTAGTTGTTGGTGCAGGAATACTAGTTTTTGTATTAATAGGAAACATTGCTTATATAACTTTTAAATCTATAACAGCTAAGAAAATTAAAAATAAAAAAATAATTCAAGATCAAAATCAAGTATTAACATTGTTTGAAGAAAAAAATGTTAATAAAAGCACTATAAGAGGGGAAAATGAGTAAATTTAATAAATTTATAAAAACAGTAGCAGTTCCTGTAGTGTCTGTTGCAGCAATTGCTTCTGTTGCTGGCTTAATAGTTTATAAAACTACAAATAAATTTAAACCTGTTTTCTTCAACTATCAATCTTATATTGACCCTAAAATTCAAGAAAGATTAAACCAAGACTTTGAATATAAGGAATTCGGAACTATTAATGAATTTACTAGAGCTATTCTTACACATAAGTCTGTTGCAGGAATAGGTAGTGATGCGCAAGCTGCTAGACTTGTTAAAGGCGGAGATGGTTTTGGAAGTAGATTAAGAAAATTTACCCAAAAAGACTTTAAAAATATGTTTGGTGAAAATTGAAACACTTCTTTAACAACAGAAGAAAATTTACAAAATCTTTTAACACCAACTGTTTTTAATCACCTAAAATCTTATGATAATTATTTAAAGGATTCTCCTGAATATGATGAAAATGGAAACCCTTTAAAAGATGAAAACGGTAAAATCATTACAGTACAAAAACATTTATATGAATACTTTATCCCTTATTTCCAACAAGACATGGTTATAGCATATAATCCACTTAAATTAGAAAAATATGCAAAAACCTATAAGTACGATTATAATTCAAATGAAAGTTTTGATGAAACATTAGAACAAAGTGTTCAAAATGAAAATTATTCAAATGCTGTAAGACCGTTTTTTGATGCAATGCATAAAGAAATTGAAACTAATGTAAATAAAGCTCTATATGAAGCATTTTCTAAAAGCAAAGATGAAACAATTTCAATGCTTGATGCGTTACAAATAATAAAAAATCAAGGTTTAGAATATTTTGAATATACAGACGCTGTAAGAGATAATATGATTTATGGTTCATCTTACACATTAAATTCTGAAACAAATGAAATAGAAAGTCAACCTACAGGTGAAGCTAGAAGTGATAAGGATGATACAAAACCTCTATATGAAAGACTTATACAACAATTTGTTGATTTATTTAAAAGAGGGACTAGTTTTGATATTACAAATACAAAACACGTTAGAACTTCAGGAAATGGACAGGATTTATTAAACACTTTAATTGATCCTACTAAAAACACAAATGTAGGTATTATTTATAATGGAGATGCTTTAGATGCATTAATTTCTAGAGATAATGTTGAAGGATCAAAAGTTCCAGATGGAACAGTTAAATTTATTAGACCAAGCGTTAATATTTTATTAATTGATGGATTAGTTATTACAAATGATGCTAGTGATGAAGTTGTTGAACAAGTTATAACTTCTGCAAAAGAATCTTATATGGGTGGACTAGACAAATCAAAAGATAAATGAAATCAAGATAATGTTGATAACATAGTTTCAAAAAATAATGATACAGAAGGTTATACTTCTGAGGTTTATTCAGCATATGGATCATATTTAAACTTTGACTATGTTAGATATACACCAGCATTTAATTTAGTATTTGATTATGCCTATAATCATGCATTCAATGATCCACTTGATGAAAAAGCTGATCAATATTTTAATGATTATTTAGTTAACTATCAAAGAAATTTATTTTCTATAAAAGATAAATATACAATCGGTCATAAATATGACTCAAATAATCCAGAAGGTACTTATTTCAAAGAATGAAAAGAAATAACATATAATGTAAAACATGTTGCTATTTCTCCTGTAGATCAAACTACACAAGCATTAATTAATGCTTATTATGATAAACTTTTAAAAAATTAATATTTAAAAACCACTTTGTAGTTTTCAAAGTGGTTTATTTTTATATTAGACTTATATAAGTTTTTGTTTACATATTATTAAAAAATTATTAAAAATAAATATTTGTACTTTTTTAGCTATAAAATTATAACAAATTATAGGTTATATAATTTTATAGCTAAAATCTTGGGCTTATTTTTCATACTTTTTTCACATATTTATTTATCTTAATATTTTAATTAAAATAATAATAATAAAATTAAATTAAGGAGATAAATATGAAAAGAAAAAAATTAATTTATTATTTACACTAATGAATACATTATTTTTGCCAAGTTTTTTCATTAGCTCAAATATCAATTCCAAAAAAGATAATAATATTCAAAAAATCTATTGAAGTTAAAATCTTATAAAATTTTCCTGATGTTTTTGATGAAAATGCTAATTATAATGTAGTTAATAATTTTAACAATAGTTTTATTAACTAAAAATAAAATAACTTTATCTTATTTAATAAGAGGTAATAATGAATAAAAAGAAATTAATTTCCTTTGGTTTTTTACTAGTATAACTTTTTTATCTTCTTCTTGTAATGTTATAAAAAAACAAAGGCGACAGTGGAGAAACTATCAATAAAACAAAAGAATCCAAAATTGATGACTCAAAAGTAAATGAAATACGTGATTTAATTAAAAGACAAAAAATTGATAATTTAAATAAACCATATTCAAGTAACATAGTCGAATATTTAGATTCACTTCCTAATCATAACAGTAAATTTTATAATGATGAATATATAGTTATAAAAAATATTGAAGAATTTGAAAATATATATAAGTATTCAAAACTAAGTGAAATTTATAGTAAGGCTAATTATTATAGTAATTTTTACGAAACAACAAAATACCTTAAAAGCGATAGTGAGCTTCATACATTTTTTAAAAAAGAATTTAAAAACATTTTTTTAAAAGGTATAAAGATTGAAAAAATTTTAAAAGAAAATAACATTTTTTTAATAAGTAATTTTTATATAAAAAATGAAGAAAAAAATAAAATTAAAACTTTTGGTTTAGGAACTAATAATAAAGATTCAAATAAAGAAGTTATTAAAATCTTATTTTTTGATAAAAAATATAGAGATTATTTTTTTAATAATATTGGTTAGACCAGCAAACTCTCTTGCACCAATTAGCGAATTAGAAGCACATATAATCCCTAAATTAAAAGAAATTAAAAAGAATTATTAGAAACTGAAGATGAAATATTAAACTATCACAAAGAATTACTTGAATATAACAAAAATAGTAATTTAAATTAAAAAAGTGAAGTATTAAATAATAATTAATTATTTAACTTAAGTAAACGAATACATTTCGGTTGCTTTTTTATATTTTTAAAAGAGCAAAAAAATAGCTCTTTAAGCTATTTTAATTTATATTTTTTTTAATTCTTTTTTAAGTAAAATAGATTTTTTAGTAAAAATAATTGGATAAATAGATATTCTAATCAATAAACATAATATTGAAAATACTATTATATAAATAAATGAATTTAGTCAAATATTATTACCGAATTTAGACCCTAAAACAGAATATTCACCGTATTCAGATCAGTCAAATTCAACTAAACCTGTAGCATTTTGAGTTACATTATATAATCTAGAAATAAATATAACATATAACATATAAATAAATAATCCGGTTGATATATTAAATAAAGTTATTAATTTAAATTTTGGAGTCAATATAAAATAAATAAAACCAAATAACATTAATTGATAATGCATCATAAAATACATTTTATTAGCATCAGTGCCAATGAATAAGTATTTATAATCTAATAAGGAAGATGAATCCTTAACAACATAACTTTCTGTAATAGGAACAAAAATATATGTAATAAAACCACAAATAAAAGCTGCAACAGAGAAATAAGGTAATAATTTATTTTTGAAATCAAAAACTAAAACCAAGGATAAAGCAACAAACATAGCTGGACATAAATCTAATAAAAACGTCCTACTAATACTTATGCTACTTGGATTTTCATTATTGATAAAATCTTTTATATTAGGAACTCACCTTAATATAGAAAAATACGCAAGCATAAAAATGCCAATTAATATTTTACTAGCATGATTTAATAAAATTTCTTTAAATTTATATGAAATAAGCACTATTAATATAAAAAAAGAAAAAGTTGCTGTAAAAAATAATGATATATACATTTATTTTTTCTTTTCTAATTGTTTTTCAGCATTTGCAATGATTAATTTTAAATCTTTAATCTCTTTTAATGTTAATTTTCTATAAGCACCTAAAGGCAGTTTTTCTACGTTTAAATTAGCATAACTTACTCTTTTTAAATTTATCACCTCGTGTTTTACTGCTTTAAATAATTCTTTAATATGATGATATGATCCGACGTGTAGTTCTATTAAATAACTTTTTGTATCAACTTGTAATACATTTTGAAATGATAATTTGTCATTTACCAAAACTCCTTTTTCAGAGTTTAATTTGTCAAATGCTCTTTTATTTAAAGGAGAATCTATTCTTGCACGATACATCCTTGGTATTTCATATTTTGGGTGTGTAAGCTTATTAACTAGTTCTAAATCATTAGTTAATAATAATGTACCTGTTGTATTATAATCTAATCTCCCAACAGGAACAATACGTTCATTGGTATCAATTAAATCAACTACCGTAGTTCTACCTTTTGGATCTTTTACTGTAGTTATTGTTTTCTCAGGTTTGTTTAGTAAAAAGTAAACAAAGTTTGTAGAATTAAAAGTAACAATTTGATTATTAAATTTAATTTCGTCGTTTATGTCAGCTTTATCACCAAGTTTAGCAACAATACCATTTATTTTAACTAAACCTTTTTCAATATATTCTTCGATTTTCCTTCTTGAAGCTATACCAGCTTGAGCTAAAAGTTTTTGTACTCTAATAAGTTCTGACATATTATTCTTTTTCCATTCATTTATCATATATTTTTTGTTGTTCTTCAGTAAAAGTTATACCTTTTTCAACATTAAAATCATAATTTATTTTTACGACTTTTTTAAACCCTTCAAAACAATCAATCATTACTTCTTTTCTTAATTTTTGAACACCAGAAAATGCTCTTCCGTCGCATATTTTGTCAGCAACAAATAAAACTTTATCTAGGGTATTTAGTTCATTATCTAAAGAAGTGTGAATTCTAATTGCATTATATATTTCTTCATCATTGTTCATATAAATATATTTAAATCAAAGAGCTCCACAAATTTGATGGAGTTTATATTTTGGATATTTATTTTTATCATATGCATCTTTATCAAATTGCTTTATAAATTCTCTAGAATCTTGTTCTGATAGTTCTTTACAAATATCATGAAATAATCCCGCATAATAAGCCTTTTTTGCATCATATTTTGCAATTTTAGCAAATTCAGCTGCAAATTCAGCTGTCGCTACACAATGTTTTGCTCTTGTTTGAGATAAAATTGAATGTACAATTTCTTTTGCATATAAAAAATTATTTCCAATATATTCATTAACTTTTAAAGGTGTATATTGTAGAGAACCTTGTCTTACTTTTGTTGAAGACTCTTCTAAAATAGGGTTATTCATTATTTTTATATTATATTTTTTAGCATTAATTTTGTTAAAATTTTTTTCTCTTTTATAAACAACAAATTTACATTTTGAAACCATTTCATCAACAAATTCTCATTTATTAAATTTTGCTAAACTATCAGAACCCATTATAAAAAAAAGTTCATCATTTGGATATTTATTTTTAAAATACCTGATTGTTTCAAAGGTATAACTCATTCCACCTCTTTTTATTTCAAAAAGAGAAACTTCATAATTTCCTTTAAAATTTTCTAAAGCTAAATTTAACATATTTACTCTATGATGAGAATCAGCTATTTTTTTACCTTTTTTAAAAGGGTTTGTTGCTGCAGGTATAAAATAAATTTTATCTAAATTTAAATTATCATATGCAAACTCTGCAATTTTTATATGTCCAGAATGGACAGGATCAAAAGATCCTCCAAATAATCCTATTTTCATAATTTTTACCTTTACTTATTTTTTTAAAATATCATTTTGAATATATCTTGATTGTATACTATTTTTTGTTTTTTCTCTTTCAAATTGATATCCGGTCTTAAGAACTGATTTTTTAAACTTATTATTTATATTTCTAATTAAATTATTTATTTTGCTATTATCCTCTTTATAATCTTCAAATAAATTTAATTGTTTATAGTAATCGAATTCAAAAATTAAATTTTTAAGTCTTATACCAACGCCTTTGATTAATTCTTCATTTCAATATTTGTCAAATAATTTAATTGAAGTTTTATAAATAAATTCAAAATCATTTGTAGGTTTTTTGAAAGTTATTTGCTTAGAATATCATTTTCCTTCATTATTCCTTACTAAAAACGATATTACCGTCGCTAACATACTTCTATTATATGCTCTATGAGAAACTTTTTCTGAAAGCATTTTTATTATTTTATAAATATCTTTTTTATCATCAATATCTATTTCAGAAAAAGTTACTTCATTACCTATTTCTTTTAATTCATTATGTTCTAATTCAAGTTCATCCGAAGATATTCCATTAGCTTCATTTATATACTTTTGAGTTCTTTTCCCAAAAATATTATAAATATTTTGATCTAAATGAGACGATTTTGCTAAATCTTCAATTGTATTTATTTTTATGTTTCTTAATTTTACTGAACTAGATTTCCCAATACCAAAATATTTCTCAATAGGTAATTTTCAAATATTTTTTTCTATATCCTCTTTTTTTGTTAAAGTTATTCCAAATGGCTTTGCTAAATCAGAACTCATTTTTGCTAAAAATTTATTGTAACTTATGCCAATACTAATAGGTATATCAAAAGTTTCCAAAATGTCTTTTTTTATTATATTTGCGTAAAATAAAGAGTTATCAATATTTGTTAAATCAGTTACATCTAATCAACATTCATCTATTGAAAAAACTTCAATTAATTTTGAATATTTTTTTGAAATGTAATCAAAAATTTTATTTGATAAAGTTATATATAAATCAAAATTGGGTTCAACAAAAATTGTATTTGGTTCATATTGCAAAATTTTAAATTTTGGTCAAGCAACTTTTACACCTTTATTTTTTAATTCATAACTTATACTAGAACAAATAGATTTACTTCCTTTTTTTCCTACACCAACTGGTTTATTTTTTAAACTAAAATCTACTGTTCTATGTGCGCTTACAAAATAAGAATCAAAGTCAATATGAAAAATTACTTTATTACTCATTTTTGTTTAAATCTTCTAAAAGAGGTCTCGCTAGCATTAAAGTACAATTTAATCTATTATAATGCAAATGAACATTATCAAATACAACTAATTCCCCTAATTTATTGTACTCTTCATCAATTAATTTTTCACCTTCTAATAATCTTTTATAAAGTTGTATAAATGAAATGGCTTCATTTTTTGTCATACCATTTATTTTGTTTATTAACATATCTGTTGAAGCTATAAAAAATGCACATCCAGAACCATTAAAAATTAAATTTTTAATAACATTTTCTTGCAGTTCAAAATCAAACTCTAAGTAGTCTGCACATGATTCTCCGTGTTTTATAAACTTAGTTTTAATGTTTTCATTTTTATACTTAGGATTTAAATAATGCTTCATTATTAAATCCCTTTTTTCATTATTGTTATATAACAAGAAAATCACCTCCGTTTTCTAATTCATATGCTAATTTATCAATATCATCATAATTATTATAAATTCCTAAACTAATTCTTAAGTAAGATGAATCTTTTTTTATGTGTTTTAAATATTGAGCACAAAAAATGCCTGATCTAACATATATGTTTTTTTGACCTAAATAATGTGAAACATCTTGTGAGTTAATATTTTTTACATTAATTAAAATAATATGATCTTTTGGATTTGTGTAAATAGTTACATTTTTTATTTTCGATAATTTATTGTATGCATATAAGCTTAAATCGTCAAGAATTTTTTGAACAGAATTATAACCACCAATTTCATTAAAAAAGTCTAATGATTTATTAAACATAAAAATTCCAGCTAAATTCAATGTTCCAGGCTCATGTAACTCATAGCCTTTTTTTAAAACAAAAGTTTTATCTTTATTCATTCCTAAAACTGCTCCTCCGCCATAAACAACAGGAGGTAGTTCATTTAGTAATTTTTCTTGAATTGCTAATATCCCTAATCCAGTCGGACCATAAAATTTATTACAACTGAATGCAACAATGTGACTCTTTTCAAGACTCACTTGTTCATAGATAATAGCTTGAGCAGCATCATTAACTACTAAAGCACCATATTTATTTGCTTTTTCGTAAATTTCATCCGTATTACTATTGTAGGTAAAATTGTTAGTCATTTGAGAATAAGCAATTATTTTTGTTTTTTCATTAATAAAGTCTATTAAATTTTCTTCTATTAAAACTTTAGCACCTGTTTCTTCAGCTATTGAGATTCAAGGTTTTAAATTTGAAGAATGATTGTATGCTGATAATAAAATTACATCATCTTTTTTCAATAAAGATTTAAGCATATTTGCAGCTTTATTTAATGAATCAGTAGTTCCAGAAGTAAAAATAATTTCATCGCTTTTAGCTTCAATTAAATTAGCTACTTTTTTTCTCGTTTCTTTTATTATATTAACGGTTTTAATTCCTAATGGAGAATCAGAAGTTCTTGTACTTACTGAATGATTCAAATAAAAATCATTCGAAGCTTCTATTGCAATATTAGGTTTAAGAGCTAGTGCTGCACTGTCTAAATAAGTAATTTTATCAGCCATATTAAATAATTCTCTTATATTTTTCATTTAATTACCTTTATTTTATTAATGAATCAGTTATTTCAACTAATTTTTTAGTTATAAATTCTTCTCTTTGTGAATGACCAGCATTTTCTATAAAGTAAAGTTCTGAATTATTCATATTTTTATGTAATAAATATGAATTTATTGGTCAGCAAATTAAATCATGAGAACCATGAACTATAAATGTAGGAATATTTTTTATAACATTTATTTTATTTAAAATATAATTTTCCTCAAAAAAACAATTATTTTTAAAATAATGATTTTCAATTAAAGCTATTTCAAATACTGATTTAAGATCTTTTTCATCAAATTGTCTGTCCAAAATAGTTGCGTTGATACTTTCTCATCTTGCTCATTCAATTAATGCTTTTTTTCTAATTTCTTCATCATTTGAATTAATCATTTCATAATAAGCAGAAATTACATCATTTCTTTTTTCTAGAGGCACTATATTTATATATCTTTCGAAATCAGTTGGATTAAAATAGTTAGTTCCATCTTGATATAATCAAATTAAATCTTGTTTTCTTGCTAAAAAAGTTCCTCTAAGAATTAAATTATCAACTCTTTTAGGAAAATTTATAGCATAAACTAAAGAAAGAGTTGTACCTCAAGAACCACCAAATAATGATCATTTTTCTATTTTTAAATGTTCTCTTATCATTTCAATATCTTTTATTAAAAAATCAGTTGTATTATTTTTTAAAGACATTGAGGGTTTACTTTTACCACATCCTCTTTGATCAAAAAGAATTATTTTATACTTTTCAGGGTCAAAATACCTTCTTGAAACTTCACTAGTTCCACCACCAGGACCACCATGAACATATAAAATTGGATAGCCGTTTGGATTCCCTGAAACTTCATAATATATTTCATTTTCTGAATCAGGTGTTTTTAAATAACCTAACTTAAAAGGTGTTATTTCTGGGTATAAATATTTTTTAAACATATTAATATTCTGTAATAATAGGAAAATCTTTTGTCAATTTTAAAACTTTTTCTTTTTGGTTATTTATTTCAGCTATATTATTAGATTCATCTTCTAATCATTTTTTACCATTTTTCAATGTATAATCCATAATTTCAGCCAATTCATTTCATTTAGTAAATTTTCTAGATGTCATAGCAGGAACACCGATTCTAATTCCTGATGTAACCATAGGGCTTAATTCATCAAAAGGAACAGTATTTTTATTGACAGTTATATTAATTTTCCCTAAAATTGTTTCAGCTTCTAATCCAGTTAAACCATAAGTTTTATATACGTTTATAGTAAAAAGATGATTATCTGTTCCATTTGTAACTAAATTAGCTTTTTTGTTAATAAAGGCTTCAGAAAATATTTTTGCATTTTTTACAATATCTTCAGCGTATTTTTTAAATTCAGGTTTTAAAGCCTCTCTAAAAGCAGCTGCTTTACCTGCTATAGAATGAAATAATGGTCCACCTTGGTAGCCAGGAAATACTCATCTATCAACTTTTTTAGCAATTTCTGGATCGTTAGTCATAATAACACCTCCTCTTGCACCTCTAAGTGTTTTGTGAGTCGTTGAAGTAATTATATCTGCATATCCAACTGGTGAGGGGTGGACTCCACCAATAATTAATCCAGAAATATGTGCAATGTCAGCCATAAGTTTTGCGCCACACGCATCAGCAATTTCTTTAAATTTTTTAAAATCTACAATTCTAGGATAAGCAGAATAGCCACAAATAATTAAAGCTGGTTTTTCTTGAATAGCTTGTTTTTTTATAGCTTCATAATCTAAGTATCCGTTTTTATCTACGCTATATGATATTGCTTCATAAAATATACCGCTGAAACTTATCTTATATCCGTGTGTTAAGTGACCACCAGAAGAAAGACTAAGACCCATTATTTTATCACCTGAGTTTACTACACTTGCTATTGCTGCTGCATTTGCAACACTTCCAGAATATGGTTGAACATTAGCATACTCTACGTTAAATAATTTTTTTAATCTGTCAATAGCTAAATTTTCAACAATATTAACATACTCGCATCCGCCATAATATCTTTTATTAGGATATCCTTCGCCGTATTTATTTGTTAATACACTTCCTGTAGCTTTTAAAACATCATCACTAACATAATTTTCGCTTGCTATAAGTTCTATATGGTTATTTTGTCTATCAACTTCGCTGTTTATTGCATATTCTAATTCTTTATCATTGAGATTAATTTTTTTATACATATTAACTCCTTAAATTAATTATTAAAATGATTATTTATATTACCTATTTGCTCATCTGTACCAAATATTCTAAGTGTAACACTTCTAGTTAGCCCTTTATTGTAGTCATCTATTTGTTTTATTTCATAAAAATCACTAATAGCTTTTATTTCAAATATTTTAGATCCTATTCAATCATTTTTATTAATTTCAAAAGTTAAATCAATAGATTTTAAAGGTTCATTTATATATTGTTCAAATAATTTTGATTCTTTTTGATCAACTTTTATAAATTCAGCAAAATAAACATCCATATTTTTATATTTAGGGTGAATTTTTCCGATTCATCCTATAAATATGTCATTTAATAAAATTTTAGCAGAAACATTAGGGTGAATATATTCATTGTCTGTCAATGGTACAAATTTTATATCGTCTCTTCTTAAAAAATTAGCTATATCTAACTTAATTTGATCAAATGATTTTACGTTTGAAGCTATACCATAGACAAAGACATTATTATTTATCATTCCGTATTCAAATATATTTATAGAATTTAACTTTCTTTTTTGGTTATATTCTACTACTTCAGATAAACTTGTAACAATACTATTTCTTATTATTTCTCTTTCTTTTGAAACAAAAGTTTCTAATTTAACATTTGATGAAAAACTAAAAGGATTTAATAAATTAATTTGTTCAGATACAAGTGTAAAAGTTCTTACTTCAGAATAACCCATAGACATAAGAGATTGTTTGGAAATTTCAGCTCTATTTATTTTAAACGGTTCAACAAGTGGCGGTATTCCTTTAAAATTTGTATATCCATAAAATCTAAAATACTCTTCAATAATGTCTTCATAATTTTCAATGTCAGTTCTATATGAAGGTGCAATTATTCTATTTTTATTAAAAACAAAACCTATTTTTTTCATTGTATTTTCTGTATCTAAAAAGTGCTTTAAATTTCTAAAATCAGAATTTGCATATATAGCTAATTTTCTTCTATTTTGTAAAACACTTTTTCCTTTTTTAACTTTTGGCAAGTTAATTATTTGGCTAATTGCATTATTATTTTTAAAAGTTAAATATCTAAGAATTTCTATTCCATTCTTAACCATTTGTTGATTAACAGATTTTCCTCCTTGTATAGAAGAGTTTGAATCTATTTTTATTTCTTTTGCTCCATGTCTAACTTTTTTAGCATCAAAAGAACCTATTTCAAAAAGTATTTCATTACTTTCTTTAGTCACAGATGAATTTTCACAGCCCATAACACTTGCTAATGAAATTATTTTCTCTTCATCTTTTATTGCTAAAACATTTTTAACTTCAATTTTTTTACCACCTAATATTTCAACTTCTCCCGTATATTCTTCACATGTTAGCTTTCCGTTTATTTTTGTTTTATCATATGCGTGTGCAGGAGTACCTGTTAATAATAAAATCATATTTGTTAAGTCAATTGCAAATATTCCTTTAGCTTCAATATTATGTTTTGCTAAAAATAACAAATAATCTAATTTAGTAACATTATTATTTATTTTGGCTTCAAAAAAAGTTAATTCCTTAGCTTGATTTTTAGAAGCTTTTATATTAGACTTGAATATATCATTCTTAGTTATTTTGTGAACACTTGGTCATACAAACTCTGTATTATAATAAGCTGCTAATTCCGTTGCTAGAACATAGTAAGAATTAGCATCAGATCTATTAGCTGGTGTCGTTATATCAATAATGTAGTCATCTAACTCAAAATAATCAATAGGATCTGTATCTATAGTTATTTTAGGATCTTTTATTAAGATAATATCGTCTTCATTATAAGGTAATAATGAAGGATTAAATCCTAATTCAGAAAAACCAGATAACATTCCTTGTGATACTACTTTTGCCATTTCTTTTGATCCAAAGGTTATATCACCTTTTTTTGATCCTTCGACAAAAGCTACGGTAAAATATCCCTCTTTAGCATTTTTTGCAACTGTTTGAATCGTAATTATTCCTGTATTTGTTTCTAATTTAACAATGTTAAGATTTTTACTATTATTATTTTTTTCAACACTTAAAATTTTTGCAAATTTAATACCTTTTACATCACTAAATGGAGTGATTGTTTCTACTTCATAACCTAAATTATTAATATCTTTTTCAATTTCCTTTGTTAAAGCTATTTTAGGCATAAATCTATTTAATTGTTTCAATGAAATAATCATTTTATTCCTTTCGCGAACTAAAATCAATTTTAGTTTTTAATAAATTATTTACTTTCTTAAAAAAATTTGAATCTCTAAAACTATTTTTACTTCTTTTTCAATATGATAATGGAGATGGATGAGAAGTAAATATAATCTGCTTTTCATTTATATTATTATTTAATATAGCATTTTTAGCTATTTTAAAAGCATAATTTCCTCAAAGACCAAACACAACATTTTTATTAATTTCGCAAATAAAATTTAATAAATTATCTATAAAAAAATTTCATCCAAAATCTTTATGACTGTTAGGTTCGTCCTTATTAACTGTTAAACAAGAATTTAATAATAAAACTCCTTGTTTTGCTCAATATTCAAGACTATTAGTTTCAAAAATAGCTTCTGGATAGTCTTTTTTGATTTCTTTAAATATATTTATTAAGCTTTTAGGAGTTTTTAAATCATTAGAGCTAAAAGCTAACCCATCAGCTTGATTTTCTAAATAATATGGATCTTGTCCTATTATTATAAGTTTTGTTTCTTCTGGTTCAAAATAATTTAAACACCTAAAAATATCTTCTTCTTTTGGAAAAACTTTTTTAGTTTTTCTTTCAAAATTTATTTTTTTAAAAAGTTCTATAAAATAGTCTTTTTTAGATTCTTTTTCAACAAACAATGCAAATTTATTTTTCATAATTAAATTGTGATAGTGTTCTTAGATCATTACGGTATAGCTCTCTAATATCTTTAATACCGTATTTAATCATTGTTAATCTTTCAATTCCTAGACCTGCTGCAAAACCATTAAATTTTTTAATATCATAACCAGCCATTTTCATAACATTTGGATGCAACATACCAGCGCCTAATACTTCGATTCATCTATCTTTATAATAAATATCAACTTCAACACTTGGTTCAGTAAAAGGGAAATAGCTTGGTCTTAATCTTAGTTCTAATTCTTCTTCAAATACATAAGACAATAAAGACTTTAAAGTTCAAATTAAATTAGGAAAACTTACTTTTCCGACACTGACAAAATCTAATTGTGTAAATTGATGAGAGTGTGTTGCATCATCTTCATCATTTCTATATACCTTACCTATAGCAAAATTATTCATATTTTTATTTGCATTTTTTTCTAATTCTAAAGCTGTTATACCTGTATTATGTGTCCTTAATAATGTTGTAGGATTAATATATAAAGAATCATGCATAGCTCTTGCTGGATGACTTTTTGGTATATTTAATCTTTCAAAATTATATTCATCATCAACAATTTCACCACCAACACTTTCAAAGTAACCGTTTTGAATAAATCATTCTCTTAGTCTTTGTTCAATTATTGTAATAGGATGTAATGATCCTAATTGACCTAGTGGCTTTGTTACATCTATAAACTCATTTTCGATAAGTTTATTTATTTTTTCTTGTTCTAATCTTTTTTCTACTTTTGCAAACATTTCTTCATAAAAAGATTTCAATTCAGTTATTTCTGCACCTATAATTTTCTTTTCTTCTATTGAAGCTGTTCTAATTTTATTTTGCAATTCAAAAAGTTTGCCTTCTTTTGAAAATGCTTTACTTTTTGCTAATTTAAATTCTTCAAAATTTTTAATTTCATCAAAATTTATTTCATTGTATTTCATTTTATTCCTTTCATTCCTCAACTGTTTTATAGTATTCTACAATCTTTTTAGAATCAAATTGTTTAGGTTTAAAAAAATTAATATTTTTTGCTTCTTTTGGTAAATATTCTTGTTTTACAAAATGATTTTCAAAATCATGAGGATATTTATAACCTACACCTTCACCTAATTTATATGCATTTGCGTAATATCCTTCTTGTAAATGTTTAGGTATCATAAATACATTACCTTCATCAATAAAATCTTCAACTTTATTGATAGCTTCATAAATGGAGTTGCTTTTTGGAGACAAAGCAACAAAAGCTATAGCATTAAACAGTGGTAATCTTCCTTCGGGCATTCCTAAAATTTCAAATGCATCAATAGCATCTTTTACTTTTGTTCCAATGGTAGTGTCAGCAAGACCAATATCTTCATAAGCACAAGCTAAAAGCCTTCTAAATAAACCTTGAAAATCGCCTGTTTTTATTATTAATTCTCCATAATAAAATGCTGCGTTTATGTCGCTTCCTCTTAATGATTTATGAAAAGCAGATAAATTATTGTAATGTGATACAGAATTTTCATCACTATAAAAATTCATATTAGGCATTACATTTTTTATATCTTCTATTGTTACTTCTTTATCTTTAACTATCAAAGCTAAAATTTGTAAATGATTTAAACATGACCTATAATCCCCATTATTTAATTTAACAATTCTTTTAATTAAACTATCACTTAATTTTAAATTTGGGTAAAACTTTACTAAATTTATTTTTAATCCATTAAACATGTCATCTTCGCTTAATTTATAAAATTGTAATATTTGCATCCTACTTCTTACAGCAGGATTTACCTTAAAATAAGGATTCTCAGTAGTAGTTGCGTAAATTATAATTTTATCAAACTCTAAATATGAGAGTAAAATATCTTGTTTATCCTTATTTAACCTATGAATTTCATCGACTATTAAAATTTCATTATTTTCAAGTAAATCGATTAAATCTTTTTTATTATCAATACTAGCATTAAAATAAGCATATTTTAAATTCATTTCTTTAGCTAATGCAAATGCTGTACTGCTTTTTCCAATTCCTGATTCTCCAAAAAAAATAAAACTTGAAGTTAATTTATTTTCAATAACTTTGGACAATAAATGTTTTATGTGTCTTTGACCAATAATTTCGGATATTTTTTCTGGTCTTAATTCATTAGCTAAGTTTTTCATAATATATATTTTATTAAAATATATATAGTTTTTTAATAAAAATTAAAAATTCCCAAAATATTAAAAATGAAGCATATTGCTTCATTAATAATTATTATTTTTCTCCAAAAACTTCTTCTTCATTTTCTGAATTATTTTCAGTTGTAGGTTTTTGTTGCATTTGAGACATCATTTGGAATGCTTTTTCAATTTCTGCCATTTTTGCTTCTAATTTTTCAATATCTTTTGCTTCAATTAAAGCTTTGATTTCATCAATAAACTTTTGAATCTCTGCTTTTTGTTCTTCAGTTGGTTTAGGTTCTTTTTCTTCGTTTAAGCCTTTTTCAATTGTTTTAATTAATGATTCCGCTTTAACTATTGTTTCAATTTCTTTTGTTCTTTTAGCATCGGCTTCACGGTTTTCTTCAGCTTCTTTAACCATTTTTTGAATTTCATCATCACTTAATTTAGTTGAATTCTCAATTTTAATACTTTGTTCTTTATTTGTAGCTTTGTCTTTTGCACTAACTGTTACAATACCATTTGAATCAATTTTAAATGTTACTTCAATTTGTGGTACTCCACTAGGTGCTGGTGTAATTCCTTCTAAATTAAATTGACCTAATAATTTATTTTCACTAGCTAATGGTCTTTCACCTTGAACAACTCTAATTGTAACTTCTGTTTGATTATCTGCCGCTGTTGTAAATACTTGTGATTTAGAAATTGGAATTGAAGTATTTCTTGTAATTAAAGGTGTGGCAATTCCGCCAGCTGTTTCAATACCTAATGTTAATGGAGTAACATCTATTAACAATAAATCATCAATATCGCCAGCTAAAACAGCACCTTGAATTGCAGCTCCTAACGCAACAACTTCATCTGGATTCACTGAACGATTAGGTTTTTTGCCTAAAACTTCTTCTACTAAAGCTTGAACAGCAGGAATTCTTGTTGAACCACCAACTAATAAAACATCGTTTAAATCAGCTGCAGTTAATTTTGCATCTTTTAATGCTGTTTCAATAGGTTTTCTTGTTCTTTCAACTAAATGAGCAGTCATTGCTTCAAATTCACTTCTTCTTAATGTTGCTTCAACACTAATAGGCTCAGAACCATTTATTAACACTAAGAATGGTAACATAATTGTAGCTTGCAATGAATTTGATAAATCAATTTTTGCTTTTTCAGCTGCTGCTTTTAAACGAGCCATTGCCATTTTATTTGTTGTTATATCTAAATCATGATCTTTTTTAATTTTATCAACTAATCATTTAACAATTTCATTGTCTCAATCATCTCCACCTAAGTGATTATCTCCAGCTGTTGATAATACTTCAAATGTTCCACCTGACATATCTAAAATAGAAACGTCAAATGTTCCACCACCTAAATCAAATACAAGAATTTTTTGTTCTTCATTTGTTTTGTCAATACCAAATGCTAATGCTGCAGCTGTTGGTTCATTAATAATTCTTAAAACTTCCAAACCAGCAATTTTACCTGCTATTTTTGTTGCTTCACGTTGTGAATTATCAAAATATGCTGGGACTGTAATAATAGCTTTTGAAACTTTGTGTCCAATTTTTTCTTCTGCATATTTTTTAAGATTTTCTAAAATAATAGCTGAAACTTCTTCTGGTTTATAATCTTTATTGTTTGCTTTAACAGTTTTGCTTGTACCCATCAATCTCTTAATTGATGCAATTGTATCAGGATTTGTTTCAATTTGATTTTTTGCATTATCACCAACAATTATTTCGCCGTCTTTAAAACTTACAACAGAAGGTGTTGTTCTTTTACCATTTAAATTTTCTAAAACAACAGGTTTTCCGTTTTCCACAATAGCTACAACAGAATTAGTTGTACCTAAGTCAATACCAATAATAACTTCTTTTGCCATAATAACTCCTTTGAAATTTAATTCATATAGTTTATATTGTAACATAAATTTAGCACTCGTGTAATAAAACTGCTAAATTTTTATTTTTTTAAAAAAAGAATCAAATTTTGTTTGATTCTTAATTGTTTATATTAAATTTTTTATTTTTTTTATGCATTATTATAGATAATGAAATAATTATTATTAAAAATGTAATCAAAGATAAACTAAGTGCTAAAGAATATTTAGTGATATTAGATTTTACAAAAGGATCTCTTACTTCATTATAATTTTTTAAAGCTTTATCAAAAATTTGATCATTTACTAATGTTGAGTTTTTTATATTAATTTCTGAAACAAAAGGAACCAATCTATCTATAACTATTTTTCTTTCTGATTCTTGCAAATATTCGTCTGTTTTAGTTTTATTTACTAAAGCAACCAATCTTTCTAAATCTAAATTAGTTTTATAAATATGTAATATTTCGTTTGTTATTTCTTGAACTTCATCTATTTTATTAGCTTCATCGATTTTTGATAACTCTTTTTTTATTTTTTCTTCAATTGTTTGTATTTGTTTTATATTTAAATCTGAAAAAGAATGTAGTTCATCAATTTTAGAAGAAATAGTTGCTTTAGCTCTTATTTTAACATTGTCTAAATTTTCTTCTTTACCACTTGTTTCATTTTCATATGAAGCCGAAACAAAAAATGGTGCTGTTACTAATGAAATTGAAGATAATTTAATTATTTTTTTAATATTTAGTTTCATAATTACCTACTTTTGTAATATCTATATTAAAATAATATCAAATTAGTTAATTTAATTTAAAAAAATAGCTATTAAAGCTATTTTCATTTTATTATTAATAAACTTTTTCAATAATTGAATCGTTTTCAATAACTAAATATCTATCACCTTTTTGAACACCAAAAGGTACTAAAACTTCAGCTGCATTATCTTTATTTTGTTTAATTAAATCAAAATATTTAATTGAATCAACTGATGTTCAAACAGAACTTGTAATACCGAAAGAACCAATTTCCTTCTCATCATTTACAACACCAACAATAATTGTGTTTGGACGGAATTTAGCAACTTCTGATAATAATTTTCCTGTTCTTGAAAGAACAACAGCAAATTTATATTCACCATATCTAGCTTTATCTGCAACACGGAAAGCAATTCTTGATCTCATATTTTCTTGCATATTTGAACGTTTACGAATTTCTTCTAATTGTGTATCGTAATAAAGTTTGTCATAAAAGTCCATTTCTGCTCTTTTATTTATTGTAGCCATTGTTGTAACAGCTTCTAATGGATAATTTCCTGAAGCTGATTCACCAGAAAGCATTGTAGCATCTGCACCTAATTCTGTAGCATAGTAAACGTCAGTAACTTCAGCTCTTGTAGGATGAGGGTTATTTTCCATAGAGTCTAACATTTGAGTAGCAACAATAATAGGTTTTCCTGCTTCACGACATTTTCTAATCATTGTTTTTTCAAAGTAAGGAACATCATAATAAGGAATTTCTAAACCTAAATCACCACGAGCTACCATGATACCGTCTGATGCTTCAATTATTTCATCAATATTCATAATACCTAAATGACTTTCAATTTTTGAAATAATTTTTACGTGTTTTCCACCGTTATCTTCTAAAACTTTTCTTAAATCATGAACGTTTTGAGCTGAGTTAACAAATGAAGCAGCTACATAGTTGATTCCTACACTAATTCCATAGATTACATCATTAATGTCTTTTTCAGATAAAAATGGTAATGAAAAATCAACACCAGGTAAGTTAATTCTTTTATTTGTCTTTAATTTGTGTGAATTTTTTGTTTTAGCATAAACTACACCTTTTTCAACTTTTGTAACTATAGATGTTAATTTACCATCATCAAATAAAATTGTATCACCTGTTTTTAAATCTTGACTCATGTCATAAGCTACTGTCACTTCTTTATCAGTACCTTCAAAATTTTCATATTTTTCTTTTGTTGTATAAATAGTAATTTCTGTATTTGCTTCAATAAATTGAGCACCACCTTTCATTTTACCTAAACGAATTTCAGGTCCTTTTGTATCTAACATTAATGAAACAGGAACTTTTAAATCTTCTTGTATTTTCTTACCTAAAACAAATTTGTTTAAATGTTCTTCATGTGAACCGTGGCTAAAATTAGCACGAATACATGTGGCACCATTTTCAATTAATGATCTTAATGTTTTATAATTGTCACTTGATGGACCAATTGTAACAACTAATTTACTTCTTTTATCAGTTAATTTCATTTTTCTCCCAATAATATAATATTATGCTTATATCTAATATTTTATATTAGAACTAAAAAATCATAAGTAATATTAAATATATATTTTTTATCATGTGGTAATTTTTGCATTAAATTAAAAAATCAACTTTTAAAAAGTTGATTATGATTATTGTTTTTCTTTGAATCCGCTTACTTCAAAAACACCTAAAAAATTAACGTTTGAACCTTTTTTATTAATAGAATATGCATATTTAGCTTTACCTTCATTTTGTTTAATTTCTAATAAAGGTGTTTTATCAAAAGTATTTGATGTAGATTTGCTAAAATCTAGCTCACTAAAAATATCTATTGAAGATCTTTTATAATATTTAAGTTCGTATAAATTATTGAAATTGTTAATTTCTTCTTCAGTTGAATCTAAAAATAAATTAAATTCTTTATAATATCCATTTTTAGTATTTGTATAGCCTGTTGTATTTGCTTGAGAAGAAATGAATAAAGGCGAATTAATTGACGGAATTGTCTCATTTATAGGCGTATTAGAATTAACAGATATTTTGATTTTCTCAGCAAATTTTTTTAATTCAAAATATAAAGTATTAAATGTTAATTTTTGCATTTGATTTATTTTTATTTCTTTAGAAGTTGTTAATTCTTCTGAATCACTATATTTTGCGTTAGGAACAAATTTTTTAATATAATAATTCATTGTTAATAAATTTGAATTACTAGAATCTTGTTCAAAATAAATAGGTTTTGAATCATCAATTATATATTTAGATTTTGTTTTACCAAAAATGTTGTTTGATTTATAAAAACTTAATATTCTTGAAATTGATAAATAAGCTTTTTTTATAGCATCATTGCTATCCAATTTTCTTGTTGGTAATAATTCATTTTTATTGTTGTTTAAATCAAGCAAATCAGAAATAGAATTTCATCCACCATCAATGTTTAAATCACCTTTTAAAAATTGATTTCTTGTATATGTAGAAATAGAAAATTGATGTTGGTTATTGTTATAATCATCTGTTTTTTGCAATAATTCATCATTTTCACCAGAATATTTTTTAAAACCTTCCATTATAAAGTCAACAAATTTTCAATTTACTTTTCTTTCAGTTAATGTTTTTCCTTCTTTTACAAGTTTGTCTTCTTTATCTTCTAAATAAACTCTTAAGTAAAGTTTTCCTTCAAAATCATTTGCATATGAATGATAATAAAAGTTATATTTATTTTCAAAATCAACTAAACTTAAATCTTTATCTATATTTAACAAAGTAAAATATTTATTAGCATTATAAGAATATTTATTTTTAATATTATTTCAAAATGAGTTATCAGATACTAATGTAGGTTCATTATCAGATGAAGAAACATAAAAACTAGAATATGTATATTCACTAGCAAAATGATTTGATATATCAAATTTTTTAGGTTTAGTTGTAGTTATAATTCCATTATTGTAATCAGATTTTTTTTCATTTTCTGAAAATTCTTCATTTGCTTCAGGATTAACTTCAAATTTTAAGCTTTTTATCAAATTAACATCTTCATTATTTTTATTTGAAGCAACTAAAACATATGTTCCAATACCAGCTACCATAGCAGATGAGACAACTAATGATGAAGATATTAAAAATATTTTCTTATTAAATTTCATTTTTCTCCTTTTAAACCTATAAATTAGCTATATAAATAATCTTGCATATATTCAATTAATTCATCTAAACCAATATTTTTTTCACTTGAAACTAAAAATGAACTTGTTGAATCTTTAAATAATTTTTTAGAAATATAGTCATTATGTTTTTTAATTAATAATGATTTTTCTTTTTGATTTAATTTATCCATTTTTGTATAAACTATATCAAAATTTCAATTTACTTTTTTTAAAAATTCAATTGTTTTATAGTCATTTTGGGTTAAACCTGTTCTAGAATCTATCAACAGAAAAATATTTTTTGGTGATTTATCAGCAACAATAAATTCTTTGATGCAACGATTCATTTGTTCTGATTTAGATTTTGACATTTGAGCATAACCATAACCTGGAAAATCTATTATGAATACTCCATCATCCTCAAAATAATTAATTAATTGAGTTCTACCAGGTTGTTTAGAAACATATGATATTTTTTGATTAACAATTGCATTTAACAAACTACTTTTGCCGACATTTGATCTTCCTCAAAAACAAACTTGTTTTGCTCCTTTTGTATCTAATCAAGTATCTCTTTCTAAAGCACTTTTAACAAATTTCCACATATTATTTCCCTAATTTACTTTTATGTCTAATCAATGTTGATGAATATTCAATATCTTGATAATCCGGTAATATTAATATTGTTTCTAAATTATTATTAATTGAATTATTTCCTGCTGCTAAAATTAATTCATATTGATAATCAACATTATTTCTCGCTGATCGTATAATAAAATTAGTTTCTAGTTTTTTTGCAATATTAGCAATAAAATCATCTTTGTTTAAAATAACTTCAACATTACTAAAATTTTTTAATTCATTTTTTACATTAAGAAATCTATAATGGATATTATCAATGTTATCCTTATCAGGATTCACTGAAACAATTACATATATTTTATCGAATAATTTTAAAGCTTTTTCAATTATAGCTATGTGACCTTTATGCAAAGGGTCAAATGAACCAGGATATATTGCACTCTTCATTATTTATAAAGTTCTATTGCATGTTTTGCAATTAAAAGTTCTTCATTTGTTCTGATTGCAAAAACTTTTACTTCGCTATCTGGTGTTGAAATTTCTACATAGTCACCAAAACGTTGTTTATTTAATTCTTTATCAATTTTAATATTTGCAAATTTTAAATTTTCAATTACATGTTCTCTTAATTCCGGGGTGTTTTCACCAACTCCAGCTGTGAAAACGATAGCATCTAATTTTCCTACTTTATTTGCATAAATAGCTGTATAATCAATTATTTTTTGGCAATATAAATCAAAAGCAAATTTTGCTCTTTCATTTCCTTTTTCAATTTCAGCCATTATATCTCTAAAATCACTAGATACGCCAGATACACCTTGCATACCTGATTGTTTATTTAAAATATTCGTAAATTCTTTTATAGAATAACCTTTTTGATTCATTACAAATTCATGAATAGAAGGATCTATGTCTCCACTTCTTGTTCCCATCATTATTCCTGCTAAAGGCGTTAATCCCATTGAAGTATCAATACTTTTATTATTTTTAATAGCACATAATGAAGCTCCGTTACCTATATGTAAATTAACTATATTTATAGAATCTTTGCCTAATATTTCTCTTACTTTTATCCCAATATATTCATGACTTATTCCGTGAGCACCATATTTTTTTATATTCAATTCTTTTGATAATTCATATGGTATTGGATAGGTGGAATTTATTTCAGAAATTGTTGTGTGGAATGCTGTATCAAAATCAGCTGACATTTTAGCATGAGGCATAACATTTTTAAAGGCTCTTATAGCTTCTATTGCACCTGGATTGTGTAATGGTGCATAAATAGCAGCTTTTTCTATTAAGTTAATTTCACTTTCACCCAATTTTACTGATTTAGTAAAATAAGAACCACCGTGAACTACTCTAAAACCAATTAATTCTATTTCTGTAGAGTCTTGAATAACTTTCATTTCAGTCAATAATTCTAAAATAACTTCGACTGCTTTTTTGTGATTTATTAAAATATCTTTCTTTTGAAATGATTCACCATTATATTTTAATGTGACTAAACCATCTGTTGGTAAAGTAATTCTTTCAGCTATTCCACTAACAATTACATTTAAAGATTCTTTATCTAATAATTGCAATTTAATTGAACTACTTCCTGCATTTATAACTAATACTTTTTTGTTCATAATCAACCTCTTTTATATTATTTTTTTGATTGAAGTGATGTTATTAAAACAGTATTTACAACATCTTCAACTGTGCTTCCTCTTGATAAGTCATTAACAGGTTTATTAACTCCAGTAATAATTGGGCCGATTGCACCAAAATTCCCTAATCTTTGTGCAATTTTATAACCAATGTTACCTGCATTTAAATCTGGAAAAACAAAAATATTTGCTTCACCTCCAAAACTTTCACCACTATATTTTGCTTTTCTAACATTTTCACTAATAGCAGTATCAAATTGCACTTCACCAATAGCTTTTATTCCTTCATTGCTTTCATTAAATAATTTTGCAGCTTCAGAGACTTTAATAGTTTCATCAGTTTTAGCAGAACCACTTGTTGAAAAACTTAAAAAAGCAACTTTTGGATTAACATTAAATGATTTTGCAAAATCAGAAGCATTTTTTGCAATATCAACTAAATTTTCTAGTTCTGGTTTTGGATTAACTGATATATCAGTAAAGAAATATGTCATTTCTTCTTTATGCATAATCATAACTGAACTAATTGTTTTTATTCCTTTTTTAGGGCCGATGGCTTTAAAAGCAGCTCTTAATATATCAGCTGTTGAATAATTCAATCCACCAACTACTCCATCAATTTCATTATTCGCTAATAACATCATAGCGTAGAAAGGTCTAGTTCTTAAAACTTTTCTAGAAGTTTCTATATCTTCTTTGCCTTTTCTTAATTCAAAATATTTATTTGCTAATTCTTCTATTTTTTCTTCATTAGCAAACATATTTAAAACTTGAGCTTTTGTATTAATGTTTTCATTTTTTTCTGTAAGCAATATTATTTCTAGATTAGAATATTTTTCTAATTCTTTTGCTGCATCGATCGCTCTTTTATCGTCACCATCAATAATTAATATTCTTCTTCTTGTTAGCTTACTTACTTCATTGTTTAATAAAGTTTTAAAATTCATACTATCTCCAATAATATTATTAATAATTAGAATTATAATAAAATAATAAAAAAAGTAAGCATATAAGCTTAACTTTCCACATTTATTTCTTAAAATTCATATTCAGTTCTAATTGCTTTTGCTAAATTTTTAAACAATCAAACTACTGTTAATGGTCCAACACCACCAGGTACAGGTGTATATGAACTGACATAATCAAAGTCGCCTTCTAAATTAACATCACCGACCATTATTTTTTTATTAGTTTTTTCATCAATAATTCAATTAGTGCCAGCATCTATTACTACTGCACCTTGCTTGATATTTTCTTTTTTTACTAAATTCGCTTGTCCGGCTGCTGATACTAAAATATCTGCTGATTCAACACCTTTAATACCTGTTTTTCTATTATATGTTGATACGTTTCCACCTAGTTTCTTTAATAAAAATGCTGTTGGTTTACCAACTAGATAAGACCTTCCAATAACAGCTACTTTTTTATCTTTAATATCTATTTTATAGTATTCTATAATATCCATAATCGCAGCAGCTGTAGCAGGAGTATAAGTTAATTCATTATTTTCGTTATAAAAGTTAAATGTACTTTTTGTACACAATCCATCAACATCTTTTATTAATCTAATTCCGTTTAATATTAATTGTGAACTTATTTTTTCAGGTAAAGGCAACTGAACAATTATTCCATCAGCTTTTTCATTAATTTCATCTAATTTTTTTAGTAGCATATTTTGAGTTATATCTTCTTTAAATTTATATAAATCTACTTGAACTCCTAATTCATTAGCTTTGTTTATTTTGTGTTTAATATAAAGATTAGAAGCATTTAAATCTCCTACTTGAACGATTGCTAAAACTGGCTTTCTATTAATTGTTTTTGCAATAAATTGAAACTCTTCAATTAGTTCTTTAGTTCTTATTTCAGCTATTTTTTTCCCATCTAAGATCATTTTGAAACCTCATCATTATATTCTTTTAATTCTTTACGATATTTTTCAAGTTTTTCTTTCTCAAGATTTATTTTAGCTTCTGGAGCTTTTTTAATAAAGTTTTCATTGTTAAGCATATTTTCAGCTCTTTGAATTTCAAATTTAACTTTTTCTATTTTTAATTTTAAATCTTCTAAATAATTATTTTTTACTTCATCTGACTCCTTTATTCTAACTTGAATTTTTCCGTCAATAAAAAGAGTATCATCATTTTCTTTTATATTTGCATTTGCTAATTTGTTAACAGATTCAACAAAAAAGTCAGATTTACTTACATTTGTATCAAAATAAATTATTTCTTTTTTGCTTATTTTTTTATCTTCACGATACTTTCTTAAAATATTAATAACTTTAATAACATTATCAACTGTATTTATTCTTGTACATCTTGATAAATTAATTTTTGGGTTTTCATGTTCTAACAATTCATCATTAAAAATAATTTCAAATAAGTAATCTGTTAAAAATGGTAAAAATGGATGTAATATAATAAGCATATTTTTTAAATTATTAAGTGCTGCTTTTTTATTTGGCTTTATTCTTAATAATTCTATATATCATGAAGAAAATTCATTATATACAAAGTTATTAATTTCTGTACCTATATTAGTAAATTCATATTTTTGCATTAATTTATCTATTTTTTGTTTAAAGTCAAATAATCTATTATTTATCCAACGATCCACTTCTGTAGTGCCTTTTGAATCATCATCTTCGAGCATTTGAATATATCTAGCTATATTTCAAATTTTATTACATAAAGCTCAAGCTGACTTTATTTTTTCATTACTAAATCTAATATCAAACCCTGGAGTAGTATTAGTTATAATAAAATATCTTAATGCGTCTGAACCGAATTCATCAATAACCTTTAAAGGTTCAATACCGTTATTTAATGATTTTGACATTTTTCTGTTTTGTTCGTCTCTAATTAAACCATGAATTATTATTTCTTCAAAAGGTTTTTCATTTGTAAATTCTAAACCGAATAAATACATACGAGCTACTCAAAAGAAAATAATATCATAAGCTGTTACAAGTAAACTAGTTGGATAATATCTTTTTAATAATTTATCATCATTAGGTCATCCTAAAAAACTAAACGGAGCTAAACCACTACTAAATCAAGTATCTAAAACATCACTATCTTGAACTCAGCCTTCTCCTGGCGACTCTATTTGAACTTTTATTTCATCTTCTTTATATCATGCTGGAATCCTATGACCTCATCATAGTTGTCTACTTATTGTTCAATCATATGCGTTATTCATTCAATTTTCTAAAACATTAATAAATCTTTCAGGGAAAAATTTAACCGCATCTTTGGTTTTTAAATGATTCAATATATCTTTTGAAAATTTTTCCATTTTAACAAATCATTGAGGCATAACTAATATTTCAACAGGCGCTTTTGAACGTTCTGAATAACCTACATTAGATGTAACCTTTTCTTCTTTTTCTAAAAAATTGTTTTCTTTTAAATATTTAGCAATTTCTTTTCTGGCTTCAAATCTGTCTAAACCATTGAAAATAGAAGTTTCAAAATGTATTTTCCCTGTTTTATCTATTGACTCAATAACTTCTAAATTATGTTTTTTAATCAAATCAATGTCAACCTCTGCATGAGCAGAAAGTTTCATTAAACCTGATGCAAAATTAATATCAACATATTCATCTGCAATTAAAGGAATTATTTTATTTGTTAAAGGATGTTTTACAAATTTACCATGTAAATGCTTATATCTATCATCATTTGGATTAAATACAACTGCAACATCACTTAATAAAGTTTCTGTTCTAACTGTAGCTATAACTAAATTTTCATTAGAACCTACTAAAGGATACTTTATATAATACATAATTTGTTCAGTTGGTTCATTTATAACTTCAATATTTGATAAAGCTGTTTGAAGTTTTGGATCTCAATTTATAGCTTTAATATCTTTGTAAATCAATCCCTTGTTGTAAAGTTCTATAAAAGCTTTATTTACAGCATCATTATTGTCTTTATCAAGAGTAAATCTTTCTTTTTCATAATCAAAAGCCAATCCTAATGCATCTCATTGTTCTCTAAATTTATTTGCATAGATTTCTTTTCATTCTCAAACTTTTTCAAGAAACTTTTCTCTACCTAAATCATGTCTAGTTAAACCTTCATTTTGATAAATTATATTTTCAACTTTACTTTGAGTAGCAATACCTGCGTGATCCATACCAGGAACTCACATTACATCATAACCTTCTAGTTTTTTGTATCTTATAACTGTATCTTGAATATATTCATTTAATGCATGTCCTAAATGTAGAGAGCCTGTTACATTAGGCGGAGGCAAAATAACAGTAAAAGGTCTTTTTAATTCATCGTGAGTACTAAAAAATTTCTTATCTTTTCATTTTTTGTTTATTCTGCTTTCAAAATTTTTAGGATTATATAATTTATCAATTAAACTCATTTTTTCCCCTTAATAACATTACAAGTAAATTTAATATTTAATCATTAAATATTATAACAAAAATCGCCGATTTTAGGCGACTTTTACTAATATGCTTCTTCTTTTGTTTGAATTTCTTCTTCATTTATGTTAATTTTATTTTCATTAAAGTATTCAACATATTCTTCATTTAACCTATTTGACGAATATATTGAATCATTATTATTTATGTTAATTATTTCTTCTTCTAAACCTAAAAGAGGAGAAGCAACATTTTCTATTTTAGTTTTTAATTCGTTTTGTAAGGCTTCAGTATCATCCTGTAATTTTTGAATATTTTCTGCTTCATTTAATACTTTTTTATAGTACTTAAATGATGAAATTATGTAATGATCATTATGAATTTTAAATTCGTCATATAAAGGATAATTTTCTTCATTATCAATATCAAATTTTTCTGAATATGACTTATTTATAATATTTTTATATATATTTTCATATGTTCCAGATTCTGATTCTTTATTATTATTAAAAATATATACATAATCAAACTTATCTTTTTCTAAAATATCTTTTTTATTTGTTATAAAAACAAACGCACTATTATTAAACTTATTTAGATTATTTAAAATTTTAATAAACTCATGTTTATCAACTAAATCATTATTTCTAATATCATCCTCAATAACTATTAACAATGGCTTTTTAACAAGAGTTTTTATTAAATTTAATTTATTTCTATTAATAAAATCAATTTCAGTAAAAGGTTTTAATAAATTCTCTGTAGGAATTAATGATTCTTCAAAAATATCTATAAATCTTAATATTAATAAATATTTTTTTATATCATTTTTTTCTATGTGTTTTTTATTGATAACAATTTGTCTTAAAGCATCGAAATCTTTTATTAAAAAAATAAAAGATGCTAGTATATCTTTCATTAAAAGAAACTCATTATTTGCCTCTTTTAAATAAAAATCGTGTATATATGTTTTTTTATTAATCCCATTTTTATAGTAATTTTCACCAAATAAAAACATTTTTACTTGTTTAATTATTCATTTGTATTTTTTTATTATTAAATCATAATCTTTTAATTTATTTTTTTCTTTTAAAACTTCATCAATATAATTATTTTTAATTTGATTTATACGAAATTGGCTTATACCTTTGCTTCTCTCAATTTTTGTCAAAAGATTTTTAAACATTAATGAAAATGAAACACTATCTTTTACCTTATAAATATTAGATTTCGCTTTTTCAATTTTTGTTTTATTTTCTAAAATATTTTCTTTAAATAAATCAACATTTTTTTTGCTTGAAGAAATATAACTTTCTAAATTTAAATTAAAATTATTTTTTATTTCCTGTGAAATTCTATAAATTGAGAATTTGTTCTTAGAATAGTTACTTGAAAATAAATTATTATTAATAAATAATTTCATTTCAAAAATTAAATTCTTTTTTAAACTTTTTAATTCTTCATATTTTAAATATTGCATTCACTTAAAATTGGATTTTAATGTTTTATAAATATATTTTTCAACTAGTGATCTTTTAACTAAATAATTTTTATTTTCAGTATTTTTTTGATATCTATTTGCTAAATCAAAATTTATTTTAGAATTATTTTTAAAACTAAAAATCATTGATTTTAAATATTGCTTTGTATTATTTTTTAATTCATAAAGCATATTATTTAAAACATTTATATTCTTTTTTGCATCTCTTATAATTAATTCTTTTTTTATATTCATCATAGATGTATCTTTTATTTTTTTAATAAAATTATATTGTTGTTCTAAATGAATTAAATTAGACTGCCCTTGTACACCAATATTTTTATCATGTAAACTTGCTAAAATATTAAAATTACTTTTAAATTCCTTAAATAATTCAAAAACAAGTTTTATAAAATAAGAATTCATTATTTGCAGTTCTTCGCGCATCTTTTTAGAAATATCTAAAACGTTATAAAAATGGCTATTTTTTAGAGATTGGTTTATTTCAAAAAACATTTTTTTAACATCAGCTGAAACTTTTTGTATTGTATTTAAAAATTTTTTAGAATTAGATATTAAAAGTGAATATATTTTACTTTTTATTATGTAGGTATTATTTGCAACGATTTTAAAGTATTTTAAAATCTGGCTATCATCAATTTCATAATTTTTTCTTATATTATTTATTTGTTCAATTAACGGTAATCTATCACTATCGTCAAAACTAGATAAATTTAAATAACTTATATTTTGTAGTGTTTTTTTTCCTTTTAAAAATTTAAAATTATCTTCTAAATCGTAAAAACTAGAAACTGAAAGATTGGCATTTTTATGAATTGCATTTAAAAATCCACCATTAAATATTTCTTTATTATTATCATTTACTAATAATAGTATTTTTTCATTTTTAAAAACTTTTAAACTTTTAATTTTAAGATCAGGTTCATTTGAAAAAGCTTTCGAATAAGAATTTTCAATTGACAAAACAATATTTTTCTTTAACATATAATAAAATTTTATATTAAAAATTAAAACATTAATATATTATAATTTTAAATAAAAAGAGAGGGCTAATGGATAACTTAAAATTTTATTTAACTGAAGAAGCTAATACAAGTACTACTGCAGTAGAATCAACTACAATCTCTAGCTATATTTTGACATTAATAATAGCTATATTTTTAGTATTATTAACTTTTCTAAGAGCAATAATACCTTTATTTTATGGTCAAGGTTTAAAAGTCCAAATATTATATTTTTTAAATAAAAAACACATAAATAAAAAAGGTCTGAAACTAGATTCAAACTTTTTAGTTTTTGCAAAATCAACTGTATCCAATTTATTTATTAGTGCAATTGTTTCTTTAATTACTTTGATTATATTTTTAGTTTTATTATTTGCTTTTGATATTCTTAAAAAAGCTTTATACTTAAACAATACCGGATTTATAATTTGTACAATATTTTTATCAATTTTTTCTGCTATAGTTTTAGTAACGACAATTTATTTAGGCATATTTAAGAAAAAAATAATTAATTGAATTAAGGAAAATGACTTGTTAGATGATAGTAAATTGATTGAAAAACAAATTAATATCGAAACACAAAAAGAACAAATAAATTTAGAGGATTTTTTAGTAGTGGTCAAAATAAACAAAGTATTTTCAATTTCAAATAATGTGTCTAAAAGTTTTTGAAATAGGAATTTAAATAATTCCGTATCTAAAAAAATAACAGTATATTTCTTTTTAACTTTTGATTTTGAAAAAGTTACATTCGGTAAATATAAAGATGTTACAATTGACTCATTTAGAGACAGTGCTATTAGAAATAACTTTATAAATGAGACAAATTAAAAAAAACTAAACATACTATAAAAAAGCGTGTTTAGTTTTTTTAATTTATTTTTTTCTATTTAAAATAGCAACAGCTTCAATATGGTGTGTTTGGCTAAACATATCACATGGTTGTAAATAAGTTAATTCATACATATTACTTTTTAAAAATAAATCTACATCTCTACATAATGTATGTGGGTTACAACTAATGTATCCTATTTGTTTAGGTTTCATTTCTAATATTTTTTCTAAAAAAACTTGTTCAAGACCGCTTCTTGGAGGATCTACAATTATTTTATTAAACTGTTTATTTAGAGATTCAATTATTTTATAAACATCACCAGAATAAAAAGAAATATTAGATATACCGTTTATTTTAGCATTTTCAATTGCGTTTTCAATTGCTTCTTTAATTATTTCTATACCAATAACTTGTTTTACTTTTTTGCTAACCTTTAAACCTATAGTACCAATACCACAGTAAGCATCCAAAACATTATCACTTTTTTCTAGATTCATATTATTTATAAGCAACTCGTATAAATTATTAGTTTGAGAAGAATTTACCTGAAAAAAACTATTAAAATTAATTTTAAATGTAAGATCACCAATTTTATCATATATAAATGTTTGTTTGCTTAAATATTTTTTTAAAACATTATTATTTTTCACTTCTAATAAAACTTTCAATTGAGGAAATGCTTTTGAAATTTTGTCTAAAAAATCAATTTCAAAATTAATTTGTTTTTTTACATTAAAAACTAACATTAATTGATCGAAAGCATCTGAATATCTAACTGTTATATTTTCAATATTAGATACATTTTCTTTCATATTTTTATAATAATTTATATTGTTTTTAATTCACTCCAATAATAGAGAAATAGGTTTAGCAGCTAAATCATAACTTGTTTGTTCAATAAGATTGTGAGTATTTTTTTCATATAATCCTAATTTTATTTCATTATCAATTAACTTTACAAAAACCGTTAGTTTATTCCTGTAGTTTCAAATTTTATTAGATGGAAAAATTTTATTTATATCATTAAAATGAATATTTCTACTAAAAAGATAATTTACAAAGTTTTCTTTAAATTCTAATTGATCATTGTAACTTAAATTTGCTAAAGATGTTGACCCACTCTTCATTAAAGCTGTATTTTCAATTTCTACTCGTTTTTTTGATGTAGTTTTTCTTTTTATTACTTTAGCAAAAGCAAAACGCGAATTAGCTTTTTTTATAGTTATATTTGCAACTTCACCTGGTAAGAGATTTTCAACAAATATAGGATAATTATCTATTTTAACAGTTCCTAAACCCTCGTATGTATGATCAATTGCAATCACATCATTTAAAATATCATTTTCTTTTAATTTCATATTATTATATTTTACATTATTGCTTATTTTGTAAGGTTAAAAATTAAAAAAATATGAGTTAAACTCATATGCTAAATTGTAATTCACAAGGTAACAGGTAACCAAATATGTTTTGGTTACCTTTTTTATATTTTCTAATATTATGATTAGTAATGTTAATTTGATGAGTGGGTCACCACATATATTTTATTTAAAGCTGCATTCTCAAAAGGCACAGCAACGCAGTTTATCAATAATTGTTTTTGCTACTTTTTTAAAAAAAGTAGAAATAAAAAAAGAAATTCAAAACTTTCCTTTCTATATTTCTTTATTATTTTTTAATCTTCAAAAGTTATTTTTACTTTTGTTTGATTTATTATTTGATCTTTCTCAATTATACAAAGTAGAATTTTCTGAAATTATTTTTCCAGGATCCTTGATTTTGCAAAGTTCATAAACTTCTGATGCACTTAAGTATCCGTGTATTTTTCGTGGTATATTATTTATATTGTGTTGAACATTAAAAATTTCTTCATCTGAAACTAAGTTAAAATCAGTTTTTTTCTTGAAAAAGCGTCTTACATAACCATTAAAATTTTCATTAGTTCCTCTCTGCTGCGAAGCATATGGATCAGCTCTGTAAATATAAATTTTAAGTTTGTAAGCTAATATAAATAAGGAACTAAACTCAAAACCATTATCACAAGTTATCGATTTAACGTTTAATCTTAATTTTTTAATAATGTTAAAAACTATTAAATTAATTTTTCAAGGATTTTTATTTGGAACTTTTACTAATATGCCATATCTGCTGAATCTTTCGACAAATGATAGAATGTGTGAATGTCCTGCTTTTTGTTTTCCTACAATTAAGTCTATTTCTCAATGACCAAATGTGCTTCTCTCATTTATTTCTCTAGGGCGTGCTCAAAATGGTCTTATCCATCTTGTACCAACAAGCTTTATATGGGCTGGAGCTTTTAATCTTTTTCCGCCTTTTTTATAATCCTTTCTTAAAATATCTTTTTTCTTGATTACTCAAAAATTTGAATTAATTCAGTTATATATAGTTTTTAAAGAAGGCGTTTTAAAATCAAAATTATTTTTAATATATAAATGAGTTAGTTCAATACTAAAAGTGTTTTTATTGTATTTCTTTTTGAATTGTATTGAATATTCGTTATATAAATTCATATTGTTAATAAATTTAAAATGATTTTTTCATTTTTCTCTATTATCATGTTTTTCTTGTGCAGAATTTGCATTATAACCTCAATAATTAGAATTAATTTTTATTTCATTTCATAATGATTTCCTTGAAATATTTAACATTTTAGAAATTTTGCTTATAGTTTTATTTTCTATATTTAAGTAAATATCGATAATATTTCTAATTTTATAATCTATTTTTATATAATTCATATTGGTATGTCTCGAATTTCTTTCGGGGCTTTTTTTATAAAAAAACACCCTATTTATATTTTTTCATATAAATAAGGTGTTACCTTGTAAATTACAATGTGGCATATGAGTTAAACTCATATTTTATTTTTTTATTATTCTACTCAATTTTTTCCAATTGATTTAATTTCATAAGCATCACTATTGAAACTTAATTTAGCGTTTTTAAGTTCTTCTTTGTTTTTATAAATTGAAACTGATATATTTTCTTTGTTTTCAATTTTTTGTAACATTTTTTGATACGCTTCTTTGTATTTTGTATATGAAGTTAAATACTCTTCTTTTGCTTGTGTTTGTGCTAATTCTAAAGCAGCTTTTTCTGAATTAAATCTTTGTTTATCAGCTTCATTTTCAAGGTTTAATCCGCTTTTTTCTAAAGTTTTAATGCCTTCTTTAAGGTTTTTATTAGCTTTAATATAATCATTTTGATTTGAACGCATATTTAAGAAAATATCACTTAAATTTGAATTTTCTAAAGAGAAAATTTCAGTTAAATCTTTTAATGGATCTAAAAGAACATATTGATCGTTAACCTTAACTTCAATTAAAACTTTTGTATTATTATTTTCATCTTTAAACTCAATTAATTGAACATGTTTTGGATATAAATAATAAAGAACATTAGAAATTAAAAGTGATAATCCAGTTTTTCCAATTGCACCGTGATTGTTTAATTTTGAAACTAAAACATTTTGAAATAATGGGTTAGTTGTATTATTTAACATTTTTTCAACTAAATCATCATTTATTTTTGAAACTTCTTCAGCTGTTTTATTGACAATTAATTCATCATAAGTTTTATTATTATTTATATTTAAATAATAACTTGGATTTATAGCTGATAAATTATTCTTAACAAATTCAAGTGGATTTAATTTAAATTCGTCAAATTTATTTTCACCTAATTTATTTCTTAAACTTCTTAAGAATAAAGTTAATTCTTGTTTTGAAATACTTTCAGTAAATGAAGATGTTATATAAGGATTTTTATCAGATTTTGAATCTAGTATTAAATAAATAGGTTGAAAAACTTTTAAAAAAGAATGTTCATTGTTTAAATCTATCGCATTAATTTGTTTTGCTAAATTAACTAAAATATTTTTATAAGTCTTTGTTAAATTTTCTATTGTTTGACTATTCCTAAATGAAGTTTCTGAAATTAGTTCGTTAAAATAAATATTTGGAATATTTCCTTCAATTTCAGTAGTTTTTTCATCATTATAGAAATTAGTAACTAGATCTATTTTTTTACTAATAAAATTAAATTTTATTTTATCTTTTGAATAATATTTTTCAGATGATAATAAATGATTATAAGGCGTTCCTTCGAACATTCATGAAACAAAAGCTTCAAAATATTCTTTATCGAATTCTATGTAATTTTTAACTATTTTTTTATTGCTATCAAAACTGTTATATCAATAGTTTAAACTTGATTTATAGTGATATTCCAAATAATATTTATCTTGTTTGAAAATAGAAGATGATTCTTTTGAAGTTTCATAGAAATTATTAAATATTTTTAATTGTAGGTTGTAATTTTCTTTTAATTCATTTACAGCCTTATTATATGATTCTGTTCCTTTTTCTTGGGTTAAATTATTTATTTTATTTTGTAAAACTAAATCTAATTTTTTAATTAAACCACTAGTTGATTTATTGTAAAAATCATTATTTTTTTCTATATAAAATGAATCATTAAGTTCTTTTGTGTTTTTAAAGGGATTAACGCATGAAACAGCTGCTAACGGAGCAATTGTTAAAATAGGTGTAAGAAATTTAAATTTCATATTTTTCTCCTTTTATAATGTTGCATTATATGTTCAAGATCTAAAACCTAAGTAACTAATGGCAGAACCGATTATAAATAAAATAATTGAAAATAATAATATACCAATAGAATAAGCTTTATAAACTTGATATGCTGTTTTTAATGATTCTTCTATAGAAACTGATTTAATATATAAAACAGAATTTGATTTGTAAATTAAGAAAGAACATATACAAATTAAGAATAATGCTATTGCTACAACAATTGTTCATATAACTGTTTGAACTTTAATATTAACTTTTTTCATATTTTAACCTTTAATAGCACTTCCTTGACGACTAATAGCGTTCATAATTTTCTTTCTAAATACAAAGTAGAATAAAAACATAGGAGCAATAACTAAAATCGCACCAGCCATTCTAATACTATTGAATATAGGACCGTTTTGATCTTCGTTTTCACGACCAACACCAAAAAGTCAAACTGACATAACTCTATAATCAGATCCAGCAATTAAACTTGGTCATAAATAAGAATTTCATGAAGCTAAAGCAGTTAATATAACAATTGTTAATGTAGTAGGAGCAACCATTGGAATAGCTATTTTAAATAAATATTTTGCGCCAATTGCACCATCGACCATCGCAACTTCTTTAATTCTTCCTGGAATTGCTTCAAATGCGTTTCTATACATTAAAGCGTTAAATATTGAAGCAATAAATGGAACTGCGATTATAAATAAGTTATAAATAAATAAAGAAGTCTTTTGGTTATTCGATGGCTTAAATAATTGGTTTAATTGAATAACAACTCATTGTTGACCAGAAAGTAATGCAACTTCTGGTAAAACTAATAATGATAAAAGAATAAATCAAATAAATTCCTTACCTCATCATTTTTTTAAGCTAAATGCATATCCTAATAATAAGGTAACAAAAACTTTAAGAAAAATTGATAATAAAACATTAGAAAATGTTAATAAGAATGAAAATAAGTAACCTTTTTGTCAATCGTTTTGGCTTCAAGGTCAAAGACCTGCATTTTCTGTAGTAGCAGCAGTTACTATATTAGAAACAAAATTTCAAGAAGAAGGTCATATACCTGCTGTACCGTTACTTACTTGTAATGATTGTTCTTTGCTCATAATTGATAATAAAATCATATAAGCAAATGGTGTGATTATAATTAGCCCAAATAAACATAAAAATAGTAGTTTAAGTACAGATTTAGTAATTAAACCAACAAGTGATCTATCATGAACTTGTTGTGTAACTGAATCTCGTTTCTTGCTTAGAGTTCAATTCGCGAATTTCGCTTGAATCTTTAATTTTCGTTCAAACATCTGATTCTCCTTTATTTAATGCGGCTAATGATAAAATTCTAAATCCACCACGAATTATTGATGAATATGAAACACCAATTATAAATAAGATAAGTGAAGCAGCACCTGCTAATTGATAATCAACAAGATCTTTAACATAGTAATAAATAACTAACATTAAAGTTGATGCACCAGCTAATTTTGCTTCGTCAGCTTTATTATTAAATAAAGCTAATGGGAAAACTTTTATACCATTAATAATACCAATAGTTAAAATAAATGTTACTGTTTTACTAATTGATGGTAATGTTATTGTAAAAAATTGTTTAAATGAACTTAATCCATCAATTGAAGCTGATTTATAGAGGTTTTTGTCAACAGAGAGCATAGCAGTTGTGAATAATAAAATGTTAAATGCTAATCCATTTCAAATACCATTTATCAACATAGGTAATAATGATTTAAAAGAAGTTTCACCACCTGCTTGTCCTAATCAATCTATGTTTGCTTCAAAACCTAAACTTCTCAAGAAGTAATTAAATTGACCATCTGTTGCAAATATTTGTGTAAATGCTAATGAAACAGCAACAGCGTTTGTAACATAAGGTAAGAAGAAAACAGTTTGTCAAAAACTTTTAAAAGTTTTCTTAATTAAATTTGATATTAATGATGATATCAAAATTGATATACCCATTGTTAATGGCAATACTAACAATGCGTAAATAAATGAGTTTCTTACAGCAACAGCAAAGAATAAATCATTTAATAATTCATTTATATTTTTTACACCAACAAAATTATTCTTTCCGTCTGTAAAAGCATTATATATATTAAAAATGAAAGGTATAACTGTAAATGATGTTAAAACTAATAAGGCAGGAATAATAAGAATTAGTGCAAAAAACACATTTGTTCTTCTATCAACAACACTTGCTGATATACTCTTCTTTTTATTTGCCTCTGAATTTACTGTATATTCAAATAAGATTTGATTATTTGTAGATTTACTTATTTTTCTTTTAAGTCTATTGAACATGATATGTCATTCTTTCTTCAGACATTGATTCAAAAATATGTAATCTATCTTTTGGAATATTAAAGTAAATTTCATCATTTAAAGCTAATTCAAGTTTGTTGTTTACTAAGAAGTTAAGTCTTATTTTTCCTTCAATATCAACTATCAACTTAGATTCTTTACCAAAGTTTTCTAAAGCTTTAATAACACCTTTAAATTGAGCTTCTGATTCTTTTTCTACTATTTCATAGTCTTCAGCTCTAACACCAACATTTAATGTTGCTTTTTGAACATCTAATTTAACACCTGGAATATGAACACCTTTAACGAATAATTTATCATCTTTATATTCAGCAGGTAATAATCCCATTTCAGGCATACCTAAGAAACGAGCAACAAATTGATTTGCTGGTTTGTTGTATAACTCAAGAGGTGAACCTAATTGTTGAACTCTTGATGTAGACATACAGATAACAATATCACTAATTGACATAGCTTCTTCTTGATCGTGAGTAACGAACACTGTTGTTATACCTAAACTTTGTTGTATTTCACGTATTCATTGTCTTGTATTAATTCTTAATTTAGCATCTAAGTTTGATAATGGCTCATCCATTAATAAAATTTTTGGTTTTTTAACAATAGCACGAGCTATAGAAACACGTTGTTGTTGACCACCAGAAAGTCTTGTTGGTTTTTTCTGTAAAATTGGTAAAATTTCAACACGCTTTGCAACTTCTAGAACTTCTCTATGAATAGCTTGTTTTATTGAAATAATGTCTTTTGATAAAATTTCAATTTCTTTTCTTTGTTCCTGTGTTAATTTTGCAGTTCTATTTTTAGCATCTTCATGCATTACTGAAACAAAATTATATTTTGTATTTAATTCTTTACGAATTCTTGCATATTCTTTTTCTAAATAAGCAGGAATAACTTTAACATTTCTTGTTAATCTTTCTAAAGAAGTTTTATTTATTTGTTTATATTCCTCTTTTGTCGCTTTGTATTTTTCTTTTAAAGAAGCTATTTTAGGTGTAAATTCTTTTTCAATATCAACAATTTTCATTTGATATCTTAAAATCATTAAATTAAACATTATTTTCTTTTCGTATTTTGCTAATTTAATAGCTTCTTTTGGTTCCATTTGTGATTTATCTATTTTAGAAATTTCACTAATTAACTGTTCATATTCATGTTGTTTTGAAGTTGCAATTTCTTTATTATCTTTTTCTTTATAAGCAAAAGTCTTTAATAAATTTGAAGATTCGATTTTTGAAATTATGTCTGTTTCAATAAATTTTCTTTCGATACTATTAGCTTTTGCAATTTTATCTTCAAATTTTATATTTTTAACAATTTTTTTGTATTCATCTTTAACATCAGCAAAATACTTAATTGTTTTTTTAGCTAATAAACTATATGCTGAATCATAACGGTTTTGTCCTAATTTTAAAGCACTTTTTGCATCAATTAAATTTTTCTTAACAGCTGAAAGTTCAATTGAATATTCTCTTTCCATTTCTTCTAATAAAGCTCTTGTATGAAGAACTGTTTTTAAATATTCTTTGCATTCTTCATCAGTTGCGCCAAGTAATTTTAGATAAATAATTTCAATCTTTGTTTTAGCAATTAAACGTTTAGAAATTATCATATTTTGTCAATCACTATCATTTTTTAAAGGGAAAGCAATGTTTGCATACACACTCATATGTGGGTATAAAGCATAGTTTTGAAAAACAAAACCTAGTTTTCTTTTTTGTGGCGGTAACAATGTAACGTCTTTACCATAAAATAATACATTACCACTACTAATTGAAAGTAATCCTGAAATTGCATTTAATGTTGTTGTTTTACCAGAACCAGATGGCCCAAGTAAAGTTACTAATTTACCTTCTGGTATTTTAAAACTAACATCATCAACAGCTAAAGTTTCACCAAAATCTATAAAAACATTTTGTAATTCAATAGCTGGCAATTCATCAGAGTCTGCAGAATTAGAAATTTGTTTACTTAATCTTTCATATTCTGAAACATCTTCAGGTAAAACTTTCAATGTTTTGTTTTTTAATAAGTTAAAAATTCTTTTAAAAATCATATTAATTCCTTAATTTTACCTTTTTATTTTTTTCTAAAATACTTTATTTATAGATATTTTAGAAAAACTATTTGGCCTTATAAACATTTGGATTGTTAAATACATTTATATCCACTTTTTTTGTAAAGGATTCAAATGCAGTACCAAATTTTTTTATTTCATAAACATTTTTTGAAACATCATATGGTGTACTATATTCTGCAAAAAATCCATCATTATAATAATTTGCATTTAATAAAGCGACACCTAATAATCTTCACACATATCATTGAAGAGTTCCTTCAATTTTTTGTAAATCCATATTTGGAATAGGATTAATATCATATGGAAGTGTTAATCCTGCTCTAGTTATTTGAACTGAATAAGATCTGTCTACATCTTCAATTTTTTCAGGTTTATCATTAGTTTCTGAATAAAAAACATCACCTACTCATCTTCCAAATGAATCTTTTTCTGTAATATATGCATATACAATTTTGTTATTTTTTAAAGTTTTTGAAGCAAATTCAGATGACATTAAAGCATATTTATATTCTTTATCACTTGCGCGAGTTAAACCAACATATTTTTCTGGTGTATCAATACCAGATAATCTTATTTTATTTTTATCACCTGTTCTAATTCCACGTTCATTATTGTCTTCTAAGGCTTCAAGATAAACAGTATCGCCATCAGCGCCCCCTACAACTTTAAATTTAGAAACATTTTTTTGAACAAGAACATGGTTTTTATCTAAAACAACTTTTGGGTTAAATTCTTCAGGTTTTTCACATGAAATAGCTGATAATGATGACATTATAGCAACTGACATTGGTACGCTTCAACTCAATATTTTTTTAAATTTCATTTTTTTATTTCCTTAAAAATAAATAAGTTAAACAACCATTTTATTGGTTGTTTACTTTTTTTAATTACCTAAATTATTTTTGAAATTTTGAAACAATTGGTGATAATGAACTAATAACAGTATCTTCATATGTAGGGTCAATGCCTGCTTCAATTTTTGAAGATAACCCACCAAATATTGCTTGAATACCATTTCTAAATGGATTAGCATAAACTGATGATGGTTCTTCATATAAAATAACGTTTGAACCTTCTTGTGAAACTTTTTTAAATACTTCTACAGCAACTTTTAAATATTTGTTTGTTGTTTTTGTAAAGCTTTCATTTGATTCAAATCCTTTATAAGGAACTATGTATGAAGCAATTCTTGTAATGTGTTCAAAAGGTGTTTCTGTAACAACTTCTGCTCATCTATCAACACCTTCTTTTTTGTGTCTGATTTAGGTAAGTCAATTTGTGTTGATGATGTTAAAAATTTAACAAATTTAACAGTAGCTAAATCTAATTCTTTAGATTTTGAAATACCGAATAAGTTAGGTCCTTGTAAGAATGTTGCTGTTTTAGTATCTTCTTTAACTAATTTTCCGATTTGTTGTTTAGCAACAATTTCTGACTCTTCTAAAGATTTTGATAATGAAGGAATAACATGTTCAAATTTACCTTCAACTTTTAATGGAGCACTAAAATCTTGTTCTGTTACATATACAACTTCTGTTGCATCTTTACTACCATCTGCATTTTTTGTATTTACTATTTTGAAGTTACCAACTTTTTTGAATAAATCTGATAATGAGTCTAATACTGCAATTTCATCTGTTTTTGAAGCCAAAACTTTTACTAAATATTTACCATTTGAAAGTTCTGATAATTTAGCTTTTGTTTCTTCATCAGCAGGATAAATATCATTGTTTTTTGTACCTCTATCACCAGATAAAATTTCATTTGAGCGTGTTCCTAATTTAACTTCTTTTTTGGTTCCAGTTTCTGTAATTAAACCAAAGTTAGCACTTGTTACTTGGAAGTTTTTCTTTGGATTTGCTTTGTTAATAAATTTAATGTATGGATCTAAAGCTTTGTTAAAGTTATATGAATAACCAGCTGTTGAACCAAATGATCCAGCAATTTTATGATTAACAGAATCAACTGATGCAAATTTTCCATCACCATAAACTTTTAAAGCTTTAACTGCAATAGCATCCTTTATTAAGTTATAAATTTCAACAAATTTTTTAGTTGTTTCATCATTTTTATCTAAAAGTTTGTTAAAAGAAATAATTGTTTTACCATCTGAATCTTTAACAACTGAAATAGGCATTTTTGAATCATCTCCAGAAACAGTATTTGAACCGTATAATACCGGTGCAATTAAACCATTAATATCATCAACACCAATAATATTAATATCTGATGATTTATGTGGGAATGATTGTGCAGCAGCCATAGCAAATTTTATTAATGAAGTAAAATCTGAAAAAATAGTTTCATCTACTGTTATACCGTTGAATAATTGAACAATTTTTTCATTTGTATCTGGATTACCAAACATTTTATCTGATTTAATGTAAGCAACATCTTCATTTCATTCATCGTTATCTACATTAAATTCTGTTTTAATTGATTCCGCAACTGTAACACCTGCATCAGCAATAGTTTTAAATATTGTCTTAAAAACAGGACCGTTTAAGTTAAATACAACTGTTGACTTTAACAATGGTAATTGATAAAATTTACCAGAATCTGCACCGGAAATTTTGTCATTAACTTTAACGTACTCTTCGTCAAAAAGATTTCTGTTTAATGCGTGTTCACCAAATTCTGAATTTGAAAAGTCTAATTGCTTTCCATATTGAACAATTCTAGCTAATGTATGAGCATAGTTAACTGTTAAATTAGCTAATTCTTTTGTATTTTTATTTTCAAGATCTGTTGTAATTTTTGCATCACCTGATGTATATCCTGAACCACCATGGCTAAGTTCTACTTCCAATGTTGAACTTAATTTTTCAGTAATTTGTTTTTCTTTTTCAGAATCCTTAGCTATTTTTGCAGCTTCTAATTCTTTAAGAAGTTTATCTCTTTCAGGTTTAATAATATTTTCATTGTAATATTTTACTAAGTCTTCTAATGCATTTCATTGACTTTTATCACGAGTAAAACTTACTTGAAAAATAACTTTTGAGTCTTCTGTTGCTGAACAAGCAACAGCTGAAATAGATGTAGCTGCTAATGAAAGTCCAGCAAGACTTGTTAATATTAATTTATTCTTTTTCATTTATTACCTCTTTAATTAAAGATTTATATAAAACGCAACATCAAATTAATTTAAATGATATTAACGCCAATATAATTTTATATATATATTAATGATTAAAAAAGATATTGATATCAATATGCAAAAATATGAAAAATTTACATATTTTATATTTTATTTTTTAAAAAAATAAGCACAAATAAAGATAATAAAAAAAATATGGTATAATAAATATCTTAAAAAAATATAAATATAGCTTAAATAATTATTATACTTTTAGCAAAGTAAAACTATATTTTAGTTTTTTATTGATAAAGACTTTTCTAAAAATATAAATGTATAATTAAATTATGAATAAAAATAAGATAAGAAATTTTTTAAAAAGCAAAATTTTTTTTACATTACCAAGTTCTTTATTATTAACTACAGTTTCTTGTTCATATAATGAAGTTGAACTGAAATCATTTAATAAATACATTTCCACAATTAAAAAAATAGAAAATGAAAATGTATTAATAAATAATGAAACAAACAAACTATTAGAAAATTTAAGTGTTAAAGAAATCAACACAAATGAATTAATACATTTAAATTTTAAAAAATATTTATTTATAGAAGAATTATTGAAAGAAACAGATTTAAATAACGAAAAACAAAAAAAATTAATTTTTAATAGCTTCAAATTTATTAATAATGTAATTAATGAATTTGAAGAAAAAAAAGATAATGATACATTATTAAACAAATACAATGATTCAATTTTAAAAATTATTTCATTTAAAAATGAATTATTAAAAAGTGATATTATTTTTTCAAAATATTTGGGTGAAATTTTAAATGAATTTATATATGAAATAACTTTTAAAGTTGATATTTATATTTCAAAAACCTTTATGGAATATATTATAAAAATAATAAATATTTTGGATAAAAAAATTAACGATTTACTTAGAATAAGTGAAGATGAAAAAAATAAATTTTTAAAAATTGATATATATGAAAAAGAAAGTAATGAGTATCAAGAAGCTTATAAAAATTTAAGTAAAATAATATTTTTAAATAATTATTATATTTTTGAGGAAATAAAAAATTTTAATAATTATTTAAAAATCGTTAAGGAAGATAATGAAAAATTTTATTCAAATTCTCCTCAAAAAGAGTCAAGAGAAGAATACATAAAAAATAATACTATCAAAAATGGTCTAAGAATTAAAATAAATTCTTTGATCACAAATGAATTAATTGATAATTTAAAAGAAAATGATAATGAAAATATTACAAATGAGGAATTAATAAAATTTATAAATGAGACTCAAAATAAAATTAGAAAATATTATAAATATGAAATTTTAGATTATAAAAATAAATATAATTCTTTCAATAAATTAGTTCAATTTATTTATAAAATAGGTCCAAAGGATAAAAAAGATACAAAATACGTAAATTCAGTTTTTATTGGGTGAAACAGTAATTTTGAAGCATCACTTAATTTATTTAACATTTGAAAATTAAATATAAACAATAATTATAAAATTTCAAATAAAGAAAATTTTAAAGAAGACATTCCTTTACCTGATAGAGTAAATGGGAAAAATATTTTTGAAATTGCATATAACGCATTATTAAAAAATGGTGGTTATCATGAATAAAAAGTTTAATTTTTTTATAAATTCTTTGCTTTTTTAGCAACTTCTTTCTTTGTAAGTTCTAATAATAAACAAAATAATTATAAAGTAATAGAAATAAGCTCTGACAAATTAGAAAAAAGTAAAATAAGATTTAAAAAAATAGATTTTTTTATAAAAAATATTGAAATTATAAATAGAGATAATTTAGAAAAATATATTTTAGATATTATTGGTGCGAAAACAGAAATGAATATAGGAATAAAAACTGGAATTCTATCAATAAGAGTTCCAAATAATTATGATTTAAATTTATTTTTTAATAAATTAAATGAATATTTTTATGATAATAAAATAGAAATTTTCAAGTGCATTAAATATAATATAAATGAAAATAAATATTACAAAAATCTTTATTCAAATAATAATTATATTAATTTAATAAATAAAGAAGCAAAATCAAAATCAAATGAAGAAGTTTTTAATTATGTTGGTTTATTTAAAAATATTATTGAAAAACATAAGCAAAAATATTACAATTATGACTTATTTGTAGGTGTTTTAGAAGCAAAAGGACATGTAGATCCAAATGGAATTGCTTTTAGAGAACATAACTTAAATAATAAAAAAATAAAATGAAAAGATTCTTGGTTTTACGATGAAAAAGTATCAGATCATGCTAACGTTATAGCGGAAATTACTATAGGTTCAGAATATGGAATTAATTCAACAGTGAATATTATTTTAGCAGAAATTGATTCATGAAATGGAATAAATGAAGAAATTGAATACTTACTGAATAAAACCACTATTATAAACAATAGTTGGGGCAAAAATATAGAACAAATAGGTAATTATCTAGGATATAACTTAGATGCTGAATATTATGATTGATATATTTATAGAAATCCAGAATTAATAAATGTTATATCTTCTGGAAATTCTTATGATAAAGGATTCCAAGAAATAGATAATTTAGCTTTATCAAGAAATTCAATAATAGTTGGATCTCTAAACTTGAAAACAAGTAAAAAGTATTTTTATAGTCAAATAGAAAACGTTAATAATTATATTTCAGTGTTAACTCCGGGTTTTTATAATTTTAAAAGTCCTATAAGACAGGACAATATTGATTATTATTTTGGACATGGTACAAGTTACTCAGCTCCAGTTGTTACCGCGATAGCAAGTATGTTAAAGTAAGAATACAGTTATATTTTTGATAAAGGTGCAGATTCAATATTTTTTAAATCAGCCTTATTAACTGGTTCTATAAAAAACAAGAATCAAAACAGAGATTTAGATAATTTTTATGAAGCCGGAATTCCAAATTATGAAAATATTGTAAATTTATTAAAAAATACTACTATCTTTAAAAGATTTGAGAACAAAAAAATACTATTTTAGTTGAATTAAATAAAGGTGATAAATTAAGAACCGCATTAACTTATTTAATTAAAGAAAAAAATTATAATAAATCCAATTTTCATTTAAAAATAAATTATCTTGGTGAAAAAAGAGATGATTATAATTGACCATATATAAGAGATACACTTGTTGTTTCAAAAAATAAAAATTATAATGTAGAAATAATAGAATATATTGCAGAAAAAGCCGGAGCTTATAAAATAGAAATTTTTTCTGATGATGTTAAAAATAAAAATATAGAATTAGCTCTTTCTTATTTAATAAATTAATTTTAAAAAAAGACATAAGATTTTACTTTATGTCTTTTTTTAAAATTATGATATTGTGTTCATTTTTTCTGTTCTTACAGTATAGTCAATATAATTGTTTAAGCTTTCATATAAGCTTTTTCCATCTTTGGTTTTTATAAAATTATTATATGCTTCAGCTGAAACTCATCTTTCTATAATTATAAGTGTTGATTCATTCTTTCAACAAACATCAATTGATAAATTTAGTTCTTGTCTTTTAATAGAATTTGTTCAAAACTTAATTTGACTATCTAATAAATTTTTTGTTTCTTGCTTAATTGTTAATTCCCTATAAACTATAAAAATCATATTACTCCTATTTTGTTATCCTATCAAATAATTTAAATTTATCAATAAGTTTTTTATTATTAAATTTATTAAAATTTTTTATTTCTTTTTCCTCAAATTTTTCAATTGATAAAGCAGCTGCTACTTCACTTATTTTTCTAGGCATAGTTATTTGTAACGCTCAAGAAACAGCATAAATTCCATTTAATAATCTTGATAAAACTAATGCTAATTCTTCTAAATTATCAGTTAATTTTCAAGGTGTTGTTTCATCAATATATTTATTTAATTTTGAACTTAATTCAATTGCATAGTTTAATGCTTTATCCATTTCAAAATTGTCCATAAAATTTGAAAAAATATCTGGGAACTCTTTAATTTCATTATCTATTTTTTTATGAGAATCTTTTAATGATTCACTATAAATAAGTCCATTTGGAAAAGAATTATTTAACATTTTTAGTGTTCTAGAAATTAAATTACCATAATTGTTAATTAGATTTGCGTTTACTATTTCAACTAATTTTTCTTCACTAAAATTACTATCTTCTCCTAAAATAACTTGTGAAGTTAAATAGTATTTTATCATTTCTTCATGATATTTTTCTCTTAAATATTCTGGCTCAATAACATTATTTAAAGACTTAGACATTTTTCTACCATCTTTGTCTCTTAATAGACCATGAGCAAAAATTTTTGAAGGCATATTTATTCCCAAAGCATGCGTAAACATTATTCAATAAATAAAATGAAATCTAGATATTTCTTTTCCAATAATATGTACTGTTTCGCATTTATCATTACTTCAAAATTCTTTATAATCTTGCCCTGAATTATCAAAATCAAATTTTAAAGCAGTTACATAATTAAACAAAGCATCTAATCAAACATATATAGTATGTTTTGGGTCTTCATCTATTTTTATTCCTCATTTTATATTTTCTCTTGTTACTGATAAATCTTCTATACCATCTGTAAAAAAGTTTTGAATCATTTCTTTTACCATTTTATTTGGTGAAAGTCAATTTGGATTTTTTTGAACTTCTTTAAGTCATCATTCTTGCATTTTGCTAATTTTAAAGAAGTAACTTTCTTCTTTCATATTTACTAATTTATGACCACTTATAGGGTGATAATATTCGCCATCTTCTTTTTGCACTGCTTGATTTTTTGTTAAAAATTCTTCATCACTAACTGAATATAAACCTTCATAATAACCCTTATAAATAAAATCGTTTTGTAAAAATCAGGTAAATATTTTTTTAACTGTTTTTACATGAAATTCGTCAGTTGTTCTACTAAAATAATCATATTTTATATTTCATTTTTCCCACATTTCTTTGTAAGTTTTTACTAAATCATCAACAAATTTTTGTGGTTCTTTATTAGCTTGTTTTGCTTTTTCTTCAATTTTTTGACCATGTTCATCACTACCAGTTAAAAATTTAACTTCATAACCTTTTATTTCCTTATAATTTGCTATTGTTCTTGCAACAGTAGTGCAATATAAATGACCAATATGCAAAGGCCCAGAAGCATAATAAATAGGTGTTGTTATATAAAATTTCTTATCTTTCATATTTTTCCTTTTTTTGCTAATAGTTAATTTTTATAGGTTTATACAATTTTTTAATTTCAGGTAAGTATTCATGTTTTTTGTTGTTATTGGGATCATGTAAATACAAATTTGGAAGAAAGTGAACACCTCAACCAGATTGAAAACGTCCTTCAACTAATACTAATTTTGGTTTATCATTAATTCTAGGAATTATAAATTGAACTCTTTTTGGTTCAAATTTATATTGTCTCATATAAATAAAACAATCAACTAATCTTTCAACAGGTATAACTAATGATAAATAACCTTTTTGCTCAATTATTTTTGAGCAACCTTTAATTATTTGCTCTAAATTTAATTTTATTTCATGAGTAGCTATCAATAATTCTTCATTTACTTTTTTACTTATTTTTGTTTTGTCGTAAACATAAAATGGTGGGTTGCAAATAATCTGATCATACTTTGGAGAAGCATTTTTTGTTAATTCCTGATAATAATTATTAAAATCAGCATTGATAACATTTATCTGGTGTTCTTTATTATTTAATTTAACATTTTTTCTTGCTAAATTAGCTGCTTTTTCTTGTATTTCTATAGCATCTATTTTCAATAATGGGCTTCTTTCTGATAAAAAAATACTTAAAGCACCGTTATTAGTACCTATTTCTAATACTCTTTTTATTTTATTATTAATAAAAGCAAAATTTGCTAATAATATAGTATCAACTGAATAATTAAACATATTTTTATCTTGAAAAATATATAAATCAGAGTCAAAACCTAAACTATTTTTTACTAATTTTATTTCCATATTATTTCTTTTTACTCTGTGACTCAGCTTTTTGTTTTTCTAAATAATTTTGATAATTGCTTTCAAAAACCGCATCAACTTTTCCTGTTGTTTCGTCCGCGCCAATTATGACAACATTAACAAATTGACCTAATTTATATTTTAATTTTGTATTAGATTCACAAATTAATTCAGTTCCTTCTTCATTTGACTTAAATGTGCCATCACCAATATTTGAAACATGTACCATTGAAACAGTTTTATTTGGAAATTGAACAAAAACTCCAAATTTAGTTATACTAAATATTTGTCCATTCAGCATTGTCCCAACTTTATTTTTATAAAATTCTGCAAATTTTAGATCATTTGTATCACGTTCTAATTGAACAGCATTTTGTTCAGATGTGGAGTTCATTGATGCTATTGATGATAACTTTTCAGAAAATTCACTTATTTTTTTTGATCTATCGTTAAACACAAAATCCCATAAAATTCTGTGAACAATTACATCTGGATATCTTCTTATAGGGCTTGTAAAATGACAGTAACATTCACTAGCTAGACCAAAGTGTCCTATATTATCCGGCGAATAAATAGCTTTTTGCATAGTTCTTAAAAATAACATTTTTAAAAAGTCATCAGTTTTTTGAGCATTTATTGTTTTAACAATTTTTTGAAATGATAAAGGAGTAATATTTTTTCTATCAATATCAACTTTTATATTTAAAATTCTTAAAACATTTAAAAAATAATCTATTTTTTCGTCATCAGGAATTTCATGTATTCTATACATCATAGGCAATTTTTTGTTTGTTATAAATTTGGCAACTTCTTCATTTGCTCTAACCATAAAATCTTCAATCATCATTTCTGATTTTCCTGTTGGTCTTAACACAATATCTTTTACGCTTCCATCATTATTTAACAAAATTTTTGGTTCTTCGATTTCAAAATCAATATAACCTTCGTCTATTTTATATTTCCTAATAATTTGACTTAATTCATAACTATTTTTTATTAATGTATTTAACTCTTTGTTTTCAAATTCTAAATTATTATCAATAAATTCATTTACTCTTTCATAAGTCAATCTATGTTTACTTCTTATGATAGTAGGAATAACTTTTGTATCAAAACTTTTTCCTTCTTTATTTATTTTGGTTATACAGCTTATAGTCAATCTATCTTCATTAGGATTTAAAGAACAAATTCCATTTGATAATTTAAAAGGCAACATAGGTATAACTTCATCTAATAAATATATACTTGTTCCTCTTTTTAAAGCTTCTTTATCTAATGGAGAATCTTCTTTCACATAATAAGCAACATCCGCTATATGAACACCTAATTCATAGTTGTTTTCATCAATTTTTTTAACGCTTATAGCATCATCAAAATCTTTTGTACTACTTCCATCAATTGTTACAATTAACTCATTTCTTAAATCTAAACGGTTAGAAATATTTTCATTATATATATCGTCAGGAATATTTTCATTTATATAATCAATTACATCTTCTTCAAATCCTTCTGGTACATTTCTTGAGACTTTTAAAGATTTAACATAAGCCATAGGATCTTCTAGATTTGTAATTTTTTTAATTATTTTTATTTCTTTATATTTATTTTTATAAGAAATAATTTCTGCCATTACTATATCCAAAATTTTAGCTTCTTTGATAGAGTCTATAATTTTAAAATTTAATGATTTATAATGTTTTTCAATAGGTTTAAATGTTAAAAATTCTCCAACTTTATCTAGTACACCTATTATTTTATTTTCGCCTCTTTCTAGAATTTCATTAACAACTCCAAATGTCTTTTCTTCAGAATTATATCTTTTGTAAACATTTATATTTACGACATCGCCATTCATAGCATCTTTAAAATAAACGTTTGGTATAAAATAACTAATAGGTTGCCCTTCGTTATCAATCTCATCAGTATCAAGAAAAGCAAATTTACCTTCCCCGGCAAATTTGATTTTTCCATTAACAGATGTTATAAATTCAAGCGCGTAATATAATGATTTTTTTATATCAGAAGATATTAAATAAGAATCAATTAATTTTAATAATATTTTTGTAAGTTCCTTATTTTGTGCAGGTTTTATTTTTAGTTTTTTAGCGATATCCAGAAATGAAATGTCTGGATATCTTTTGATAACTTCTAGTATTTTATTTTCTTCTAAAATCATAAAATTCCTATGAAACTATTCCTAAATTTGATTGAAAATATCAAATTAAAATTCCTAAAATAATTAAAACTATACCACAAAACATCATTGAATACTTTAAAACTTTTTTATATCCTCTTTCTTTTGAAAATTTAAATAACTCCAAATCATTTGAACCTACTAAAGCTCCAGAAAATGAGTTAGAATCAGGTGCCATTAACATAGAAATAACTACAATTATTATTGAAAAAATAATCATAAATATAACAAGTAGTTGTATTAACATAGTGTACTCCTTATCAAACAATATTAATAATTATATATTAAAAATAAAATAATAATATTGGCTCCTATTATATTTTAGAAAAAATATATTAATATTTTTTTAATGATTATTTATTATTTTTTAATAAAATATTATTTTTTTACCTAAAATACTATAAAAAAGTCTTTTATGAAAGATAAAATATTTTTTATTATTTATCTTATTTTTTTTATAAGCTTTAATATATAATAAATATTAATATGAATATAGATTTTAATAAAAAACCTATTGTTATTTTTACAGGACCTAGTGGTGTTGGTAAAGGAACAATTGAAAAAATACTTTTTGAAGATGAAGAACTAAGACTTAAATTGTCTTGTTCTGCAACAACAAGAAAGCCAAGAGAGGGTGAGGTTAATGGCATTCATTATTTCTTTATTTCAAAAGAAGAATTTAAATCTAAAATTGACTCTAATTCATTTTTAGAGTATAGTTTTCATTTTGATAATTATTATGGCACTTTATTTGAAGAAATTGATAGAATTCATAATTCAAATAAAATTCCCTTTCTAGAAATAGAGACAAATGGAGCTAAACAAATTTTAAAAAATGTTTTAACAAATAAACAATACAAAATTATTACATTGTTTCTCTTACCACCTTCAATAGAAGAATTAAAATCTAGAATTGAAAATAGAAATACTGAAAATGATGAAGCTATTCAAAAAAGATTATTGAAGGCTGAGGAAGAAATTTCAGATTCAAACATTTTTCAATATAAAATTATTAATGATGATGCTCTAAAAGCTGCTAAAGATATTAAAAGAATTATTTTAAATGAAATTGAGAAAAAATAATGGATTTTGGTAAGTTAAGCAACAAAGGAAATGTACGTTTAGAAAATCAAGATAGAGTTGCCATTTTAAATAATGGTGATTTTACTTTTTTAATTTTATGTGATGGGATGGGAGGACATTTTGGTGGTTCACTAGCCTCTAGTATTGCACTAAAAACTTTTACAAATAATTTTATGAATTTTTTACCTAAATACAATCAAAATAGTAACTTTGAAGAATATGTAACTTGGTTTAAAAAAACATGTGATTTTGCAAGAAATGAAATGATTATTTTTTCAAATAATGATGAAGCAAAATTAGATATGGGTACAACTATAACTGCTGCATTAGTGAACAAAAAAGAAAATTTTATTTTAATATTTAATATAGGTGATTCAAGAACATATATTTTAACTACGCAAGGTGAATTAAAACAAATTACAGTTGATCACAACTTATTAAATCTTTTTATAAAAGATAAAATTCCTGAACATATTGCAAGAAAAAATAAAAGACACGCCGCTTTAACTAGTGCATTAGGTCCTTTAAAGACTACTAAAATTGAAGTTTTCCCAATATTTAATAATAGTTTTGAATCAGTTTATTCAATATTATCTACAAGTGATGGTGTACATGATTTTATTGATAAACCTATTTTAGAAATGATTTTAAAAAAACACAATAACGCCCAAGAAATTGTTGAAGAAATTGTAGATTATTCATTAAAAAACCACTCAACAGATAATTCTTCAGCAGGTCTTATTATTTTGGATAATTCAAAAAAATGGGGTAAGTAATATGAATATTAAAATTAATAGCAGAATTTATAATAAATACAAAATAAACAAAATAATAGGAAATGGTGGTTTTTCAGAAGTTTATAAAATTGAAAATAAATTTTCTTTTGATTCAGATGATAAATTTTATGCTCTTAAATATCTTGTTTTAAAAAATGAAAATAATAAAAATGGGGTTATTAATAGATTTTTACAAGAAATAAAAATTATGAAACAAGTTAATTCTAAATTTTTTCCAAAATATATTGATTCATATTTAGATGATGAAGAACAATATTTAGTTATGGAATATATAGAAGGAAGAAATATAAGTGAATTATTGAAAAGAAATGGTAAATTTTCAACAGAAGCAGCTGTTTCATATGTTTCTCAGGCTTGTGAAGCTATACACGAATTACACACTTTAAACATTATTCACAGAGATATAAAGAGCAGTAATATATTGATTAATAAATTAAATGAAATAAGAATATTAGATTTCGGGTTATCACTTGATCCTGACAGTCAAAGACACACAGAGGAAACTAAAGTAGTTGGATCAGTATGCTATATGGCTCCTGAATTATGTACAACAAATACAAGTCCTTCAAGAAAATCTGATATTTACGCTTTAGGCATTTTATTATTTGAATTACTAACAGGAATATACCCCATTCAAGGTAAGGATGCACAAGAGACATTAAAAAAACAATCTTCTCAATTAATGCCAAGGGTTACAGATTATACTCTTGTTCCTACCGCTTTAGAAAATGTAATAATAAAAGCAACTGCAAAAGATCCAGAAAAAAGATATAAATCAGCATACGAAATGAAAAGGGATCTTGATACATCACTAGATAAAAGTAGAATTTTTGAAAAACCTTTAAATACTAAAACTTATAAAAGTAAAAAATATTTGTCAGAAATAATTAATTCCAAAGCTTTTTTAATAACTATGGTTATTATAAGTATTATTTTACTTATAATAGGTATTACTCTAATAACTGTTTTTTCAAGCGGAGGTAATTAATGATTGGTAAAATTTATTCTATAAATTCCGGAAAATACTATATTAAAGATGAATTTGGTGAAAAACATTTCATTCCTGCTGCTGGCGTTTTTAGACATAAAAATATAATTCCTTTAGTTGGGGATATCGTTTTTTTTGAAAAAAATACTTTTATAACCGATATTAAAGAAAGAAAAAATAGTTTTATAAGACCAAAAGTTTCTAATGTTGATCACATTATTATTGTTATGTCTTTAAAAGAACCATCTTTTCAAAGTTTTTTAGTAGATAAATATATGGCAATGATTGAAAGTAAAAATATTGAACCTATTCTTTTTATAACTAAAGTTGATTTAGGAGTTAATACTTGAAAAAATGAATATGAAAAAATGGGTTATAAAGTTTTTGAAATAAATTATTTAAATGATTCTTGAATAGGAGAAATAAGTAAAATATTTAAAAATAAAACTAATGTTTTAATGGGGCAAAGTGGTGTTGGCAAAACAACTATTTTAAACAAAATAACTAATCTAAATTTTGAAACTCAGGAAATTTCAAAATTTGCTAATAGAGGAAAACATACAACTAGAATAGTTCAAATTGTTGAATGTTTAGAAGGAGAACTAATTGACACGCCTGGTTTTTCTTCTTTAGAAATAAATTTATCAAAAATTGAATTAGCGAGCTCATATAAATTATTTAAGGAGTTAGGATCCAAATGTAAATTTAAATCATGCTTGCATGAAAATGAACCAGAAGAATATTGCAATGTTAAATTAAATGTAAAAAATAAAAAAATACCTGAATTTAGATATAATAACTACTTAAAGTTATTAAAGGAGATAAATTATGAAAAATAAATACGTTACACCTTCATTATTAAATGTTGAAAAAAAAGATAGATTAGAAATGGCTAATACTCTTGTTGAACAAGGCATAAAATGAATCCATTATGATGTAATGGATGGTAAATTTGTTCCTAATTTAGCAATTGAATTAGAAGAAATTAAAAATATAAATGAGAACGGAAAAAAACACTTAAAAGATGCACATCTAATGGTTGAAAATCCATTAGAATTAGTAGAACTATATAAAGATATTGTTGATATAACTACTTTTCACTATGAGGCCGTTGATCATTTTCAATTATTAGAATTCTTAAAAAATAATCAACATGATTATAGAATTGGTGTCGCTATTAAACCAGCGACTAAGGTAGAAGAAATTAAAGAATTATTACCTTACTTACAATTAGTTTTAGTTATGTCTGTTGAGCCTGGCGCAGGTGGACAAAAATTTATGCCTGAAGCATTAGACAAAATTAAAGAGTTAAAACGTATTCGTGATATAAATCAGTTTGAATATTTAATTCAAGTAGATGGGGGGATAAATAATATAACAGGACCTCAATGTTTTAAGGCGGGTGCTGATGCTTGCGTTGCCGGTACTTTTATAGTAAAAAATCCTACAAAAGAAACAATACAAAGTGTTTTAGGAGAATAATAAATGAACAGAGGATTTTATTTTGTATTTGTATTACTTATTGCAGCATTTATATTAATTTTAAATTGAATTAATTTTTCTTTAAAAGAAAACGGAAAACATGCTATTTATAAGGCTTCTTATGCTAAAAAATATTTTATTAGACATAAGTATCGTGTTAGAGATTCTGCATTTGATATTTTAAGAATGCATATTAAACCTTTTTTAATTTGATTAATAATTTTTAATATTTTATTAATAATTACCTTATTAACTACTTTATCATTAGCAGCATTAGTTATTAATACAGAAGTAACAAATGTAGAAAATGTTTCAACTACTGATAAAAATTTAATTATTTTGGGTGAAGAAGCAGTTAATTCAAATAATCAAGCGTCTTCCTTTACATTTGGTGAAAAAATAGGATATTCTATTTCTTACTTTATTTTAGCATTAGTGGTTATTTTTCAAATGGCTTGAACACTAACTTATTTACTTAGAACGATAATAAACTATAAAAATATAAGTGAATGAGAAATCATAAATAAAGCATTTGATTTTAAAGAAGTTAATTATGAACAAATTAAAAAATCACCTAATTTTTTAAGAAAATCAGCTGACTTTAAAATAGTTAAAAATAAAATAGCTATTGCTAAATTTAATAATTCTACTTTGTTAAATGATTATTCTGATGGTGAAGTTCCTAACAAAGAAATATTGCATTATTGAACTATTCAAGACTATGATAAGGTTCTTGTAAATGGAAAAAAAGTTAATTATGATAATATTCTTTTAAGATACAATGAAATTGTTCAAATTATGGCGCCAGAAATAGAAGATGATTTAGAAGATTAAATATTTCTTTAATCTTTTTTAATAAAATATAAAAAAGAAGATTTATTAAATCTTCTTTTTAATTATATTTTTAAAAATTAAATTATATAGCAGCAACTGAAATGCCTTTACGTTTTAATGTTTTAACAGTTTTTGCACTAACTTTTAAAGTTGTTGGTCTACCGTTAACATTGATTGTAATTTTTTGTAAATTAACATTAAATTTTCTTTTTGAAGCGTTCATAGCGTGTGAACGAATGTTTCCAACCATAGGACCTTTTCCTGTTAATTGATCTCTTCTAGCCATAGTTACTCCTTTCAATTTAAACAAGTATTTTTTTAATTTAATATAATGATTTTATCATTAATTTTAAAAAAACATAATTTTTTTATTTTAAAGCATTCCAAATTTCCTTAGCTGCAATAGCTCCGTCGCTTGAAGCTGTGACAATTTGTCTAACATTTTTCACTCTTATATCACCAATTGCATAAATACTTTTTACTTTTGTTTCCATTTTTTCATCAGTTATTATAAAACCACTTTTATCTGAAATATCTAAATTTTTATATATTTCTTTAGCAGGAATAAATCCTATCATAGGAAATAATCCATCTGCATTAAGTTTTATAATATCATTATTTTTATTATTTATTAATTCTATTTCTTTTAAGTTTGAATCACCATCTAATGATTTTAAAGTATGTGATTTTAAAACTTCTATTTTAGGGTTCTTATAAATCTCTTCAACAGATATTTTATCCGCAATAAATTCTTCATCTTTAACTACTAATTTAATTGAATTTGCATATTGACTTAAAAATAATGCTTCTTCTACCGCGCTATTTCCACCACCATAAACTATAATATCTTTATTTCTGAATAATGGTCCATCACAAACACCGCAAAAACTAACGCCTTGTTTTAGGAATTTTTCAAAATTTTCTACTCCAGTTGGATATCTATTAACCATACCAGCTGCAATAACAACTGTTTTTCCTTTAAAAATAGTTCCGCTTGTTAATATTACCTCATTTTCATATTCTGAAATATTATTAATAGTTTCAACTGAACCATTTTTATATTCTGCACCATATTCAATTGCGTGATTATATAAATTTTCAGCAAGTTCATAGCCATCAATTTTTTTAATGCCTAAATAATTTTCAACTGTGGAAGTTAAATTTATTTTTCCACCAGCTATATTTTTTTCAATAATTAAGGTCTTAAGACCTGCTCTTGATGTATAGAGCGCACAATTAAGACCTGCTGGTCCTGCACCCACAATAATAACATCATATTGATTTTCCATTATGAATATACCTCTGTAATCTTATGTGATTTTTTTGTTTTAAATCTAGTTTTTTCGATTCATTTAATATATTTTTCTGGATGTGCATAAACATAAATGAATCTATATTTTCTTCATTCCTTTAAATAATGTGTTGGATTGAAAAATTGAAAGAAAATAAATGAAATAGTTCCACCTATTATAAATAAATAAGCAGCAATTGTATAAATTAAATATGATTCTTCACGAAGTGGTTCCATTGCTAAACGAACTAAACCGTAGTAAATAAAATATCATGAACTTGATGAACCTGGTTTTAATAAGCCCATTCAATTAATTATTCAAACTAAAATAATGTAACCAATAAAGTTTGCTATTGATTCATATAAAAATAAAGGATATCTATAAGCTACTGTTCCATCTGCAGTTTTTATAAACATATTATTAGCAAATGAATCTCCAAATATAAATGAGCTGCTTCCATCTAAATCGATTTTTCCAAAAACTTCATGATTTGCGTAATTACCCCAACGACCAATAACTTGACCGATTAATATAGTAGGAATAATTATATCTGCTACCTTTCTTATATCCATAACATGTCTTTTTGAATAAACATAAGTGATATCTGCTATAAAGGCACAAATAATACCTCCTTGAATCGAAAGCCCACCTTCCCAAATTTTATATCAATTTGCAAAGTTAAAGTTTGTACTATAAATTGCAGCTTCTACTAAAAATCATAGACGTGAACCAATAATACTTAATGGAACCGTTATTAAAATTAAAGTAAATAAGTAATCTCATTTATATCTTGCTCTTCTTCAAAAAATAGCAATAGTTAAAATCGAAGCCAAAATACCCAACATCATAGTTATAGAATATGTATGAATTGGAAAAGCTTCAGAACCAATTGTAAAACTTTGCCCTTCTAAAAAAGGAGCAAAATTTGTTGGTGTTCCTGGAGCTACTTTAATATTACTAGTCATATCAATCTCCTTCGTCATCACCCGCTTCATTAACGCGACGATCTTCTAATAATTTAAGTGCATCAAAACCTTCTTTTTTTGATAAATATGCGATAACAGCAGCCTCTATTAATGATGAAACTGAAGCCCCTACTTTTACTGGAACTTGCACTTTTTTAATTTTTCCGCCTAAAATTGGATAAGACATTTCTTTATCACCTAAACGATCTAGAGAAGAATAACTAATATTATTTTTTTCTACTAATTCAACAACTAAGTTTACAACAGCACCTCTAGATATTGATTTTACCCCGTATAAATGCAAGACATTTACTAAACCTGTACCTCTCATTTCTAGTAAATCTCTTGTTAACAATGGGCTTCTTCCAAAAAAGTTAGCACCTATATGTTTAATAAGAACAGCATCATCAGCAACAAATAAATGTCCATTTTGTATTAATTCATGCGTTGCTTCACTTTTTCCAATTCCTGATTCACCTATAATTAAGACTCCTACACCATAAACAACTGTTAAACAACCATGGACTTGTGTTTCCTCAGAGTAAAAATCGCTTAAATATGTACCAATTGTTGAGGTTATTTTTGATGTGCTTTTATCTGAAATATAAATTGGAATTTTGTATTCGTCACATATATTTATTATTCATTCAGATTGTAATGAAGCCATACCTTTTGAAAGAATAACTAATGGCGGTTTTACTTCTAAAACTCTTCTTAATGTTTCAATTGCTTTTTGTTTACCTATTTTTTTAAAATAAACTGATTCACTTGTTCCTCAACAAACAACATTTCTAGAGTATCTTTCATTATCAGTAACATGTGCTATTTCTAGCCCTAATCTTTTAATAGCAGGAAAATTAATATTTCTATAAACTAAATCATCTGTTTTATTTGCTAATTCAATATTAAATTTTTTAAGTACTTTTCTTACATTTATTACTCGTCTTTTCATAATAACCTTTTAATATTTAATATTATATATTAAATAACATTATTTTCTAATTAATAAAAAAATAAGCCTTAATCTGACTTATTATAATAATTATTTTCTTCGTATAAACTCATTAATTTTTTAGGATATTTTTTAAAAGAACTTTTGATATAAAATTTAATATTTTTTTTAGCTTTTTCTTCATCATTAATTATTATTTTTTTTACTGCTAACAACCCGAAAATGCTTATTATTAAAAAATATGTATAACCAAAAATAATTAATAATGAACCACTAATGACACATAATATTGCTACTAATTTATTTTTTTCAGTTAAAACAGTACCTATAACAATAGATGACAAAAATAAAAATGTCAACAGTATAACAATTGTAAATACAGCTTGAAAAATAGATTTTTTAAATTGTTTTAAATACAAGTTATTATTTAATGAAAATATTTTAAAATAAGCGTTTATTGTTTTTTCTTCTTTATTTATTTTATCAATTTTGTTAGTCAAAAGTTACCCCTTTTAAATTTTTAACTCAGTTTATAAAATGATTGTATGTTTTATTAAAATCAAATTTATTATTTATCATAAAGCCTTTTAAATACGCCATTTTAGTCAAAATATTATGCATTTTATACTCATCTAAATCAATGAGCTCAGATTCATCAAGACCATACTCTTTCGAAAATAAATTAGGATAATATTTTGCTATAACTTTTAAAAAGCTATTAAATAAAAATCTTAAAGGAAAAATTTTTGTTTCAATTGAACCTATCATAGCAAGTTTTGTTGCTGCCTCTTGATCATCCATTTTTGGGAGCAAAATTCCAGGAGTATCCATAAAATAATAATTATCAACTGTTACTCATTTTTTTTCTCTTGTTACTCCAGGAAAATTAGCAACTTTTAAACTATTTTTTTGAGACATTAAATTTATTAAAGTACTCTTTCCAGCATTAGGAACACCCATCACAAATAATTTTATTTTAGCTCCTAATAAACCTTTTTCTTTTGCTTTCGCAACTTTTGCAGCACTTATTTTTTTTATTTCATTTAAAATTATTTTTCTGCTATTTTGTTTTCTTAAATCAAGTCACAATACTTTACCATTGCTAAATCTTTTTTGAATCATTTGTTTTTTAGTTTCGTCCATTAAATCACTCTTGGTAATAATAAAAAGTCTATTTTTTTGGGGAGAAATAGAATCAAAATCTTCATTATAACTGCTTATTGGACATCTTGCATCTAAAACAATTACAAAAATATCTGCTAAAGTAGCATTATTTTTAATATCTTTCATTGCTTTAGCCATATGACCAGGATATCAATTTATTAACGTTGTTTCTTCATTCATTTTAATTACCCTTCATTTCCTCAAAAAGAATTTTTTCTTCATTTAAAGCTATTAAATTGTTCTTTTCGTTAATTAGTCTATTGTTTTCATCTTCTAAAATTTTTATTTTTCTATTTAATTCATGAATTTTACTATTTAATGAAGCTAATTGTAAATCTACTTCATTTTTGTTATATCCGTTTAATTCATAATTAAATATTTTAAAAGCAGTTTTATTCTTCATAGTAAATTTACCTATCCATTGCTAATTTTATTTAAAACAATACCAGCTGAAACTGATACATTCAAGCTTTCGAACTTAATTGGAATATAAACTTTAAAATCTAATAAATCATATATTTCTTTTTTTATACCATTACCTTCATTTCCGAAAATTATTACTATTTTTTTTGAATCAAAATTGACATCATTTAAAGGTATGCTATTTGATGATAATGTTGTACCATAAAGCTTATATCCATCTTCTTTTAGTTTTTTTAATTCTAAAAAAGAATTATTATAATTGACCAAATTTATATTAAATAAAGCTCCTTGGCTTGATCTAATTATTTTATCATTATAAAAATTAGAATTTGAAAAAACTGCATTAAATTCAAATGCTACTGATGATCTAATAATGGTTCCTATATTTCCAGGGTCTTGTAAATTATCTAAAAATACTATTTTTTCAAAATTATTATTTTTAATATTTTCTTTCTTACATAATGCAAAAATTCCCTCAGGATTTTTAGTTGTACACACAGAATTTAGCACATTATCCGAAACTAAAATAGAATCAGAATATTTCTCCTTGCCAAATAATTCATAAATTTCTAAACAATATTTTTTATTTATAGCTTCTTCTACTAAATTGTATCCTTCAACAATAAAAAAATCACTTTTATTATTATTAATATGCTTTTTTAGTTCTTTTATTTTAGTGTTTTGATTACTTGTTATTACTTTTCTCATTCTAATAAAAAATCTTTTCCTTTTTGAATTTCGAATTTAGATAAATCTTGAAAATCTAATTGTCTCATAACTTCAAAACCTAAAATTGATACACAATTAGCTAAATTGATAGATCTCATATTTGAAACCATTGGAATTCTTAAACAATTATCAAAATTATCCTTTAATATTTTTTTATCAATTCCAGTAGATTCTTTACCAAACATTAGCCATATTTCATTTTTTTTCAAATATTCTTTTTTATAATCAACATCAGAATAAGTAACTTGTCCATATCTAGTTACATAATAAATATTTTTATCTTTATACTTATTATAAAAAGCATCATAAGAATCATGAATTTCATGCTGTATATCACTTAAAATTCTTCCAGCTCCTGCTCTTTTTAAAAAATGTGGGCTTAATTCAAAAGAAATAGGTTTTATAATGTGCAATTTTGCTCCTAAAGCATAGCATGTTCTTATAATATTACCAGTATTTGGTGGTATTTCTGGTTCAAAAAGTACAATGTGTAACATAATGACTCCTTAATATTTAAAATATATTTATATTTTACTATTTATATAGTTTATTATGAAAAATAATGTGGAAAATAGTGAATTTACTAAAATCTTATTTTTTAGTATTGTAAAATTAATAAGCAAAGATTGTATAAGTCTTATTTATTATTTTCTTTGCACAAGGAGATTTATGTACAAGTACAAAGCAAAATTAATTTCTACACAAGAAGTTGTGGCTCAAGCAAACACTTTAGAAGATTTAGATGGTATGATTCTAGGGTATCGTCGTAAACAAAAAGTTGGTGAGCATACAAATGGAAATGAAAAAATACAAATTATTCATGTTGAAAGAGATTCATTGAAAGGAAAACATAAATCTAAAGAAATTATTTTAAAAGAAGTTTAATTCTTTTAGCAGGTTAACCCTGCTTTTTATTTTTTTATTTTCAAAATTATCAATATGTTAAAATTTATTTTATGAGATTAAGAAATGATAATAAAGCTGAACAGAAATTACTTGATTCTGGTTTTTTATATGAATTTAAAAATAAAAAAATACAACTAAAAAATGATGATGTTTTGGAAATTGGAATGGGTAAAGGAGAAATGATTGTTGAACTAGCATATCTAAATCCTAATATTAATTTTTATGGGCTAGAAAAATACGCAACAGTCGCAGCAAAATGTATAAAAAAAGCAAAAGAATATGATTTAAAAAATTTTAAAATCATTTTAGAAGATGCTTCAAAAATTGAAGAAATTTTTGAAGGAGAATGTAATACAATTTGACTCACTTTTAGTGATCCTTGACCAAAAGCAAGACATGAAAAAAGAAGATTAACATATAAATCTTTTTTAAAAAAATATTCTTTAATATTATCTAAAAACGGACTATTAAAATTTAAAAGTGATAACGACAAATTATATGAATTTTCCTTAGAAAGTTTACTTGAAAATAATTGAATTATTATTGACAATGGAACTGATTTGCATAATAGTTTTCATAATAGTTCAAATATAAAAACAGGATATGAAACTAAATGAAGTTCATTAGGAAAAAATATTAATTATATTTTTGCTAAAAAGCCTATTTTATAATAAAAAACGTATCTTCAGATACGTTTTTATTTACAAATTATTATTTTTCGATTTTAATTTTTATACCAGGACCCATTGTTGAAGATAATACAATATTTTGAATATATGTACCTTTAACAGCAGCTGGTTTTAATTTCTTAATTAATGAAACAACTGTTTGAATGTTTTCAGCTAATGCTTCAGTTGACATACTTACTTTTCCAACTAATGTATGAACAATACCTGCTTTATCTGTACGGTAGTTTGCTTTACCTTTTTTAAGTTCTTCAACAGCTTTTTCTGGAGTAGGTGTAACTGTACCTGTTTTAGGGTTTGGCATTAAACCTTTAGGTCCAAGTTTTTTACCATATTTACCTAATAAAGGCATCATTGCTGGATCTGCAACCATAACATCAAAGTCAAATTCATCTTCTTTAATTTTTTGTTCAAGAGCTGCACCATCTACAACAATGTCAGCACCTGCAGCTGTACTTAATTTTTGTTTTTCAGGGTTATTTGTTACAACTAAAACTCTAATTGATTTTCCTGTACCATTTGGTAATAATACAGCACCACGTAATTGTTGATCTGCTTTTCTAACATCAAGGTTAAGTTTGAATACTAAATCTACTGAAGCGTCAAATTTTGCATATGAAGTTCTTTTAACAATTTCAATAGCTTCTTTTAAATCATAAGCAACTGTTTTGTCAAATGAAGCTCTTGCTTCTCTAATTTTCTTTCCACCTTTGAAAGCCATAATTAGTTTTCTCCTTCAACTTTTTCATCAATAACGTTAACTTCAATTTCTTTACCTTTAGATTCAACTAATTCAGCTTGTGCAGCGTCAAGTGCTGCTGATTTTGCAGCGGCTTTAGCGTCCGCCTTAGCTGCAGCATTAGCAGCTTTTCTAGCAGCAACTACATCGTCTCAACCTTCAACTAAAATACCCATATTTTTAGCTGTACCAGCAATAGTAGCCATAGCAGCATTAATATCTTTTGTATTTAAGTCTGGTAATTTGTATTCAGCAATAGCTTTCAATTGCTCAACTGTAATTGTTGCAGCAATAGTTGTTTTAGCATTTGAACTACCTTTATTAATTTTAGCAGCTTCTTTTAATTTGTAACTTGCTGGTGATGTGAATAATTTAAAATCGAATGATTTGTCAGCATAAACTGTAATTTGTACTGGAACTGGTTCGCTACCTCTTTCACGAGTTGCATCATTAAATGCACGTGTAAATTCAGGCATGTTAATACCAACACCGGCTAAAGCAGGACCTGGTTTAGCTTGTCCGGCATTAAATTGTAACTTACGAACACGAACAATTTCTTTTGCCATATTTTGTTATCCTTTCGATAATGTGGTTCTAGCGATAAAATCTCCCACTAGTTAAGAGACAATTTAATATAAATTGCATTTTTATTATAAATAAAAAAGTTTTTTTTAAAAGAATAAATATTATTTTTTGTGAAAAACTTCATTTAAACTTTTACTTCAAATATTTTTTTTACTTATTTTTGCTAAATTTTCTATTTTCTTTAATAAATAAAAATAATTAACGTTTTCTTCTGCGTTAGTGAAATATTCACTTTTTTTATTTACTATATCAATATACTTAACTCTTGCTAAACCTTCTTTTACTAACTCATATCCAATATCATATTCTTTACCAAAATATCTATAAAAAAGCTTCGATACTATTCTATTATATTTATCTTTTTTTAAAGGAATGTAATAGAATTCTTCACTTTTATTCCATATTTCTTTTATAAAAGCTGCTGCTTTTTGAGCATAGTAATTTTCATATTTCGCATTATCTTTTCAAGTTTTAAAAATTTCAGGAGCATCAATTCCAAAAATTCTTATTACATTTCTATCTTCATTTGTATTAAAAGAAATTGTATCTCCATCAATTATTTTAATATTATTTTCTATCTTAATTTTATTTCCAAATGAAGGAGCATTGTTGAAAGAACAGGATGTTATAAAAAAAGACATAAGAATAATTAACCCGCATATTTGTTTTTTCATATTTTTTTATTAAAATATTTTTTTATTTTTTTAAAATTATTTTTTAAAATAGATAAAATTACTTTTTTTCTAAAAAAACTTTTTTATAGATATTTTTTTAGAAAACATCAACTTAATTTATTATTAATAAAATATATTATTTAGCAAATAGATATAATTTTTGCTAAATTTTAAAAATTAATCTTAAATTTATATTAAAATATAAATATTAATAATTTTTAGGAGAAAACATGAACATAAAAAATATTGAATTAAATAAAGAAAAAATGAATATTGTCGTTGAAGTTGAATTTAGCGGAGAATCATGAAAAAAAGTTTTTAATGAAACAAAAACAAAAAAAGTTAAAGAATTAAAAATACCTGGATTCCGTCCTGGTAAAGCTCCAAAACATGAAATAGAAAAAAGAATTACTCCTGTTGCAGTAGCTTATGATGCAGTTTACAAAGCTTATGAAACTGAAGCTGAACAAATTATTGAAGGTATTAAAAAAGAACATTCAAATATAGTAATGATGCCTGCATTAGTTGATATGCCTGTGCTTTCAGAGGAAAAAGCTGTTATAAAATTACAATTCCCATTAGAACCTGATTTTTCAAATTATTCTTTAGATGATGTAAAAGTAGAAGTTGAAAAGATTTCAGTTAGCACAAAAGAGGTTGAAGAAGCAATAACAAGACAATTGCAATCAAATGCATTATTAATGCCTATTTCTAAGACTGAAAAAACAAAATTAGGAGATACAGTTACTCTTAACTACAAAGGTTATGTTAATGATGAAGCTTTTGAAGGTGGAGAAGCTGAAGGTTTTGAATTAAAATTAGGTTCAAAAACATTTATAGATACTTTTGAAGACCAATTAGTTGATAAAAAAATTGGATATAAAGGTGAGGTTAAAGTTACTTTCCCAGAACAATATCCTGTTGATAAATTAAGAGGTCAATTAGCTACTTTTGATGTAGAAATCGTTGATGCAAAAAGACCAGAAAGTGTTGAAATAAATGATGAAGCTGTTAAAACATTGAATGTTCCAGGTGTTAATACAGTTGAAGAGTTGAAAAAATATGTTAAAGATCAATTAATAGTTTCTAAAACTCTTATTAGTTTAAATACAACAGTTAATAGTGTGGTTCAAGAATTAAAAACAAAACATAACCCAACAGTTTCTAATGAAGTTGCGAAACCATACGCAGATAAAAAACTTACAGAAGTAAGAAACCAATTAAAACAACAAAATATTAAATTAAGCGAGTACTTATCTGTTATTCAAAAATCAGAAGAAGAATTTTCTAACTTAATTTTAGAAGAAGAAAAAGCTCAATTAATAAATAACTTAGTTGCTTCTTCATTATTTAAAAAATATTCAGCTGAATTATCTATTAGTGAATTAGGAAAACAAGTTTGAGCATTAGAAACAGCAATGCAATCTGGTTTACCTTTAGAATTAGTTATTTCATTTATAGAACCTAAAGAAGGTGAAGATGCTTCTAAAACAGAAATGTACTATAAAGAAGCTGCTTTAGAATTTGAATTTAAACAATTTGTTGCTAAAAAATTAGGTGGTGCTAACGCTGAAGCGAACTTAAAAGCTTTATCATCAATTATTTCAAAACAAATAGAAAATGCAAAAAAAGCTGCAGAAGAACAAAAAGCTAAAACAAAAGAAGCAGAAAAATCTAAAGAAGAAACAAAATAAAAATATAAGTGTCTATTAGGCACTTATATTTTTTTATAAAAAAAGTAAGTTTTGTACTTACTATTTTTTAATAATTCTTTTTAATGTTGGGAATAATAATACATCTCTTATTGAATCTGTCTCGGTTAAAAGCATAATTAATCTATCAATCCCTATTCCACAACCTCCTGTAGGAGGCATACCATATTCTAATGCTTCAACAAAATCCCAATCAATATCACTAGCTTCATCATTACCTGCTGCTTTTTCAGATAATTGATTTTCGAATCTTTCTAATTGATCTATAGGATCACTTAATTCGGTATACATATTTGCATATTCTTTTTTATTTATAAATAACTCAGCTCTTTCAGTGAATCTTGGATCTTCAGATTTTGCACTTAATGGAGATACTTCAATTGGATGTCCATAAATAAATGTAGGTTCTATTAAAGTATCTTCAATTAATTCTTCGTATAAAGCATTTATAATATGACCAATTGTAAAGAATTTTTCAAGTTTTACAGAATATTTTTTAGCAATACTTACCGCTTCTTCTAAAGAAACTTTTCTAAAATCAACCCCTGTAGCTTCACTTACGGCATCAACCATATTTAATCTTTTAAAAGGTTTTGATAAATCAATTTTTGTACCATTATTAATAAATTCTGATTTACCAATTTTAGAAACTAAAAATTTAAATAAAGCTTCTGTACGATTCATCATTCCTTCAGCGTTTGAATATGCTTCATAAAATTCAATTGTTGTAAATTCTGGGTTATGAGTAGTGTCATATCCTTCATTTCTGAAAATTCTTCCTAATTCATAAACTCTATCCAAACCACCAACAATACATTTTTTTAATGGAATTTCTGTTGCAATTCTTAAAACAAAATCTTGATTTAATGAATTATGATGTGTTGTAAAAGGCTTAGCAGCTGCGCCTGAAACATAATCATGTAAAAATGGAGTCTCAACTTCTAAATAATCCAAATTGTTAAAATATTCCTTAATTCATTGAATAACTTTTGTTCTCAAAATAAATCTTTGTTTTGACTCATCGTTCATTATCAAATCAACATATCTATGACGATATCTTTCTTCTGTATCAACTAAACCATGATATTTCTCAGGAAGTGGTTTAAGTGCTTTTGTTAAAAGCTCAATTTTTTCACTTTTAATAGTAATTTCACCAGTATGTGTTTTCATAACAATACCTTTTACTCATAAAATATCACCTAAATCAAATGTTGAAACAATTTTTGATACTTCTTCATTTTCTTTTTTATTAAAATAAACTTGAATTAACCCATCACGATCTTTCAAAACTAAAAAAGGTCCTCTTACTGTCATTAATCTACCAGTAATATTAACTTTTTCTTTTTTTGACTCTAGTTCTTCTCTTGTGAAATTATCGTATTTTGTTTTTATATCATTACTTAATAATAATTCACCTAGGTTATAAGCTTTTTTGAAGGCTACTACATTATTTTCTTTATAAAATTCTAATTTATCACGTCTGACTTGTTCTTGTTCTGTATATTTTGACATACAACCTCCATAAAATAATTAATTTATAAACTTTTATTTATATTTTACTAAAATTATTTTTTTTATAAAAAATAATCAAAAAATAGTACTATAAGTAATATGATTTATTTATACAATTTTATGAATAAGGAGCAAAAATGAGTTCAAAACCTAAAACCAGATTTTATAATGGCAAAGAATATATACTTGATGAAAAAGAAAGAATTATTATTTTAACCGACGAATTTCATGATAAACTTTTAAATTCAAAAAACAAATTTACTTCTTTTAAAAAATTCGGAGGATCTTCAATATCTGATATTTTTGAGACAGATTCATTTAAAAGTCAATTTGGAGCTTTTTGTCATTTAGCTAGACTTAAAATGCCTGTTTTACAAGAAAAATATATTAAAGCAGGGATAGCTGTAGAACCAAAAATATTTGAAATATTAAAAGAAAAATATCCTAAATTAGATATAGAACATATAAGAGCTGAAGATTACGGATACGACTATTTTGAAGGTAAGCACAATATTTTAGGTGGAGTACCTGATGGATTAATTCCTAGTCAAAATATAGTATTAGAAATGAAAACTGTTAATATAAAAAAATTTGAATCATGATCACAAGAAAATAATGCAGGCGTACCATTAGACTATAGAAAACAAGCTCAGTTATATGCTTATCTTTTAGGCTTTGATAAATATAGTATTGTTGCAGCATTTTTAGAAGATAGCGATTATATTAAACCAGAAGAAATAGATTTGAATAAAAGAAACGTGAAAACTTATAATTTTAAAGTAAATAAAGAAATGGCTAAAGATGATGTTAAAAGAATAATAGACTTTTATGAAAAATATACAGCATTAGGAAAAAGTCCGAAGTACCAATTACCAAGAGATATTGATCAAGTAGAATATTTAAAATGTCATAATGTAATTGAATGGAAACAATTATTTGACAAATGAAAAAAAGAAGGCAAAATTGATGAAGATATTGAATTTAACTGAATATAAAGAAAAACTAGAAAATAAAGATAATTATGTAATTATAAATGCTAATCATTTTATTAAATATTATTCAGGGCAGCCATATTGAATTTTTAATAAAAATAGCGAAATACCAAATGTTGATATAAACGGCTTTCAAATAAGCGAAAAAATAAATAAGGTAGATAATTTAGATTTATTATCATTAGATCAAGAAGATGAAGAAGATGATGATTCTAGCAAGGTGATTTCTTCTTGATTAAAAACATTTGATGATATTGAAAACTCATATATTTGAAATTATTCAAAAGAAAATGAAACAATTTATAATAAGGTAAGTGAACAGACAAGAGATTTTGCTAAAACTCATTTAACAAGTAATAATTACGAAGAAATAATTTATATAAAGCCTAATGATAAGTTATATACTCAATTTTTAAATACAATAGAAGCTTTTAATAATCCTAAAGTAAAATATATTTTTAATCCTTGTTTTTTAATAAATGTTTCAAATAAAGAAAATAAACATTTTTTTATAAAAGATCAATCATTTTTATTTGATAAAGAATTAAAAATTTTGTATCAAAATAGATATGTTTCTTCTACAAATATATTTGATTACTTAAAAACTTTTTTTTCTTATAATGTATATAAAAAAGTTGGAATTGATTTAGAAGATATAAAATTAATAATTTTTGAAAAATTTTTTAACTTAGAAAAAGGAAAATTAAATTTTGTTGTAACTAATTCAGCTTTTGCCGCTGCAAAATATGATAAAAATGATAGAAGTTTAGAATTAGAAGCTGCAATAGCTAGTGGAAGAATTTTTAATAGTGAGTTTGACGATTTTACAAAAATATCATACAAAGGCGAAAGAAATTTTTTAACTTCGATTGCTCATAATTTTGTATTTAAAAACCCGACTATTAAAGAAGACATAAAGGAAAACGATTTATTTAACGAAAAAAAAGAATATTTAAATTTTAATAATTCAATTAATGATATAGTAAATTCTTATTTTATAAAGGCTCCAACATATTCTATTAACAATGAATTTAATTTAGAAGCTGAATCAAAAATTGGAAATACTGATATTAAAGTTTGAAAACAGAATCCTTTAAGAAAAAATATTATTCACTTATTCGCTCCTGAAATAAAAGAATATAGTGGAAATTTAAAAAAATTAAGCACCGGCGTTGTTAAAAAGGATTATATTGATGAAGCTTTAGGAAAAATTAAAGAATTAAGACAAACATCTAATTATTTTAACCTATACGCTGTTGATTTATTAACTAAATTACATAAAAAAAATAAAAGAATTATTTGATATGACTATGAAGGTGTAACTACTCCATGACCAATATTAAATAATGTTTCTCCTTATGGGCAAGTAACTCATCAAGTTTCATTTATAGAAACTATAAACGGAAAAGAAATAAATGTTGTTAATATTGTAAAAGATCCTAAAAAAATAGAACTAATAGATTTAGTTGATAATGTTATTCAATTATATTCTAACAAAGCAGATATATATATTGTTTATAATAAAGGCTATGAAAATTCTAGAAATAATGAATTGTTAAAATATGTTGAAATAGAATACAATAATAATAATTTAGATTTTATCGAAAAAATGTATAAAATAGGGTTAAAGAATAAAGATGATTTCAAAAAAATAATAAATCATATTCATGAAAATACAATTGATTTATGAGAATTTATTAAACCATGTAGCAAAGATAAAATACTTGGACTAACTTCACAAATTTGTTTTGAGTCTACTTTTTTAAATGAAAATAGAAAAAATGAAATAATAGATTTCATGTATAACAAAAATAGAAAAAATTCTATAAGTGATTATAATCCATTTAAATACACTTGCTATATTTATGATTTACACTTATATAGCAGTATTAAAAAGGTTGAAAAACTCGCAACAGCTTATAAATTAAACTTAAGATATAAAATAAAAGAATATTCAAAATTAGATGTTAAAAATGGTTCAATGGCTTTAGAATTTGCAGTTAGTAGAGCTGTTGGAATAATGGATGATAATGTTTGAAATAGCAAAATTGAAAAACTAAAAGAATATTGTGAAAATGATGTTAGAGCTATGCTTTTAACTTATGATTTCATTTTAGAATTTATGTCAAGCGCTTTTTCAATATTTAAAGAATATGAATATAAATTAGAAGAAAATGAAAAATATACTTTTGACGAAAAAGATATGAGTATAAAAATTTTATAAAAAAGGACAAAATATGAATTTATCGATAGAATATGTTTCAAAAAAACTAAGCTTAAAAACTTCACAAGTTCAAACAGTTTTAAACTTATTAGAAGAAGGGTCAACAGTTCCGTTTATTGCTCGTTATCGTAAAGGAGTAACTGAGGGTCTTGATGAGGAAATGATTCAAAAAATTAACGACTTATATGTATATAATGTTGAATTAAATAAAAGAAAAGAAGCAATAATAAACATTCTAGAAGAAAAAAAACTTTTAACAGAAGACTTGAAAAATAAAATAATTGCAACAGAGACTAAAAGTGAATTAGAAAATATATATGAACCATTTAAAGTTGGAAAAAAGACAAAAGCTAGTGAAGCTATAGCTTTAGGATTAGAACCATTAGCTTTATTAATCATGAATGAAACAAATGAAAAATTTAATCCATTTAATGAAGCTAAAAAATATTTAAATGAAAAAGTTACAACAGTTGAATTTGCCATAGAACAAGCTGAATTTATAATAAGTCAAATAATTTCTCAAGATATAGACAATAGAAATTTTATTAAAAAGCAGATTTATAGTTACGGTACAATTGTTTCTAAAATTAAGAAAAATGCAATTGATGAAAAAAGAATTTTTGAACAATATTATGATTACAAAGAAAATATAAAAAGAATACCGAATCATAGAATTTTAGCAATTTCAAGAGCAGAAGATCTTAAAATTGTCTCTTATAGTATAGAAAATATAAATATCCAGAAAATACTTTACGAGTTAAACAATAAGTATTTCAAAATAAAAACAACCGGAAAAATTATTTACAACGCTTTGAAAGATAGTTTAGAAAGATTAATAATACCTTCTATAGAAAGAGAAATTAAATCAGAATTATTTGAAAGAGCTGAAATTGAAGCTATTAAACTTTTTGCTGAAAATGTTGAAACTATGTTAATGGCTCCAGCTGTTAAAAATAAAAGAATTTTGGCAATTGACCCTGCATTTGTAAATGGCTGTAAAATAGCTATTTTAGATGAACAAGGTTCTTTTATAGCAAAAGATATAATTTATCCTAATGCACCAAAATATCATATAGATCATGCTACAAAAGTTATTAATAATTTAATAGATAAATACAAAATAAATGTTATTGTTATAGGGAATGGTACAGCTTCTAGAGAAACAGAAAAATTTATTTCAGATTTAATAAAAGAGAAAAGAAAATTAATGCCTAATTTACAAATTCATTATGCTATTGTTAGTGAAGTAGGAGCTTCTGTTTATTCTGCTTCTGAAATAGCTATTAAAGAATTTCCAGACTTAAATGTAGAAGAAAGAAGTGCTATAAATATTGGCCGTAGATTTCAGGATCCATTAAATGAATTAATAAAAATAGATCCAAAATCAATTGGAGTTGGTCAATATCAACATGATGTTAACCAAAAAGACTTGTCAAAAGCTTTAGATTTCAAAGTAGATAAAGCTGTTAACTTAGTTGGTGTAGACTTAAATACAGCTACAAATGAAATTTTAGGATACGTTTCTGGTCTTTCAAAAACATTAGCAAAAAATATAATTGACTATAGAAATGAAATCAAGAAATTTGAAAATAGAAAGCAATTACTCAAGGTAAAAGGTTTGGGAGCTAAAGCTTATGAACAATCAGTTGGATTTTTAAGAATTCACGATTCAAAAGAATTTTTTGATAGAACAAGTATTCACCCTGAATCATATAAATTAGCTAGAAATATTGTTGACTTTTTAAAGATTGATTTAAATGATGTTGATGAAAAAACAATAAAAGAAGCCAATATTAATGAATTAGCTAAACAATTTAATTCTAATGAATTTGATATAAAACTTATTTTGGATTCTCTTTTAAATCCAACAAAAGATATAAGAGATGAAAAAGAAGGATATATTTTAAAACAAGAAATTTTAGAAATAAAAGATTTAAAACCAGGGATGATTGTAGACGGATCTGTTCAAAACATAACAGACTTTGGAGTTTTCGTTTATATAGGAATAAAACAAGCAGTGCTTATTCATATTTCAAATATGAAAAAATCTAAAGATCATTACATAAATAATCCTAGCGAAGTGGTAAAATTAAATGATAATATAAAAGTAGAAATATTAGATATTGATGAAGAAAGAGGAAGAATACAAGGTAAACTTGTTTATTCAAATTAAACATGCAAGTATTATTTAAAAACAAATTAACTAATCTTTTAGGAACTGAATTAAAAGTAGGAGATAAATTTCCTGATTTTAAAGCAGTTGATAACAATTTAGAGGACTTTGATAGTAAAACAATAAAAGGGCAAAGAAGATTAATATTTTCAATTCCTTCTATTGATACTGGGGTTTGTGAAATGGAAACTACAAAATTCTTTCATTATTTTGAAAGCAAAGAAAATCCTGTAGTTGTGATTTCTCAAGACTTGCCTTTCGCTTTAAAAAGATGATGTGCTACAAAAGAAAGCGAAAAAGTTAAAACACTAAGTGAATTTAGACATCACGATTTTGCAAATAAAACTGGTACAATGCTTGAAGGAATAGGATTATTAGCAAGAGCTTGTTTCGTTGTGGACGCAGATGATACAATATTACACGTTGAATATTGTGCAAATACTCATGATGAGCCTAATTACAAAGAAATTTTTAAATTTTTTGAATAAATAATAAAAAAGTTTAAGTTTTACACTTAGACTTTTTTATTATTTAACTATTTCACAAATATCTTTAACGTTTTCTCTATTAGAAACAAAACTATTTAATTCATGGTCGCTCGCATATCCTAAAGCAACTGCAGTTACAATTGAAAATTCTTCTGGTATTTTAGCTAACTTTCTAATATTATCTGCAAACTTAATTATTTCATAAGCATGACATGAATCAACACCTTTATTCTTTGCAGCTAACATTAATGTTGAGCTAAAAGCGCCTAGATCCAAAATACTTCAAATGGGACTATTTTTTCCTACACATAAGATAGCTATTGAACTTGAATTAAAGAAGTTATAATTAACTCTTGTAAATTCTTCCATATTGACATTCATTTTTTTCATATAATTATTTGCGTTTGTCATATGATTACTTGCATATTTAGGTCAATCTTGCCTTCTAGGATGTGGATAATCGCTTGTCATAGGCTCTTTATTTTTGTATGAAAAATTGTGCATTCTAACAGCTTCTTTTACGATATCGTTTTTAATTACATAAACTTTTCATGGTTGTGAATTGACTCATGAAGCTGTTTGCATAGCCTCATTCATAATTTCAAAAATAATCTCATCTGATACTTCTTTATCAGTAAAATCTCTTATTGATCTTCTATTTTTTAAAACTTCATTAAAATCCATTTTATACCTCTAAATATTTTGATTGCTTAATTATTATAATAATTAAAAACATTATTTAAAAAATGTTTCATATTTTTTCAATTATTTTTAAAGTAAATTAAAGAAAGTTAAAATTAAAAATTCCTATTTGTTTATAAAAAGGAATTTTAATTTTATTTTAATAGTTTTTCTATCTCTGATACAGTTATATCATTAGCTTTTGTAGGGTTTACTTGTCCTCCACTTAATTTCATAACCATACCTAAAATAGTTTTTAATACTCTTTCTGGTCTATTATTATATTCTGAAATAATATTTTTATTAGCTTCAATAGACTCAATTACTCATTTACTTATAAGTAAATCATCATTTATTTGTTCTAAATTATTGTTCTTTATTAACTGTTCTACATTTTCGTTATTATTAACTAATAAAGGTATTAATTTTTTAAATGATTTTCCTGAAATGGTTTCATTATCTAATAATTCAAGAGCTTTTTCTAAAGAACTATTTTTTATATTTAAATCAACTGGATGAATATTTTTAGAATTAGCAAGCGAAACTATCTCTGCAAAAAATAGTTTACTTAATTTATCTCTATCATTAAAATTTATTGAATCAAAATAATTAGCCAAATCTAAATCATTAACCAATGAATTTATATAAATATCTTGAATATTTTCTTTTCTATATCTTTCTTCCTTTTCTCAAGGTAATTCATTCATTTTTATATTATTTATAAATTGTTCAGATAATTTAATAAAAGGAATATTTGGTTCTGGGAAATATTTATAATCTACTTCACCAGTTTTTGTTCGCATAACAATTGTACTCTGAGTACTTTCATCATATCTTTTTGTTTGTTGAAGTATTGGTTCATTTTTAAGTATCTTAGATTTTTGAAGTTCTATTTCAAACTCTATTGCATTTTTAATAGCTCTAAAACTATTCATATTTTTAATTTCTACTTTTGTACCAAAACCATTATAACCAAATGGTCTTAGAGAAATATTTACATCAGCTCTTAGTGAACCTTGTTCCATTTTAGCAGTAGAAATATTTAAGCTCATTGCAATTTTTCTTATCATATCAACATAAGCGACTGCTTCATCTGCGCTTCTTAAAACTGGATGAGTTACAATTTCTATCAAAGGAACCCCAGCTCTATTATAATCTAGCATAGTAACTTCGCCATGATGTTGTCTTGCTGTATCTTCTTCTAAATGAATACGTTCAATTAAAACTTCTTTTTCATAATCTTCTAGCTTGATTTTTAACTTACCATTTGAACCAATAGGTCTATAAAACTGAGTTATTTGAAAACCCTTAGGTAAATCAGTATAAAAGTAATTTTTTCTATCAAAATGTAATTCATCATCAATTTTCATATTTAAAGCTTTTGCTAATTTAACACCTGAAATAACTGCTTCTTTATTAACTAAAGGTAAAGTACCTGGATATCCCATATCAATTTGATTAGCACATGTATTCGGTTCTGCATCAAAGTCTATTTTTGCAGGAGAAAACATCTTTGTTTTTGTGTTTAATTCCAAATGAATTTCTATACCTATTATTACTTCGAAATTATTCATTATTTACTCCTTTTAACAGTTCTTCAATTCAAAGAGAATATGATAATAATTTTTCATCCGTATATAGTTTTGAATCAATTGTTAAATTTACAAATAAATTATCTTTTTTAATTCAAGGAATAGTAATTGATGGGTTACCTGTTAAATTAGCTCCAGTTAAAATATATTCCATATAATCATAATTTTTATTTAATTTTGAATCTATATAAGGTGCTACATTAGAATAAGCTGGATATATTAAAACATCATATTTATTATGTAAATTTGTAAAATAATCACTTATTAATCTTCTAACTTGTTGTGCTTTTATAAACATATCTTTTTGATTATTTTGATGTAAAAAATAAGAACCTAAAGTTAATCTTAATTGAACCATATGACCAAAACCATTTGTTCTTGTTTTTGTCATAATTTCTTCTCAATTTTCACCATCATATCTATTTCCAAAAGCAATACCGTTTAAATTTGCTAGATTACTTGAAGCCTCACTGAAAGAAATAACTTCATATACAGGTTTTATAGCTTTTAGTAATATTTCATTAGGTTCTATTAAATCTACTTTAATATTATTTTTAATTAATGTTGAATGTAAGCTCTCTAATCTTTTTGAAACAAACTCTTCTAAATGTTTATTAACATCTAAAATACCAATTTTTAATGGTTTTAATTTACTAATATTATCAATTTTTACATCTACACTTGTAAAATCTTTATTATCTTTCCCATAAAGAGCTTGCGATATTAAAGAAATGTCATTTACATTATGAGCAAAATATGCTACTGTGTCCAAAGATGAAGCAAATGCAAAAAGACCGTATCTACTTATTGCTCCATAACTTGGTTTAAAGCCTACTAAACCATTATAACTAGCAGGTAATCTTACTGAATCGCCAGTATCACTACCTAATGCAAATGAGATATTTTTTGTCAAAGTAGCAGCTGAACCACTTGAAGAACCTCCTGCTAATCTTTTTTCATCAAAAGGATTTCTAATTAATCCATAAGCACTATAAGTCCCAGTTCCCCCAAGAGCTAGTTCATCACAATAAACTTTCGCAATTTTAATTGCACCAGCTTTATCTAATTTTTGAATAGCAGTTGCATCATAATAAGGGACAAAATTTTCTAAAATCTTGCTTGAAGCACTTGAAATATTTTCTTTCGTTGCGTAATTTTCTTTAATAGTATAAATCGCATCAATTAATAAACCTTTATTTTTAGATGGTTCTTTTTTAAATAATGAAGCAACTGAATTATTTTTATCATTTTTTAATTCATTTAATGCTGCTTCATAATCACCCTTAACAATTATTTTATTTTCCATTATTTAACCACCTTCGTAGTAATTATGTAATCATCATTTTTATCTTTAGCATTTGATAAAATTTCTTTTTTAGATAAAGAAAGCTCACTAGTATCAACTATATCATCTCTTAAGAAATCTATTTTTAGTGTTTCATCAATATGTGTCATTGGTTTTACATTATTTGTATCTATTTGTTGCAGGAAATTTAATCTTTCTTCTAAGCTGTTTCATAATATTAATATATCATCTAAAACAACATCATTAGTTTCTAATTGAAGTGATTTCACAATTGATTTTAAATTTTCTTTTGTTATTCTTTTCATGTTAACTCCTTATCAATTAGGGTTTGAAATAAATATTTTATTATTTAAATATTCTAATTCACCTTCTAATCCCTTAAAAACTATTTTATAGGAATGAAGATATATTCTTTTATCTTTTCTTCCGCCATATTTAACATCTCCATAAATTGGATTTTTTAAATATTTCATAGTTAATCTTATTTGATGTTTTCTACCAGTAAATATTTGAGCAAAAGTTGTTCCATTTTCAGAAAAAATTTTAGTTATATTAATTTTTGAATTTAAAACCTCATGTTTTGAATAATCCATATTTTTAGTTGAATCATTTTTAAAAGAATAAAACTCTATAATTTTTGGTTCAACTACTTTATAATCCGATTTTAAGGTATAAATTTTTTCAAATAATTTTTTCTTTTTTTGCAGTTCAATTAAAACAGAATATTTTTTTGCATAAACAATTATTCCACTTGTTTCTTTATCTAATCTACCAATATGTGTTGGTTTAAAAGAATCTACTTGAATAAAATTTAAATAATTATAAATTTGATTGTCTAGAGATTCTTTTTCAGAATGTACAACTATTCCACTTTTTTTATTTATGACTATAATATTGTCATCTTCATAAATTATTTCAGAAGTTAAAATAGCTTTATTTTCTTTATTATCATAAAAAATTTCATTTTTTAAGGAATAAATTATTATTTCATCATTTTCTTTCAAAATATAATTAGGATCATTTATTTTCTTTGAATTAATTTTTATTTCTTTTTTTCTAAAAAGCTTTCTTATAAGACTTTCTGGTGCATTTTTAAAAATACTTTTTATAAAATTAATTATTTTTCTATTTTCATCGTTTTTTGTTGCTATATACTTGTTCATAACTATTAAAATTTAATAAAAGTGCTAACTTAGCACTATTTATTATTCATTTATATCTCTTTGACTATCAAATAAATTAAAATCTTCAGATTCATTTTCAGTACCATCAATAAAGTTAAATTCTGTTAATTTTGGAAGTTCAGCAAGTGATTTAATTTTAAAATAATCATAAAATTTATTTGTTATACCATATAAAACAGGGTTTCCGGGAGTTGGACTAACACCTACTTCTTCAACAACACCTTTAACTAATAATGTATTTAAAACTTGTTCACTCGCAACACCTCTTATGTTATTTATCATTGAGCGAGTAACAGGTTGTTTATATGCTACAATTCCAGCTACTTCTATAGCCGCATTTGATAAACGATGTTTTTTAACAACTTGAACCATTTTTGTAATATATTCTTTATAAGTTTCTCTTGTTGCTAATTTAAATACATCATTGAAGTTGACAACTTTTAAAGCTCTTTCTTCATCATTGAATTTTTTTAAAAAATCATTCATAACTTTTTTTGCTTCTGCAAGAGTATTTAATCCAAAAATTTCTTTTACTTGTTCTAGATTTAACCCATCATCCCCTTGGATGTATAATAAAGCTTCTAATATTTTATCTTTCATATTCAGGTCCTTTTTCAAAACTTAATTCGCCAAACTGTTCGTCTTGATGAATAATTATAATTTGTCTTCTAGCCAAATCTAAAATAGCTAAAAGTGTTATAACAAAGTGATTAACACTTGGTTGTTTAAATATCATTTCAAATGTTACTTTTTCATGATTATCAAAAAGATTCAAAATATGTGGTATTTGATCTTTTGGTGTTAATGTAAAAGTTTCTAATTTAGTTTTTCTTAGACTTTGTGCATATGTTCTTTCAAACATTTTTCTAAGAATAGTTATTAATTTTAATGGATTACTTGTGCCGTCTAATGCAGATTTATCATCATCAACTAAAAACTCATCAATTTCTGAAGGACGCTTTATAAAAATCTCTTTTCTTGATTCTTCATGTTCTCTAAGAATAAGAGAAATTTCTTTTATTTGTTGATATTCATAAAGTCTACGTAATAATTCTTTTTTGTTTTCTTCAATTTCTGGTTTTTCCTCTGGTGTATAAAGCATCATACCTGCTTTAATTGCTAAAAGAGTAGCAGCCATGACTAGATAATCACTAGCTATGTCTATTTCGTGGTCTTGAAGATTTTGTATTATGTTCAAATATGCTGTTGCTAATTCATTAACATCAACATCCATAATGTCTACATTTTTATCTTTAACTAAAGCTAATAATAAATCTAAAGGTCCATCAAAATTTTCAAGTTTAATGTCATATTTACTATTTTCTTTTTTAATGTTTGTTATTTCAGACATTAATTTCTCCCTCTATTTGATTTTTTATTTTTTTACTTATAGCGTGCGTTTCCATTGTTATAAATGAATTTGGTTTTTGAACTGGTAAAAATTTAACATTAACAATAAGTTTTTTAAATCTTGTTTTTCTAAGTGCTTCTCTTGTATCAGATATAGCTACTGGAACTATTGGTAGATAGTTACTAATTGCTACTTTAAAAGCCCCTGGATTAAATTCGCCTAAATTATTTTCTTTGATTCTTGTTCCCTCAGGAAAAACAATACCAAATGTTCTATTTTCTTTAACATGTGTTCCAAATGAAGCTAATTGTTTTACACTTTCTCTAGGATTTTGTCTATCAACATAAAATGTATCTAATAAACTTAATGCATTTCTTACTGTTCTTTTTTTAGCTAATTCTTTTTTTGCTAAAAATGTTGGTATTTTATTCATCACCCCTTGTTCTTTTGATTGTTTTTTAAGAGCGTAAATAAGAACAATTGGATCAATATTTGATTTATGATTTGGTGTAAGTATAGCTGGACCTTTACCTAAATGTTCGTAACCTTCAACTTTAACTTTTATACCAAAAAATCATAATAGTAATTTACATTTTCCTAAAACTCAGTCATTTCTTTGCTGAATTGGATTATATGCAGGATCTTTTCTATACCTACTAGCATATGAATTAACTCTATAAAGTGTTCATAAGAAAATTGGTCATAAGAAAATCATTTTGATAATAAACATAATAAACTCCTTTTATTTTTTTGTGACAAAAGCAATTAAAAAATTTTCTTCATCACTTGTAGATATTAAGAAATCTTCAAAAAAATATCTACCTTCTTTTTTTAAAATTGTAATTTTGTTGAAATTAACATATGAATTATCAGCTTTAAAAATAGCTTCTTTTATAGCTCAAGTTCTTGCTAAAAATTTAGCTTTTGAATCTTCATTTTTGATTCTTAAATAAATTTCTATTTCATCTTTTGAAAGAACTCTTTTAACAAAATTTAAATCTTTATTTAAAAATCTTTTTATATTTGTTATATCAACTCCAATCATAATAATTAAAATTATAAATTAAATATAAGATATTTAATAAAAGTTTATTTTACATAAATATAAAAACTGAAAATTTAAATAGTACAGTCATAAAAAAATATTTAATGCCTCTAATATTTTTTTATGACTGTATTACTAAATTTTTAAAATTTAAATTTAAAATAATCACTTGTTTTGTTACTCATATTAAATTAATATTACTAACCATAATATTAAAAAATATAAAAAAAGGTAACCAAATATATTTTAGTTACCTGTTACCTTGCAAATTGCAATTTAGCTGAGTTAACCTCTCTTTTTTTCTTTTGCTTTTTTAAAATTATTTTTTATAAATATTCTATTTAGTTATATTATTAATTATTTGTTTTCTTTTAACAGTAGTTATATTAAAACTTATTAATAAATTAGTGATAATAAAATAATCTTTTTAATTAATGAAGAAAATTTAAATTTAATATGTTTTTTGCTTGTAATTAATAGAAATGTTTTTATATAAATTAAAATACAATTTATAAGGTAACAAATGATATTAAAATTATTAATTTTAAAATAAAAATTGAAGTAGTCGTGTGAAAATAATAATTTAAATTTAATTATTATCATTTTAAATTAATATAAAAAAGCTATTTCAAAGCAAATGAAATAGCATCTAAATTGTTTTTTGTTTTTTTAACTGTTTTTTAATAAAAATAGTTGCAAGTAAAATAAATAAAGCTCCAAAAAATACTGTTAAAATTGTTAAAGAAATTGAAATTATAAATCAATAATAATTTTTGTTTTTTGCTTTTATACTTATAATTAAGCCGTATATAGCAAAAGCTAAAGCTAATAATGTAAACATAGGAGTTGTAATAAAAACAAGTATATTAAAATAAATTGATATTGCAGTTATTGCGACAAGACCTGATTCAGTAGTTTTTTTAGAAATATAAAAATTTAAAAATAGCACAATAATATCAAAAAACAATGCAATAAATGATATTGTTGTTAAAACTATTCCAATAATATATAAAATATTGATTTTTTTATTAAATAAATTTTTGTTCATCACATAATTATAAATATTTTTTTAATAAAAAAATCATTATGCTGACTTATTCTTTTAATGCTGTTTTATATATTTTCTTCTATTTTTTGTTTTTTCAATTCTATAATTATTAATATACTAGCAATAATACTAAATAAAAATGGAAATTTTAAATTTAATAAGTATAGTCATCAAATTTTTATTCCAATTTTTTTAGCTTTAATAGCAGCTACAATCAATGTACAAATATTTAATATAAATAATAATAAATTGATATAACAGATTAATTGAGTTATTATTGTTAATTTATAAGAATACTTACCTGAATAAAAAACTGAATCTTTAATTATTAAAGATAAATAAATTAATGATAAAGTAAAAACAATTCACATAAAGACTATTGAGATCTTAAATGTTTTAATATTTTTCATAATTATAATTGTATACTTTAAAAATTTAAAATCAAAAAAGCATTTATTTTTAGCAATCAAGCTTAAAGAGTGCTAAAATATATTAATATAATAAAGTTGGAGGTTAAAATGGACTTTAATTTAGATGATATATTAAATAGTATGAATGGAAATATTGATAATAAAAATAAAAAAGAGGATGATCCTTTAAAAATTTATGGCAGAAACCTTACTGAACTTGCTGCAAAGCATCAATTAGACCCGGTTATAAATAGAGATGATGAAATAAGAAGAATAATTAGAATACTAAGTAGAAAAACTAAAAATAACCCAGTTTTAGTTGGTGAACCTGGTGTAGGAAAAACAGCTATTGTAGAAGGATTAGCAAGAAAAATAGTTGAAGGTCAAGTTCCTGCTAATTTAAAAGATAAAGATGTTTATGAACTTGATTTAACAAGTTTAATAGCTGGTGCTTCATATCAAGGTCAATTTGAAAAAAGATTAAAAGATGTTTTAAAACGGATTGAAGAATCTAATGGTGATATTATAGTTTTTATTGATGAAATACATATGTTAGTAGGTACTGGTAAAAATAATGATGGAGGAATGGATGCTGCTAATATTTTAAAACCTTTAATGGCTAGAGGAAAATTACATTTAATTGGTGCTACAACTTTTGATGAATATAGAAAATATATTGAAAAAGATGCAGCTTTAGAAAGAAGAATGCAAAGAGTTGATGTTCTTGAACCTTCAGTTAGTGATACAATAACTATTTTAAGAGGCATAAAAGAAAGATTTGAAAATTTCCACAATGTAAAAATAACTGACGAAGCTTTAGTAACATCTGCAAAGCTAAGTGCAAGATATATAACCGATAGATTTTTGCCAGACAAAGCTATTGATCTTGTGGACGAAGCTGCTGCTACTATAAAAACAGAAATAAACTATGAACCAGAAGAATTAGAAAAAGCAAAACAAAAATTAGCAAGATTAGAAATGGAAAAATATGCTCTAGTTTCTGAAGATAAAAAAAGACATTCTGAAAGAATTATTGAAATTGATAATGAAATGAAATCAATAAATAAAAATATAACAGAACTAGATATAAAATGAAAAGATGAAAAAAATAGATTAGAAGAACTTTCAAAAACTAAAAAATATTTAGATGATTTAAAACATATGTCTAAAATGTATCAAAATCAAGCTGATTATGAAAAAGCTTCAAAAATTTTATATTCTGAAATTCCTAATACTGAAAAGAAAATTAAAGAATTAGAAAAAATAAATTCCAATTTAGAAAAAAGTTTAATAAAAGATAGTGTAGGTTCAGAAGAAATAGCTACAATTGTGTCTAAATGAACAAAGGTTCCTGTAAATAAGCTTCTTGAAGGTGAAAAAGAAAGACTATTAAATATTGAATCCCATTTAAAGAATAAAATAAAAGGTCAAGATAAGGCTATTTCTATGGTTTCAAAGGCTGTATTAAGAGCTAAAGCAGCTATTAATGATCCAAATAGACCATTGGCAAGCTTTTTATTTTTAGGTCCTACTGGCGTGGGTAAAACTGAGTTAGCTAAAACTTTGGCTTATGAACTTTTTGATTCTGAAAAGCAAATGATTAGACTAGATATGTCTGAATATATGGAAAAACATAGTGTTTCAAAAATAATTGGAGCTGCTCCCGGATATGTAGGATATGATGATGGTGGATACTTAGCTGAAAAAATTAGAAAAAACCCTTATACAATAGTTCTTTTTGATGAAATTGAAAAAGCTGATAGAGAAGTATTAAATATATTATTGCAAATTTTAGACAACGGGGCTTTTACTGATAGTCACGGAAGAATAATAAATTGTCGTAATTTAATAATAATAATGACTTCAAATATTGGTGCTAAAGAAATAATGGAAAAACTAAAAGACGCTTTTGACCAAATGCCTAGTCTAAAAGCTGAATTATTAAAGTTTTTAAGTCCTGAATTTGTTAATAGAATAGATGAAATAATAAAATTTGAACCTTTAAATTCATCTGTTGTAAATGAAATAGTTTCATTAGAATTAGAAAAATTATCAAGAAGAATAAAAGAAACTAAAAAAGTTGAATTAAAATTTTCTGATAAACTTATAGATTTTATAGGTAAAAATGCATATGATGTAAATTTTGGCGCTAGACCAATCAAACGTTTTATACAAAATAACATTGAAAGTGTTTTAGCACTAAAAATTATTGATGGAACTATAAAGGAAAACAATTCATTTATTATTGATGTTTTTGCTTCAAAAATAAATATTAGTAAAATTGAAAAATAAATAAAAAAATAACCAAAACCGTAGTAAATAAGTGTTTATGGTTATTTTTTTATTTATAAAAATGCATATGTAATACATAAAATCATTGTAGCGAAAGTTATACTATCAAATCTATCAAGAAGACCACCATGTCCTACAAGAATTTTTGAATAATCCTTAATTCCATTTATTCTTTTTAAATATGAAAAGAATAAATCTCCTCCTACCGCTGCAAATGGAATCAAAATTATAGCTGGTATTTGAGCAAATAAGTTTGAATTTATTAAATTTAAACCTAATATCATACTTATTGAAAAAGCTCATCCAAAAACTATTGCAAACATAAAACCTTCTCACGTTTTTTTAGGAGAAATATTAGGAAAAAAGCTCTTGTTTATTAGTTTTTTTCCTAAGAATTTACCGCCAATAAAACCACCTATGTCGCTAATGGAAGGAGCAGCACATATAAAAAGAGCTAATTCTCATCTAAATATCAATGATATTTGAATAAATCTACATGCATTTGTTAAAAATCATAAAGTCATAAAAGTTAGAAAAAATCTATAAATTCTATCTTTTGACGACATATTAGTTTTATTTGTAAGTTCTATTATTAAAAAAGCTAAACTCACAATTAATAGAATAACAATAGAAAGTCAATTTAAAATAGATTCTCTTAACAAAACGGTCATAAAAAATTGAAATTCATCTGTTGTGAATAATTTTTGATTTTCTATGTTTATTAAAAGTTTATTAACATTTTGAATTGGAGTAAATATAGATATACTTGTAAAAATAGCTAATATTATTGAATAAACCTTTTTCATTCTATTAGCATTAAAATATTCGTAAGCAAATATGCTGCACATTAATGTTGTAAAAATAAATGAAGTAATTCTACCTGCCAAATAATGTTTTCCTCAAATAGCAACAGGTATCATAAAAGAAGCTAAAGCCACTATAAACAAGGCTGCAGGCAAAATTCTTTCTTTAAATAATTTCATTTTATAACCTATTTAATAATTTAAACACTAGTAGCGTATTGATAATAAACTTGTTTATTTCCTTGATATTTATTCTTTAAATATTTTATAAGTGGAAAAATAGAACAAGCTATTATAATACATACAATTGGTTCAACAGTTAAATTTATAGGATGTGTGATTATTCATAAATGAATTGGAGGCACACCATTTTTACCAAGACTTTCAGGATTAATAGCTTCTCTTATATATTGAGCAGAAAGAACAAAAAATATATTGAAAAATGATGCTAAAAAAGCAAGTATTCCAATTTTTCACATTTTCGGTTTCTTAAAAATACCAAATGCTCAAGAAAAACCATAAATTACTAAGGCCATTTCAATTCTTGGAAGAACTGAAATGTCAAAATATGTATATTTAGTAGCGCCTAATATAAAAGCTAATGTAAATGAAGACAAGCCAAAACCTAATCCAGAAATTAAGTTCCCTTTAATACCTAAATGAAATGTAGCAATTGGTACTAATAAACTTAAAAATGTTATTTGAGTATGCCCTAAATTAATATAACCTACATAAGGAATAACTGCTGATAAAAAAAATCAAGCTATATAAACTGATAAAAATACCAAGTCCATTAAAACGATTTTTTTATTAAATATTTTCTTTTGTTTCATTTTTTTATTTACTAACATTTAATTAATGTTTCAACAATAATGTTATCTTCTTCTAAAAACTTACGACCGTTTAATTCAGCCAATTCCATTAAAACAATTACTTTTTTAACAATAGCACCTTGTTCTTCTAAGAGTTGAACAATCGCTCTTGTAGTTCCTCCAGTTGCTAAAACATCATCTATAATAGCAACTGTTTGTCCTTTTTTAATAAAACCTTTTTGAATTTGTAAAACATCATTGCCGTATTCTAAACCATATGCTCTTGATATTACTTCGCCAGGAAGTTTTCCTGGTTTTCTAACCATAATAAATGGCTTCTTTAAAAAAGCTGCAGTTGGAGTTCCGAACAAAAATCCACGAGCATCAGGTCCAACAATAATATCCACATCCTTTGCTAATTCAGCCATTTTTACAATTGTATAATTTAAAGCATCGCCATTAGCAAGAAGCGGAGAAATATCTTTAAAAATTATTCCTTTTTTTGGGAAATTACTTATGTCTCTTATGTAATTTTCTAATTTCATTATATTACCTCATTATTCAGTAACTGGTACATCCTCATAAAATTCTAAAATATCATCCTCTTTAATATCATTGAATTTACGAATATGAGTACCGAAATCTTTCCCTTTTTCGACTTCTTTAACGTCATTTAATTCACGTTTAAGACTATCTAATAAGCCTGAATGAATAAGTTTTCTATTTCTAAATATTTTAACCTTGCTTCCAGTTTTAACTTTTCCTTCATCCATCATACATCCTGCTATTGTACCAACTTTAGAATAGAAGAAAGTTTTTATAACATGAGCAGTACCTATTTTCTTTTCTTCATAAACAATAGGCTTTTCACCGTCTAAAATAACTTGCATGTCTTCAATTATTTTATAAATAACATCATAGCTCATTATTTTTATACCTGAATCTTTAGCTAATTGTTTTATGCTTGGTCCAACTTTAGAGTTAAATGTAATTATTATTGCATTTGAAGCTTGAGCTAATAAAATATCAGTATTAGCTACTTGGCCTGCTTGTGCACCAACAACTTTTACAATTGCTTCTTCATTTTGCATTCCGTTTAACTTGTTTTTAATAGCTTCAGCTGTTCCTTGAACGTCTGAACGAATAATAACATTAAATACTTTTTTGCCATCTTCGTTTTTTACATTTAAACTTTTTTCATAAAGATTATTATTTTTATCTATTTGAGCTTTTTCGTTAGCTAATTTTTTAGCTAATTTTTCATCATCAAAACCAATAAATTTATCTCCGGCTAATGGGGAATTGTTTAACCCAGAAATCACAACAGGTGTACCAGGTCCTGCAGATTCTACCATTTCACCCCTAGAATTTTTCATTGATCTTATACGTCCATATGAAGAACCAGCAACAACAAAATCTCCTTTGTAAAGAGTTCCGTTTTCAACTACAATTGTAGAAACTGAACCTACACCTTTATCTATTTTACTTTCAATAACTGTTCCAACTGGATATCTATTTGGATTAGCTTTTAAATCAAGAATTTCAGATAAAATTGTTATTGCATTAAACAAGTCATCAATACCTGTTCCTTTTAAAGCAGATCCATAAACTATTTGTACATCTCCACCATATTCTTCAACAATAACATCTGATTCACTTAATTCACGTTTTATTCTGTCTAAATCTTTAACTTGTTTATCCATTTTATTAACAAAAACAACAATAGGAACTTCAGCTGCTCTAGCATGCATAATTGCTTCTCTTGTTTGAGGCATAACTCCATCGTCAGCCGCTACCACTAAAACAATAATATCAGTTACTTTTGCGCCTCTTGAACGCATTTCGCTAAATGCCTCATGACCAGGTGTATCAATAATAGTTATTTTACTATTTTTTCAATTAACTTGATATGCACCGGTGTGTTGAGTAATTCCAGAGCTTTCTGTTTCTACAACTTTTGTTTTCCTAATGTAATCAATTAAACTAGTTTTACCATGATCAACATGACCCATAACTGTAATAATTGGTGGTCTTTTGGTTAAATCTTCTGGATTGTCATTAAATTTAACTTCATTTAAGAAATTACTTGCATCTATTGATTCTTCTTTTTTAAAATCAATATTTCTTTCCATACAAACTTCGGCAATTTCTTCTTCTTCTAATACATGATTAATAGTATAAAGTTTTCCTTTTGCAAAAAAGTACTTAATTATTTCTGTTGCATTTGTACTTATTTTTTGTGCAAATTCTCCAAGTGGCATTTTATTTGTAAAAACAAAAACACCATCTTTAATTTCAGTTTTGATGTTAGAAAGTTGGTTCTTAACTTCATCTGAATTTTTTATTCTATTTCTTTTAGACATTTCGCCTCCTTAATTTGATGATCAATAGCTTCATAAATTTCTCTAGCTACATTTATTCTAAAAGTTCTATTCAAACCTTTGTTTTTTTGTATTAACTTTCAGTTTGCTTCAGTAGGTAAAAAATAGGCCCCTCTTCCATTAAGAGATTTATTTATATCTAACTGAATTATATTTTTTTGTTTATTAAAGTCAATTCTTATTAATTCTGAAACTGAAAAAATTTTATTTGTTGCAATACATTTACGAAATATATTAGTTTCAGTCTTCGTCATCAAATTCACTTAAATCTAAATTGTCAGATAAACCAAAATTCATTAAATCTGAATCTGTATTAAAGTTTCCTGCAATTTCTTTAGCTTTTTTATAGTCATTTACGCCAATTTTTTCTTCTTTATTTTTTGGCTGTTCTTCATTAATAATTTCTTGTTCTTCATCTAATGATGAAATAGAATCGTAAGAATTATTTTCAATTTCATTTTCAGTTTCTTTTAATAAAGCTTCAAAATCTAAATCATCAAAAGTAGGATCTTCTGAAAGTAAAGATTTTTCAATTTCTTTGTAAGCTTGAACATCTTTTTCAAAATTATCAATGTTAATATTAATTTTATCCATGTATTGTGCGGAAGCATTTTTTGTATTTTTTCTAACTGTTTTTTCTTTAAACGTTTTAGCAGTTGTTTCCTTTTGCTCAAATGAATAAGTTGGCATTTCAAATTTAATATTACGTTTTTTAGCGTCTTCAACACTTATAATTTCAAAAGTTGCACCTGTTATTTTTGAGGCTAATTTTGCATTTGTACCGTTTCTACCAATAGCCTTTGTTGTTTCTGTCTTGTTTGCAATAACATAAAAACTTTTATCATAACCTTGAGAATCATTTTTTTCAACTACATCAACTATTTGTGCAGGTGTTAAAGAGTTTTTAATAAATTCTTTTAAATTTGTGTTATAAGCAATAATATCTACTTTTTCATATAAAGAAGTATTGTTATCTTCAAAAATACCATCATTTAACTTATTAATAATTCATGAAAGTCTTTCTGAATTCTCACCCATTACCGATCCAACTATGTCTATTGACTCAATAGCATTTTGACCTAATTCTAAAACTACTTTTGTTCTTTCTCCAGGTTGTCTTTCAATTTGTTTGATATTTATTAAACCTTCGCTTATTTCTGGAACATTGTTTTTTAAAATTGATTCAACAATTTTAGGAGAATCTAATGAAACAGTTATTTGGCTCAATTTTGTTTCATCAGTAACTTGTTCAATAACAACATCATGTATTGTTCCTGGATTCACTTTTCTTTTAGAATTAACAAAATTAGCAGGTAAATAAGCTGATATTTGATCCTCTAAAATTTGAACATTTCAAGATCCGTTAGAATTTTTAGAAGTAAATGAAACTTTTATTGTTTCACCAATTTTTGGCATATATTTGTCAAAAATTATAGTCTTTTGTAACTTTTTAATAGCTTGTTGAATTTGAGAAAAAATTATTTTTAAAGTTTTATTGGCTTCTGAATCAGTCTTAGCATTTAATACTAATAAATCTATTTCTACTTCTATTCAGTCTCCAGGTTCAACATCTTTTTTAATTAATTTTGCTTCTGATAATTTAATATTACTAATTAAATAAGAAGAATCATTTTCTTTTAAATCATTTTCAAATTCTTCATCTTCAACAACTAGAACACTTTTATTAAAAATATGTACTTCTTCTTTTTCTTTATCTCTTACAAAAACAATTTCAGCATCAGGATCTATTCTTTTTTGAATAATTCTTGTTACTTCTTCGCCTAATATATCAATAAGCTTATCAATTGGCAATTTATCATTTTGATTATAGCCATCTATCAATTTGTATCAAGCTTTGTAACTATTTTGTAATTTATTTTCTTCCTTTTTGATAGGCATAAAACTCCTTAGAATTTAATATGTTTATTTATTTTAATAATGTTATTTTTTTCTAACTCAATTTTTCTAAATTGACCTTTGTTATTCCAATGAATTACAATTGAGTCTTCATTTACAGAAAGTAATTTTCCAGTATAATGATTTAATTTATTAACACTTTTTTTCAAATCTAAATCAATTAATTCATCAATATGTTCACCTAATTCATTTATCTCATAATTTGTTTTAAATCCAGGTGAATGAATTGTTAAATAATCAAAATCTAATGTTAGATTGCTTTGATCTATATATTCGTTAATCTCTTTCGAAATTTTATCAACTTCATTCAAATCAGTATATGAAACAGTTATATCTAAAAATGACATGTTGTCTTCATTTATAATTTTTGCTTCTTTTATAATTTCATTAAATTTAGTTTGTAAAAAATCTTTTCAATTCATACTGCTCCTTATAAAAATATTAAAGAGTTGGATTGCTCCAACTCGTATTTAATAGTACGAATAAATAAATTATAACACAAATTATTTATAAATAATTTATTTTAAATTCATAATAAATTTCTCGTATTTATTTTTTAAAATATATATTTTTCAAACTGATAAAATCAAAATTAATTTTAGATAAACCAATTTATTTATCATTTAGATTTAATGTAAGATTATTATTTTTTAAAAAAATTAAAACAATAATGAACAAAAGCTTTAATAATGCAAATGCATAAAATTATTTCTTAGTTTCTTATTCATAAAATCCTATAATTAAGCTTTATAAGTTGTTATTTCTTGTTTTTTTACATCTATTTCTATTTTTCCTAAAAGCTGCAATATCATTTTTGGATAAGAGTGTCCTACATTTAAATTATAAACTACTGAAAGATTTGGAAACTTTTTAAAAAAGCTGCTGAATATTTCTTTATATTCATCAAAAAATGCTTCATTTTGAGGTTTTCCTATTAAAACTCCTTCAAGTTCATTAAAACAATTAGTTTTTTCTATAAATTCTAGCATTGTCTTTATTTTTATAGGTTCTAATTTCAACTCTGATGTTTCTAGTAATAATACTTTTCCTTTAAAATTACAATTTTGTGTAAATAAATTATATTTTTTATTTATATCTTTTTTATTTTCATCAATAAAAAGATCAGCAATACTTTCTAAACAACCACCAATCAATATTCCTTGAAACTTTTCTTTACCTTGCAAAGAAATATAACCATATTCTTCTTTATGAATTTTTCTTGAAGTATTTAATTCTTCTATTCCAAATTGTTTCCTTTCTTCATATCAAAATTCAGATGGTTTATATGTTATTTTATTTTCTGAAAATAAAAACTTAAAAGCAGTTTTAGAATAATTTAACATTTCAAAATCTAACTCGGCAAGATCAGTTAAAAATGCTTGTCCGTAAAATGTAGGAACGTTTAAATTATTAAACATTAAATGATTAATTGTTGTATCAGAGTATCCTAAAAAAATTTTATTCATTGATGATATTATTTTTTTATTATAATCATTATCCAATAAATAAGGAATCGTACGATAAGTATCATTTCCACCTATTGCACATAAAATAAGTCTTATTTCATTATTTTTAATAGCTCAAATTAAATCATTTGCTCTTTTGTCAGGATTTTCATTTATATATTTGAGACCTTTTAATGCATTTGGAGTAAATTTAACTTTTAAAGAAAAATCTTCTAATCTTTTTGTTCCTATTTTTACTTGATGTTCACAGAAGGACTCACCTAAAACACCTGAGGACAAACTTATTATTGAAACACTATCATTATTTTTTAATTTTCATATTTTTTTCATAAACATATTATACAAAATAAAAAACCATCCTTAATTAGGATGGCTAGAAAGCAGAAGCTTATTAAGCATTTGCTTTTTGTTCGTTTGCAAATTTATCTAAACGAGATGATTTTCTTGCACCTTTATTAGCATGGAAAACACCTTTTTGAACAGCTGTAGCAATAATTGAGTGAGCTTCAGCAACTAATTTATCTGCATTAGCATCTTTAGCAATTAAAGCTTCTCTTGCTGCTCTTATAGCTTTTTTAACACGTGTTTTCATAGCATTGTTTCTTAATCTAAATTCTTCTTGTTTAACAATGCTTTTCATCTTTGATTTAATGTTTGCCATAATAAGCCTCCTTTTTATATAAATAGTTCGACTATTTTAAAAATCAATGAAATTATACAACAAAACATTTATATTAATTACATAAAATAAAAAATGTAATATGATTTTATTACTATGTCAAAAATTATAGAAATGAAAATGGAAATTCCAAACAATTCAAATATTAAATATGAATATGATCGTGCAGATGGTCAAATTCATGTTGATCGTATTTTAAGAGGAGATTTTAAATACCCATGTAATTATGGTTTTGTGCCTGTTGCTTTAGATTGAGATGGTGATGAATTAGATGTTTTATTATACTCACCAGAAACATTTATGCCAGGTGTAGTTTTAAATGCACGTATTATTGGTGCTATGAAAATGAACGATTCAGGTGAAACAGATACTAAATTAATTGCTGTTCATGCTGATGATTATCGTTTAGATCACATTAAATCATTAAAAGATTTACCAGAACCTTTTTTAGCTTCTGTAGAAACTTTCTTCAACAACTATAAAAATTGAAAAAAACCAGGACTAACACAAGTCTTAGGTTGAGAAGATGAAAAATGAGCAATTGAAGAAATAGAAGAATGCATTGAATTAATGAATAAATATGGAAAAATGCCTAAAAAAGAATTTGTTGCTAAAATGATGAAAGAACATCCAGAAAAATACACATTTTAATTTCAACAATTTAAAACAGAATGTCTAATTTTAAATAGATTTTCTGTTTTTTTATACAAATTAGTATTTTTGCTTTTTTCTATATTTTAAAAATATACTAATGATTTTAGTAAAATAAATATTGTAAAGTTGTAAGGAGAAAAAATGAAATTATTTGAAAATTTTAAAGAAAGAATAGAAGAAATTTCTTCTAAAGAGTTAAATCAAGATCAAAAAGATTTAGCTATAAAAATTTTAGAAAAATTTAAAGATGAAGAAAAACAGTTAGAATATGTTTTTCAATTTATTGCACAAAGAATTAAAACAGGTTTTAGATTTGATGCAGCTCCAGAAGCTAATTCTAAAACAATTGCAATTCTTAAAAAAGATGAAGAGCTTAGTTTTGTTTTAGACGAAAACAAAACTAAGGAAAATACTTTAATTATCGGAGAAAACTACGACGCTTTAAAGAATTTAATAATAGTCGAGAGAGAGAGAGAGAGAGCAGGGCTCTCATATAAATATGATTTAATTTATATTGATCCTCCTTATAACACTGAAGCTACTAAAAATGATGGAAATGCAGTTTCAGATAACAATGAAGAAATAAAAGCGAATAAATTTGTATATCGTGATAAATATTCACGTAATGGTTGATTAAATTTAATGAATGAAAGATTAAAATTAGCTAAAGAGCTTCTCAAAGATGATGGAGTTATTTTTGTTTCAATCGACGATGCCGAACAAGCCTATTTAAAAGTGTTAATGGACGAAATTTTTGGCGAAGAGAATTTTGTAAATAATTTTATGTGAATGCATGGCTTGGGAAAAAAGGATAAGTTTTCAAGAACATTGCAAGAATATGTATTGTGTTATTGTAGAGATAAGAGTTTTTTAAAAAGCTGGAGATACGACAAAATAATAGAATATGATAATTTATCTAATCCAGATAATGATTCTAGAGGAGAATGGTTTTCAGGGAGCATTTCATTTAGTGAAGAGAGAAGTAATAAAAATCATCCTAATTACTTTACCATTTATTCACCATCAGGAATTAGTTGAACTAGACAATGACAATGTAACGAAGAAGAAATGAAAGAGTTATTGAAAAATAATCTTATTTATTTTGGAACTCCTCCTGAATATAATAATGTTCCTAGATATAAAAAATTTAATGGAGAAACCGTTGAAATTATTCTAACTAATTTTTTTGATAATCATGGGACAACTAAAAGTGCTAAAACCGAACTATACAAAATAATTAAAAAACCTAGTGATATTAAAAAAGAACATACACCAAAGCCAACATTATTAATTAAAGATATTGTAAAACTTATAAGTGGTGAAAAAACAAGAATTTTAGACTTCTTTGCTGGTTCTGGAACAACAGCTCACGCCGTTTTAGAATTAAACCGTGAAGATAATGGAAATAGAACATTTACATTAGTAACAAATAACGAAAACAACATAGGTATAGATGTAAATTACGAAAGACTATATAGAATAAATCATGGAATCGGAACAAAAGGCGAAACTTTTGAATGAACTAATAAAAACGAACCTTATAAAGCTAATTTAAACGTTTTTAAATTAGAATATTTTGACGTAAGTCCTAATAATTTAGACATAAACGTAAAAGAATTAGCAAATAAATTAATAAATGTATTAAAAGAATTTGGAATAACTTCAATAGATCAAAATAATGAACAAGAATATATTAATTTATTAAATGACTTATCATCATTAAAACCTTTAGAAAAGGAAAATAATGAATCTAACTAATTCACAAGAAAGAGTTGTAAATAGTTTATTAAACAAAACTATTGAAAGTATAGAAACTAATAAAATTAGTTCAGTTTATTTTAAAGCCCCAACTGGATCCGGCAAAACATTTATGATGATTAACTATATTGATAAATTAATAGAATGAAACAAACTAAACTTTAATGATAATTTAGTTTTTGTAATTGTTACATTATCAAGTGCAGAATTACCGAAACAAATGGAAGAAAACTTTAATGAATACAAACATTATCTATCAAATAATGATTTAAAAATAACTAGAATTGAAAGTCCTTCAAATATCAATAAAAATTCTAAAGTAGAAAAAAATTATCAATTTTTTGCTAAACCGAATAATGTATATATAATGGGCGGGGCTTCATTTAGAAACAATTCAATTTTAAGAGAACAAGGTGCAATTGAAGCTTTTTTAGGTGAAATTAGATTAAATGATTATAAGTTAATTTATATAAGAGATGAAGCTCATATAGGAGCTGACACCAATAAAAAAACTTATAAAGACGAAGCTAATTTTGAACAAAATATGCAAAAAAATGCTCACTTTATTGTAAAAATGACAGCCACACCTGATGATAATAGTATTAATCTTATAGAACTTAGTGAAAAAGAATTAGCTAATGACAATATAAAGCTTTTAAAAAGTGAAAAAGTCTTTAATGAAGGCATAAACAATAATAATGAAATTGATAATATTGATAATGAAACCATTTTAGAGCAGGCTTGCTTAAAATTTAAACAGATAAAAGAAGAATATAACAATAGTGAAAAAGAACCTGGTTTAGTTGGCATAGATGCAGCTATGTTAATTCAAATTGATAATACTAGCAAAGATATTGAAAAAGAAGCTAAATTTAAAGAAACATTAGAATTAATAATTAAAAAGTTGAACGAACATAATTTATCCTGAGTTAAATATTTTGATCAAAATGACAAAGAATCAAATTTAAGAATGAAAGAAAATTATTCTCTTAGAGATATATCAAAAAATAATTCAGCTATAGATGTAATTATTTTCAAAGTAGGTCCAGCTACTGGGTGAAATATACCTAGAGCTTGTATGATTGTTCAATTAAGAAATGTTTCTTCAAAAAACTTAAGTATACAGACTATAGGAAGAATAAAAAGAAATCCTAATCCAAGTTTTAATTTTATGCACAATTCAATTGCAAATAAATATTTTATTTACAGTAATGTAGATAGAGAAGTAAACGATCAAAAAACATTATTTTTAAAAGATGATTTTAAAAGTGAAGAGTTTGTTTATGGTTCATTAAAAAACATAAAATCTAATTCCGTTTTTAACATTGAAAGCTATGAAAAAGATATTTTAGACGAAATTGATCACTATAATCTAAATTATTTTGAAATGAAAATGGAAGAAATAAATTATGAATTTAGCAAAAATAATTTTATAGTAGCTGATAAAAAATCTTATGGTAATAAAGAATTTATAGATATTAAATTGTTGAATAAAATTCAAATTGAGCTTTATAATATTAAACAATTAAAATTAAATGAAAAATTTTTAACAAAAAATATTATGAATAAATTAAATGACTTTTATAATTTGAATTTAAAAAATAAAATAGATAATACTTTATTTTGATTCATTATGATAAAGAATAAATTTAATTATTTTAAAGAAAAATATAATAAAAATATACAAAATCAATTAGATCAAAATGAAATTGAATATAGACTAGAAAAAGAAAAATATTTGCCAGAATATTTAATTGCAAAAATAACTGAAAAAAATTCAACTAAAACAAATCAAAAATTTGCATACAGGGAATTTAATAATGAAATGCCTTCTTTAAACATAGATTCTGAGGCTGAAAAAGAATTTGTTAAAGAATTGGATTATTTAATTAGAAAAATGAATAAAGATAAAGATAATATAAAAATATGAACTAAAAATCCTACTTATAACGGCGTTAATTTTGAATACTTTTTTAAATCTATAAACGGTTATGAAATAGCAAATAGTTATCCAGATTTTTTAATAAAACATAATAATCATTTTATTTATTTAGAAGTTAAAACTTACAATAATGATATAGATGAAAATAAAACATTATTGCTTTGAAAAGAATATAAAAAGTACATTCAACAAAATAAAAATTCTAAAATAAATTTAACTCTTGCTATTGCTTTAGTTGATGTTAAAAATGAATTAATTTATATAGCTGGTTCAAGTACAATAAAAGAGTTAGATAATGAACTTTCTAACACTAATCCTAATGAAGTTTCAGTGCATGATAAAATAAAAAGTAAGTCAATAAATGATCTTCAAGATTTATTATAATTATTTATAATCTCAAGATTTCTTGAGATTTTTTAATAAAAAACACCCTTTTGCAAGAGTGCTTAAATAGATAATCCTTTTATATGACAAACACGGCATCTAGCTTCATATTCATCATCGCCTAAAACATTTAGTTCTTTACTTTCGATTTTTCTAAAACTAAAGCCTGCATCTTTTTTACATTTCATACAAACTGCTTTTAATTTAGTAACTTCATCAGCTATGGAAATTACTTTGGGCATTATTCCGAAAGGTCTTCTTAAAAAATCCATATCTAGCCCCGAACAAATTACTCTACAACCTTTTAAAATAAGATTTTCAATTACTTCTAATAATGATTCCTCCATAAAGTTAACTTCATCTATTGCAATAGCTTTATATCTATTATTATATAAACTTATTATTTCAAGTGCATTTTGAACATTATGAGCTTTTATTCTAGCGCCTGTACGACTTACTAATTCGCTATTACTATATCTAGTATCGAAACTAGGTTTAATAACTAATGTTTTAATACCTGCTATTTCTAATATTTTAATTCTTTTAATTAATTCTTCAGTTTTTCCACTAAACATTGGACCTGTTATTACTTCTAAAATACCATTTCCTTTTTGTATATACATGCATACTCCTTTTTTATAGATATTTTGGGTAAAAAAAGAGTCTTTAGTAAGACTCCTTTAAAGAACTAAGCTAAAGCTAATTCTGTTAAAGTTTTAACCATAATTCCTTGTGGTTCTTCATTAATTTCTGCTGTTCCAGCAACATCACAGTGAATAAATTCTACATTATCTGTAAATTCTTTTAAAAACATAGCTGCTGAACAAGAACCAGCATTTCCTGAAAGATCTGTGTTTTTAAAATCTGCTACTTTTGAACTTTTAATGTTTTTTGCAAAAGCTGCATCAAAAGGCATTCTTCAAACTAATTCATGTGCATTTTCAGCGGCTGATTTAATGTCTTCTCAAGCTTTATCTGTTGTAGCTCAAATTCCTGTATATGTATGACCTAAAGCAACAACCATGGCACCTGTCAATGTTGCAACGTCAATTAAACGTGTTGCATTAAGTACTCTAGCACCATAAGTAAGACCGTCAGCCATTACTAAACGACCCTCTGCATCAGTGTTATTAATTTCAACAGTTTTACCGTTCATAGCTGTTCAAACTGAATCAGGCAATGAAGCATCACCATTAACTCTATTATCTGTAATACACATAACTGCAGCTACGTTTTTCTTAGGTTTTAATTCTGCTATAGCTTTCATAGCACTTGCTACAATTACACTACCAGACATATCAAATTTCATTCCTAACATACTTCTTGATGGTTTTAATGAATAACCACCTGAGTCAAATGTTATGCCTTTACCAATCATAACTGTTTTTTCTTTTGATTCTGGATCACCGTTATATTCAATAACAACTACTCTAGGTTCATACATACTTCCACGGTTAACTGAAAGTAATAACCCCATTTTTTGTTTTTCAATTTCTGCTTTATTTAAAACAGTAACTTTTAAATTTTTATTAGCACTTAAATCTTTATAAACAACTTCTGCTAAATATTCAGAATTACAAATATTAGGTGGCATAATTTGTAGATTTCTAGCATAATTTGTTGCATTAGCTAAAATTAATGCTTTTTCAAATTCTTCAGACATGCATTCGCCTATTTCTTCAACAAAAGGTTCTACTAAAATATCTGATTCTTCATTTTTACTTTTAGCACTATAAATATCACCTTTTTCAAAATATAAAGCACTTGTAAATGCTTCAATTACTTGGCAAGGTTTTACTTTTTCATTAGCAAATGATCTAATATCAACTTGATAATTTCTTTGTGCCATTGAAGCAAATCTTTTAAAGAAACCTAAAACATCTTCATATTTTAAATCTTCTTTTTTGCCCATAAATACATACGCTGTATTCTTATCAAAATATTCTGTAATTTGTCCGCTTTTTTTAATTAAGAAATCGTCTTCAATTTCTTTATCAAATGTAGCTTTAAGTAACATAGCATTTGTTCTTTGTGTTGCTATTTTATTAAAAAGTTTCATATTGTCTCCTTACTTTTTTATTACTTTTATTAAAATAATTTTAACATTTACAAAAAATAAACTGCATAATTTTATATATAATTTAATCATGAAAAGATACGTAGGACTAGAAAGGTGAAAATACTTATTTAATGATTGAAGTATTTTTCCAAAATGAACAATAAGAAGAATAGCCTTTGTTGGTATTTTAATTGCCATTAGCGTTGTTATTTTTACTGTTTTTGCTTCATTTATACCTCTTATAACTATACCTAGTTATAAAATAAGTTTTATTGGTTTACCTATTAAAATAAGCGGTTTTATATTTGGACCACTAGTTGGAGCGATTGTTGGATTGATAAGTGATATAATTAGTTTTTCAATTTTTCCTACTTTTTATAATGTTTACTATACTTTAGCAGCAGTTGTAAATGGTGTTGTTTCAGGGGTTGTTGGTTTACTATTTGTTAAATTTTTCAAATATGTTTTTGGTGGGCAATTTATTGAATCTATTTATGTAAGCAAGATATACTATTTAAATAAAAAATTAATAAAAATAAAATCAAATAATCCGGAATCTAAAAAAATAAAACAATTACAAAATAGAATTATCCAACTTGGTGAAAAAAGAAAAATGAATTCTATGATGAATTCACCAAAACATTTATTGAATATAAATTTAATTACTTCAATAATTTTACTTTCAACTATATGTCTTGCTATTTTTATAATAGTAATGTACAAAGTGGATGATCAAATAATAAAAAACAAAAGCATCATACCTAATAAAATAGCATTAATAGCAACAATGGAATCAGGATATTTATTAATGATTTTATTCTTAATAATAGCAAGGTTTAAAATAAGACCTAAAAGATTCTTAGTAATTGTGCCAATTGTTGTATTTAGTGCATTTATTGAATCTATAAATGTTCCAATATTATCTTTAGCTGACTCTAAAATAGCTAGTGGTTCTAGTGAATCTATTATTACTTTTATGTTTCAACATATAGTTTTAAGTCCAGTTAAAATTTGAGCTAATATGTTTATAATTTACTTTACATATTCTATAATAGCTCCGTTAGTAAATAAAAATAATGAAATAGTTTATAATTAATTAAGCGCATAAGCGCTTTTTTAATTATTTTATAGCTATTTTGGCTCTTTATATATTTTATTCATAGCTAAAAAATAATTTAATATTTTATATATAATTAATCATATAAAAATAAAATAAGGAACAAAATGAACGAAATTAAAGAATTAAAAAAAGTACAAGCTAACTTGCAGATTTTTTATCAAAAATTAAGCAATATTCATTGAAATATTTCTGGTTTAGAATTTTTTGAAATACATGAAGAAGTTGACAAATTAAGAGAAAATACTTTAGATTTTATAGATGAAATTGCTGAAAAAATATTAATGAAAAATGATTTAGCATTAGGCAGTTATAAAGAAATATTAGAATTAAGTAAACTTCAAGAAATTCAATCACAAGAATTTAATTATAACTTAGCAGCAAAAATAATTATTGATGACCTAAAAGTTTTATTAGAAATATTAGAAGAATTTGAATGATCAAAAAGAGTTCAACCTTTAATTGATGAAATACTATTATCATTTGATAAATGACTATGACAATTTAATAAAATTGTTAAATAATTAAATAAATTACGTTTTTATAATAATCAGATTTATTTCTGGTTATTTTTTTATTAATTTTGTATATAAATAAAGTAAAAGGGCTTTATAATATTAAAGGTAGATTTTTTAATCTACCAACTTTATTAATAAGCTAATTTAATTTTTTTGTTTTACTAAATTAGATATTTATAAAGAGTGCGTTTATTATATTTATACTTTTATTTTTTAATTAAATTATTCGTTTTTTTATATTTTAATATATTTTTAAACTCCTTTTATTTTGTTTTAGTGATATATAATTTTAATATTTAACAAATAAATTCTAAATTCAAAAAATAATTAAATGTGCAAGTGGAAACTTGTACATTTTTATTTAAAAATGATATAATAGTTATACAAATGCACCGTTAGCTCAGTTGGTAGAGCAGCTGGCTCTTAACCAGCGGGTCACAGGTTCGAGCCCTGTACGGTGTACTATATATTTAAATACCATTACGCGTTGCAATTGCAGCGCTTTTTATTTTGTTAAAAATAAAATAGAATTTATTTATATTAATAAATTAGTTTTATATTAAAATTTATATTATTAAAATACTTTTATATTTATTCAAGATTAATAATTAATTATTAAGGAGGCACAATGATTGCTACACGTATTATACCAATTGGTGGTGTTCAAGAAATAGGTAAGGCAACATTAATTGTTGAGCATGATAAGCATATTTTTATAATAGATGCTGGAATTAAATTTGCTGATACAGCTACAAGCGGAATTAAAGGTATTATTCCCGATTATAAATATTTAGAAGAAAAAAAAGATAATATTGAAGGTTTATTCATTACTCATGGTCACGAAGATCATATAGGTGGTGTTGTTTATTTAGTTAAACAAGTTCACCTTAAGAAAATTTTTGCACCAAGAATTGCGATTCAATATTTAAAACTTAAATTTGAAGAGCATAGAATAACTCATAAAGTTGAATTCATTGAAATGGAGAAAGCTTCTGTTTACGACTTTGGTGATGGATGTAAAGTTGATTTTTGATCAGCTCAGCACTCTATTCCAGACGCTTTTGGTATAAGAGTTACTACTCCAAATGGTTCATTAATGTGTACTGGTGACTTTAGATTTGACTATAACCCTATTGGTAATGCTTATACAGATTTTGCTAGATTAAATGAAATTGGTAAAGAAGGATTAACGGTTTTACTTTCTGATTCTACAAATGCTATGAGACCTTTTCATTCACCAAGTGAAAGTGATATTTTAATTGATATTGAAAAACATATGCGTAACGCAACAAGAAAAACAATTATTACTGCTTTTGCTTCTAACTTAACTAGGGTTAAAGCTATTATTGATTTAGCAATCAAATTAAAGAAAAAAGTAGCTTGTTTTGGTAGATCAATGATTCAAGGTGTTAAAATTGGGCGTAAATTAGGTTATATAAAAGCACCAGCAAATATTTTCGTAGAGAAAAAAGAAATAAATAACGTTCCTGAAAATCAATTAGTTGTTTTAACAACAGGTAGCCAAGGTGAGCAATTAGCAGCTTTATCTAGAATGTCATATGGTAAACATGCTACAGTTAAAATTGAAAAAGGTGATATGGTTATATTTTCTTCTAGTCCGATTCCAGGGAATAGAATGGTTATTGAACTTTTAGTTAATAGATTAAGCAAACTAGGAGCAATAATTAAAGAAAATGGTGTTGATGGGTATCTTCACACTTCTGGACATGCATATAAACATGAACATGATAAAATTTTTCAATTAACAAAACCAAAATATTTTTTACCATATCATGGTGAATATCGTATGAGTATGGTACATGGTGAAAGCGCTGTTAGAAATGGTGTTAAACCTGAAAATGTTATGGTTCCAGAAAATGGTAAAGTTTACAATATGATAAATAATAAAATCGTACCAACTGAAGAAAAAATTGAATATGGTCCAATTTATATAGATGGTATTTCTACTTTAAATGTAAATGGATCTATTATTAAAGAAAGAAATGAACTTAGTTCTAATGGATTTGTAAATATAATTATTACTATAAATAAGACGAATAATTCAATTATTGGAAGACCTAGTTTAATTAGTCGTGGAAGTTTTTATGTAAAAACTAGTTTAAAATTAGTTGAAGAAGCTAAAAGAATTGCTCACGGAGCTGTTTTATACTATATAAAAAATAATGAAAATTGAAATGTAGTAGACTTAAAACAACTAATAATAGATCGTTTAGATTCTCTTTTTTATAAAGAAAAAAGAAGAAGACCAATAATTATTCCAACTATTCTTTTTGAAGAAGAAGAGTATGAAAACGGATTTGAAAATACCAAAGTCCAATTTGAAGTTAAAGAAGATAAAAATAAAAAATCAACTTCTGAAAAACTTCTTAATGATCTTAAAGGTGAAATCTTTGGTGATTCTGAAGAATTGAGAGAAGATTTCCACGATGAAGAAGAAGACGAATAATATTATAAAATAGCATTTTTAGTGCTATTTTATTTTTTAAAAACGCGTTATAATAAAAATATGAAAAAAATAAAAATATTTGAATTCTTTTCGGGAATAGGGTCACAATTAAAAGCTTTAAAGAATATTAGCAAAAAACTTAATATCAATGTTTCTTCAGCTGGTGCTTGCGACTTTTATATTGATGCTATAGTTTCATACATGGCTATAAATTATGGCAAATTAGATCCAGAAAATATATTATCTAAGGAAGACATAATAGCTAAATTATCTAAATATAATCTTTCAAATAATTCAAAGGACATTGTATCGGAAAAATATTTTAATCGTTTAAATGAAGAAAAATTAAGAAATTTATTTTCATACTTATATTCATTTATAAATAACAATTATTTTAAAAATAGATATAAGAAATTAAATGAGAGAGAGAGAGAGCGGATTTGATATTAGAAAATATCATAAATTACCAAAAAATATAGATATTTTAACTTATTCGTTTCCTTGCCAAGATTTAAGCCAACAAGGTAGACAAAAAGGAATTAAAAGTGGAACAAGAAGTGGGTTATTGTTTGAAATAGAAAGAATACTAAACGAAAATAAAGGTAATTTACCTAAAATATTGTTATTAGAAAATGTTAAAGCTCTAGCTTCTAAAAAATTTATTTTAGAATTCAACTCTTGAATAAAAAAACTTGAAGAATTTGGTTATACATCTAGTTGAAAAATTATCAATTCAACAGAGTATGGAAGTGTACAAAACAGAGAAAGAGTTTTCATGGTTTCTGTTTTGGAAAGAAAAAAATTTGATTTTCCTATTGGGTCAAAAAATAATAAAAATGTTAAAGATATATGATTAAAAAATGATAAACACAGTTTTTTAAAATTAAATGATAATAATTATATAAACAAATTTACTATATCTAAAAATAACATTATTAAATCTTTTATAAATAATTGATCTAATTTTAATAGTGAAAATTATATATATTCGCTAGAAGGTAAGGGCCCAACTTTAACAGCTAGTGGTGCTAATTCAAGACTAAAATTTTTAATAAATAATGAAATACAAATTATGAATTCTTGTGAAGCTTATCTATATATGGGATTTAGTAAAAATGATTTTAATGTTGTAAAAGAAACAAATCTTTTAACTGATTCAAAAATTATTTTTACAGCAGGTAATTCAATTTCAATTGAAGTCTTAGAAAAAATATTTGAAAAAATAATAAAGGATTATTTTTAAAATGAAAATAATAAAAATAATATTTAATATTTTTTCTAAGACTAACTCCAAACAAAAATTTTTAGCTGATTTAATATGTTATTTTAATGAAGACGCGCTATTGGTAAAATATAAATTAAATATAAAAGAGGGCACACTTTTTGATTTTTATACTACTCCTTCTTGATTTAAAAATAAAAATACAAATTTTGTATTAAGGGATAAAATTACAAATTTACTGTGACCAGAAAATAAAAATAAAAGGCAAGCACCTAGACCCGATGAAAATTCTAAAATGTTATATAAATTCAACAAAGAAGAACTAGAACTTTTAAATAATTTCTTAAATTCAAATTATGAAGGAACTTTAAAAGGTTTGATTTCATTATTTAAAGGTAATAATCCTTCCGGTTCATACAAAAACCCTAATAATTCTGAGATAAAATCAAATAATGAAAGATTTAAAAATAATTTAATAATGCTATTAGATATTTTAAAAATAAATAAAAAAAATAGTATAGTAGATATAAATAGTGATAAATATGAAATTATTGAATTAAAAGAAGATCAATTCAATTTTTTTCTCAGCAAAACCAAAATATGACAAATAATTTTTAGTTTTATATATGAAATAGAAAATATAAAATCTAAAGATTTAAAAAATCCTGCAGAAAAAAACAAAATTAATTTATTAGAAAAAGAAATGAAAAAAATGAAAAATGATTTTGTCAATTATTCATTAGAAGTTTTAAAAGATATTAGATCTAAAAGAAATATTGCACGTAACATAGTAGATAAGTTATATTTATTTTCAATAGAAAAGTATCTTTCATTTGAAATTGCGCATATATATCCTGTTTCAGAAATTAAAAATGAAATTTATTCTTTTATAGAAAAAAATAAAATAAATAATACTTTAAAAGATATTTTTAAAATGCAAGAATATAAAAAAATACTAAATAAAATTTGTGATAAGAATAATTTACTAAAATTAGAACCTAATTTACATACAGAATATGATAAGTACAAATTTTATTGAGACTCAGAAACAGGTGAAGTCAAATATTTAACGGATGATATTTCAAATGAAGTTAAAAATAAATTGAAAAGTATGAATATTAATCTAAATAAATTTCCTAATATAAAAAATTATTTAAAGAATTATGAAAAATTTCTATTTGAAAAAAAATATTAAAAAATTTAACATTTCTTTCTAAAAATAAAAAACGCTTTTTAAAAAGCGTTATAAATTATTTTTCTTTTTCAACTTGTGAAATAAAATCTGCATTTGTTGTATCTAAATAAGTTTCTAAATCAGAAACCATTTTTTTATAGACTTTTTCGTCAAAATTAGGCATTTGTAAATTTAATTTAACATGTAAATCACCAACTCTAGAGTCTTTATTAGTTTTTATACCTTTATTTTTAAGTGTAATAACTTTTCCATTTTGATAATTTCTTTTTAATTTTAATTCTTCAGGACCATATGGAGTTGGAACTTTAATAGTGTTTTCTCTAATAATATCTAAAAATGAAACAGAAACTTCAATAAATAAATCTAGATTTGAACGTTTATAGAATTTATGTTCATTAACAATAACATTAACGTACATATCCCCGCTAGGACCACCATTGATACCTTTTTTTCCATATCCGTCTAATTTTATTTGTGTTTTATTATCTGCTCCAGCAGGAATATAGAATGCAACATTTTTAAGTTTTTCGTTGTATCCTTCACCATTACATGTTAAACATTTATTTGCTATTTCTTTTCCTTTGCCATTACATAAATCACATGTTGTTAAAACTTCAGTTATACCAAAAGGAGTTCTTTGTCTAACTCGCATTCTACCAGAACCTTGACATTTTGAACAAGTTTTAATATCTTTTTCTAAGGCTCCATGTCCTTTACATGTTTCACATAATTCAAATTTTTTAAGTTTTTCGCTTATTTTTTTGCCTAATATAGCATCTGTAAATGAAATACTTATTTGGCTTAAAATGTCTTCACCTTTCATTTTTTGATTTGCTTGTTTTGATCTGCTTCTTGAGCCGCCACCAAATCCAAAATTACTAAAAATATCACCGAATATATCACCAAAATCCATATTAAAGCTGCCAAAATCAAAACCACTAGCTCCACTAAATCCTCCAGCTTGTGGTCCATCAGCTCCATATCTATCATAGTGTTCTCTTTTTTTAGGGTCACTTAATATGTCATAAGCTTCATTTATTTTTTGCATTTTTTCATCGCTTGAACCATCTTTAACTTTATCTGGGTGATATTGCATAGCTAATTTTCTATAAGCCATTTTTATCTCTTTTTCAGTTGCATTTTTAGATACACCTAATATTGCATAATAATCTTTGTTGTTATCCATAATAAATATATTTTAGCAAAATATATAATAGAGTGCTAATAAATATTAAATATATTCTTATTCTTGTATAATTTTTATATGCCGACATAGCTCAGCAGGTAGAGCACATCCATGGTAAGGATGGGGTCGCAAGTTCAAATCTTGTTGTTGGCACCATATCTTTATTGACCAAATAACTGTTTTTATTAAACAGTTTTTTTATTTTAATTTTTAAAATAATATAATTTAAATAAATAACATTTTGAGGAGTGATATGAAAGAAAATTTTAATGCAATTGATGAAATTGATTACGATCCCATAGAGGCTTATAATAAAAACTTTAAAACAAAACATAAAGAGCTAAGTAAAAAATATATAAATGATATTATTGAACAATCAGGGATTGATGTTTCAACAAATAAAGAAGAATCTAAAAAATATAGAAAATATAGTGAAATTAATGATAAATTAAAGAGAAAAGGATCAATTTTTAAAGGTATTTTAATATCTATTTCAATATTAACTATAGTGGCTTTATTAATTGCTTCTTTCTTATATGTATCATTAAAATGATTTGGTACACCTATTACTTTATTTGTTGTTTTTCCTATTATTTTTATAGCTTCTTTATCGCTGTTTTTAACTTTAATAATTAAAAACAATAAAATAAGAAAAAACAACAAAGAAATTCTTATAAAGCATTATGAAAAAGCTAAAGAGCTAATAGCACCTGTGTTTCCATTAATAAAACATGGTATACGTGAAAAATTATTAACTGAAGCTTGTTCTATAATTAAATTTGATAAGTATTTAAGAGACGAAACGCTTTTTGAATATAAAATCAATTTTGGTTTTGAAGACCCTTATGATTCAAAAAACAGTTCGTGTGTTTTTTTGCAAAGTGGTTATGTTTTAAATAATCCTTTTGTAATTAAGAAGAACTTAACAATGACTATGGGAACTAAAAATTATTATGGATCAATTACAATTAGCTGAACAGAATATTCTACAGACGCAAACGGTACGAGAAGAGCTGTTTTAAGGACTCAAACGTTAACAGCACATGTTACTAAATCTTATCCTTATTACAATACACAAAATGTTTTATATTATTTAAATAACGCTGCCCCAAATTTAAAATTTACTAGAGAATTTAGCCATATAGAAAAATTAAGTGAAAAAGAATATAAAAAGCATATAAATAAAATGAATAAAGTATTCACGAAAATGGATCAGGAGGCAATTAAAGAAGGCAGAACTTTTAAATCAATGAGTGGTAACTTAGAATTTGAATCTATTTTTAATGCAAAAGATAGAAATAATGAATTAGAATATAGATTACTTTTTACTCCTCTAGCTCAAAAAAGTATGAAAAAAGTTTTATTAGATAAGAACAATTATGGTGATGATTTTAGTTTTATTAAATTTAATAAAATTAATGCTTTAATTTCTGAACATTTAAATGAATTCCCATTAGCAACAAATGAAAAGCTCTTTTATGAAACTTATGACGTTGATATTTTAATTGATAACTTTTTAAAATACCAAGAAAATTATTTTAAAAATATTTATCATTCTTTTGCTCCAATATTTGCTATTCCTTTATATTTGAATACACCATATGAAAGAAATATTTATGAAGAGGATAAGCAAATGTTTATGTCAGAATACGATTTAGAATATTACATAAACCTAATCAACCCAAAATTGATTGCTCATGAAAATTCAAAAACACAAAACATAAATAAAATTATTGGTAGATATAAAAACATAGAATCAGGATATGATGAAATTGATGTAATTTCAAGTGGTTTTGATTCTTTTGAAAGAGTTGATTATATTTCAGTAAGAGGAGGAGATGGAAAATTACACTCAGTTCCTGTTACTTGATATGAATATGTCCCAGTAAGTGCAAAATCAAGACTTCATGTAAAAGCTTTAAATAAATACGAATGTGAAAATGACGAAACAAACCAAAATTATGAAAATGATTCAAGTATAATTAATATGAATAAAAATTCAACAATTATTAATTTTATAAGAAAAATGTAATACAAATAAAATATAAGGAGAATTATTATGGCTAATGAATTAGATGAATTAACTGGTCCAGTAAATTCAGAAGGAAAAGACATAAATGTTATTCAAAAACAAATACCTGTTAAAGTTGGAGCAGGATCTTTAATTTTTGAAATATTTTTATGAATTCTTATTATACCTGGATTAATATTTCTATTTGTAAAAATTAAAAGTAGAAACTATTTAAGACAATTACAACAAAAAATAAATCACAACGCCTCAACAGTTGATAACTTTTTAGAACAAAGAGTTCAAATTTTACAAAACGCTGCTTCAATTATGAACAAAGCTATAGAATTTGATAAAAGTGTAATGACTGAAATTGCCGCTTTAAGATCAGGGGCAACTGCAAGCAACGATTTTACAAGAAGTGAAATTAATACCAAATTAAATTCTGCTTTTGACGGAATAAAAGTTCAAATTGAAAGATATCCTGAATTACAAGCTCATGATTCTTTAAAAAGAGCAATGCAAGAAAATTCTTACTTGCAAAAAGAAATTACAGCTGCACGTGAAATTTATAATGACACTGTTTTACAATGAAATCAAGAAATTTTTAACTGACCTTCAAAACAAATAGTGGCTGCAAAGGCAGGCTATACAACAAGAATTCCTTTTTCAGTTTCATTTGAAACAAAAGAAAAAGCAAGAAGTAACTTTTTTGAATAAAACAAAAAATCAGTTTAATTGCTGATTTTTTTATTATGTTTTTCTAAAGCTAATTTTACATTTTTATAAGATAATCTATGTTCTTTGCAAGTTCCGTATTTTTCTATCATCTCCTGATGTAATTTTGTTCCATATCCTTTATGTTTATCAAAAAAGTATTCAGGGTATTTAGAACTAATATCAATCATATATCTATCTCTAGATACTTTAGCTAAAATTGAAGCGCAAGCTACATTAAAGCTAATTGAATCACCTTTTACTAAATTAAGTTGTTTTATAGATGTTTCTGGTATGTTTTCAAAGTCTGTAATTAATATTTCAGGTTTTTTAGAAAGTTTTTCTAAACATAATTTCATACCATTTTTAGAACTTTGTTTAGGATTATTTTCATCTACGTATTGTGCATCTAAAAATACTATAGAATAATCTATTGCATTATTAATAATTTCTTCATATAAAGCATTTCTTGTTTTTTCATTTAACTTTTTAGAATCATTTATTAAATCATTATTATAATCTCTTGGCATTATTACAGAAGCTACAACTAAAGGGCCGGCACAGCATCCTCTCCCAGCTTCATCAAAGCCTGCAACTAAAGTTTTGTCACCAAAATTATTTTTTTCAAAAAGTAACATTTATATCTCCTATATAAAATAAAATGAACTTAAAAGTTCATTCTATTTTTCTTCTAAATTATCTGATTCAACTGCATCTGTTTCTTCAATTTTTATTTCTTCTTTTTCGTTAGAAGAATAATTTTGTTTATCTTGTTCTTGTTTTTCAAATATATCTAATAAAATATTAACTAATTTTTCCTTAGACATTGTTTCATAGCCACTTATGAATAATCCCTTTGCAGCATCAAATAATTTTTCATTTGGTAATTCCATTAATTTATCAAAATTTTCTTTTCTTTTTGCTTCTTTTTCACTTAATTCACTTGAATTATTATTGTTATTTTTTGATTCTTCTTCAAAATTATTGTTATTTTCAGAATATCTATTTATAAAGCTAAATATATTTTGGAAATTAGGGTCATTTTTTAATTCATTTTGAATTCTTATGCTTTCTAAATATTGTTTTACAACAATATAAGATGATTTAACCCACATATATCTTCTAATAAATAATAAATAGAAAACAATAGTTGTAATTGCTGAAATAACTTGAATAGTTATTCTAATAATTGAAATAGCATCTATATTTTCGAATCTTGTGAAAACTAAAGTTATAACAAATATAATGCTATTAATAAAAGTGACTAAATAAGCTATAACTGGTCATCCTGCTAAATTTGAAAAATCTTTTTCTTTTTTACCTTTAGCAATTGAAATTGAAATGTATACAATGGATAATGTAAAAATTACTATAACAAAGCTAGGTAAAGTAAATAAATATAATAATGTTAAACCTTGTTTAAAACCATCATTAACTGATCATTTTGCATAGGGTCCTGAATTTGTTAGTTCTGCTAAACCTAATTTTGAAACATGGGCTATTTGCAAACCAATTGATATTAATTCAAAAAATAATATAAATGCAAAAGAAAATATTGTTGCTATAAAAATAGGTAGAAAGGTTTTTTTGTAATGTGTCCACAAACCTTCATAACTTCTTTCATTAAAAAAACTTTTATCAAACATTGTACTCCTTTTTTAATTGTTTAATAATTCATCAAAATTGTAATCTGCGATTTCAAATTCTTTTGGAATTTCTGCATACACTTTAACTAAATTGTTTGTAAATGGATGTTCAAATTCTAATTTGTATGCATGCAATCTTTGATTAAAATCATCAACAAATTTACCATAAATTGGATCACCGTAAACAGGGTGTTTAATATATGATAGATGCACACGAATTTGATGAGTTCTTCCAGTTTCTAGTTCACATCTTACTAAAGAATAAGGCTTTTTATCAATATAAAATGTTTTTAATAGATGGACAATAGTTATAGAATCTTTACCGTCTCTATGAACTGTCATCGTTTTTCTATCTTGAGTACTTCTTGCTATAGGCAAATTAATTTTAGTAATTTTATTTTCAAGTATACCTTCAACAATAGCAATATAAGAACGCTTAATTTTGTGTTCTTTTAACATATCAGCTAATTTATTATGTGAATCATTGTTTTTAGCAATAATTAATAAACCACTTGTGTCCTTATCAATTCTATGAACTATACCAGGTCTTAATAAACCATTATTATTTGAAAGTTGATTGAAATGATGTAAAAGCCCATTAACTAAAGTGTCATTGTAATGACCAGGTGCAGGATGAACTACTAAGTCACTTGGTTTGTTTAAAACTATTAAATCATTATCTTCATATCTAATATCAAGCGGCATATCTTTTGGCTCAATATCAATTTCCTTTTCTAATAGTTTTAAAATTGTTATAACCATTCCTTCACGAACAATGTAATTAGGTTTTCTTACATATTTTTCATCATCTATATAAACAGCCTCTTGTTCAATAAGAGCTTTAGCATCATTTCTACTAATTTCACTATTGTCGCTGATATATTTATCTATTCTTTCTTTGTATGTAACTTCTATTTTTAACATAATTAAATATTATATATTTAAATTTAAATTATTTATTTAAATATTAGGCTCAAGGAGCAAAAATTATAAATGATGAAATAACATTAATAAATAATATTGCTAATAAAGGAAATTTAAATTTATATAAAATAGCACTTGATATAATACCTGTTGGAACGAATATAAATAAGGCTATTTTTCTAAAACCACTAAAAAATAGTGCTTTTGAATTATTTTCATCTATTTTAAAATAATCATTTATTGATTTGTTAAAAACAAAATAAGGAGCTATTATGCCTATTAATAATTGAATTACTAATGCTGCCATTATTGCACTAATAATTGGGTTCATTATAGCTAAAAGTTTTTTGCCATAAACACTATTTTTACTTTTTTGTGAAAGTTTCATAGCAAAATACATTATTAAAATCGGTACTAATATAAATGAAAGGTATGTTATAAACATAAAAATAAAGCCTCATCATTCTCCATTAGCAACATAATAGCCAGTTACAAATGCTAATTTAGTTGAAAAAACACCTGGAGTTGAGTTACTTAAAGTAAAAATATTAGATATGTCGTTTTCTGAAATATTTGTATTAAATAATGTATTTAAAAGTGACCAAAATTGTCTATAAATAGGCATAAATATTTGACCACCACCGAAAACACTTAAACTAATTACTATCGTTAGTCCTATTGTGAATAAAAGTAATAAAAATAAAGTCATTATTTTTTTACCTCTTTTTCTTTATTTAAGCATTTTTTAGCAAAATAAATTAATGAAAAAATTATAATTACCAAAATCATTATTCCAACAGGCATATTGTATGGAGCAGGAATAAATAAAGTAAATAAAAAAGTTGTTAAAAATAATATAAATCACAAGGATATTTTTATTCCTTTTATACCTTTTTTATAGTAATTTAAAACAAAAATTATTAATGAACCTATAATAGTTATCATAACCCCTACTTCTATTACATATAAATATTTTTTCTCAATATACTGAGAAAAATATATAAGTAAAAAAGCTAATAGAACATGCGGTATAACAGCGAAAATAACTACTATTAGTCCTTTTCAAAAACCTAGCATTTTAAATGAAATATAACTTAAAGCTTCAATAACACTTGGCCCAGGCAACATATTTGTTATTAAAACATTCTCTTCAAATTCCTTTTCAGATAATCATTTGTATTTATCTACACTATACCTTTTTAAAATCGGAAATAACGCATTTCCTCCACCAAATCCTATAAAGGTTGAAAGTATAATAAATCAAAATACTTTTCAAAAACTTACATCTTTTCTTACTCTTATTTCTGACATAATATTTAAATTATAAAAAAAGTTAGTTTAAACTAGCTAATTTTATTAATTTTTTAATTCTATAAAAATTCTAAATAAGTAATAAATTAAATATATACAATCGTAAGCTATTTTAAAACCAAAATAAATACTTAGTTTCATTATTTCTTTATTTGTATTTTTTGTATTCATTTGTTCATTAAAATATCTATTTGCATTTGAAATCATATAAATATCAATTAAAAGTATTAAACTATAAATAAAAACTGATAAAGTGACATAAAACATTTCAAATCATCTTGAAAAGACAAAGAAACCTACTATTGTTGAAATAAGCATTACTATAGCCATAATAATTAGCAATATATAAACAGGCTTAATTTTTATTTTATTGTAATAAGAAAGAAAACCAAAAAGTATGAATAATAACATTGGTATACTTATTGAATAAAGTAAATATTCTACTGTTTTATTAGCTACTGTAAAAAGAATAATTAAGCTAACTACTGCAAAACCTAAGAACATCATTCCAAATGTAACAAAAACTAATTGAACATAGAAATTCATTCTTCAACCAAAAAATAATTCTATAAATAAAGAAATTACCCCTAAAATTCCAAATGTTAGCATTACTGCTATACCAGCTGTTCCTATTGTATCAGTTTTCCAACTTATTGCATAAGTTGTTATAATGCCAGTTAAAAATGCAATAAACATACTATATCCAAATCATATAAATGCACTTGCTAAAAGTTTATTTTTAGAAACCTTTTGTTCTTCAGTATAAGTTTTTGGCTTTCAAAAACTTAATTTTTCATTATTGTTTTGTGTAATCATAATAATTAAATTTTATTACATTATTTTAAAAAATAAAAAAATCACCCTTTAAGGATGATATGGTTGCCCCAGTTAGATTCGAACTAACGCATGACGGAACCAAAACCCGTTGCCTTACCGCTTGGCTATGGGGCAATAAAAAATGGTGGAGGGGGAGGGATTCGAACCCCCGAACCGTTAGGAAGTGGGTTACAGCCACCCGCGTTTGGCCGCTTCGCTACCCCTCCAAACCGAGATATTTTCTTAAATATCACTATTATTATAATTAAAAAAGTTTAAAACAAAAACATTTTTTTATTTTTTAATAAAATTTTTAAAAATATAAAATTTTATATGCTTTATTTTTGTTATTAATCAATATGTTATAATTATTTTAGTTAAGTCTTCCCGGGCTTAGCTTTTTTATTGCCTGTTTATCTCGTTTTATCTTACACAAGAATTGTACTAACTTAAAATTGTTTGGAATTTCTGTTTTAGTTGCTAATCGTTTTATCTTACACAAGAATTGTACTAACTTAAAATGTGACCGTCATAATCATCTATTAAATTAAAGTTTTATCTTACACAAGAATTGTACTAACTTGAAATCAATTTATAAAAAAGGTATAGACTATCTTGGTTTTATCTTACACAAGAATTGTACTAACTTAAAATATGTAAGTTTATTTTGTTTTTGTTCTAATAGTTTTATCTTACACAAGAATTGTACTAACTTAAAATAAGGAAGATGATATTACGAATGTGCAGTTAGTTTTATCTTACACAAGAATTGTACTAACTTAAAATTTGCTCCTGTCCCTTTAATATCAGAAAAAGGTTTTATCTTACACAAGAATTGTACTAACTTAAAATCTAATCAAAATGTAGATCCGGTCACCATTAGTTTTATCTTACACAAGAATTGTACTAACTTAAAATTATGGTATTTGCCGTCAAAGCTTAAATATTGTTTTATCTTACACAAGAATTGTACTAACTTAAAATCTTTATTTAAAAATGGAAAAATAGCAATTTTGTTTTATCTTACACAAGAATTGTACTAACTTAAAATTAGTGTAAATTTTGTATACTTTTAGCTATAGTTTTATCTTACACAAGAATTGTACTAACTTAAAATCGTCGTCTTTACTTCATTTTTGTAAAACTTGTTTTATCTTACACAAGAATTGTACTAACTTAAAATCCTTTTCCTTCATCCTCTAAATTAAAATAAGTTTTATCTTACACAAGAATTGTACTAACTTAAAATGTCCTCTTATAGTTAAATTTGACGACTCACGTTTTATCTTACACAAGAATTGTACTAACTTAAAATTTCTATTAATTGAAGCGTTTATAAGCTCTAAGTTTTATCTTACACAAGAATTGTACTAACTTAAAATTCATTCTCCCAAAACTTTTACTTACTCCTTTGTTTTATCTTACACAAGAATTGTACTAACTTAAAATTTAGATTTTTAGATAAGGTTTCACTTGATTGTTTTATCTTACACAAGAATTGTACTAACTTAAAATGTCATTTACAAGAAAAAAGTTGATTTTAATTCAAAAAATAGCTTTTTATTTGAAATTATGTCTATTTTTTTCATATTTTTTTCAATTTTTATTTCATTTAATATTGATTCAATTTGTTCCAAAAAAGTTATATTAACAAAATTATTTTTTGAGTAAAAACTTAATAATATTATTTCATTTATACTACTTAGATATTTCTGACTATTGTTAGTTAATACAATAAAATTAAATTTATTAATATATTTAAGCATAAATTTTATTGATATTCATTCAACATCATTAATAATAAATGTAAGCTTTTCTTTTGAATCATAATTTTTTAAGTAATTTTCAAAAACTAGTAAATTTAAATAAATATCTTCGTCTAAACTAAAAATATTTTTTATTAATTTATTATTATCCAATGATAATGAAATAATATTTTCATCAAATTTTTTATTAATATTTTTAATAATATTATTTAACTTTTCTATATTAAATATAGATAAATCTTTTGAAAAATAATTTTGAATCGACTTAAAAAGTATGTTTTTGCTAGTAAAATTAAGTAAATCAGAAACCTTAGTTAAATTATCTATTAATAAATAATTTTCACTATTAATATACTCTCCATTTATTTTAATAAAGGATTTATCATTTCCCTTTTCAAATTCAAAGCATTTTTTTAAAAACAAATTTGTGTTTTCTATATCTATAATCCGTATTCCGTTATAGTTTTCATCAATGATTTCATCAAATATTTTTAACATTATATTTCTATAAACCTTTCTCTATTATTGTATTTTTCGTTTAAAGATTTTTCACCATTAAGCAATTCTATATTTTGATATTGCTTTTCAGTTAACATCATTATTCTTACATTTGATTCCCTTGGTATAACACTAATAATTTTTTCTTTCTCTTTTTTATAAAATGTATGTGCTTCTAATCTTTTAGAATATATTGAATATTGAATCATTGTATACCCTAACCTAAATAATTCTTTTCTAAAAGTGTTATATTTTTTAACTTTTTCTTCATTATCCATAGAAATATCATACATAATGATAATTCTCATAAATCTATCCTTTAATTCTTTCAAAATATAATTCCTTTTCAAAATTATTTTTTACTAATATTTCTTCAACAAATAAATCAATATATTTTGAAACTTTTACATTTTCGTTTTTAAAAAATATAAATTCTTCAAAAATATCGAAAATTACTTTTTTATAGTCTTTAAAAGATAATAATTCATTGCTTTTTATATACTTGTATAAATGCAAATCAATTAAACATCTAAAAGGTTCAATTATATCTGTTGCTAATGCAAAATTATTACTATAACTTTTATGAAACAGACCTAAACGAACATCAAAACCTTTATTGCAAAGAGATCTTACTATATAGCTTAATAAAATTGAGTAACCATAATTTAAATATCTATTTATAAAGTTTTCTTCATCGCTTCTTTTAAATTTTTCACCAAATAATAACTTAAAATAAAGTTTTGCTACATGAGCTTCTGCATTAGAAAAATCTAACCCTACAATAGAGTTAGAATAATTGATTATTTTATCTTCATTTTCCTTATTTAATAGTTTTAAAGTTTTTAATATTTTTAAAGAATTAAAAATTTTGGTTTTTACAATTAATTGTCAAGCTTTTGTTTTAAAATCTAAATTTCAAGTTATTTGATTTTGTAAATTTTTAACACTATAATATTTATGATATGGAATAAGCAAAGCATTGGGTAAATGTTTTTCATCACAAATTATAATATTAACTCCATTATCAACTAATTTATTAATTAAAGCAATACTTATAGTTAAATGAGTATTTTCTATTATTAATGTTTCTATATCTTTAGTAGGAATCATAATTTTTACACCATTTTTTGTAAAAATTAAATTATTAAGAAATAAATGTATGTAAGATGTTTCAGTAACGTCAATTATTTTCTTCATATTCCTCTCAGTTTGATTTATAATAAAAGAGTACAACTTAAATTTTATCTTACACAAGAATTGTACAACTTAAAACAAAGCGCAACTTATAGTTGCGGCTGTACTCGCCCGCATAGCGGGTTTTTTCTTATTTTTTGTAAATATTACCTAATATATCAATTTCTAACGGGATATAATTATCGATCAAAACATTAACTGAAGGCATATTTCTATAATTTGAATTTTCTTTATTTTTATCTATTCTATTCAATTCAATTCTTTGAGCATTAGAACCTGTTACATATCAAATTGTTTCATCGTTTTTTCTTTGAAAAATAGATCCTTTTTTCAAAATCATTACAGGTTTTGAATCTAAACTAATATTATTTTTTATTTTTATTTTATTTAATTTTTCTTTTATTAATTTGTCTTCATTAATAAAATTAACTTTTTCTTTTTTAAATTTATATATCTCTGGATTAACTCGAATTATTGAATATTTATTCTTATTATTTTTGTAAACTAAAACCGAAATCCAATTCATATTTTCATTAAAGGATTTATTATTTTGTTTTTTATTTAAAAATATAGTTTCAACTTTGCTATCTATATATTTAAGATTTTTAACAACTGAATAACTTGTTTTTTCATTGTTATGAATTAATAAAACTTTTTTTGCTTGCAATAATTTATCTATGAAATCACCGTTAAATATTTTTTTCTCTTTTAAATCTTTCATATACTCTTCAAAAGGTGATTTTTTTTCTTTAAAGTTTAAAAATATTTCATTTAATTTATTGTATTCTTTAATACTATGTTTATAAATTAATAAATCACTTTTTTTATTAGGGTCGATTCCGAAGAAATTTTTAAAAGGTTGTGTTTCTTTAGCGCTATTTTTAGCTCTCTCATCTTTTTTTATTAAATTAAATTTAGCAATTTTATAATTAATATTTTCTAACGATAATAAACCATATAATTTTTGGTTAAATAACTCTTTATTATTGTTTGTAACGGGTTTTCTAGAAAATGCAATTTCATTATATTTATTTGTTATTTTTTCATCACAAATATTAACTATTTCATTTATTTTAGCTAATTTAACTGCTTCCTTTGAGTTTTTAAAATCGTCAAATTTTAAAATTTCTCCTGTCAGCCTATCAACAAGTGAAGTTTCCCCGTTATCATCAAATAATTCATAATGTAAACTATCTATTTTTAAATTTTTAAGAGAAGATTTAGAATTGTTTAAATATAAACCTATAATTGATGCATCAATAGCATGATGACTATAAATATTTCTATCTTTTATGTATCAATCATAATATGATTTATTTTTTAATAGCTTTTTAGCATTTTTTCTAATATAACTAGTAATTTGTCCATTTATAGCAGAAACATTAAAACAATTATTATTAGCTAATGAATAGTCTTTTAAATAATTTATAAATAGCTTTGTAACATATCTTGTATCATTTAAATTTCTACTTATAAATTCTTTTTGTTTTGTTGAAGATAAATCTTCCAATAATAAATTATCTAACTTATCTTTAAGTTCTTTTTTGCTTGTAAATGGGAAAGTATTTTTAGTTAGTCTTTTTTCATTAAAAATATCTTTACATTTTTGAATATATTTATTAAATCATTCTGAATTTCTTTTAACAAATGTATATGCTAATTCATTACTTTTTAAACTATTATTTTTTGATTTTGTAATAACTTTATTTGATCTACTATTATTTAATGATTGTGAATATGGAATTATATGGTCAATTTCAGTATAACTAGGATTATTTATTATTTGATAAACATCTAATTCTTCACCATCATATATATCAATATGATCTTGTTGTTCTCATAAAATCAATTTTTCTAAAGTATTATTTTTATAGATTTCTTCTTTAATATTTTTATCTTCTAATAATTTCAATAATCATTTTTCTTTATCATTTGTAAAGTTTTCCAACATAGAATTAACATAATCTTTATAACTTTTAGAATTATTTTCTCTTGCCATTTCAACATAAATGTTTTTAATTTCTCATTCATTTGAATATAATTTTTTAATTTTATTAAAAACTTTAATAGCTTCAATCATAGGGTTTTTAACATCTGAGGGTAAGGCAAAATTATTAATACTTTTTTCATTTATGTATTTAGTTTGTTTAAAACTATTTTTCAAAGCAATAGTTTTATCTCTTATTTTGTCAAATTTAATTTTTATACTATTATCAGAAGTTTTTAACATATTATCTATAAACATTTTTAATGCTTTTTTAGAATAAGAACCAACTTTACTCAACATGAGTTTTTTTGAATTTGCTAAAATATTTATAAAGTCATCATTAAAATATTGACCAAATATTTTGCTTTCTTTTAAAATAGATTTTAAAATAATAATTCTTTTTTCAATATTTTGTTCATTATACAAGCAACTAATGATATTGTCTAATTCGTTTATAAATAGATCTAAACTTTCAAAAGAAATAAAATTGCTAATATTTGGCATTGTTTCTTTAATGTATTTAATTAAAGTAAATAAATTTTCCAAGTTATAAATAGACTCGTAATTAAATTTTCCGCCATCCATAATTTGTAAATTATTTTTATCTAAATATAAATTAATTGATTTATTTAAAACTTTATTTTTATTTAATTCTAAACTTATAGTAGGATATTTAATTTTGCTTTCTCACATTTTTGAAAATATTAAATTTAACAATTCTATTTTAGATTCATTGTCAATTTTTCAATCTTTTATATGATTAAAGCGTAAATTATTAATGTTTTCAAGTAATGAAAAAATTTCATATCTTATTGAATGAGATAAATCTGCTTTTTCTTCAGGAAAAATTTCACATTTTTTAGTAGTTATATCTCAAAGATTTTCACCAATTTTTTCAACAATGCCATCTTTATTTTTTCTATATAGACCATATTGTGTAGGGCTGTTTTCGCTTCCTGGACCTTTTGAAAATTCTCTTACTGCTTTAAATAAATTATTAATATATGTATTTTTAAAATCTTCATTTGTAATTTTTTGAATGTTAAATAAATGTTCTATTTCTTCGACTCATTTTGGATTAGATATTTTCTTTCCTTCATATAATTCACTTCTTGAGAATTTATATTTATCGTACATTTCTTTAATAATAATCGAAGGGAATTTATTATTTTGTTCACTTAATTTATTTATTTCTTCATTATTTCGATTCTTGTTATTATCATCTTTATCAACATAGAAATATCCTCTATGTTTTAGATAACTATGCAATACAAAAATTAACTCATCAGAAGTAATTTGTTCACTTAAAGCTTTAACTTTTAAATCTAAAATATTTGAATATTTAGTAGATAAATATTTAATGGTTTGCTTAACTTCATCTACATTATTCTTATTAAATAAATCCTTAGTTCTTACAATAAGTCTATAGAATTTTCTATTTCTATATTGCATTCTTCTTATTCTTCTTCTAAGAGATCTTTTAATGCGTCTTTCTCCGGCTTGTTCTTTATTTACTTGTTCAAATAATCTAACGCCTCATTTTAAAATATCATTAGTTTTTTCGTCAATAACGGCTCATCCAACTGAACCAACACCTATGTCAAAACTTATTGAAATATCTTTTTTGCTCATTTTTCTCCTTTTTTATATATTTTTATATTAAATAAAAAATATAACTGTTTTTTAATTTTGATAAATTCTATGGAAATTTTCATAAAAATAATAAAAAAACATAAGCTTGTAAGCTTATGAAATTTATTATTTAATTATTTTTCTAAAACCTATTTTATTAAGTTGATCAATTACTTCTTTCGAAGTTTTATCAGAAACTTTTACAACAACATTTTTAATATTTGTGTTATTAAAAGCATTATTTTCAATTTTTGAAATTGATTTAGAAATAATTAATTCTTTTAAATTTTTTAAATTATTAAATGTTCAAGCAGGAATATTATCAATTCCGTTAGTAATATTTATATATTCAAAATTAGGACTATCAGTAATGTCATATTCCTTTAAAACAGTATTTTTCGACAAAATAATTTTATTTTTATTAAAAGGAATATTAATAATATCACTTAAACTTTTGTTATATAAAATTCCGTCAAAACTTGAAAATCAAAAATTGCCTGGTTCTACTTTTATTGAACTTAATTTTTTAGCTTTCAATGAGCCTTTTTTATCTTCGATTATCCTTACGGTTCTAGGTAAAGTGAATTCATTATTTTCATAATTTTCAGGAACCAATATCAATTTTGTAAAATTCTTGTTATATAAAATTCCGTCTTTTGAAGAATAATATTTATTTTCTGGATCCACTTCAAATCACTTAACTTTATGCAAACCACCAGCATAGTTTATTTTTTCTATATTTTTACCAACATATACTGTATCTGATTTTTTAAGTAATTCTTCTGATATAGAAACTACTTTCAATTCATCATTGATAATATCTTTTGGTTTGTCTTTATTAGAAATAGAACTTAAAACTGAAACACCATAATTATATTCATATTTAAAATCATCAATTTTGTGCTCTACATCAATAATTTTAAAAGTTCTATGATCTTTAGCAAATTTTTCTTCACTTAAATTAAAGTAATTAAAAGTCGCATCTGAATGATAGTATTGTTTAGTTTGAGAATTATAAACTAAGTTTCATTGATGATGCCCATATTTTGATCATCCTATTACAATAGAATTTTTAATTCCAACAGCGTCAAGCATAGCTTTATATAAATTACTATAGCCTCCACAAACTGCAAATTTTTCATGTAAGACATCTTGTGGCTCTAAAGCTGGCATTCTTGATAAGTCATGAGCATATTTAACATTTCTAACAATTCAAGTAAAAATAGTTCTTACTACTTCATTTTCTGTTTTAGCATCTTTAGTTAATTCTTTAGTAAAATCAATAATTTCTTTTTTATTATTAGCAGTGTAATTTTTTGAAGAATAATCTTTTACCAAGGTTGAATCTACTAAATTCATAAATAAATTAGCTTCTAAATTTGTTTTTAAATTATTTTCATAATCATTATTTGTTTCAATTTCTGAATTGCTATTTTTATCATCAAAAATAGGTTTTAAATCTTCTTCTGACATTTGAATTCTAGGCAATTTTAAATAATTTTCTTTTGCATTTTTATAAAGTAATTCAAGACTATTTATTTTTTGTTCTAATTCATTTTCATCATAAGTTATTTTATTAATTTGATCTAATTCCAATTCATTTTTAAAATTTACCAAAATATCTTTGTAATAGGTGTATGAAATATCATTTAATTCATTATTAATAAAATTTTCAGTCTCATTTTTTAATTCTAAAAATTTTTGTTTTAAATCAATAACATCAGGTTTTTTATTCTCTATTGGGTTCGATATTATTACTTTTTCTTTATTATCATTTTCCTTTGGTAAATTTGTTGTTTTTGGCTCTTCATTTTCATTATTTGTTTTAATTTCGTTATTAACATTTTCTTTTTCATTAATAGAACATGAAACTCACATCAAAGGAGTTGTTAATAAAATTGAAGAGGCTAATAAATTTTTAAAAATTAAGTGTTTCTTTTTCATAGTTTAATTATAAACTTATAAATTTATTTATTAAAAATTAATTTATGTTTTAAAAAAATAAAAATTTAGAAAAAAGTATTATTTTTTGTATTTTTTTACTTAAAAAATAAACTTTTAAAAATTTTTATCACTAAATTTGTAAGCATTTCCATAAAATAAATAATTTCGTAAGAACTCAAAAAGCATATTAATATATAATATTAATGCAAATTAAAATAATAAGACATTTGCATATTGTCAATTTAAGATTGATATCGTTAAATATAAAAAATATTAATTATTATGGAGGAAAAATGAACTCATCTTTTGATTCAAAAGACTACTTAAAAAAAGTTGATGCTTGATGAAGAGCAGCTAACTATTTATCAGTTGGTCAAATGTACTTAAGAAATAACCCATTGTTATTACAACCTTTAAAATCTGAAGACGTTAAAGTTTATCCAATTGGTCACTGAGGTACTGTACCAGGACAAAACTTTATTTATGCACACTTAAACAGAATTATTAACAAATATGATGTTAAACACATGTTATATATTGAAGGTCCAGGACACGGTGGTCAAGTTATTTCATCAAATGCTTACTTAGATGGTAGCTATACTGAATTATTCCCTAATGTTACACAAGACATTAAAGGTATGACACACTTATTTAAATACTTCTCATTCCCAGGTGGTACAGCTAGCCATGCTGCTCCTGAAACTCCTGGTTCTATTCACGAAGGTGGTGAATTAGGATACTCATTATCACATGCTGCTGGTGCTGTTTTAGATAACCCAAATGTTATTGCTGCAACAGTTGTAGGTGATGGTGAAGCTGAAACAGGTCCTTTAGCTGCTGGTTGATTCTTAAATGCATTTATTAACCCAGTTAAAGATGGTGTTGTTTTACCTATCGTTCACGTTAATGGTGGTAAAATTTCTAACCCTACTTTATTCTCAAGAAGAACAAATGAAGAATTAACTCAATACTTTGCTGGTATGGGTTGAAAAGCTTTAATTGTTGAAGGTTCAGAATACATGCCTATGCATGAAAAAATGGCTAAAGCTTTAGATGAAGCAATGGAAATGATTATTAAAATCAAATTTGACGCTGCTAAAGTTGGTGCTGAAAAAGCTTCAAGACCAGTATGACCTATGATTGTTTTAAAATCACCAAAAGGTTGAACAGGTCCTGCTACATGAAAAGGTGAAGCTATTGAAGGAAGCTTTAGAGCTCACCAAGTTCCAATTCCTGCAAAAGCTGAAGCTATGGAATATGCCGGTGACTTAGAAAAATGATTAAGATCATACAAACCAGAAGAATTATTTGATAATACAGGTAAATTATTACCAGAAATTGCTGAAATTGCACCTAAAGGTGATAGCAGAATGGGAATTAACCCAGTTGGTAATGGTGGTGTTAATCCAAAACCAATGGAATTAATGGATTGAAAACAATTTGCATTAGACATTAAAAAACCTGGTGAAACAATTAACCAAGATATGGTTACATTAGGAACATACTTTGGTGAATTAACTTTAACAAACAAAGATAACTTTAGAGTTTTCGGACCAGATGAAACTAAATCAAATAGACTTTATAATATGTTTAAATACACAAATCGTCAATGATTAGATAAAATTCACCCAGAATACGATGAATTTTTATCACCAGTTGGTAGAATTATTGACTCACAACTTTCAGAACACCAAGCTGAAGGTATGTTAGAAGGTTATGTATTAACAGGTCGTCATGGTGTATTTGTTTCTTATGAATCATTCTTAAGAGTTGTTGACTCAATGTTAACTCAACACATGAAATGATTAAGAAAAGCTTCTGAACTTTCATGAAGAAAAGATTATCCATCATTAAACTTAATTGCTACTTCTAATGCTTTCCAACAAGACCACAACGGTTACACACACCAAGACCCAGGTTTAATTGGACACTTAGCAGATAAAAGACCAGAATTCATTAGAATTTACTTACCAGCTGATACAAACACTTTATTAGCTACAATGGATAAAGCATTTAAAGAAAGAGAAGTTATTAACTTAATTATTTCTTCAAAACAACCACGTGAACAATTCTTTAATAAAGAAGAAGCTCAAGAATTAGTTGACAAAGGTCTTAAAGTATTTGATTGAGCATCAACAGTTTCAATGAACGAAACACCAGATTTAGTTGTTGCTGCCTCAGGTACAGAAAGTACAATTGAAGCATTAGCTACAATTAACATTCTTTTAGAAAACAACCCAAGCTTAAAAGTAAGATTTGTTAATGTGTTAGACTTATTAAAATTAAGACACCCAAGCATTGACCCTAGAGGTATTTCTGATGAAGAATTTGATGCTATCTTTACAAAAGATAAACCAGTTCTTTTTGCTTTCCACGGTTATGAAGCTGTTTTAAGAGAAATCTTCTTCAAACGTAATAACAGAAACTTAATAGCTCACGGTTATAGAGAAAATGGTGATATTACAACATCATTCGATATTCGTTTATTAAGTGATATGGATAGATTCCACATGACAATTGATGCTGCTAAAGCTATCTATGGTGAAAAATCTAAAGAATTAGTTGCAAAAATGGAAGAAATGATCAAATACCACAAAGAATACATCAAAGAATATGGTACAGACATTCCTGAAGTTAAAAACTGAAAATTCACTCCAGTTAAAAAATAATAAAAATTAAACATAGGCATTAGCTTATGTTTTTTTACTAAAACTACTATAAATAAGATTTTTTTGAAAAAACTATAAATAAATTTTTCAAAAAAATAATTTGAATAATTGTTATAATAGTAATGCTCGGAGAGAAAAAAATGAAAAAAATACATAAAATGATTAATTCAGCCTCTATTATAACCTTATCAAGTTTTTCAATTGTTACAATTTCATCAACTACAAACGAAGAAAATAATAATCAAAACTTAGATCAAATTAAAAATAAATATATAGAAGACTTAGATTCAATTGATTTTGATAATAATTTAAAAATTGATTATAAAGAAAAAATTAATTCTTCTACAACTGAAAAAGATTTAAATGATAACTATAATACTGGTTTAAGACTATATAGAGATAAATTAATAAAATCTGCAGAAATAAGTGGTCTAACAGAAGCAAAAATAAATGAATTGATTGATAAAGCAAATAATTCAACTACTTTTAAGGAAATAAATAATGGTTTTATTTTATTTCATAAATATATAAGTGATTTAGGAACGCCAAAATCTTTTATAATAACAACTTCAATAACTTTTTCATTATTAATGGTTTTATTAATAATAGGTACTTCTGTTTGATTATTTAAAAAATATAGAAAACGTTAAAGTTTTATATTTTTTTACAAAAAATAATTTTAATTAAAAGTCTAGATGTAATATTTATACAATATATAAACTTTTACAACAAGCGACCAATAAATTTTGGTTGCTTTTTTTAATATTTGCTTAACAATCTTTTATAACATTTATTTAAATAAAAAAATTAAAAAAATAGAATTTATCATAATTATTTATTAATTTTATTTATTAAATAAAACTCATGAATGTTCAAATATTTAATTATTTTATATAATTAAAATATTATGTATTTACAAATTAGGAGATAATATGATTTTAAATAATAAAGAAATTAAAAAATTTTACGAAAAATATATTTCAGATAAAAATAATAAAGTTATAGAAAATGCTATAACAAAAAATGGAATTTTTAATTCAACAATAAATAATGATATTTACAGAAAACATAATCATGAATTTAATGTTCAAGTGAAAAAAGGTGGTATGACAAACCAAAAAAGTAGTGGTAGATGTTGAATTTTTTCTTCAACAAATATGCTTAAAACTAAAATATTAGAAAAATTGAATGTTGAAAGTTTTGAGTTTTCTGAAAACTATCTATTTTTTTATGATAAGTTAGAAAAAGCTAATACATTTTTAGAATTAGTTATTGAAACAGCAGATAAACCTTACGATAATAGATTATTACAAAATATTATGTCTTTTAGAGTAAGTGATGGTGGTTATTGAGAGTGAGCTCAAGGATTAATAAAAAAATATGGTTTAGTTCCTAAAAGCATAATGGATGATACTTACGATGCCCAAAATTCAAATGGATTAAATCAAGTTTTAGACTTTCATTTACTTTCAGCTGCTCATAAAATTAGAGAAGCTTTTAAAAACAATGAAAATATAGAAGAATTAAGAAAAATAAAACATGATGCTTTAGAAATTGTTTTTCAAATAAATGCTAAATCATTAGGGCTTCCTCCAATTGAATTTACTTTTGAATACAGAGACAAAGATAAGAATTTTCATAAAATAGAAAACATAACACCTTTAGACTTTTTAAAAGAATATATAGGGTTTGAATTTTTAGATAAAATAAATCTTATTCATGATCCAAGAGATATTTATCCAAAAAATAGAGTATATCACTCAAAATACTATAAATCAGTTATTGAAGAAAAATGCGTTCAATCATTAAATACTAATATAAACGAAATTAAAGAAGCAATTGTAAAATCATTACAGGCTGGAATTCCTGTTTGATTTGATTGCGATGTTTCTTTATTTATCGAACCTAAAGCAGGAATTTTTGATACAGATATCTATAATTTTGAAGATTCTTTAAAAATATGAAATTCAATAAGTAAAAAAGATAGGGTAAACTTTAAGTTTTCTACCCCAAATCACGCAATGACTTTTGTTGGTGTTGATTTAGATAAAGACGGAAAACCAATAAAATGAGAAGTCGAAAACTCTTGAGGGGAAGATAGAAGACATAAAGGATATTTCTCAATGTCTGATAAATGATTTGATGAATTTTGTTTTGGTGCAATAGTAGATCCAAAATTCGTAAATAAAGAAGTATTAAAAGGTTTAAATGAACCTGCAATAGAATTAGAACCATGGGATCCATTAGCTTAATAATATAATAAAAAAGGAATAAAATGGAATATCAAGAATTCGAACAAACCTTAAGACAAGTGTTATTGGATAATAATTCTAAAAAAATGATTTATAAACTTATAGATGCTCCTTATAGATTTAACTCATTGATGCACCCTTTTGAATTTAAAGTTAAATTTGAACAAGCTTTTATAAGAAGTCAAGAAAATAAATATTACAATTTTATTAAAGATTATGCTCTTTTATTATTTAACAAATATGGCTATAAAACAATGGAAAACATTATAAAAATAAATAAAGTAGATAAAAATGATCCTCAACTTTTTATAGTACAAAATTTAAGATTTTCACATGTTTTTTTAGATGAACAAAATAAAAATTTATATTTAGTTTTACAAAAGAAAAGAGATACATATTCTTTAAACGAAAGTGCTAAACTTTTATCTAAATTAAAAGAAATGGCAAACGATGTTTCTGATTTATATAAGGAATTCAATATAAAAGCTTTTATATGATTTACTGAGGTTGATCATAGAAAAAATGAAGAATTTTATAATACAAATACTTTTATAAATGAAAATGAAAAAGTTACATGTTTAGCAAGATATTCATCTGAACTTTTTGCAGAGTTAAATCATAGTGAAGATTGAGATCAATTTGAAATTTATTTAAGTAAATTTAAAAATTATAATTATCAGGATTTTTTAAAATTACCAGATTTAGATACTGATAAAGAAGCTTTGGAAACTTTAGTAAATTTAAGTAATTCAGCTTGAGATAAATTGAATTCATTAGAACCTATATATATAAATATTCGTAAAAGTATTTTTAATGAACGTTCTGAAAATTCAAACTTATTTAAAGCAAAAAAAGAAAGAGAAATAATTCAAAATAGTTCAGATGAAGATATTTTAAAAAATGAACTAATAAAAGAAGGTTTAAGATAAAATAATATTAAAAATTCTTTTTTAATATGAATTTAATTAAACTATTGATAAAATTAAATTATTAATAATTTATATAACATTTAAATAAATATTTAAAAGGAGAATAATTATGGCAGGACATTCACACGCAGCCAATATTATGCATAGAAAAGGTGCTCAAGATGCAGCAAGAGGTAAAGTTTTTCAAAAATTATCAAAAGAAATTTTTGTTGCAGCTAAATCTGGTGGTGATCCAGAAATGAACCCATATTTAAAATTAGCTATTGCTAAAGCAAAAGCTAAAAATATGCCAAAAGATAATATAGAAAGAGCTATTGCTAAGGCATTAGGAAATTCAAAAGATGGATCATCATATACAGAGACATTATATAATGCCACTATAAGCGGTGGTGCTACATTTTTAGTTGTTACATTAAGTGATAATATTAATAGAACAACAGGAAATGTGCAAGCATATTTTAATAGACAAAATGCTAAATTAGGTAAAACTGGTACAGTTCCTTTTCAATTTGATCATAAAGGTGTATTAGAAATTTCTAATTCATTAATTGATGAAGAAACTATAACACTTTTTGCTATTGAAAACGGTGCAGAAGATATTCAAGTAACAGATGAATCATTTATTATTACAACTACACCTGAAAACTTTAATAATTGTAAAAATGCTATCGAATCAAATTTAAATATCACAGACTTTTTACAATGTGAAGTTACATATATTCCTAATTCTATGGTTTTATTTGAAGGCGAAAAAGCAGATAAAATAAAAGAATTCATAGCAAAACTTGAAGATGATGATGACATTCAAGAAGTTTTCCACAATATAGAATTTAACGAGTAAGCATGCAGCAAATTGCAGATTATTTATTAACTAAAATACCTGATAACAATAATTTAGTTTATTTTATTTTAGTACTTATAGTAACTGCCGGTTTAATAACTTTACCTTTAATTGTAACTTTGATATTTGCTTTTACTAAAGAAAAGCTAAGTCAAAAAAGTAGTGTCTTACTTTATGCTTTTATTTGTGGCTTTTTCATAACTATGGCTTTATTTGGATTTTTAAAAGAGTCTTTAGAAGTTACTAGTTTAGGTGCCGGGAAAGCATTATATTCAAAAGGACAAATTTACGGATTCAACATACTTATAGTTGGATCTGGATTAATAGGCGGCTTATTATTTTCATATACAGTTAGAACATTAATTAGATTAGCATCTAAACGCAATATAGCTAAAGATCATGAAGCAGCAGTATTTTTGCATACCCATGATATAGCTCATGATCACAGCGAACATAATCACAATAAAATAGCTCCTGATGAATTAGACTTTCACAAAAAAGAAAGTGAAAGCAATCCCTCATATAAATTAGTAGCTATTTTACTTCTTTTAATACATCGTATACCTGAAGGATTATTAATAGGCTATTACATAAGCAATTGGGTAAGCGGAACTCAAAATAACTTTAATTCATTAGAACTAGTTTTCTTTTTATCAGCTATTTTACACTTAATACCAGAACAAATATTATTTTACTATAGACAAAGAGAAATGGGTTGATCTAGAGCTAAATCAATTGCGGTGTCTACAGCTTGTTTATTGCTATTTTTACCAGCTATTTATATAGGAGTATATATAGGAGGTTCATTAAATAACGCATGATGATTTAATGGTCTTATTTATGCTTTTATGGGTGGAACTTTTCTTTTTACATCTATAGTAGAATTTTTCCCAGAATTTTATCATTCTCATCATAATAAAAAATTATTTAGATGAACACTAATTTTATTTATGATTGGAATTATTATAGCTGCTATAATACTTTCAATTCATAGTCATACTCATTAGCACATTTTTATAAAATAAGGTTATCTTATTTTATTTTTATTTTTTTAAAAAAATTATACTTATTAAAATTAAAAAGGTAAAAATAGCTTGAAGAAAAAATAAAACAAAAGGCTTTTTTATAGGTTTATTAATAATTGAAGCGTTTGCATCAGCAGGTCTTGCACAACAGCTTTGTTAGTAAATGTTTGCTCAAATAAAAAAGAAAGTTAAAATAACTTAATTAAAAATCCTGTAGTTACAATAGATAACACAAAAAAGTAAATAAAAATATTAGTAAATAAAATATTTTTTATTTCTTATTCTTTACAAAATACCACGAAACAACTACAATAAGCAAAGTTAATATTAATGTGGCAGAAATTGATAAGTAAATAACTGGTGAAATACTTTTTTGATTTTTTTCTATATTATTATTTTCTTTTTGAATCGATAAATTATTTAACTCAATGATTTCATTTTTAAAGTCTTGCTTTGTTCTATCTATAAAATTTTTAAAATTAAATTCCTCATTTAAAAATATTTTTTTAACAAAATTAGAAATTTCATACTTATATTTATCAATTAATAATTTATGATCAATTTTTTTATATTTATTTATAAAATCTTTTGAAAAAATAATGAAATCTTCAATATATTTTTTTATAACCAAAGATTCAACTTCTTTTTTAAAATTATTAAAATTTAATAAGACTTCATTTTCACTATCTGTTTTTTTAAGATTTTGTAAATAAGCATTCTTTAAAACAACAATGTCGGCTTCATTTAATAATGAATTAAACAATATTTTAGAAGAAAATTCTTTTATTTTATTATCGTACACTTTATCTAAATTTTTTCTTATACCTTTTTGAACAAGCGGGTTTTCTTGATTAAATATTTCATTTTTTATTTTTAAAATTTCAAAAGAAATCCAAGAACTTGTTCTTGTAACAAATTCTTTATTTATTTCAGCTATAATAGAATTAAGAGAATTTAAATAAGAAATAAATTTTTCATTTAAAGCTTTTTTATACCAATATTCGTCTTCAAAGAATTCGTTTGAGTTTTCTCCTTTTCTAAATGAATTTATTTCTGAAATTAAATTATTAGTTTCTTTTTCAAAATGAGAAAAATAATTTTCATTATTTTTGATTTCGTTATTATAATGAAATAAAAGTTTTTCAATCTTGCTTACATAAAAACTATATTCGTGTGGTTCATATTGAAAATTACTATATGATTTTATTTTTTCTAATGATTCACTTATAGTTTCCAAATTTTCATTTTCACTATATTTTTCCAATATGTTTGCGTATTTATTTTTTAATATTTTTAAATACTCAAGTTTATATTTAGAAATAGTATCTTCAAGTCTACCATTTCAATCATTTTTACGCTTTTCACTTTTTTCTAAATACTTATCATAATTCAACTCAACATCATTAAAATAATTTTCAAAATATTTTCTTCCATTATCAACTTCGTGCAAAAAGAATATTTCTGATCCAAAAATTGATTCACCTTTTGAATTATAAGCATTTGAAATTTTTACTTTTCCGTCAATATCTGCTACATTATATCTTACTAATGATTGTTTAGGATCTGCTTTTGAATCTTCTGAATCAGCAATATATAAACCTGATAGTTTTCCGTCTTTAAAGTCTGCTCCTCACACGTTAACAATATGCCCAAAATTATCATTAATTCTAAAAGAAATTCCTAATGCCTTATTTTCCAACAAAGCTTTTTTTACTTTTTTTCCTAATTCTTCAACATTTTTAAAATTATCCGTTTTTGTAGCTAATTTGTTATTTTTAAAAACATCATTAAAAAAACCGCCTCTTTTATCTATATTATTTTCATTTCAAACATAATTATTTGGGTAATTATATCCATTTATCATCATGTTAAATAATTCTTCGGTTCTGGCTAATCTTCCAGAAAATAAATTTTTAAAATAATTAAAAAAACCGCTTATACCCTCGTTTTTTTCATATGTATCAAATTTAGTTATATTTTTACCAGAATTTTGATTAAATTGTAACTCATAATATTTTTGTATATTATCTCTATTATTTAACATAAATCAATGTAAATAATTAGCAGTGACAGCGGCACTACATAAAAATACATCTTTCCCTAATTCACTATTAAATTCCTTATTGCTATCAAATCAATTTACATTAATAGGAGGCGCATAAATATATGAAAGTATGTCTTTTGAATCATCATATGTATGTTTATAAATTTGAAAATCACTTATTTTAGGTGGAATAATACCTTTTGCTCAAAAAAAACTCATAATTATTGTTTTCTTGATCATTTTTATTTAACATCTCTTTTATTTTATTGTTTAGTTCAACACTATTATTAGCAGTATATTCTTCATTAATATTTGAACTAATAAATGAAAAAGCTACAGAATTAAAAATAATAGGTGTTATTCAAAACTTAATTTTATTTTTCATAGTAAACACCTCGGTTAATTAACTTATATAAATATTTTAGCAAAAATAATAAATACTATAAATGTGAGTTTTAAAGATACCGATAATAAAATCTTATTCTTTTTTGCATTTTTAAAAAAACACTCTTTATATTAAACATAAAAGAGTGTTTTTGTGAAAACTAAATATTTAATTTGCATCGGGTTTATTTTTTATTTTTGTTTTTTTATGTTTTACAAAATATCATATTAAAATAACAATTATAAAAAATAAAATAAGAACTGCTGGAACTAATAAATATATTAAAAGATTAGAAGATTTTATATTTGAATTTTTATCTACTTCATTATTAGGTTTCTCATTATTATTAGTGGTGTTAGTAATATTAGAATCTTTATTATTTGTGTCTGAATTAGAGGCGTTATTATTATTGCTATTATTTTTGTTAATAATTTCTGAGGCAGTTTCTACACTTAAATTTTTATTTTCGTGTTTTCTTATTTCTAAAACTTTTTCTCTAATTGAATCTAAAGTAGTATTTAATTTAATATCACTTGGATTTAAACCATTATTATTTTTAAATAATTCGTCAGCTAAACTAAATAGGCTTTCATCCTCAGGATTTTCACTTAAATATATTAAAGCTTCAAATTCAATTACAACAACCTTAAATAATGATTGGTCTTCAATAGTTATATTAAATATTGGAAAAATTGCTTCTTCAATTTTTTTAGAGTCTTCGAGGTCGTTTAATGATTTAACTTTTTCTCTTAAGTTAGACTTTAAAAAACTTTTATAACTATAATTATTTTTAATATATATTTTTATGTAATCATTTCAAATTATTCCTAGATCATTAAAAATATATTGATCGCTTTTGATATTAATATTTTTGTTAACATATTTTTCAAAAGGAAGATCATTAATATCTTCTTCAATATTAAGCATCTTTTTTAAAATAGCATAATCTAATTTAATAGAATCATCAATATGATTAACAATATTATCATAATAATTATAAAATTCTTCTAATGATTTAAATGATTGTCTTTCATTAAATTTATAATCAGGTTTGTCTAAAGGATCATATTTTTTATCAAGCGAACTTATATTGTTTTCTTCATATCTAACACTATTTGAATAAGTAAAACCACTTATTGCACTAGTTACATTTCCCAATGAATTAATTATTTTTAAAATACTTTTCATAAAATTACCTCATTCTTTTTTAAATTTTACCAAAACCCCATTAAAAAAGTCTAAAAATAATAAACATTAATTAAAAAATATCTTTAAAATTAATTATTATTCTATATTTTTTACTTTTAAATAAATTGATAATATTAAAAAAAACCTGAGTTTTAACTCAGGATAAAATTATTTTTTATTAATTTCTTTTAAATATCAAGGAAGATCAACTGATAAAGGAGATTTTAAGTTTCATCTTAAAATTTGCGCCCCTATAGAATTTGAATTATTTATATCTAATGGATTTTCTCCATTAAAGTTGGCTCCTAAGAAATTATGAGTAGACGTTTCATAATTTCATGATTGTAAAAATGTAAGTGGAGCACCTGAATTTATTGTTGAAACATATGAATTATCTTTGCCTAAAATACCTGTACCAGAATTACCAGCATTATAAAATGTTTGAACATATCCATTTTGTCTTAATAAAGCAATATTTCCACTATTTGAAGAAGCTCTGTTAATATAGTATCCAGCTTGTTTACCATATGGGAAACCTGTCATTGCAAACTTTTTAACATTTGGACCGAAATGAACACCATGTTCTGAACCTAAATAATCCATGTTCATATTTGGTAAAGTGAATCAGTTTTCAAATCAACTTGATAAATCAAATTTACCTTGTTTTTTAGCATCTTGTATTAATCCGTTAACATCTACTGCAAAAACAGTAACATCTACTACTAAACCAGATTTTTTTTCACCTTTTTCACTTATTTGATCAACACCAGATCATATAACTTCAATAGGAATTTTATTAGCTGTATTCAATCCGCCTCAATATGAAAAACCGTTGTCTACATTGTTTCCAAAATTATTTGATACTTTTGTAATGTAATTTCTAGTTGCTTTTTTAGGTAAGTTATCGCCTTGCACTTCAGAAATATTTTTTATACTCTCAACGTGGTTATTTGTAATAATATAGAATCTTCCATCTTTAGAATCTTTATTCACTTTTCCGAATTGAGTAGCTGTACCTTGGTTGAATGCAAAACTTCTATTTCTTACATTATCAACTTCTTCTATTCCTTCTCAAGAATTATGAATATATTCTTGATCTTGTAAGTATCCATTATGTAATTCAAAATGAACATTTTGATTAGGATTATATTCTTGAGAATTTATAACACTTTCTGGTGTATAAAATAAAATTGGTTGATTTTCTTGTGAGTAATCCATTTTTTTGTAATTAAACTGGTTTGTCTCTTGACCAAAGTCTTCGTGTTCTACATTATTAGTGTATTCAATTATAACTTTTGCACCAGAATTATTGATTAAAAATGCTTTTTCATTTTTAAATTCACCAAATCTAGGACCGCGGCTTTCATCTACAGTTATAGCTTCTTTATAAGGGTTGCCAACAAATAATTTATATTGTTTATCTTCTAATTCAACTTCAAATTTAATTCCTTCATTAGCTATATATTTAGCCTTTATTGTGAAATAAAATCTTGGATAAGGAGAGCTATCACTTTCTCTATTATAAATATGTGTTTGTATTCTTGAGACAAGAGTTTCACCATTTATTAATTTTTCAAAATCAAATTCTGTTCAATAATTTCTTGAAGAATCATTGATTCTAGTAAGTCTTCTTATGTCTTGAATAAGCATATTTCCATATAAATTAAATTTTATTTTTCTATTTGTTGTATTTTCTTTTAATAAAGTTTTACTTATATATTTTTCTTTTAATAATCATTCAGCTTTTTCTTCTTGCTTATTGAAAGTTCAAAGTAAGTCTTTATAATAAGGTTCTAGTTCTCTTGTTCTTGTAATATTTGTTGAAGAATTAAAAATAGTTTTTAATGAACTATGTTCAAAAGTAAGTTCTTCTTTATTACCAGTTCCACTTGAAAAACCTGATAATTTGTACCATGCGTTTGCTTTATAAGACTTATTTGAAGTAGGATTAGTAACTTTTAATTTAATATAAACAGAATTGTTTTCACCTTTTTTAGCTTCTGCAATTTCAAAATTTTCTTTTGCTAATGTGTAATTTTTATAAGTTACATCATTTGTAAGAAATACATATTTATTTAATTCAGTTTTGTTTCCAGCTTTAACAAAATCAATAAATTGAGAAGTAGATAAGTTATTTAAATTATTAATAGTTAAATCACTATATTTTATTGAGTTAACAATAATTTCAGGATAAAGATTTTCTTTATAATCATTTCTTAAATTTCTTAAAGTAATTATTCTACCATTTGTGTATCTTTTAGCTATATTATTTTTATCTATAAAACCTATTTTAAAGCTTAATTCATTATTATTTGTACTTTGCACATCATAATAATAAATAAAGTAATTTCTTTCAATTTCATTTAAATTTGCCGTATTAGTAGCATCTCCATTTTTAACAATAGAATCATTTGAAACATAATAATCACCACTTTTTATATTAGTTGAAATTGGTTGATCATCTCTGCTTCCACCTGATGTATTAGGATTAACAAAACCGGAAGTATCGTTATTATCTGATGTTTGATTTGTTTTTAATTTTAATAAATAGTTAAGCATGTCGTATGCTTGTTGGCTAATAATATCCTTAGGATCTAGTACTGAAAAATCAAAATTTTTCCTATTAGCAATAGCTGCTGTTGCTTTTCTAAGTTCAAAATTAGTGCTATTAATTTGATCTATTATATTTTTATGATTTGCACTTATGTTATTTGCACTTGTAACATTAAAATCACTTTGAACAAATCAACCATTTTGATTTGCAGGTTTTATATCCCTATATGTTAATGGTTTGAAAAACTTAATTTCTTTAGCGTATTCAATAAATGTTCCTTGTGTCAATTTATGAGATGATGAATATTTATTATAAACTTTACTTAAAGGTTCACCGTTTTCTTTAAATCAAAAGAAAATTTTTGCTTTTCCCCCTTCAGTACTATTAACAAAATTTGTGTGTTCTACCAATGTATCAGCATATATTTCAAATTTACCTTTTTTAGGCAATTCATAGTAATTATTGAATGTTTCAATTGCATCTTTTGCGTTTGCTTGGTTGTGAGTTTGTTTTTTATTTTTAACTTTTATTAATTCTAAAATTTTTGTAGCATCACTTTTGTTTTCGTCAGTTTTTATAAGATTAATCAAATATTCTAAATCTTTAGTATCTTGATCATCCTTGTTTTCTCCTTTAGTAAGCAATGGAATAATCAATTCTCTTGTTTCATTATTCTTTGTTATTCTAAATTTAAACTCTGCTTTGTTAGTTGAAAGTCTATCAGTTTTAAAAATATTATTATTATCAAAATTTATTAATTCTCAAGTAATACCATTATCTACTTGTATATTAAATAAATCATTTATTCTATTTTGTTTTATATTTTCAATTACACTTTTTATTTGATCAGGAGTTAATGAATTTTGAGTTGAACTTTGTGTCGGTTCAACAAGATTAACTTTTGAATCAAGTGTTTTTTCTTGCATCTCTGCAATTTTATCTTTTTCATTATTAAATATTTCTAATGTAAATCAAATATTAAAATTAGTTTCTTGTTTTCTAGATATTGCAAATGCTTTGTCCATTGATTCTTTATTATTATAAAAGTAATTAGGATCATCGTAATATGCAGAATTTTTGAACCAATCACCCATTGTTATATTTACACCTCTTCAAAATTCGTCTTTAAAATCAATATTTTGAGATGTTTGTAATTTTATAACTTTAATATCTTTTTCATTTACTTTTATTTTTATGTCTGCAACAATTTTATTGTTTTGATATTCAAAAGAATTTTTATCTAATTCATATGTAAAAAAGCCATTTAAATTACTAAATTTATTTTTAAAATGTTTTTCTTTTAATGAATCATTATTAAGTAAATCATTTTTAAATTCTTTTGATAATTCTTCATAATTGAAATCAAATAACTCATCTAAATTAGAATAGTTCAATTCATTAATCTTTTGACTAAAATCATTATTAAAAGTATATACTTTTTCAACATCAGTTATTAAAGAAGAATTATTTTTACTTTTGGCACTATAAATAAGCCTTAATTGATTAACATTATCGCTTAAAATTTCAGCTTTTTTAAAAGTTAATTCAACTCCAGAAATTTCAGGTTCACTAATAAAAAATTCTTTATTTTTATCATTTATATTAGCACTATAAATAGAAGACTCTAAATTATAATATCTTACTCTATCAGTAAAATTAGGTGATAATTTAGATTCAACATCTTCTTTAAAAATTTGTAATTCATCTCTTGGTGTTTCACCATTAAGACTATTTTGAAGGTTTATTAATTCTTCTAATAAATTATTTATTTCAAATATTGATGATGAACTATTAATATATGCATCTTTATTTGTTAATTTATTATTTAAAAGTAATAATTTTACTTCATTTAATTTATCATCAAAACCTTGTTTATTTGTTGCATTATTATATTTGTTAGTTGTTTTAATTTCATTAGCTTCATTAATGTGTTCTAAAATACTTGAAACTAAATCATTAAAAGAGTTTGCTCTTGTTTTAATTTCATTAATTGACGCTTCAAAATTTAATGAATTAATCTTATTTTTATAACTATTTTTCAATTCTTCAGATAAGTTGTTTAAATTACTTATTTCATTATTTGCTGAAGTTCTAATATTTTCAATATTGTTTGAAGAAGGGTCATTTTCAGATAAACTATTTGCTTTTTCAATTAAACTATTAATTTTTTCTAAAATATTTGATTCTAAAACTTTTGAAGATTTAACTCTATCATTTTCATAAATGTTTGAAATTTCATTTAACAATTCAACTTCTTTTTCATTTTTATTGTCTTTAGCTGAAATTGAATTTTTGATACTAAATAATTCTTTTGCTTTTTCACTTATTAAAGAATATTTAGATAAAACTTTCTTAATATTTTTTGATTCAACAAAATTATTTAATGTTTCACTATTTAGTATATTTTCTTTAACGTCAATTGGAAAAATAGAATTATTTTCTGTAAATAAAGAATTTAACATTGAATAATCATTGTAAATTTCTTTCTCATATTTATTAAAATTAAATAATTCTTGTTCTGTTTTACTAATAATATCTTTATTTTCGTTTATAAATAAAATAGAGCTTTTGTTATTGATATTTACATTATTATTTATTTCTTCTACTTTTTCTAATGTTTTATTTATATTAATACTTAATAAATTATTTATAAATTCTTTATACTCATTAGAAATTATTTTGTTATTAAAATTTTCTTTTTGTTTATTAATTGATGATAAATCAATAACTGAATTTTTTAAAATTTCTAAATCAGTATTCTCTAATTCAGATTCATTTTCTAATAATAAATTTAGATAATTTTTAAATTCATTAGGAATAGTGATATTACTATCATTAATAATATTTTTAAGTTCTTCTTTTTTAGACAAATCTTTTTTAGATGGATCAGTTGAGTTTTGGTCACCTGTATTATCTTTATTTATGCAACTTTTTGCTAAAAAAGGTATAGCTATAGCTCCTGATAATAAAATTAAACCACCAGCTGTTGAAGCACCTATTATTATTTTTTTCTTTTTGTTTTTATCCATTTTTACTCCTTTATTTTTAATTATTATTTTAATATAATAAAGTAATTTTTTAAATTTTTAAAAAATAAATTATTAAATTAAAATATGTACTGAAAAAGCACATATTTTACAAATATTAATTATTTGAATTATTGTTTTCTTGAACAGCTCTTTCATATATAGAATTTACTGGTTCAACACTTCTTTCATTTTCATTATTAATGATATTAGTAATTTGCAATGAATAAAATTGTTTTCTTTCAGTATTTAAATTGTTTAAAGAATCTATTTTTGAAATTGTTTTATCTTTAAAATCTCTTCAAACAAAGTCAATTATTTGTCTAACGTCACGAAAACCTTGATCTGGTTTTCAATCTGAAATATTTTTTAGTAAAAATGTTTTACTTGAATGTTCAGGAAGTTTTTTAATTTCATCAACCCATTTTTGAAATAAAGATACATAAGTCATACCCGAATTAAAATGATTTTTCAAATTTTCTCTAAAAGAAATTATTCTAGATAAATCATTAATTTGATTTATTTCTTCAATAGTCTCTTGTTTACCAGCGGAATTAGAAGATGGATAAGGGATTTGATCAACTATACTTTTAATTTCATTTTTAATATCATTTTTTACAACTTCTTCAAATTCTATATAAAACTCATTTATTTTATCAAAAGTATATGTTTCATTAAATTTTGTTATTAACGCTTCTCTATTTGTTTTTACTTCCGGCAAATAATAATTAATAGAAACTACATAAGATTTTATGTTTTTCATTTCATTCAAAAAATTTTCAGCTTTTTCATAACTATCAATTATTTCTTCTGGTTTTTGTGAATCTATTCTTTCCAATATTTTTTTAATTGCAACAGATTCTAAACCTTTTTCATAAGGTATGCTTTTTGCAAATTTTTTTAATTCAGAAATATAATCTTGTTTCAATGAGTTTATTTTATTTTTTAAATTTTCAAATTCTATATCTGTATTAGCACTATTCAAATCATTGTTTAATTCTTCGCGCTTATCTGGTGATAAACTATTAATTTCTTCTTTTAATGAAGCTATTTTGCTAGCTATTCCATTTTCACTATTAATCATTATTTTTACATTGATTACATCATCAATATTTTTTGAGTTTTTATATAAATCTTTTATTTCGCTCTTAGCACTAGCAGTTGGAGAAGGATAATTTAAACTATCTACAATATTATCAAGAATAGATTTTTGAGAATTTATAATTTCATCTATTAAATTTTGTATTTCATCTGATTCTGATAAATTATCAAGTTTTTTATTATTAGAATCTCTATATGGAGAATCTATTTTTTCAATTAATAAATTTATTTCAGTTAATTTGTTAGAAATTGTATCTAATTTTTTACTGTATAAATCTGCTTTTTCTTTTGAATCTATTTTTTTATTTTCATCTGTGGAAGTTATTTCAGCTATAAGTTTTTTAATTGCATTTGAATCTTGGCTAGATGGATAATTTAATGTTTTTGCTTTATTAACAAGATCACTTGTATAATCTTTTTTATCTTTCTCAGTTTCTAAATCACTAATTTTATTTGTGCCTTCTTCAGGATTTTTAATTTTATTTCTTGGATAAGTGCAATTTGCAACTAATGCTGCTGTCAAAACAACACTACATATTGCTGAGGTTACTATTACACCTGTTAAAAATAATTTATTTTTTCTATTACTCATTATTTTCCTCCTTTTATAAAATTAAATTCTTTTTATTTTTTGCTAAAAAATTCAATTTATATTAAAAAAATAGGTTTTCCTATTTTTAGTGTTTGTAATCTAATCCTAACGCCTTTAACATTGGAACTAAGAAAAAGTTAAATGGCTTATTAAAGTGAGGTAAGAAGTAAACATCTGTTAATGCAATTTCTGGCAATGTTAAACCTTTTTGTATTGCAAGTGCAAACATATAAACAGTTTCTGTATGAATATTTTTACCTCAAGAACCTATTTGTACACCTAAAAGTTTAAATGTTTTTTTGTCATATACAATTTTACATGCAACTTTTTCAGCTGATTGCATAAATTCTGGTTTATCCATATCTTCTCAATAAACACTTGCAGCTTCTTCATAACCGTTTGCTTTTGCTAAAGATTCAGTTAGTCCTGTACTTGCATAATGACAATCAAATACATTAATTGCATTAGTTCCTGCAACACCTGGGAAAGAAACATTAACACCTGCTAAATGTAACGCTGAAACTATACCTGTTTTTACTGCATTTGTCGCTAAAGCAACATGTGTACTTTTTCCACTTACAGAATTTTTTAAAGCACATGAATCACCTATTGCATAGATATTTTCGTCAGATAAACTTTGTTGAAATTCATTAACAACTATAGCACCATTTGAAATTTTTTCAACATCTATACATTCTGTTCTTGGTTTAAATCCAACTGACATAATAACTAAATCTGCTTCATATTCTGATTTATCGGTTATAACTTTTGAAACATCTTTTCCATTAGATGATTTGAATGAAGTTACTTTTTCACCTAAAGCTAATTTAACTCCAGATTTTTCCATATTTGATTCCATAATACTTGTAAATTCTGAATCGAAATATAAATTTGCTACTCTAGGATTAATATCAATTAATGTTACATTTTTGCCTTTTTCGTGAAAAGCTTCAACTAATTCAACACCAATATATCCAGCACCAACAACTACAACGTTTTTAATTTTATCGCTATTAGCATACTCAACTAATGTTTCTGCATGTTGGAATAATTTGCTTAAAACAATGTTATTGAATTCAATACCTGGCAATTTTGGTTCAATAGGTCAAGTACCACCAGCAAAAACTAATTTGTCATATTTATCAACAAATTCGTTTCCTGATTCTAAATTTCTTACTAATACTTCTTTTTTAACTCTATCAATTTTTATAACTTCGTGACTTGTTTTAAGGTTTACACCATAATTTTCTCTTAAAATTTTTGGTGATGAATAAAATAAGCCATTTGGTTCTTTCATTTCACCAGCAACTCATACTGCTATACCACAGCCTAAAATGATGTATTTGTATTTCTATCATAAGCTGTTATTTCCGCATTTGGATTAACAGTTCTTAATGTTCTAATAAAAGATGTACCAGCATGATTTGCACCTACTAATATAATTTTCATTTTTTTCTCCTTCTTAATTTAATTAAAACATTTAAATTTAATTTTATTTAATATAAAAATAATTATAAATTGAGTTTTCATAAAATTAAAAAAATGGAAAAAAATTCCACTTTTTTTGCATAATAATTATTACCATATAAAACATTATTATTTTATAAAATACTTCATATTATTATGATTTTATTATTTTTATTTTAATTTTTATAATCTTATATGTAGAAAAAAGTATCATAGTTTTTTTAAATTAACTTTTTTATATTGATCAATTAAAATATATAATTTAATTATTAGTCAAACTAATATATTATTTAACTTAAAGAAAATACTAACAAGAAAAGAGTTTAAAAATGAAAAATGATCCTAATTTAAAAAAGGGGCGTTCTTCAAAAACAATACTACTAATCACACTACTAGTTTTAATACCATTTTTCATTATATTTATAGTAGGCTTTGTTGTAATACTAATTAAATTAGATATTTTTTCATTTACAAATGAAAATAATAGACCATCAGAACCAGAAAAACCTATTATTATAAATCCAAATCCAGATGATTCTAATTTACCAAAAGATAAATTTGAAAATAGACCTATCATAGGTTTAGAATCACTAACTAAGGAAGATTGAGAAAATGATAAAAACTATAAAATTAATAATGGTGTAATTGAATATACTGATCCAATTAACGGTATTATTTTTAAAGATGTTTCCTACAATTACAACGAAGACAAAAAAAATCCTAGATATTTTTTAGGAAAAGAAGGTCTCGCTTTGCTTGCTAAGGAATTTTACAGCAAAGTTCCTTTTGGTCCAGAAATAGTTCATTTAAAATCTATAAGCATAAACGACTATAACGTAATTAGTGATAGTTCAGCTGGGCTATATTTACCACAAATAAATGAAATATATTTAAACTCTAAATATATGATAGAAAAAAATTACGATATATTTACAAAGATTATTAATTTAATGGGTCCCTTATTTCATGAATATACTCACCATTGAGCTAGTTCATATGTTAATTATGGTCCCGTTACTAAAAATGATATAACTGAAGTTTTATCATATCGTCCATCAAAAAATTCAATTTCTGATGATTATTGAAATAAATACTTTGTTAACAATTATTTAGAAAATCTTAATTACAATTATACAAACGTAGTAAAACCCGAGTACGCAACACAAAATAATTTCTTGCCTAGTATTTTATCTTTAAATAATTTATGAAAATACTCAAATATAAAATCTGAATATGATGTTTTATATAAAGAATTTGTTAAAAGAAAATTAGAAGTTTTCTCTTTTGCGCTAAATCCAGAATATTCAAAATATAGTAATATAATAACTAACTATAAATTAGATCAAATTCCTTATTATTATTCAATGACAGAACTTGTTCCAAGGGAATGACAAAAATTTACATATATTCCTTATTATGTACAAGGTGATATTGAAGGAAAACATGGAGAAAAACCTTATTCTAAAAAATATAAGAGAAATGAAACAACTACTAATATATTTGAAATTTCCCAAAATTATTATGGAGAAGGTGTAAATTATTTTGATAAATTTAAAGATTTACCAACAGATCAAACATATCAGTTTGGATCATATGCTTCTGATTGAGCCAGAACTTTAAAATATGGATCTACAATGGTTTCTGTTGAAGATTTATCTCTTACTAAATATGATGATTATATTTATCCAAATAGTGTATGAGGTTTAAAATTCAATTATATTAATCCTAAAACAAAAGAAACTGGTGTTCAAGTTTTTGAAGATAAACATAGAGATTTTTACAAAAGATTCTTAGAGTCAATGTTTTACGGAAAACCTTTTGCACAAATAAAATCTAAAATTACAAAAATAAGTGATAAACAATTTAGTCCAAAAGAAGCTAAAAGTTTCAAAATAACTGGTTATCTCGAAGAAAATAATTGAGAATATTTAGTTTATTATAATAAAAAACTAAAATTAACTAAAATACCTATAAAATATATAAATTATCATAATTTTAATGTTAAAGATTTTGCAAATGCTAGAACAAGAGATTTAAAACCAAAAGATGTTATACCAGAATTAAAAGAAAAATATTTTATTTATCAGACTGACTGGTTTAATAGTGAAGATGTTTCCTATGATAGACCTATATTTTTTGCTAGAGATTTAAATAATAATGGTACTTTTGAAGTTGGTTCAGGATTAGGAAAAAATAGTGATGAAGTCTGAATGAATTTTTCTAGTATAGATAATCCTATACCTAATAATAGAATATTAATGAGTTCTGATTACAACTTTTTTAAAGACAATTTAGGTACAAATAAAATACTATATTTTGACAAATTAAAATCGAATATAATGATGAAAAATGGAGAGGAATAAAATGATAAAAAAAAGTAATAAAAATATTTTTCCTCTTGAAGGTTCAATTATAAACGTACAAGCTTATAAATATAATGGTGATTTATATAGACAATGAAACGGATGCAAGGTATTAAGAAACACTTCAAAACACTATGTACTATTACTTTATAAAACTAAAGTTAGTGAGAAATGAGAACACAATTGAGTTTATAGAGATTATGTTATATGATTTATGCCTAAAACTGGCATGCATAATGCATTAATACTATTAAAGCCTAAACAGAATTATATTTATGTAAATATAGCTTCTAATCCTCTTTATGAAGATAATACTATAAAATTTATAGACTTTGATATAGATTTAAAACATTATCCTCACAATAATATTTCTATCGTTGATGAAGAAGAATTTAATGAAAATAAAATTAATTATAAATATCCTAAAAAAATAACAACAATGGTTTTTAATTCAGTAAAAAAAGTATTGGAAAAATATGAAAAAAGTGAATATTTTTTCAATCCAGAAGTTATTGATTATTACATAGATTTAGCAAAAAAAGATAAGTCATTACCCGCCCAGTTTAGAAAAGACTTAAAGATTAAAATAAGAAAACATAAAGTAAAATAATTTCAAATTTTGTAATAAAAAAAAATTATATATAATACTTTTATAAAAATACAAATTTAAAAATGAGGATAAAAATGAAAAAAATGAAAAAATTTTTATGACTTTCTAGTGTAGTTGCCCCTACAGCATTAATTCCTGTTATTTCTTCTACAGCGGGAGAAGCTTCAACAACTGAACAACCTGCTCCAGCTGCTACAAATGAAAATACAGCCCCTGCTTCTACAACAGCTACTGAAAATCAACCTACTACATCAGGAGAAAACACAAACACTGCGCCTGCTACAAATTCAAATGAAAATAGTTCTAATACAGCTGCTACACCAGCTGAATCAAATACAAATGCAGATCAACCTAAATCTGAATCTACAAAAAGAGCACCTCAACCAAAATGAGCTCTTTATTCAGTTATTTCTTTAGCAATTATTACTGTTGCTTTACTAATAGCAATTATTGTTATATTAATCAAAAGATTCAGAAAATCAAAAAATAAATAATTAAATTTATTATTTATAAAAAAACACATTTTTAACATAAAAATTTTCAATATGTTTTAAATGTGTTTTTATTTTAAAATTATTTATTGTACTTGAGTAAAATTAACTGCTACAATAGGTTCTTTATTATAGGTTTTAAAAATTTTCTTTCTTACAATTTGTCTTATTTTATTTTGTAAATCTTTTATACCTTCAAACTTATCTGTTTCGATTAAATTTAAAATTAATGATTTAATAAGCTCATTTGCTTGTTTTTTTTCTTCTTTATCAATTACGCCAACATAATTTATTTGAATTTTACCAGTAATAAGTTTGGTTTTAGGGCTATATCTAGCTGCTATTAGTATAACACCTTCTCTTCCTAAAACCTCTCTTTCATTTATAACCTCAGAACTTATATCACCTACACCAAAACCATCAATAATAATATCTCCGACTTCTTTTATTTTACCCTTTGTAGAAACTAACTTATTACCTTTAATATGAGCTACTTGACCATTTTGCATTAATAATATATTTTTGGGATTTACTTGACATTCACTACTTATATATCTTGTAGCTTCATTTAAATATCTATAAAGCCCTTGAACTGGTATTATAAAAGTTGGTTTTAAAATATTAACTAATTTAATAAGATCTTCTCTTGCAGGTCTATGACGATAAAACTCTGTTGCAGTTATATCTATAATTTTTGGAGTTATTCTTGCTATTTCATCAAGCGCTACAGCTTCTAAACTTTCTAGCCCATTAATAGCTGGAGCTATCATTAAAACTGTATCAGTTTTAGATAATTTTAAATAAACATCTTTATTATCTGTTATTCTTAAAAATCTAGCATGTAATCTTTCAGTAGCTCCTGTTACTAAAATAACTGCATTTTTTATTTTATTTGAATACTTATAATCCAAAATCTTAGGCATTGGTAAATCTGGTTTAGCTTTTTTAATTATATTTAAAACTTGTCCGTAAGTTTTACCATATGTAATTATTGGTCTATCGGTTTGAATAGCTAACTCTAAAATTTGGCTTAACGCATACATTTCTTCATCATAAGCACCGACAATTATTCTAGAATCCGATTTAGCTGCAAGAAAAGCTTCTTTTATACTTTGAGGTAGTTGTATTTTATCAATTGCTTTCCCGTTATAATTTGCACGCCCTGAATCAACAATTAAAGCTAAAATTTTTCTTTTTGAAAAATTATTTTTGCCTAATTGTTCAAAATTTAAATTACCATAAACACCTAAATTGCCTTCTACAAAGTTAAACATAAATACAACATCGCCATCAGGAGTTATAAAATCTAATCCTATGTGTCCAGGCATTGATCCTGCTAAATCAAGTGGTTTAACAAATATTTCGCCAACTTTAATAGTTTTATCTAAAACAATAATTCTATTGCTTGCATTAGAAATTTTATATTTGCTTAATCTATCCAAAATTAATATTTTATTCAAACTTGAAGTGTAAATTTTTAAATTAGGTATTTTCATTAATAATCAAGGTAATGCACTAAAAGATTCATTTTTAACATCAGTTATAAAAATACCTTCTATCCTATCTTTATGCTTTTCTAAATATGAAAAATTTGGAATAAGTGTATCAATACCATTATTAGAATTAATTGGAATCTTAGTCCCTGAATTTACAACATATATTTTTGAGTTTCATTCAAAAATGTAACAGTTTTTACCATTTTCGTCTAAACCGCCAAGAGCAAATATATTAATATCGTTCATAATATTCTCCTTATTGTATATTATTGAAATAAAAAAATAGATAAAGTAATAAACTAAATCTATTATATTAAAATTTTATTTTTTATATTTATTAATTTTAACGTTTTTTTCTTGAGCAATTTTTACAACAATTGTGTATTCGCCTTTTCTTGAGGTATTATCTAATGATTTAATAATTTCTTCTGGTGTTCCGAAATATGTTGATTCATGCATTTTTGTTAATTCTCTTGCTAAAAATAGATTTGCTTTATCAAATCAAACTTCTTTAATATCATTTATAAAAAGGTCGAATTTATGTGGTGAAACATAAAAAATGTGGGCATAATTTTTGTCTAGGTTTTCAATTTGCTTTTTTCTTCTGCCGCTTTTTTCTTCTGGAAAACCATGAAAAATAAATGTATTAGAAAAACCACTTAAAGCAAATGCACTAATCGAAGCACTAACACCTGGGATTAATTCAACTTCAATATTATTTTCTCTTGCTTTTTTTATTAATTCAAATCCTGGATCGCTTACAAGTGGCATTCCTGCATCACTAACTAATGCTATATTTAAATTATCTTTTACAATTAATTCTAAAATTCCTTCTGCAGAGGCTTTTTCATTGATTTTATTATATGTTATCAATCTTTTTTTTATATTGTAATAATCTAATAATTTAGAAGTAACTCTTGTATCTTCACAAGCTATTAAATCTACATTTTTCAATGTCTCGATAGCTCTAAAAGTTATATCTTTTAAATTTCCAATTGGTGTTCCTACTAAAAATATTTTAGCCATATGACTCCATTAATTCTATAAATAAATTTTCAACTTGAAGAAAATAGTTAAAGTTATTATTTTCAATGCTTAAATATTTGTCTAATGCTTTAAAAAAGGAAAAATAGTCAATATTTGCTTTTAATAATTTGCTTTTAAAACCTTTAAAATAAAATGTTGTTTCATTAAAAAAATTAAACTTTCATGTTATTATAAATCTTAAAGATAAGAGAAGAATCTTCAACTTTTTAAAAGAATCTTTTTTTGAATATTTAGCTAAAAAAGCATACAAAAAATTTTTATTTTTAAAACTTTTTTCAAAATTATTAATTAACTCATTTATTAAATCAAAACTATTTTCTTCTAAAATATCTTGTGAGTAAAAATAATCATCAAAAATATTAGAAAAGAATCAAGAAGATTCTTTACTATAACCCTTTTCTATAAATTCTTTTTGTAAATCTATTTTATTTAGTTTTTCAATTTTTAAAATTATAGATCTTGATTTAATTGTAGGTAAAATCTTATTTATATAATTTGTAGTTAAAATAAAAATGGTATTAGAACTAGGTTCTTCAATGCTTTTTAAAAGTGAATTTAATGTAGAATTAGAAGCTAGATCAACATCTTTAAGTATTATTATTTTTAATTGATTTTCAGAAAAAGAACTAAGAGTAGAATTTTCTAAAACAGATACTATTTTTTCTTTTGAAAGTTCTTTTTCAAAAAATAATATGTTTCCCGGTAAAGTTTCGATATTTAAACTATCGATTTTTTCATAATTTATTTTATTTATTATATAAATTAATATCTCGTTTAAATTAATTTTTCCAGATCCTGATATTATATAACAATGCGCTAATTTATCTATTTGAAAGGTATTATCGATTAAATTTATTGAATTTTTACTTATCATTATATATTATCAAATCACTTTTTAAATTTTTCATTTTTCATCAATTTTTCATAAACATCATTAGTTAAATCTTCTATGCTTTGTCACCCATCAGCTACAATAAAACGTTCAGGATCGTTTTTTATTAGTTCTTCATAGCCGTTTATAACTCTTTTATGAAACTCGTTAGATTCTGCATCCAAACGATCTGTAACAATTCTGCTTATATTTCTACGATGACTACTTTGTTCAGCTGTAATAAATAAAAATATAGTTAAATCAGGCAATGTGTTTTCTATTACTAATTCTGTTAGCTTTTTAGTAAAGTCTAAACCTAAATTTCTTGCTACGCCTTGATAAGCATAAAAACTATCTACATATCTATCGCACAATATCAATTTATTTTCTTTTAAAGCTGGCCAAATAACTCTTTCAATGTGGATTCTTCTACTTGCTGTATATAAAAGTGCTTCTGAAATTGGTGATAAATGACTTTCCTTGTCTAAAATAATTTTTCTTATATTTTCAGCTTCTTTTATATCTCTTCCACCTGGTTCTCTTGTTAAGATATATTTTAATGATGGTTTAGCTTTTATTAATCTCTGGATTAATTCACTTATTAATGTTGTTTTTCCACTTCCATCTGGTCCTTCAAAAGTTATAAACATATTAGCTCCTAGTTATTTTTTCTATTCTCTATAGATTGTTTTAATGTAAACTCATCAAGATATTCTATATTAGATCCAAGAGGCATTCCAATTGCTGCTCTGGATGCATTTATATTATTATTTTTAAAAAGTTTAAGCAAGTGAGTAGTAGTTAATTCGCCTTCTATTGTTGGACTTAAGACAACTACAGTTTCGACTGGATTATATTCTCTTATAAATTCCAAAAGTTGAGGAAAATTATAATCGTTGCCCTTATTATTTAAATCTAATAAATAAGGCATTACATAAAAATATCCTTTAAAGAAATCTAATGAAATTATTTTTTTAGCATTTTGAATATTATCTACAATCATCAAAATATTTCAAACATCTTCTCTTGCACAATTTAAACATTTTTCTTTTTCTTTTATAAAATTGCATTTCTCACAAAAAGAAACTTTATCTTTTAATTTTCTTATATTATTTATTAATTCTTCAGAAAATTCCTTTGGAGTATTCAATAAATAATTAGTTATTTTTTCGGATTGTTTTTTAGTAATAGATGGAATTTTAGTTATAAACTCTTTAAATTCCTGAATAATTTTTGATTCTTCCATTTTTTAAAAACCAAGGCCAGGTATATTTGGCATCATTTCTTCTTGTTCATCATCAATCATTATGAATAATTCATTAATAACTAATGATAAAACATCTTCTAATATTTCTGGGTCTTCAGGATCAATAAGATCAGTATCAGAAATTTTAATTGATACTATTTTTTTACTACCTTTTGCAATTACTGTAACGCCTTGTTTTGTTAATGTAAATTCTTTTTCCATAAACAATTCAGATTTTTGTTGAATTTCTTCTTGCATTTTTTGCAATTTTCTAATCATATTTTGGTCCATTTTTTCTCCTTTTAAAAGTTAAGTTTATCAAATAATTGTTTACTTGGGCTTAATTCTTTTTCTATTTCAATATTTGTAAATTGATCGAATTGAGGTTTAGGTTTATTTGGATTCATTTCCCGTTCTTTTTTAATTGATAAAGCTATTTCTTTAAATCAATTCTTTTCGCATAAAATTAAACGTACTGTTGTTTTAAAATATTGTTTTAACAAATTTTGAACATTTTCTTTATTTTCAATATTACTCAAGTAATTTAAAATTGGTAAATTATCAGATGTTAAAACTAAAAAATTATTACCGGCAGCTTTTATTTTAACCTCACTAAAAGCTCTTGCCAAATCAGAATATTCATTTAATAGATTATCGCCTATTAAAATTTGTAAATAGGCATCAAAATTACTTCTACTTTGAATATCGCAAATATAAAGAGCTTTTATTAATTCTTCTTTTGAGTAATTAGACTCAAACTTATCTATTTTTTTATATTTTTCCTCAAAAGCAGGTATTATAGTTGTTTTTGTATTTAATATTTCACTTTGAATGCCCAATTCTCTTGTATCAATAATAACTTCATTATCAATTGAATCAAATACACCAGTTAAAATATCATCTTCAATTGCTTCTATGTTATTTTCATTTTGGTTTACTTGAACTACTAGTTCTTGAGTTGTTGCTATAACCTTTTCAAAAGTATCTTGATTGTTTTTGTTTTCTTTAAAATTCATATTTTCAATATTCCCATTATTATTTAAATTTTTTATTGATTTATTATCTTTATTTATTTCAGAAATTTTTATTAAATAAATTTCTATTAGTTGAAAGTAATTATCAGTATAAAATAACTCTTTATTTAATTTATATAAAAATTCGATTGCTTTCTGAGCAAAATCATAATTTATAGTTAATTCTTGTATTTCTTCATCTATCAATAAATCCAAAAAAGCTTTGTCATTGGTTTTTTGGTAAATAATATAGTCTTTAAATAAATCTATAAAACTAATAACAAATTCTTTTGGGTCAATCCCAGATTCCTTTAATAAAGTAAACTCTTTTATAGATTCTTCTGTTAAGTTTCTAAAAAGATTATTGGCCAAGCTAATTAATTGTTGATTTGAAGTTATTCCAAAAGCATATATAACATCTTTTAATTTTATTTCTCCATTACCATATGCATTTGCTTGTTCAGTAATAGATAAAGCATCTCTCATTCCACCTGTAGCTAATCTAGCAATATAATATAAAACTTTGGAATCAAATTTTATATTTTCCTTTTCTAATATTTCAGTTAACTGGTTAACTATAGTATTAGTTGATATTCTTCTAAAATTAAATCTTTGTAATCTTGAAATTATTGTTGGAGGTATTTTTTGTGGATCAGTAGTTGCCAAAATAAATATTGCATGAGCAGGCGGTTCTTCAAGCGTTTTTAAAAGAGCATTGAAAGCACCTTTTGAAAGCATATGAACCTCGTCAATTATATACACTTTATAATTTCCTTTTGTAGGTAAATGTTCAATTTTTTCTTTTAATTCTCTTATAGAATCAACACCATTATTAGAAGCTGCATCCATCTCGATGATATCTAAGTTGCTATTCAAATTATTTAAACAATTTTCGCATAATTTTGTAACATCTTCTAAATGATAGCAATTTATTATATTAGCAAAAATTTTAGCTAAAGAAGTTTTTCCCACTCCTCTTGGTCCACAAAATAAATATCCATGACTTATTTTGTGATTAATTACTACATTTTTCAATGTTTCGACAATGTGATCTTGACCTTTTACATCAGAAAATGATTTTGGTCTATATTTTCTATAAAGCGCTTTATAACTCATTATTCTTTACCTTTTTATATTTAATATTATTACACAATATTTTATATTTAATTAGCAATTAAAAACTTATTTTTTTAAGTATAAAAAAGAATATTTTTTTTAAAAAAACAAACAATACAATAAAAAAGCAATATTAGATTTTTTTTTGTATATTTTTTAAAAAATAAAATAATGCTACAAAAAATAAATTTAATTTACATATTTTTTTCTTAAAAATTAAATCATGTTTTAAAAAGTTCCATTAGTTGTATATAATATACTAATATAGTATATTAATTAGGAGATAAAAATGAAAAAAGCAATTTTAATAGTAATTGATGGTCTTGGCTTAAGAAGCGAAGAACAAGGAAATGGTTTTAAATTAGCTAATACGCCTACTTTTGATAAATTATTTAAAGAGTATCCAAATTCAATAATACAAGCTAGCGGAGAATATGTAGGCTTGCCAGAAGGACAAATGGGTAACAGTGAAGTTGGCCACTTAAATATAGGTGCTGGAACAGTTGTATATACAGGTTTAAGTTTAATAAAAAAAGCTTTAAGTGACGGTACTTTCAAGAAAAATAAAGTTTTACTTGAAGTTTTTAACGATGTTTTAAAAAGAAACTCTACATTACACTTAATGGGATTATTAAGTCCTGGTGGCGTGCATTCTTTAGAAGATCATTTATTTGAAATTTTAGATATGGCTTATGAATATGGGCTTAAAAAAGTTTCAGTTCACCCTTTTGGAGATGGCCGCGATGTAGCACCAAAATCAATATTAGATTCATTGAAAAAATTAGTTGAAAAAACAAACAAATATGGCTATCAAATAGCCTCTATCGGCGGGAGATTCTATGGAATGGATAGAGACAAAATGTTCGATAGAGTTGAAAAACATTATGATGCAATAATAGGAAAAACTGACAATATATATAATGATGTTATTGAATATGTAGAAGAACAATATTCAAAAGATATTACTGATGAATTTTTTGTCCCTGCAAAATTAAATAACGCAAATTCTGTTAAGGATAATGATTCAATTATTTTCTTTAATTTCCGCCCAGATAGAGCAAGACAACTAACTCATTTGTTTATTGGTTCAAAACTTTATGAAGAAAAAGCAAAAAATGAAGTTGTTATTTCTAAATTTGCTTCATTAATGAAATATGAAGGAATTGACACAATGATTGCTTTTGACGAAATGCAAATTAATATGCCAATTGGTAAGGTTTTAGAATTAGCGGGAAAAAGTCAATTAAGATTAGCTGAAACTCAAAAATATGCTCATGTTACATATTTTATGGATGGTGGTAATGATATTGAATTCAAAAATTCAAAAAGAATTATGGTTCCTTCTTTAAAAGTAGAAAGTTATGCAGATGCTCCAAAAATGTCTGCTAAAGAAATTACAGATGAATTATTAAAAGAAACATTAAATTATGATGTAACAATTATGAATTATGCTAATCCCGATATGGTAGGTCATACCGGTAACTTAAAATCTACAATAGAAGCTGTTGAATTTTTAGATCAACAAATAAAAAGAGTAATAGAATTTGCAAATAAAAATGAAATAACCGTTTTCATTACAGCAGATCATGGAAATGCTGAAATTACTGAAGATTTAAATGGAAAACCTGCAACAAAACATACAAGTAGCCCCGTTATGTTAATTTGTTCAGATAAAAACGTTAAATTAAAAGATGGTAAATTAGCAAACATAGCTCCTACTGTTTTAGATTACATCGGAGTTAATAAACCTAGTGAAATGGATGCCGAGTCTTTATTAGTAAAATAGGTGAAATATGAAAATTAAAAGAATAGTTTTTTCAGATTTAGATGGAACAGTTTATGGATATCCAGATAAAAATATTAATCCTAATGTTATAAAATCTGTTAATGATGCTATAAAAAATGATGATATAACTTTTATTTTAAATACTGGCAATCCACCTCTTGATAAGGTTAAAAAGATTGCGAATGAGTTAAATGCTAGCTACATTATTTTTAGCGGTGGTAGTGTTATATATGACAACAAAATAAAAGAAATTGCACATGTAGATGAAATACCTTTAGAAATTGTAAAAAAAGTAATTAAATTATTAGAGAATAATATTGCTGAAGTTATTGTTTTTGCTAAAAACAATTATTATATAACTAATAAGCATCATAACACTGTTTCTTGCGCAATTGACTTTTTTGAGTATGATAATTTTTTAGATACAAAAGAATTAATTGACGATAACGTCTTCAAAATAGAAATTTACATAAATGAAAGCACACCAGAAAAAGTTGATAATGTTAATAAAATTTTATTAGAAAATAAAATTGATTTAAATATAGTTAATTTAAAAACACATTTAGAAATAACACCTAATAATATTAACAAAGGAACAGCTATAAAAAAAATGTGCGAACTTTTAGACGTTGATATTAATTATGTAATGTCTATTGGAGACAGTTATAATGATGCAAGCATGTTTGAAGTTACTAAATTTTCTTATGTCATGGATAATGCTATCCAACCTGTTAAAAAATTAGCAAATTTTTACACTTCTTCTGTAGAACAAAATGGTTTAGGTGAAGCTATAATAGATTATGTTTTTAGAACTAAATTTGATATCGAAAAACAAAATAAAGAAGAAATGCTAAAAAAGTGAGAAATAAAAAAAAGAAGAGATGCTTTTTATAGAAATCTTGCTGAAAAAAATAAAAAATAATCCTTTTAAAGGGTTATTTATTATTAATTTAATAATAAATTAATTATAATTTTAAAACCAAATAAGGGAGGAATATGGGACAATCAGGTGTAATGGGTAATACAGCAATGTGAATAGTTTTAGCTGTGTTAATTGTATTATTAGTTGCTATTTTTACATATTCTGTTATTAAAGACAAAATTAAAAAAAGAAAACGTGCAAAAGAAGAAAAGTTATTTAAAGAAAAAAGTCTTGAACAAGCAAAACTCATTTTCATTCAACTTGATGCTTTAAAAACAGTTAATGATAAATACTTAGATGAGTTTGAAGTTTCTATTGGCAAATTTAAAATGATGCAACTTTTAAGAACAGCTACTAAATATTTAGATACTATTCAAAACAACGAAGATTTTAAGGATTATGTTATAAATAGCAAAGATAACGAAAATAAAGTTTTAAAAATATTTTTAAACTTTTATCAAAATAAATCAAATAATTGATCTAAGACTTGTGTTGATTCTTTAAAAGAAATAAATAAATTTAAAAAAGAAATTTCAGAATATGAATACAATGAGTTATTTAATGATTTTAAAATAAAAATAGATGAGTTTTACAAAAAGGAATTATATGAAGAAGTTGAACCTACCAAATAGACTAACTTTATCAAGAATAATTTTATTTATTCCATTATTAGTTCTATTCATTTTATTTGGATATTTTAAAGATATAAACGAGAATATGAATTTAATAGCTAGAACAATAATTTTATCTTTAATTTTACTTGTATTTATTGCTGCTATGATAACAGATTTTTTAGATGGATATTATGCAAGAAAACGTAAATTAGTAACAGATTTTGGAAAATTATTTGATCCTATAGCTGATAAAATTATTGTCACATCAACATTGATATTTTTATCAGTTAATAATTTTATGCCAATTTGAGTAGTTGTTATTTTTATCGTGAGAGACATATTTGTAGATGCTTTTAGAATTTTAATGGCTAAAAATAATATAAGTGTTGCTGCTTCTATTTGAGGAAAATTAAAAACTATTTTTCAAACTATTGCAATAATTTTTATAATATTATTTGCAATTATTGGTATTTATTACAAAATATTATGAGCAAGCTGATGAAACATTTTATTAAATAATATCCCGACATATTTTGCATTAGCTTTTAGTATTATTTCAGGAGTTTTATACTTCAAAAAAGTAAAACCTTTTATAAAAAGCAAATAAAATAATCAAAAAAATATATAAATATCTCAAGCATGCTTGAGATATTTATTATTAAACTAAAAATGTTTTATTGTTTTTAAAAAGCATATAGATATTAGTTAGCATACTAAATAAAAAATAAGTTTAAAAAAACTTAAACAAAGTATCAATTAAATGCTTTTATATCAGTAATTATTGCTTTCTTTTTTTATACTTTTTTCGCACATATTTATTTAACTTGTATTTTGAATAAAATAATAAGAATAAAAATTAAATTAAGGGAATAAATACGAAAAGAAAAAATTTAATTTATTATTTGCGCTAGAGAATACATTATTTTTGCCAAGTTTTTTCTTTAGTTCAAATATTAATTCTAAAAAATTAGGTATTGAAAACTATAATAAAACAAATAATATTAAAAATTTAGCTAAGGATAAAATAGCTTTATCTTATTTAATAATAGGTAATAATGAATAAAAAGAAATTAATTCCCCTTGGTTTATTAACTAGCATAACTTTTTTTATTTTGTTTATGTAATGCTATAAAAAATCAAGACGATGATAAAGAAGTTATCAAGAAAAAAAGAAGAATCAAAAATTGAAGAAATACGTTATTTAATTAAAAAATAAAGACCTAGTAATTTAAATAAACCACATTGAAGTAACATGGCTGAATATTTAGATTTATTCCCTAATCATGATAGTAAATTTTATAATGATGAATATATAGTTATAAAAAATATTGAAGAATTTGAAGAAATATATAAGTATTCAAAAATAAGTGAACTAAATAATAAAAGAAATTATTATAAAAGTTTTTATAAAAGAATAGAACACCTTAAAAACGATAGTGAGCTTCATTCGTTTTTTAAAAAAGAGTTTGAAAATGATTTTTTAATAGGTGCTTTTTATGAAAAAAATAAAAAAAGAAAATAAAATTAAAACTTTTGGTTTATGAATTAATAATAAAAATTCGAATAAAGAAGATATTAAAATCTTATTTTTAATAAAAAAATTGAGATTATTTTTTTACTCATACTGTTCTAATGGAATACCCTCTTCCTCCACATAGCTAATTAGAAGTACATATAATTTCTAAAACAAAGGAAATTAAAATAGAATTATTAGAAACTGAAGATGAAATATTAAACTATCACAAAGAGTTACTTGAATACAATAAAAATAATAATTAAAAATAAAAAAAGCCACAATACAAAAAATAGAATAGCTATTGTATTGTGGCTTAAATTATTCCAATTAGATAAAGAACTAATAAAACATTTGTAATTATTAAAGTTATAAAAAATAAAGTTATAAAAATTGCTGATATTATTATATTTTTAATATTCTTTCTATATTTTATTGCATTAGATGGATCTATATTATTTACAGTATCTTTTAATATTTCATCTCGTGAATTTTGATCTAAATTTGCAATTTCTTCATTAGTTAAAATTCTAATTTTATTTATTTCATGAACAGCAGTAAAATTTAAATCTTCTTTATTTGTTGTTTTTGTATCTTTTTGTAAGGACATAGCATTTTTATTTTACATTATTTTTTATTCTTATTAAAAAAACTCCTAAAAAGGAGTTTTTAATTTAGTCTTAAAATAAAAAGATATGGTGGAGATGTCGGGAGTTGAACCCGAGTCCACATACAAAATATTTACAATAACTTTTTACAGTTTAGTCTATTTTATAGTAACATTAGTAAAACCAAAATAAACAAAAAGAATTAATAATGTTGCATATTTTTTTAATTTATAGTTTTATGCAAGAAACTATAAACTAGCTCATTAAACCAACTTAATATAAAAGAGCGTTATATTAAGCCACTTACCGTCATAACTAGACTTTGTAAGGTTTTATTAAGCAAAAGCAAATTGATTTGCTGTTGCAATGTTATTGAACATTAATTGTTCATTAATGTTAACTTTTTCTTCTTTTGCGAATATAAAGCCTAGATGCCTTTAGGTTTGCAGACCACTAAATTATCATAATACCTCATACATGTCGAAGCCATTACACCCCCATATATGTTTCAATTAATATTTTAGCATAATAAAAATCATTGCTTTTTTAAACAATGATTTTTTTAATAAATTATTTTGAAAAAGCGATATTAGCAAAACTTATTCCATTTTTAACTACTAAATTATCACTTATAAATGTTTTTCTATAGTTTGGATTCGAAGAATCAAATCTACCAAAGTTTTGATATGTTAATGATTGATCTAATCCCAACATTGGAGAAATGTCAGTATAAAAAGTGTTTGCTGAACCTGCATTTGTTAATGATTTATTAATTCTATTAGTCATTTCAGCTATATTATTATTTCCATCATTATAAATATATGAAGGAACTGAAACTGATGTTAAAGAGTTATTTGTTCTTTTAGCTCTAATCAAAGTAGAAAATGAATATGAAGCTCCTAATGATCTTTCATGTTCAGCTCTTGCAGTAGTATATAAATCTATAAATTCAGCTATTTCATAACCTGCTGAAGTTTCCATATATACTAAATAAATAGTAAATTTATTTATTCCTAAATTATACTGTGAAGCTAAAAAATTATCATCCCCTCAAACATTTTCATTTGCCGTGATAGAACTTACTAAAATATTATTTGAATTAGGACTATGTTCTCCTAAATTCATTCCTGTAAAACCTAATCTTTGTGTTAAATCTATTGAAAATGATTTATTTGTATTATCAAAAGGAGTTCTATAAGTAATCTTTAAATTTGGATAACCTTGTCTAATTAACTCATCTTTTTGTTGTTGACTTATATCTATTTTTATCTTACTTCTTATAGCTAGTTTACCGTTTGATTTTAAATGATTAGGAATAAATGAAGAAGAAATAATAGCATTCTTGAATTCATCAGAAACTTGTAAACCACTTTCTCTTAAATTTTGTCTCATATTATCATAAATGCTGTTAATTACGTTGTTATCTCTATTTGATAAAAATCTTGTATATCCTATATGATCATTATTAAAAACAAATCCATTTCAAGTTTGTTTCCCACGTTTTAGTAAAAACATTGTGTCTTTCTTTTCAAATTCTATATCTACGGCTTTTATAACTATTTTTTCGATTTTTTCTTCTAAATCAGAAACTTCATTTTTCATTCCACCGACAATAGAA